>JBEBXH010000010.1:0-108705 GCA_040391785.1 Victivallis vadensis
CTTTTCAATTTATTCCAGGATTTTTCATCATTTTTGAGGCCGTTTATGGTTTAAACCGGAGAAGATCCTCGTGATATATTGTGCTTTAACCTGTTATTCAGGTGAATCGTGATGAAAAAGAAGAAGGCGGTCTGTATGAAACTCGAATTTGGCTCCATCCGGCAGAAAGTACCCGGTGGCCCCTTTTATTTCCGCTACCAAATCAACGGGCAGCGCAAAGAGGTCCCGCTCCGTACTGCCAACGAGGAAGAAGCCGCAAAAAAGGCAAAAGAATTGATTCCGGTTACCAAAGCCCGGAGCATTGAAGTCGTGGCAGCCCACGTCAACGAGGCCAAAGGGTTTGCCCGAAAATCTCAGCAATTACCACTTACGGAAGCTTGGGAAAAATACTCCGCCCATCCGGACCGGGCCATGCCACATACCGTCAGCGAACAGTTATCGTATCAAACAACGTTCCAGGAGTTTGTCGATTTCGTCACCAAGCCGATCAAAGACCAGAAAAAGCATAAGATTATCAGCTCGGTCGATGAGGTCACGCCGGAGGTGGCCGAGGAATATGCCAATCATCTCCGCAAAGATTCTCTTGCCGTGGATACCCACAACCGCAAACTCAAACGGTTGCGGAAGGTTCTTGACATCCTGGCAGATTACCGCAAACTGCCGAACCCGTTTTACGCCAAGTCACTTTACCGCAACGAACGCGAGGAACAGGCGACCCTGATACGGCGGCAGGCGTTCACCCGTGAACAGGAACAAAAAATCCTTGAAGTCCTGGTCGACGATAAATACAAGGTAATAAACAAACCTGAGCTCAGAGTGATCTATCACATTGGCATGTTTACCGGTCAACGGCTCAAGGATTGTGTCCTCATGCAGTGGCAGAATATCGACTTAGAGCGCAGCCGGATTTTTGTCAAACAATTTAAGACCGGAAAAGAGGTGTCCTTGCCTATTGCCCCGGAGCTTCATGCGGTGCTTCTGGAAGCATTGGAATGGCAATCGGATCAATACGTTTGCCCGAAGTCAGCCGCCAGATACTCTCAGACGGACCGGGCCGGAAAGAATACCGGCAACAACCTTGTAAATATTGACGCTCTGCGGGTCATTCGCTGGATTGGGGTCGAACCTTCGGTCGATATGCCGGGGCGCCGGAAGAAAGTTACCGTATACGGCTTCCACTCGTTGCGCCATTCATTCGCCTCATTTTGTGCGGCAGCCAATGTCCCGAAAGCGGTGTTGCTTTCGATCTTGGGGACGAATTCGGAAATCGCCGATAAATACTACGTCCATGTGGGTGACGAAGCGCAGTTGCAGGCGATAGCAGCCATCAGCTCCTCCATGGGCCAGGTCTCGCCACAGGCAAGGATCAACCGGGCGCTGGAACTGCTGGCCACCAATCCACCAGCCTCCCGGAAAACGTTGAACCAGCTTCGAGATATTCTGAGCAAATAATATTCCCGCAGGGGAGTGACGGCTTTACGTCGCAGCCCCTGCGGGAAGTTTTCAAAATCCTTGAGCGTCGGCCTCATCTGACCTTTCAGCCTCGTCGCCCAATGTCAATATGTATTTGACGATGTCGGTATTGCAGTATCTTACCGTCGTACCGATCATCCTCCGCTTAAATGGAAACGCTCCATCGCGTTCCAGATTTCGGAAATGCGGGAAACTGATTCCCAACATTTCCGCTGCCTCCTTTTGAGTCAGCAGCTTCGGTATCACATCCGGAATTAATTCGCCCTTCTGCGACAGATGGCGCAGATTGCTCATTATTTCGTTCAGTTCGGGAATGGTGATCACTCCCGTCTCAGCGATCGGCTGAAGTATCCTCCCGATCAGCTTTATAGTCGTTCCTCGCACAGGGGATTTTATCAGTGGCTTCATGGAACGACACTCCTTTCCGCATCGGAGCTTAACGCAGAATTTTGGTTGGCTACCCCGGGTTTCCCCGGCATCTTCGCTTCGTCACAAATCGCGGAATCGGACAAAGCGGAAAATGGATTCTGCCAGCGGTTCATTTAGTCTTTAAGGCCTCCTTGTTTTGGTTGTTTTACCCTGGACGACAAGATTTCCCGCGCACCGGACGGTGCATATCCCTTCGTATTTTCTTTCGCCAGGTAACTGGCCCGCTTGAAGCACTCCTTGCACTTCTGGTCATACTCTGGATCGTCTCTCCGGAGCATGACGCCGTTCTTCACGGCCTCGCCGGAACGCGACTTTGTACACGGATCAATCAGCCGGCCTTCTCCAGCCTGCAGTGCCGGAATACCCAGTTTCTGACGCCAAATCCGTTCAGCAATGTTCAGCGGTCTTTCAATGTCTTTCACCCTCTGGCCGTTGAGCAGCAAAACTCCATGGTAATGCTGATGTTTTTCCCGGCTCTGTTCTCTGGTTATGACATACTTCGGTTTCATTTTTTTGCGTTGCAGCTCCTTCATGAAGTCTGCTTGGAATGAAGATATCAATTTATTGGACTGGTGCTCGAAGTTCCCTTTCGGAAAACGAACATCGTACCGCATGAAAAATGTCTTCGACTGTTCCGTCGCCGACTCAAACGTATCCGCCAACACCTTCAGCATACTTCGTTTACAGAATTGCTCCTTCTCCTTGTTAACCAGTATAGGATATCCTCTATACTCTTCTTTCTTGTAGGTATCTGTACTACTTACTATCTTCTTCTTACTATTTCCGTTACTCATAATCTCTCTCTTATAGTGGGTTTATCATTACTGAATCTACTATATATGATATGGACCATATCATGAGTAGAGTTCATCCATGACAAACCCACTGCGTTTAGATACTACGCTAATCCTAAGCCATCGTCCAGCAATCGGATCAATCCGTTTTTTGCCGGTAGGCCTTGGATGCCTAATTCAGTCATTTTAGCGCATGTCTGAATTACCACAATAATTCATAGTATGATACGGATTGTAAGAAAATAATTTCCGCAATACCCTCTACAAATCATTCGTCTTCCAACTCAAGCCCCTCCTTCAGGTCCCGATCCCGCAGCAAGTGTGTTTTCTTGAATTTGTCGATGGTGGACGTGCTTACTCCATACTGGGCGGCGATCTCTGCCGAGGTCTCCTTGCCGTACGCTTTCTTGATTATATTCTTCTGCTGGCGAACGGAAAGCTCATCCCAGCCTTTATCGGCTTTTAGGGCAGACTTATTCGCCGTGTGCGGACGCAACCTTTGAAGCTCATCCGGGGTCGCGGAGCGGACCTGCCACGGGGAATCAGGCTCGTTGAAATTAAGCGTTACGACAAATGAATCATCAAGCGGAAATACCCCGTCGCGATCTTTTGTTGAATGCACCAACATCGAACAAATCCCTTTGCCGGCATGGATCGGTTCCAATTTAATGGCCATATCCGAATTCATAACCATGGCATGGGACCCGCGCATTCTTTTACCATCCCGGTCAGTATGGTTGATAACGACAACCGTGAGCTTTTTTCTGGCCTGCAATGCCGAAATCCACTCAAAAAACGAATAGAATGTTTGCGGCAAATCGGAATTGTGCGTCACGGACTGCCAGTTATCGAAAATGACCAGCTCGACGTCATCATGATCCGGGCTCGTCTCCTTTATGCTACCCAGCAACCTCTCGAACGCTTCCTGATGTTTTTCAGCAGAAAGATCAACCCCTCGAGCGTTATAAAGCTGGAAATAGTTCTGATTCTGCGAGTACTTCCCGGAAAATTCCTGCATGATTCTCTGTACGCGCTTTTTATAACGCACAGAGCTCATTTCCCCGCTGAAATAGAGTGTCCCGCGCGGTTTGCCATCCGTATGCAACTTCCCTCCGAACATCGGCGCACCCATCGCGACGCCCATGCCCAATGTCATCATCAACATGGATTTCCCTGCGGCGCTTCCCGCATATACCGTACAGAAATCCCCTTGGCTCAATAGCGGGGAAACCAGTGGCTGGATATCGGGAAGTTCATTGAGCTGGCTGATATTCAGAACGTCAAACTTCTCTAGCATATACTCTTTAGGAACGTGTAACCCGGCCTCAACGCAGAGCTCCAAGAATCGCCACGCGGGTAGCTCGACCATATTTTTGATCTTCCCGTTATATTTTCCATTGAGATCGTCTTTATCTGCCGGCGTCCACTTAAGCCCTTCCGGACAAAGAAACTTTAGATCATGACTTTGGTCCCAGAGTTTTTGGTATACTTCAAGGGCACATCTGAGATTCTCTATCGAATCTGCCGCTAACGGATAATTCACCAATAAAAAGTAAACATCCCGCCCGTACAATGGACTGAAATCGGTTTTGGGAACCGCCTGCGTACCACCATAAAATGACGTGACGAATATCCCGGTATCTGCTTCGGCGTTTTCCACCGCCAACCGGAGGTTCTCTGTCAAAATTACTTGACGCGGATCATTCTCCACCAGCCGGTTCAGCTGGAACAGCGGATATGAGCCTGACGGCATGACATAATGGATAAATTCCCGGGCATCGCCGCCCCGAATGAAAGCGCTAATCGGAAGCAATAAACGCTTTCCGCCAAACTCCTTATCCATAACGGTATAATGCAATACCTGATTCCCCATCCGGAACGGGATGAAGGTAGTACCAGGTTCCGTTTCCGAATTAAGAAAAAAATTGACGACGGAACGCTGCAGGGAGCTGTTTCCCAGCAAAATTTCATCTGCAATATCTTCGGAAATTTTCATATGGTGGGCGATATGCCTGGCCGCGATCAAATCACGCCGCGCCCAAACCTCCTGCTCGGTCATACAAGGATGTCCCTTGGCGCTTTTTAAATCATCGACAACCCAGCCGTCCACCGGATTGACCAATGAGAACAACCGCAGTAATATATGGCGGGCACCCTTCAATTCCGGAACTTTCTCAATATCAGCCGGCACCGCGACTCCATAATAGTGAAAACCGCGATAGTCGGTCGGCTTTTCCTGAAACACCAGGTCCGCCGAATCAGCCCATTTCGATAAATCGATCTTGTACTTGCCGTTTCTGAGATTCAGTATTCCGTTTTCAGTGGCCCCGGGAAAACACGTCTTGAACTGCTTTGCCCTCAGCTTCGAATAGAGATACAAATCGCATTGCGCCTGCAAAATAATTTCATTCTGCTCCTGGGTGAAATCCGGCGTGCTGACCATTTTCAGTTTCGCCCCGACATTTTTCAATTCATTCCTTTTCATACTGTAAAATATCCTTTTTGTTTGCATACACATTTTACAAAAAATTTGAATCAATTTAAGTTCAAATTATCGCTGTGATGTTCTGTAAAACTCTGTATTTTTTGGTTCTGATTTCGGTCCCCGTCACATAATGCGGGGTTTTCCTGCGGGAAACCGCTTCCACCGTAAGCTGGAGAGCTCATCAGCGGAAGTACAAAGAAGCTGGATTTTATGTCTGTGACGGCCCTCCTATGCTTTGCGGCAGCTTTTCGGAAGAAATAATATCCTCTCCGGAAGCCGTCAAAAGGTAATATTGCTTCGGATGCCTGGGACTGCTTGGATAAGCGAATGCCAACAATCCGCGCTGAACCGCCTCGGTCAATATCCGCGCGACGTGATCACTGCTGTAGTTTTGCAACTTTCCAGCAATACATGAGCGTCTGGTACCCTGCTTATCATCGGCACAGATATCCGCGACCGCAACAATAACATCCCGCAACTCATTATCACCGATGCCGGTATTGGACGTGCCGGGAACCACGGCCTGCTTACTACCCAGTGCCCGGCTGGCATTGGTAGACGTGTCGAGAGCAATGGCCAGTGTATTACCCGCCACCAGGCTGATCATCTCCTGACAATACGCTCGGTAATAATTCATCCAGTGATCTACATTACATTTAACCTGCCAGCCAGTGACGTGAAGCGAAATTAACTCCAGAACTAACCTGCCCAACGCATCGTTATAACCGACTGGTATCTGCTTGAATATTTCAAGTATTATTAGAAATATTTCTGCCTGCCATCCTGGCTGCCGGATGATGACCAGCCTGACACTATCGGAAAGGGAACAGTCGACTGGCGAACATTCAAGAATCTTCCCCAGTGCCGATCTAACATGTTGTTGAGAATGATTTCCCTTCAAACCATTGATAACGACATCCATGGCGTTCTTGTTCTTTCTGGCAACTTCGAGACCCGGAGAATTCCGGACCGATTCTTTTTCCGCCAATACCATATCGACGTCCGATGGCGTGACACTCGGGTCCACGATCTGGCAGATTACCAGTAACAGGCGATAATAATCCTCCGGTTTGCCCGGACAAATAATCCGAGCACTTTTCAGCAGCATCAGTTGGAATTCCAAATTTTCCTTTTCACGCATCAGCTCTTCAACAGTACTTTTAAGGTTTTGGTTTTCGTCATATAAGCTCTGACGTTCACTCGCTTCCGCACATCTTCGATACAGTTCCTTCTGATCGCGTTGGCATTTTTCCCGCTTTTCGGGATCGTTTCCAATCGGTATGAAATTCATATTTAACCTCCTTGTGGTTGTTGAATCAATTTCATAATTTCTCGTTGATCACTATGATCATTATTTCTGCTTGCGTATTTTTGTGTCTTTTCCGGTGTTACCTCCTAATTTTGCGACAGTAACTTTCTCGATCTGTGGTTTATTATACATTAATAAGATAAACTTCTCAACATCACAACTTGCTTATTATAAACATGTTAATGCAATTATAATTGATAATTACAAAATTTACTAAAAATAAACATCATTTTAAGACTTGACAAAACATTAAAGCTAATATTTAATCGATATTCATATCAAAAAATCATTTCATATTAAACAAAAAAATCTTCCCTGGGCTTTTCATGGGCTCGGGAAGATTTTCGTTTTTTACCGCTTGAAGATGCTGGCAATACTGACGATCAGCAATGTTGCCAGGGTGCCGAGGCCGAAGCCGATGGCGGCGTCGGTCAGGCTGTCGTCATCGAGGTCGATTTGGAACGGCGAGTTGGGGTTTTCGTCTTCAGGCGACTGGGGTTCGTTGTTGTTTTGGGTGGTGAGTTCTTCAGGCATAGAATTCCTCCAGTTCTTCGTAGGGTTCGTGGTTGTCGGCAAGATCAAATTCGGTTCCGCAGTCGAGGCAGAGATAGCCATCGTCCCACGAAACACAGGTTCTTGATCCACAATCCGGGCATTTCATATCGTCCATTTTTTACCTCAAGTTTTGAATTCGTGTCCACAACGAACACATTCGTAAGTGGCGATTACGTTTTCGTCGACAAGCTTGCCGACATTGGAACCAGCCACGGCTCCGGTCGATGCGCCGATCAGCACGGAGAGAATCGTACCGGCTACACTCCCTGCAATGGCTCCGAGTGGACCTCCGATCAGTCCGCCGACTACCGCACCTGTTGAAGCCGCTCCGGCGTAGGCTACAGCGCCACCGGCGATTACGCCGGCAGCCGTGCCGACTTTCTGACTTGTATGCCGCAGAAATGCAGAACCGCCGCATTTCGGGCAACTTGTTTTATTCATGTTCGATCCTTATTTGAAAAAGAAGCCGGCAGTTTTTCAGGCTGCCGGGGTGCGAAATACTCAACCGATTGCACCACTTTCGGTTGAGGGCGTATCCTCGGCAGGAGGGGAAACTACCAGAGCAACGCAGGCTGTCCATCCAAACCGAATAATCGTGTCAGGTTTCGGTAGCAGATATCGGCCCTGGCCGGGCTGTATTTGTGAGCGTGCTGCGTGAACGCATTAAGCAGGCTCCATTGCGTCGAATCTGCGAACTCCTTATGCCTGGGCTCTTTGAACTCTTTGAAGATCGGGACAATGTCACAAGAGTTGATGGCTTGCGCTTCGGCGGCTTTGACGATTACCGCTCGTGCCTCATCGTCATCCAGATAGCCGACTTTCAAATCTTCAAGCACGTTTTCTAGCGTCAGAAACTCGACTTCGAGCGAATCAATGGCCTCAACGACCAAACCGTTGAGTTCAATCCGACTGGTATGCCGCCGCTTCAAAACCATGCTGCCACCGAACGCGAGGTTACTGCAAACGACCACCGAAACACCGGCAGTCAGGCCGACCGCAAAGCTGCGGTCGTGACTGTTGCGAATGCCGATGCAGCGACTCCATTCCGTCGAGTTGCTCTTGTTGATCCGGACCACTCCGAACATCTTTTGACCGTCACGGGCCAGGCCGTATTGTTCGTCGAGAATTTGCCAATTCCGTGCGCGTACCATGTCAGTTACGGAATCGATCACTTCCGTGTGTGGCACCGGCTTCCAGCTCGCGGTTGCGGCCGGAGTCGGCACCAGAGCGATTTCATCGCGCCCGACGAATTTCGCCTTTGAATCTACCATCAATCCCATATTTCACCTCACTTTGCAGTGCCAGGAACGGCACTTTTTTGCGTAGGGGCATTCCGCGCAGGCGAACGACATTTCGCTCGGCAGAAATACCCCTTTGTTGATTGCGTTTTCGACCTGACCCGCAATGACTTCAAAACGATTGAAATCATGCTGATCCCGCACCGTGTAATGACTGCTGCAATCCGGCGTTTTCGTTTTGGTGGTCACGTCAAATCGGAACAGCGGCCTTTTGCCGGTCTGTTTCCAATACGCATAGCTGAACACCGTCGCCTGCAAATCACGGTCGACCTTACCGGCAGGCCAACGACTCGCCGAAGTCTTCCAGTCCACAATACAAGCATCCGGGCCGTCACTGACGATCAGATCGAATTCCCCGATCAGCTTCTTGCCGAGTCCAGAAACTTCAACTACAAACGCTTCCGCGACGCCTTTGATCGTGTAGAAATCCGACCAGTGTGCCAGCGCTACATCCAGCATTTTCGAGGCAAGTTCGATCATCGTGTCGAGATTCTCGCCGTCCTTATAAATCAGGTTCGGCGTAGCCTCAGCTTCGATCTCAAAAGCCTCAACGAAACGCTCGACGATTTCTTCGCGGGTCGAGGAGCTGCCCATCACGCATTCCCATGCCTGCGAAGTCAACGCTGCATGAAACGCACGCCCGAACGGCAAACAAGCCGAAGTCCGCTCAACCTCGGTCTGTTCGATGTACCTGAAGTAATACTGCACCTGGCAGATATTAAGGTACGTATTCAGCGCCGAATACGACCAATGCGGTTGCTTTCGCAATTCATCCAGTTCGCTCATGCGGCCCTCCCATTGATCTCATCGATCAACTTGCTGCACTGCAGTTTCGACAACTGCTTGATATCGCCGACCTGAAACCGCGCCGCGATCTGCTGCGGCGTCATGCCGATTCCACGTGCCAAATCCAGCAGATACGAAAGCTGTTTGGAACTCGCCAAAGGCTCGGATTTCCCGTTTCCTGACCGACTGTTCTGGCGAGGCGTCTGGTCATGATTTTGCGCCGAACCGTTGCCTTGTACAAGCTCCCGTTCAACGCTATTCTTGACAATCTCAAAGGTTTCGTGAATCTTGCCCTGAAGCTGATCCTGCGACAAACCGTCCGGCAATTCCACCTCCACGGAAGCATGATAACTCTGACTGGAATATTCACCCTCCGCCGGAACTTTCTTCGAATACGATGCATTCAATTTCAACATAATTTACCTCATAAATAGCGAAGGCCGGGGACATCACTGTCCTCGACCTTCAAGTTGTTATTTTACTGTTTTGTGCGAATCAGAATCCGGATGCCATCCGAATCCGCTCGATAGCCCGGCGAGCCTGAATGAACTCACGTTCTTTCTGTTTCTGCTGCAATGCGGCTTCCTTAACCTTACGGGTCAGGATCGCCGATTCGTCAAGCAGCGTTTTGAGCTTCAGACGCAGTTCCTCAATGCCATGATTGAGTTCATCCATCGCGCTGACCGGTTCCATGGTTTCGATTTTCTTTTCTTCAGTTTTGACTTCCATTTTGGGTTCCTCCTTAATGGGTTGATTTGTGGATTTTTGCTTTGAAATAACATCGCTGCAGGTCGTACCTGCACGCGGTCCAGCGGCGGGCACGCTGGTCGCCTTTTGGACGAAACTCGGATTGCAATTGATCGGCATAACCAACAGATTTCCCATGCCGCCGGAAGCGAGCACCGGCGCGAACGCATGACAAGCCTTGATCGTGTCATGGCCGTGATTGAAGATACGCAGCAACGCATACTTATTGAGTACCAATGGAGCGGACGGCAGCTTTCCGATGAACTCGCACGGAATCTTCAACTTCAGTTCCGGGAAATCCATTGAAACCATCTCCAGGCTGTCGACCGCAAAATGCAATCCAATCGCGTGATGCGGATGATTATCCGGTACCTTCCGCAAGAACTCGACGCAGCCGGCATGGTCAGTAATCTTCACGGTATAATCCATCGAACCGGCGGCAGGAACCACCTGACGCCAATTCGGATAATTCCCGCTCAGCAACTTACCGCACCAAGTCCAGTTTCCGACCCTGATCTCGAACAGCCGGTCGTGCTTCGACTGCCATATCACCAACGTTCCCGACCCCTCCGAAGCTGCCGTCAATAAAGCCAGCGGAAACGGTATCGTCACATCCGAAGTCAGCTCCAGCGCAACCGGAATATTCAGCAACTGCTTGCCATCCGTCACAGTGATCCCATCTCTGCTGAGGTTGATCCCGCGCAACGGCAACCTTGTCTCCTGCCGATTCACGATCTGCGCCGCATGAGCCAGCATCCCAACAATTCCCTCCGGCAACGCGACCGCCTTAACATCCCTCGGTACCGCCTCCCTCTCCGGCCACTCCGACAGATCAACCGCCAGAAACGTCCTCTCCGAAACCTTCCCCCGAACGGTCTCGCTGATCGTGGCCGTTCCCGCCTCCACGCTCAAAACGATCTCGCCGCTCTTCCCATTCCGCAAGCACTCCTTCAGCTCCGCAAACGGCACCAAAGCCGTAAACGCGCCCTCCAATTCCACGCTCAGTTCGACCGCCATCAGCTCCACGCCATCTGTAGCGCTGATCAACACGACCCCATCTTTTCCGGCAATCAACACCGACCGATGCGCCGCCACCGGCGACAACCGACTAACCATCTTCCCCAGGACACTCAAAGCCCCAGCCAACACCTTCTTCTGAATCATCAATTTCATACATACCTCCAGGTTAAAAACAAACGATCCCGCCAGCCCGAAAGCCGACAGGATCACTTAATTGATCATCCTCCACGGAAGTAATATATGCTTGATTATTATTGAAAAACGTGGCTCTTATAGCAAAATTGAGCATACGCTATCTTCAATCCATGCTGAGTAACGGCTTCATAAAACTCTTTTCCCTGCGCATAGCAGTCTTTTGACCCCAAACATAAAATCTTCCCATATATGCCCCAGAGAGGTAGCAGATATCTCTGTTCTATAACCGCCATGCAAGTGGAATATTGTCTGAAAATGAGTTATGAAGAAATGATTCTCCGGAGAGTTTCTGTATTCAATTCACCAGGATGAATAGCCCGAATGGATGTAGAATGACTGATACGCTTCATCAATGGAGGAGTTATCGGGAAAGAAGATGCGAGAATACCCTTTGCTGCAATACCACCATAGGTTTTCAGATTGTTTTCAAGTTTTTGTATGTGGTCCTGTTTGACCTGACCTGCTTTACATTCAACTATCCATAAACGCTTTCCATTCGTGAACGAACAATCAAACTCTCCGACCGGCATATCTTGAGGCGCATGGAATTTGTCGGCATAGTCCGCCTCCAAGCCGATTCGTAAATCGAAAATCAGCCCTTTCTGCTCGAGTTGGCGCAACAAAGAAAAGACATGCTCTTCGAACCATCCGCCACCGAGGTACTGACCAAAATCATCGCAGTCCGGGATGATGATTGCTTCATCATCTAAGATAAGTGTCCCTTGCCCTCTGCTGTTAAATGTTGCTTGAGATTTTCCCCATATCCAATCAAACGGAGGATTGCGTTTCCACCCCCTCGGAGCGTTATACTTTCGAAATGTCGGAGTTTGATAGAGCTTTCCAAGCGTCTGCCTCTGCTCCCATAGCTTTTGGGTCACAGTCAATCTCGCTTCCCGGCATTGGCAATCTGTCCAGTATCCCTGGTTCGTGATCTTAAAGCCATTGACTGCCAGAAAATCATTGACAGACTTTGCGCCGACAAACGGAATCGTCGAACCATCACGAATGAAAATGATATTGTGGTGATTGATTTCAAAGTAGAATGGCTCAAGTCCACGCTCCCAGCAGGCAGACAGGGCGCCCGCAAACATCAACTTCGTCCCTCCCGTCAGATTTACTGAAATTTTAGCTTCAGGCGAAAATTGATTCAATTGCTTTTCGATAGCTTTTCGAGTATCTCCCGGGTTAAATGGAGATGGAATAGTGACGATTTTGTGCTTACAGTCATTTGGCAGCAAACGCGACAAAATTCTTGCCGCATCGTTAAAATCTTGTGTCGTAATAAAAATATGCTCATGGGCCTGGAATTGAAGCATGCCGAAATAAATCGGCATCCGTTCGCGTCCGAGCAAGTGAATAATCACATCAAACCCAGATGGCTTTACTGTTTGTGCTGCAGTAAGAACAGGCATGACCAATTCTTTGGGCAAATCAATCTTCTCCGGCGGCTTGCGCGGGTCGGAACTCGCAATAACCGCAATGTTATGCTGCGGATTTGCTCGCGCCAACAATGCCCATGTATAGGCCATCACCGGCGTTCCGGGGCTGATAAAAACCGTAAGCATTTTTTCTTCGACATCACTCAGCGCAAGCTTCAATGCAGATGCGGCAGAATCGTAAATCCCATGCGCGTCATTCAAATGCTTTAGCTCTTTCGGAATGATTTGAATATTGCAGATAATTCCAGCGGCGGCAATTCCGGCTTTCAACCAATTTACAAAAAGGGTGTGACCTGTCGCGGTATTGCTTACGGCATCCACGAACTGCTGTGCTTCATTGCGGGGAAACCGAAGCCGCTCTTCCAAGTCAGTTTGTCGCAGTTTCTCCCATTTTTCGCGAAGTTCGCCGGTGAATGCATTAGAAGCTTTCCCGGGATTGGTGTAGCCCAAAATGACGACATCAGTGAATTCTCCAGTCTTAAGTGCACCGAAAATCGGGCCATCGGTAACTTCAAGACCAAGCGCCGCACGAAGGTCGGTAATTCCATACCATGTAAGCAAATAGTTTTTCATTGTCAGGTTCCTTATTCAATCGTTATCGTTGTCATTATCGTTGTCGGAGACGCTGGTGATATGGATGGCATTTGCGCCATCATCACCGGTGAGATAAAGCCTTAATGCATAGAGCAAATCGGGCGTGCGGTCGCCTTCCGGCTTTTGGAGGTTCAGTTGGACCCGGGAAAACAGTTTGACATTTGACTGCACCACTATTTCGACAATCCGTTCGACCTGTTTTGCAAGCTTTTTTGCAATTTCCTGATGCGGCTGTAGGCACATTTTGATTTCGGGATTCGCCGAGGCGCGTGTGCGCAATAATCCGAGCAGAAGTTCCAGCGACTCAGCGGTGGAGCGAGCCCAGTTGCGAACCTTTTTCCAATCTGCGTCTTTCAGTTTCGCTGAGCTTATATCCGCTAAGCGTTTTGACAATGCTTTCAGAGTCATTTGTAATTCCGAAATCGAGAATTTTTCAACAAAGTGCTCTTCCCGCCAAATAGCGTAGGCAAAACTACTGATGACCAATGGATCCGGACTTGAGGCAAGACTACTGAATATGTTTTGCTGCCACTCCTCCGAGAGATCTCCAAGCCCGAAACCAACTGCCTGCGAGTCACAAATACAACCTTTTTCTACTTGCTCACTAATCCATTGAACACAATCCCCGGTCGTGTCTTTGTGAATACAGGCAAGCAGAAATAAAAATTCATTTTTCACCTGTTGCGGAATTTCATCCCAACTTAATAAATCAGTAAGGTATTCGACTACTTGCGGGGCTGCCTGGGCAAAGTATTCCGGGCATTCTTCATCTGTGATTGAGCGTCCATCTTTCCAGACTTGAATGAATGGAACATAAAGACGTTTGCGGATATTTTTAATCAAATCATCGTCAAGGTCACGTAATCGTAGTTCTTCTTCGTAATCAAGGTATGCAATTTTACGACCGAAAGGTGTTTTTCCATCTTGTTTCTGTAGTTCAAACGACACTTTATTTCCACAGTCAAAATCTTCATAGCTCACTCCTTCCACAAAATTATTCTCATGAATGAAAACAAATGTGCCGATTTCGTCACAGTCTGCATGGGTAAAATAGTCTCCCTTTTTATCTCTTTGCCAAGGTCTATTTATTTCGCCGATCATTCTTTTCTGCGGGCGAATAAATAAATCACGGTCCAACCTATTAATTGCAGATATTACCCATTCCAAAAAATCGTTGGTTTCCTGGCTGTCCGGCTTCGGCATTTTTTGCAAATCATCCCACGATAACGGTACCGGGTACTCCGGAGCGGGGGCATCGGTGATAATTTCCTCTCCGGTACGTTGCCAGGTGGCGCGAACGGGCGGAAAGGATTCATCAAGCGGAGAGAAAATGAGTTTATAAGGTTCATCGGCGCCATACTCAAAAGTGAGGTGGAGTCTGCATTCGGTGGCTGTTTTTAAGGGAAATGCGGGAGAATCAAGCCGTGCGGAGAAGCCGAGTTCGTCGGCATTTTCTCCTTGATAAAGCGGAAACTGATAAAATGGCCTTTTGGGGGGAAGCGTAAAGCTATCGGAAATTGGAATTGATACAATTTCATTGCGTTTGGGGCGAACGGTGGTATTTTTTCCCACCAGACAGTGACGCCGAAGAATCCCGTCGATTTTCACCTTGATCGCGAGCTCGGGGATGCGGTCGCGCCAGAGCGGGATATCACCGGCGCGTTGTTGCAAATCGTGAAGGCGGGCGCCACCGGCAACAGGGCTCTCGCGAAGATCGATATGGGATGCACATGGGTCAGGACGTTTGTCATTTCTTGGTATAAACGGCAATTCCTGCGATTGGACTTCGCTGTGCCATTGACAGTTTCCGTCGACGGCGGCAATTTCATATATGTGCTTTTCCCCTGTGCTTTCGTGAGAAACGACTATCGACGGGCAGCGCTCCCAGTAAAAACCGCAGGTTTCGGGAAGGCGTTTTTTGAGTTCGGAATCGAATCGGGCGATGAGTTTGGTGTCGCAGGTTTTGCCGCCGACGCGGTCGGTAACCGTGATGGAAAACCCGTCGTTTTTGATTTTGGAATAATCAACCCACTCAAAAACAGCCGCTACGCTGCGGGGAAGCGGCTCGGCGTTTGGAAAGCGGGCATTCAGGTTGCGACGGGTGATTTCAAGCTCAAAATCGTTGAGAAAATCGGGAACGAGCCAGGTCAGCGTGTTATTTTTGAAAATTTCGCGCAGCCGGGAGGCGAATGCACGGCCGGCATAGTCAAGATGTTCGAGCGTGTTGTCTTTGGAGAAAAAGAGGTCTGCCAAGGAAATTGTAGTTGTGTCAGGGTGGAAATATACGGCATCGGAATTGAAAAGTTCCAAATGGAGCGATTCTTCGCTGTTCTTCCATTGCTGCCAAAGGTATGCGTCGCTCAAAACCGCAGGGTATTTTGCCGCGCCGCCGACATAGCTTGGGTGCAAAACAGTAAGATCAACGCAAACCGGTTCGAAAATTTCCGGTTCTCTCTTGGAGCTGCGTGGTGGCTTCCGTGCTGTTTTTTGAAATATGAGTTTCGGAACCCATGGGCGTATTTCAAATTTCTCGTAATCAAAAAGAACAGGTATTTCGGCAAAAAGATAGGTTCCGTTAAGATACATTTTTCCATATTCATTCCAACGTCGCATCGTTTCGGCACGGGCTTCGAGTTGTGAAAAATCGTAGTCAATGTCATCATCGAGTGTTTGCAGCCAACGCCAAGCATCCCATACACAGCGGTAATCGCGATGGGAAAGGAGTGTATTATTGGGCGGCAGGTTATCCCAGCGAGTGATAGTCTGAGCTTCTTCGGAAAAAAGCCACGATTGAATCATCGGGAGCAGTTCATCCTCTGCCTCCCCCAGGCAGTCCTGACGTAATTTGAGCAATTCCTCAAGACGGGTGGCGAATGCCTTCAAAAGACGGTTTTCAGGAAGATTAACGGATTGAAAACGGCGAACGGCCTGGAGATAAGGCTTGCCGGCCAGCTTTTCCCGGATATTGCGTCCCGGGCGGTTGCTGAGCTTGATAAAACTGTTGGCATCCAATTCCCGTACGGCATGGACCGGCAGCAGCGCGTGTTCACGGCGCGGACTTTCGTTCAATGCCCGAAAGAGCCGTTCCACAGACGGGCGGGCATGTTCCGTTATGCGCCAGAGACGGTCGTGCAGTCTGGTTGCCGTTGAATCTGCGGTTTTGCCAAGGAATGCGGACAACGCCTGAGGAAGCGCGTCACCCGTTTTGGGGTCAAACTCCGCTTTGACAGCAAACCAATGTGCCTGCCCCAGTAAAGTACGCGCTTTCAGACTGGCGTCATCGTCTTTCGCCAGCGCCTCGTAACACTCGTGTATGTTCATTGCTGAGGCTGCGGGTTATAATTTTTTATCCATTTGTCACGTTGTTCCGGGCTCATTTTTTCCCAACGTTTTCCTCGAGCTGAATCATTCGGCCGAAACCCTTCTGGTGGTTCCTCATTCTGCTGTAATGTCTCGCCTGTTTCTTCTATGTCTACTGCTTGAAGTGAATCCGGTGACTTTTTCGGTTCGTCTTTGAGATAATTTGCGGACTGCCAGATGAATTGACCATAGCCGAGTTCACAAGCACGATCAAAGTCCTCTGCAAGATTGAATGACTTGTCGCCGATACCGGCATTGATTTGTGTGAGGATTTTATCGAGACATTCAGTTTTGCTCTTGCCACGGGTATCGATACCGCGCAATTTCGGCATAACCTTCTGAACGAGCTGGTCTTCAAAGGCAATATGCATCGCCTTTTGCAAAGCATCTTTGTCATTTTCATTTTGCGCAGCGCGGACATCAGGATAGTTCGCCATGTAGTATTCGACCGACTGCCAGACACGGTGTCCGATGGCACGACCTGTGACCGCGAGAGCCATGTTCATTTCTTCAATGAATTTTTTGAATGGCCTGACTTCATCTTCCTGGAATGAACTGCTTTGGGCCAGCCAGTCTTGCCACGAAACCTTATGCAGGAGCGGTCCACGATTCTTCTCGTCAAGCGGTGCGAGCTTCAAGCGACGTTTCAGTTCGGTCGGGCGCGGGAAATGAATGACAATGGAACGGTCGAGTACTTTGTCGGAAAGCGATTTCGTTGTTTCGTCCTGATTCATCGTTCCCGCCCAAAGGATATTGCGGCCAAGCGGAAGCTGGTAAGGCGGCATTCCCGCACCGATTTTCACCGGCAGGTTCGGCACCTCCGAGCCTTTCATACCGCGCCGGAGCTCGAGCTTGCTCAGGAATTCAGCAAAGTACAGCTCGGGATGAGCAAGATTCATCTCGTCCAGCAGAACGAGGCAAACGGCATTCTGTAAGCCGGGATATCCTTCATCTTGGTCAGTCTTCTCAATCCATTTTTTCTGACTTTGCGCCAGGAAACGTAGCAACGGTTGTGCATCGAATTTATTGTCGATCGAGTTGAAAAAACCGAGCATGGATTCTTGTGAATCCCAGTTCGGCTGGACAGATAAGGGTTCGAACATCAACCCGCCGAAGTGCGAATAGAGACGAGGCAATTCGGATTTGCCGGTACCGGAAACACCGGCGAGAATGGTGAGCGGTGACCACTCCGCAGTTTTGAGCGCAGTGTGAAATGCTTTCAGAATACGCGGATTAAAGTGCAATCCATAACTGTTGCAAGCATTACCTACACCCGTAAGCCAAGTAATTTCATCAATAGGATGATCGATTTTTTTCGGCTCTTGCGCCTTGCCTGCTTTGATATGTGGCATCTCGATTTCTTTATAGCGAGCGGAGACCTCGGCAGGACGTTCGTAGGCAGAACGGAGACGTTTGAGTTCGGCTTGTGCCTCATTCATACCATCCTCAAAAATGTTCGCCCTGGACTCTAATGATCTTTTCTCCGCATCCAACTTGCTATTTCTGTGGCGCAGGTCTTCGGTTTCCGCAACCGCGGCAGCGTTGTCTTTGACTTGCCTTTGGAGTTCATCATTCCGTACCCTCAGACGTTCGAGCTCGGAAGTCATAGCCTCGCATCTCTCGCGTATTTCTTCAGTTGGGCGAGTGGCAAGCTCCTCACGTAATTGTTTAAGTTCATCCGTTTTGCTGTTAAGTTCGCGGATAATTTCAGCCGGATCTTTATCGCCGAGTTGCCGTTTCAGTTGATCGAATGCCCCGACAAATTCGGTTTGAATACGAAGCCCCTCTCGCAGCCGTTCAATTTCCGCTTTCGACGTCTTCTCCTGATCTTCAAATGACTTATGCCGCTCTTCGATCTGCGCCTGAATTTCACTGTCAAATTGCTCATTGCGTTTTTGCCATTGCTGTTCAAGCCGCCGATCCTTTTGTTCAAGCATCCGCTCATTGGCTTCCAGTTCAGTTTTGCGGCTTTCGATTTCACTCTGTAGCGCGGATAACGCCCCCTTCAGTCTATCTAGTTCAAGCCGTTCGTCTTCCTGATGTTTGCGGGCATTTTCCTGCAGCTTCGTCCATTCCTTCCTTTCATCATCAATTTCGATGCGAATACGATCCCGCTCGGCCTGTTCGGCTTTTGCGATATCCTCCAGGCGTTTTGTTCTCAGTTTAGCAATTTCATCTTCAAATGCGAAAAGTCTCTTTTCCCTGGCATCAAGGATTTCAACCTCCATTTCAGCGCGTTTGTCCCGCAGTTCGGCATCCAGGATGGCACGTTCGTTGGCAAAGCCTGCGTCGCGCTTTTGCTCTGCAACGGTGATGGTTTGCTCGCGCTGGACCAGTTTGGCTTTGGCGGCTTCAAGACTTTGATGTTCTTTGGCAATGGCGTCAGCGTGTTCCCGTAAACGCTTCGCCTCCGCTTGATTTGCCTGATATTGACGGGTGGCTTCGTCTGCCAATGCTTTGGCTTTGTCGGCAAATCCGGCATCAGCTTTCTGTTCTCGCTCAGTCACGGCAAGTTCACGTTTGGCAATTTCACCCTCCAGGCCATACAGTGTTGCCATTTTTTTTGCAATATCTGACTCCAAGTCATTCAATTTTTCCTGGCGAGCGTCAAGTTCAGCAATGCGTTTCTCAATGACCTCCTTGAATGCTTCCCGTTGTTTTTCGACGAATCCAGCCTTGGCCGTGGCTTCGAGTTTCAAGATTTCAACGCGTTGCTTTTCCATTTTTGCGTTTTCGGACGCGATATCTTCGTAATCTTTTTTCGTCTTCTTCCGAAGTTCTTCTCTGTCGGTCTCAAACCGGGTTTTCATGTCTTCAAACAACTTCTGTTCATGCTCAAAGCTCGATCGCGCCGACTTCAACTCGCTTTCGCGGTTGTCCAGTTCGATGCGCTGTTTATCCAGTTCACCTGCACGTTGTTTGAGTTCAGCATCATTTTTCCCAAGTATTCCCATGTTAGCTCTCCAATAATGTTTTTATGGTTGAATAGGTTGATTTTCGCAGTTTTCCGATGTCCTTCTTCGGTAAAGGCAATGGGTCATTACCATGTCCGCGTCGAATAATAATCTCTGCAACATCGGAAATGAAAGACGGTTGTATTCCCGCAATCGAACACAAGACGTCGTCATCCGTTACCAGCAGGAAAGCAAGTACACATGCCCCCAGAGTCTGGCTATCCCCCTGCAGGGTTTTTCGAATCGCATCCAGCTTGACGGTACGCAGGCATTCCGGCAACTCTCCCAGTCCGGCGGAAGCAGCTTTTTCCGTTGCCTTCTGCACAAACTCCGATTCCGAAATCTCAGGAGGCAGTCCATCCTGAAAATTTGTAAACGTCGCCTGAAGTGCAGCATATAAGTCGCGAATAAACGCAAGTGCATCATCCCCATCTTGATAGAATAACCAAAAGCGCTCCGCATAAATCAAACGGTCTTGCAGATTTATCCCAAGCCGGTTGAATAGTCCAAAAGTGAATTCATTCTGAATATTGGTTCGCGCCTCAAAGAGCGAATCTGCAACAGCATCTCTGTCTATCTCTGTTCCGGGGGTGTTTGAGAACCATATATCCGGCAATAACACAGTAACAATTTCGCGCATGAAAGCTTCTTCCGGCAATTCGGTTTCGTTTTTCCGGAGCTTACCTTTTCCGTGCGCCGGATCATTTCGTTTCTTTCTGATGTCTATGAGTTGCATGACAAAGTCTTGATGCTGGGACGCGATCCGGCGCAAGGGATGAGAAGCATCATTCCCTGCCATTAGAAGTGCGATATAAAGAACTGTTTCCATATGCGCTTTGCCGGAGAGAAAGTCATCGAGTCTTCCCATTTTGATTGGCAGGAACTCATGTTGCGGCAAGTTCAATCCGATTTTTCGGCCCGCCTCTTTCAGGAGATTGGAATGTCCGGATTGATGGGTAATTTTGAGTTGGTTAACTACGGTGTCAAACGAGCGCTGGGCGCAAGTATAAAACAATGCCCATTCGAGAATTGCGTGAATCTGTTCGATTGAGCGGTAGCGCTTGTTTCTATCAAGGCGCAGGTTTGAAATCAGATTCGGATAGTGCCTCCAGTTTGCATCGTTGTCATACGGTTCTTTCTCTATTGCGATTTGCTGGTCTTGTTTGTGATTGGACAGATTTTCCCTCCAGTCCATTATCCAATCACTTAAATTTTTATTCTGTTCAAGCAAATGGTTGAATGCATTTTCAAGAAGCAGGGAGAAACCGTTGCCAAATGGGTTGGCAATGCGGAATTCACCATCGCTTTTCTGTATGGCAATGGGACAGTCAAGATGGTAGAACTCGGGTTCATTGGCGATGGTGATTTGTTCAAGCTTCAAGTATGTAGCGTCACCAAAAGCCTTTGAGCGCTTTTTCATCGCACGCAACGCAATGATGGCGTCGCGTGGAGTTGGCGGGGTGTCTTTATACTCGTCGTTTTCCAAAATTTTTTTAAAGCGCTCTTCCTCTTTCGTTTTCAGCAGATTATTGTCATCCAGTTGATGAAGAAACGGCAGGATTTTTCCCGTGGCAAGTTCGTGGAACAGCAGCGCGGTAACAAAACCCGACTCCTCTTCTTCCCTTTTTTTCCACCCGTCATATTTCGGCACAATGATCTCGTTGTATTCGTCGATGAACGCCTTGTCCTGAAGGCGCAGGAGAATACACTGAACGAAGTCAATGGGAATACAGGTTTCCCGGGCCAGCGCCTCCGGCTCTCGTATGCCGCACGCATCGATGATTTTCAGGATGACGCGTTCGAACGGGTTAAGCCCGTCGCTGTCTTCCGGCGCTTTCGGCAACGTTATGCGATAGGCATTTACCGGCCATGCAAGCTTGCGCGGTTTCCCGATAGTTCCTCTGAAAGGATTCGGTTTGCCGTAATCAAGGAATTTCAACGACATGTCAATACCCTCCCTTCTGTTTGACAAAGTTTGAAAAAATCAACTACTCCGGGAATGAATTTCGCGGCGAGGTCACTTTGCAACAGGCTCGAATCTCCAACGACCACCAGCAGTTTTTTCTGGCGGCTCATGGAGACATTCAGGCGGTTGTAAAGGCAAAGATGCCCGAAGAGACTTTGCGCCTGTTTTTCCTCCTCAACGGCATGCGGTTTCCAGTTTTGCTGCATCGTTCGGACCATGGAGAGAAAAACGACATCGAACTCCATGCCCTGAAACGAGTCCACCGTGCCGATGCGAAGTTTCTTGCTGTCACTCATGTCTTTGACCAGTTGTTTCTTTATATAATCTGCCTGTGCCTTGTAAAACGAGATCACGCCGAAGGAGAGACTTTTACCTTCTTCGGAGCTCATCCAATCTTCCAACTGCCGGGCGATGGCAATTGCCTCGGCGGGGCGTATCCAACTGGTTCCGCTCCGCTTATGTTTGCCTTTTGAGGTCGGGACATCCAGCCAGATGGCGGGTTTATTTTCTGTGCCGGGCAAGTTGTGCACGAAATCACTATCCGGTCTGCCTGACTCAAATTTTTCCGATGAATCAAACCGTTCATAAAAATTACGGCTGATAAAATCGCCTAAGAGCCGGTGCATGCGATATTGTTTGTTGAGGGTAACACAGCGTGTGATACCATCTTGTTCTTTCAACACGGGCAAGCGGTTAACAAACAGGTATTCAAAAAGACTTACATTTACCCAATTTTCTTTATCGTGCTCAATTTTGCTTTCGTCTGCGAGCAACTCCTCGTTTTGTTGTTCCGAAAGCATTTTCACCACATCGTCATTAACAATATGTGGCAACTGGCGGTGGTCGCCGACGAGAATAATCCGCTTGCCTTGCGCCATCGGAACCATCAGATCGCGAGGCGAGACACGGGCGGCCTCATCAACAATAACATATTCATATTCCATTTTCTGATCGGCGTCTTTTCCCGTAATGCCCTTTTGCTTCTGCATCTTTTTGGTGACGCTTTGCTGGCAGGTGGCAGCGAAAGCGAAACTGTAATCCGATACCGCGTTGATCATCCCATAGGGATTACTTTCGAGCTCTGCCAGAAACTCAGCCAGTGCGGCAGCTTTGGCATCCTTGGCGGAAAAGCCTGCAATTTTGATTTTCTTGATCGCTTCCTCCACTAATTCGACAACCTCTGAGCTTTTTTTCTCCACACGGTATGGAGCTGGTGCGGAAAAATGGATGAGGAGTTTCTTTCTCAGTGTTGCCAAATCCTGAAGGAATGGTGGAATACCGTCCTCATTGAGCCATAGGCTTGCTCTGTCCAGCAAGTCACGGTCATTTTCTTCAAGGACGCTCTTCAAATCATCCAGTGCATCGGCTGCCCGTTCCGGTCCATCGTCGGCAAAGCTTTCCGGCCGGACACGCAAGCGACGTACGGCATCCAGCAACGGGTTGAATTCGGCATTGAGGCTTTCCTGGAATGAAAGTCTTTCGGCGAGATTGGCGGCGCGGCGGGAGCAATCTTCTCCGAGAATGGCAACGCCCAAAGCTGCGATTTTCTTCGCGAGATTTGCCGCTAACATCCGTGTCGGTACTTCGATGTATTGCAAGCAGAGGTTTCTGATTTCTCTCTCCTGCTCAATTTCGGCGATTTGCGGATTCTGAAGACGGATTTTTGCCGCGATCCCGGCACACCAGTCTTCGAGATTTCTTTCAAAAGCATCGAAATCATCTTCAGCTGCGCCGGAACGTTTGCCGAACTTGGGTACGGGAATACCATTAACCGAAAGTCGGTTGATCATGTTTTCGACCGCGTCATGCTGAAAACCAGTCAGTAGAACCACCCCTCTGATATTTGCTCTACGTTTGTCCACCATTTCATTTAATTGCTCGAGGATCGCGGCGATGACCGTGGTCTTACCGGTACCCGGGGGGCCCTGAATGAGCGCGATATCGGGTGTACTCAGTGCAACCTCGACTGCTTCTTTTTGCCGGTCGGTTGGCGGATTCCGAAAAACCTTGTTGCAAACGAAAGCCGTAAGTGGTTTGCTTTTGCGCGGCGGACGGGTTCGTGCAATTTCACCCTTTTCCTCAATCAAAGGGCCTAGTTGCGGATTAGCGGCGCACCCTGCGAGAATTGCCCCACGAGCGGACATTCGCCGCTTGATTTGCGCAATTTCGCCCGCCAGTGAAAGAATCAGCATCCCGGATTCCGGCAGATTTTCAATCTTGAGTGTGAGGGTGCATGAATCTTTATCATAATCCAAAACCTCACAATACGAACTTCCCTCCTCCTTCTGCTCTTTCTTTTGTTTTCCAGTGAAATCTTCCGCCTTCGCTTGTGCTTCGATGCCACTGGTGAAATCAGTAAATTTCAGTTCTGGATTCTCCAAATAATCCGGCAATACGTCAACAATTTCGACCGTTTCCACACCGCCCTTGCCAAGTGCATTCAACGCGGAATCCAACGCCTGGGTAATATGAACTGAAACCGTTCCGTCACGTTGCGGCTTCATGTCACCATACTGCAGGACACCGATTTCCCTGGCATGCTCAAGCAGTAGTTCACCTTCGCGGTTTCCAAACTTATCCCAGTTTCTCAAATAACTCCCGTCATCTTTGGTGAGTCTGTTCATCTGAGCCTTGGCGAGAAATTTAATCCGTCCGGTTTTGCTCCAATCGCTGAATTTCAACTGGCCTTTGGCAAGGCGCAAGGTGGGGTCGAACTGTTTCTTTCTTTTGGTTAGACTCGTGATGATATAAATGGATTCATCTTCTATATGTTTTTCCGTGGCGACAAAACGAATATCATCGCCCGTGACACAAAATGAATTCTTGCGGGTTGGTTCGATTTTTGGAGTGGATGTGGCCAAAACCTGCTGAGAGGTTTCATCGTCCGCTTCTTCCATCATTTCCTCATCACGGCTCTCTCTCGGCTCCGGCTTCAGTACCTCATCAATTGCCGGACCAACGGTAAGAAAAAAGAATGCTTGATCACCATGAATAAAGCAACAATGCCGGAAGAAAGCCTCGTATATATATTCTTTTGATTTTTGGAAATTGTTTTTCGCGATGGTTTGATCAACATATTCATCTACCCCAATCTCGATGTCGCCCATCTCCAGACATTTTCCCGCGAAAAAAGCTATTTGCAATTCAAAGCTGCCGTCTTTGGCTGGATTTGCAAGCTGCGCAAGTATAGCACTCCCACAAGCAAGCTCATCATCAAGGCGCCGTATATCCCTGTCAACGACAGGTTTGACGAAAATAGTAGTATCATTGAGCTCGATTTCGAACTCTCCCGGGCGAGACAGGCAAGATAAAACGGAAAAGACCGGCTGCTCCGACGGATTTAAAGGATGGGAGGAGACATTCGTTTGTTTGACACGAATATGAATACGAATACGAGCTGGAATATCATTAAATTTCATTTTTCCACCCCCACAAATTCAAATGACAGCTCAGGCGGGAATGAATTCTCACCTCGGACAGGTTGCGCACTCTTCTTCGCGAAATCCAATACCACCTCGTATTCCGGATCATCATTGTGCTCAAGCGAAAACGGATTGAAAAGACGGTGCCGCAGGACGAACTCTGCTGCATTCGCTGGTATCAGCATCTCCCAGCGAGGCGTCTTTGCACGGGCGAACGCAGGACGCGGTGTATCGCAATACTGGCAATTTTGGTGTTCGTCTGCGAAATAACTCATTGCGCAGTTCGGACAAACCAACGATCGATCAAAGGCTTTGGCCAGTTCCAATGCCCAGAACGCCATTGCTGGACGGCGGTGCGGTTGTCCCCTTCCCGAACCAAGGGTTTCCTGGAAAAGGCGGCGAAGTTCTGGTGTTGCCACTAATTCGCGCGGTAAACCTGAGGTGGTGGCATTGGAGTCATCATCTTCGTCATCAACGAACGGCAGATAACCGGCATATGCACGCTCATGCAAATCAGCAGGCATATCAGTCTCCACCGGCTCAGCATCCCAGCCACACTCACCATCGTCGGGCTCATCTACCTTTTTCCCGAGGAATGGATGATAGCACGAGAGTACCTTGAAAACCATCACCGCAAATGACCAGCAATCTGTGCGCGGACGGGATTTGTCGCGCCCCTGAATAATTTCCGGAGCCCCATAACACGGGGTATAAACTGTGTTTCCGTTTCTAGTTGTTTCAAAGCACAGGTTATCGGAGTCTATCAACCAGACTTCACGGGAATCGCCATCGCCAATGTAAGCATTGTTTGGCGAGATGTCGCCATAGACCAAGCCTGCACTGTGAAGGCGGGCAAGAATGGAGGCGCATTTTGAGAGCGCAAACAAACGCCGACGAGTCGAACCGGTGTTGGCATAATGAAGAAGCGTCAGAGCTAGATCTTTGTTCGGCAGTTCTGCGAGCCATGGGGGAAGTATTCGTTCGGCATATTCATTTTTGATCTTGCCGCTGAATTCAAAAATGTTGAACGAATTCATCCCATTCAGGAGACGCATCACATAGCCCGGTTCATTGCGCAAAATGGCAAGCGGCAGAGAAATCGGAATACGCGGCGGCAAGGGCAGCAGGCGGATATTCTGAAAACGGCGATGCAAGTCCGCATTTTCATCCGGTTCATTATTGGCATTCAACGGTTGTTTGATTGCCAAATCCGCATCCCTTGTGCGAAATACCACCCCTTGACCGCCACGGTTCAGCTCTTCGCCGAGATAATGCAGGTTATGATATTCATCGGTAAGAGACTTGGGAATTTCGTTTTCTTCGGGCTTATTCATTTGCGATCTCCTCCTGCAAAAGACAAGCAATAGTCTTGTCGTCACTATGTTTGGGCACGGGCCAGTTCTCAAGCATTTTTCTTGTATCGCGCGCGGAGGAGATCGTTGCGCGATTAACAGCACGCATGGCAAATTCACGGATAAATCCATCCGTATCCTCCAAATCATCTGAAACCCCATCAGTACAAAGCACGATCGCACGACAAGATTCTTCTTGTAACCCAAGAAACCGCCATTCTTTGTTTGCGGTATTTTCCGAAAGCGCTGACGTAAGATTGGAGAATCCGGTCGTTTTGTCTTCGGCAAGCGACAGGACAATGCCATCGGTCTTTAAAATGGCAATCAACCCATCACCGAGCATTCCCACTCTGATTATACCATCGGCAAGACGAAAAGCAAACAGGCAGGTAGCCGAACAATCACGAGGCTCAAGCGGAGCAACCAGGGAAAGCCAGTTGAGTTTGATCCGATCGGCTAGGAAGGAGTCTGTTATTTCGTTTTTGCCACGGCAAGAATGAACGGTATAAGTCACCGCGCGACAGGCGGCATGGCTCCCGAAATCGGAAAACCGCTTCGAGCCAAGACCATCAGAGACGATAACGCAGTCCCCCCAAGTACAGTGAAACGTTGTCCACGCATCCTGATTCGGTTTGCCTGTACCGATATGGCCGGGGCCGATGACACTCGCCCCAAAACTCTTCCAGCTCTTCATTCTGTACCTCCTTCCAGCCATCCATCTAACGCAGCAAACAAATTTTCAGAGGTGAATACATCAATTCCTTTTAGTTGCGGGTTGGTATCAACACCAGCCTTGATGATACGGAGTGTACCGGGTTGGAGGTTTTCCTTCCAGCGTTTCAAGGCTTTCGCATCATTCTGGGCCCAGAACCCATCCGTGAAGAGTAGAATTTTGCCCTTGGGGAATTCTCCGAAAAAGGAGATTAATGCCTTTGCGTTTGCCGTTCCTTCACATATCAACATTTCCGAGGGAAATTCGTCATCCGGAATCCACTCGGTGATCCGAGCTTCATTGCTCCAGGAGATCAATTTCAAATCCGCATATCCGTGCCCGAGGCGGAAATACTGTTCCACCGCCCGTACCATACCGCGTACAATCAAGTGTTTTGCACCTTCCGACATACTGCCGGATGTATCACAAATTAAATGAAGAATCATATATCCGTCTCCGTTATGGCAATGAATGGACGGAACCAATGGTTTTCATTCGTCATACGGTTAACGAACACCGCCCGGTTGGGTTTCTCGATTCCTTTGAATTTGCCGATGCTGCTGTAGACGAGTGCCCCGGCATCATCTTCATTCATGCAAAAGGCCACACGCAATTCGAAGAGATTGAGCAGTTCTTTACACGAAGAGACACTCCGACGCCAGCTTTCGATGAACGCGAAGACGAATGTCCCTTTTCGGGAGCCCTCATCAGCGATACGCTTCAGAAGATCGGCCGGTGCCGACGGTTCACCCTGCTTCGGCGTCCTGAATGTCTGAACAGGATGCAACATCTTTTCAGTATCAAGGCCATCGATAATCAGCGCAACGCGGCGGCTGCCGATGTGGTCCAGAATATCCTGCAAAGGCAGCGAGTCAATATCGTCAAACGCTTTAAAACGTCCGCTCAACGCTTGGACTGCATCCACGAAACTGTCGCCAGGCACGACTCCCCGCCCATTGAAATAAACGATTTCCTCAAAATCATTTCCGGAAAAAGATAAACAGGTGAGAAGTGTGGAGAGCAAACCATCATGAATCACATCACTATAACCGCTGAAGAGCACATTGCATGCATGGCGCCGGATCAGAGGGATGGACAGCACATCAGCAGTAAATGTCAGCCGTTCTCCCATGAAAAGCACGTCCGCCCATCCGTAGGCAGACTGGAACTCGCCGAATATCGGTCTGGCCGGCAGGTTAGCCCCGTTGAATATTCGTGTTTTGCTGGCCGTACCACGCTTTCCCGCCCGCTCCGACATCTTGGCAAGATGATGACCGCAAAACGCACTTTCTGCCAGAGGGATCAGAAATTTGACATTGCCGGATTTCGCGCCGTTGGCATTATTGATGATGCCTTCCGGCGGGCTTTTGAGCTCCGCTGCCGCCCAATTATTACTGCTGAGAATCATGGCAGAGTCCTCTTGTCCACAGGCCAATGCGATGCGGCAGCCCAATTGAGAGATCAATGCTCCCAGCGACAGCGCATTGATTCCCTTCAGGGTCTGCGTAGCCAGAAGGACATGAATGCCGAAAGAGCGTCCCTGCTTGAGAAGCTGCATGAGCAGCTTCTCCGCGTTTTCCGCAACCTGCCGCTCCTCGGCGAATAAAACTTGAAATTCATCGATGACCAGGAGAACACGCGGCAATCGCTTGCCATGTATTCTCCGGTATTCCGCAAAATCACGGACACCTTCTATTTTGAAAAGCTGCGCCCGGTTTTCCAATTCATTCACCAGGTGTTGCAACACCGTCACGCCATATTCTGAATCGCTCTCCGTCGCGACCAACCGTGCATGGGGAAGCGGTGGATTCGCATAGACCGTGAACTCCGTTGACTCCTTATAATCCAGGAGATAGAGATCAACTTCTTGCGGCGCATATTTCTCACTCAGCGAATGAATCATCACATGTAGAAGGTTGGACTTGCCGGTACCGGTCTTGCCCGCCAAGAGAGCGTGATGCTCGGCACCTGTCGAACCAAGCGTCAGCGATACGATTTCTCCAGAAGACGTAAAGCCGACAGGGATGTCGAATCCGCCGATGGTCGTAGCGCCTTTTGCATAGTTTCTCCAAAGGTCCGGCAAGTTTTTTTTGAACCGCCTTGCTTCGGCATAACGTGCAGCAAGAGCCGATAGAAATTTATCCAGTACCTCATGCCGCGGCCACTCCTCCGGTTGATACAAAAATGATAATCCGTTTTCAGAATTGTCCATGACATGCAAAAGTGCATCAAGCCGTTGAGTCGAGCTTTTCAACGAAGCGCGAAATTTTTCATATCTCTTCTCTTCAATGCGTTGACTATCGACAGCGACAATAGGCAGTACCCCACAATGCGGTCCGTTTTCAGTCAATCGCTCGAGATACCACAAGCTTTTATCCGAAAGCTGCCCGGGAACATCGAAAAGCAACACGACTTTGTACGGTAACTGGTTATCGGGATTTACCGCATTGAACTCATTCCAGTTGGATACTCTCCCTTTGAACCGGTGTTGGATCAGATCTTCGATTTCATCCGTCAACTTGCAAAGCATGAACTCAATTTCCTCCGCACGGGTAAACACACGTTGCTGCGGAACCAGCTGTTCCACATTCAGGAGCGGCAGAAATGGCGCGGCAGACTGTCCCTGCTTCAAAGGATCAATCAGAGTTAATTCAAGCCGCCCCGGCGGAATAGCCTGCAGCAACCGCAGCAACAGATGATGTGCCAAGCGTTGTTGGACGGCATTGTCTTCCGGCAAAATAAGAGCACGCTCAAATGGAAATGGAACAATATGCGGAACCAAACAATGAAATTTCTGGAATGAAACCTGTCGCGAACCAAGAAGAAGCCCATCGGGCATTTCCTGGACCGTATGCGGGTTGTCTTTATCTAAATCAACGAAAACGGGTTGCTGCCGGTGAATCCGTGCCAGCCCCGGTGTGATTTCGGCTGATGTTTTTTCCCATGCGGAAGAAGCGAATGTCAACAGTTTGGTTTTTCGCATCTTCCGGCGGCTTTCTGCTTCCGTACGCTTGTTTTCCAGAGCCAAAGCCTTTTCATCGGCATATTCGGCTGATTTCTTAAATGCGGCGAGTTTGCGGCGAATTTCAGCCAATGCTGCTTGAAGAATTTTTGTCTTGGAATCCGCTTGCAGTCTGGCTGATTCGAATTCTTGTTTGGTTTTTTCCAACGCAAATTTTTCTTTTTTCTGATTGTCAAGATCGCATTTCAACATATAACGTTGAGCCTTGTCCTCGTCCTGACAAAAAAAATAATAAATCCTTTCTATAAGGCAACGGTTTTGTATTTGCCGTTCAAGATTTACTTTCTTCTGTCTTTTTTCTTGAACAGTCGTATCGATAGCGGTAATTCCCTGATTTAGTCTGGCAATTTCATCTTCAAGCTTTGAGATATCAGCTTCGATTTTTTCAGCTTGCTGACGTAATTCTTTTTCTTGCAACAATCCGATTTGAGAATGTCCGCAACACTTCACCGATTCTCCACGGATATTGGAGAGGGCCTGGTCAATCCGTTCGTAGGCATCATCAAATTCCCGGCCAATGAGCACGAGACCATGTTGATAATCAGCAACAACTCTATCCAGTTTGGCGACAGAATCCTGAAAATATCCGTTTATGTTGTTCATTATCTGGAATCCCCCTTCAAACTGAATGACCGCGCCTCCTCCAAGACCTGCTCGATGTTCAAAGACTGGCGTTGAAACTCTTCATGAAACGAGCGAAGCAAACCGACTTCACAATGAATCGGGTCAAGAACTTCGGCGACAATGGATGCGCCGAACGCATCATTCACGCTACTGCAGAAGGTTTCCGCACACCGTTCCGCCATTCCGAATACGTCGTCAAACATCATCCCCCTCCTTCTCGTCAAATGGAAGCTGAAGAACCATCGTATCCGATGTCAGATCTGGAAAAATCGAAAAAACAACCTTGCCCGGCAACAAATAGTCGGATTGGAATTCCGGGTTTCTAATTCGGATTCCGGTCAGAATTTTTTGCCATTCTTCCTCAGAAAGATCCATCGAGTAAAACCCGTTCGTCAAAGGCAGCAGTTTTTCCGTGGCTGCGTCCATGCCGTCCATATCCCCGGAATCTACCGCGCCGCGAAGTATATCAACCTCGGCACGGACACTGGCCAAGTCATCAGGCGGAATTACCGCGAGTCGTATTTTCATTTTTGAACCTCCTCCGTGCTTCCATGTATGAATTCAAGACATGATTGATCGATGTCATTTTTGTGCGGCAGCATACCGACCATCGGTGAGCCTGCATCACGTAGTCTCTTGCGCAATTCCTTTTCTTGCTCCGGCGATAAGTCATGGATATCCCGTGAACACAACGTGCAATGCGCGTCCGCCTGTTTATGTCCTTCTGCCTGGAATACCATGTGCGCCGTCTGGGCGTAGAGGTAAGACGCTTTGCCGCATTTCACCTCAAATGCAATCGAACCGCCAACTGGCGCCCCCATCACCTCACCACGACCGAGAATGACCGGAACCCGCAAGTCCGTCACCAGCAAATCCGTCTTCGTATATCTGCCGCCATCTCCCACAAAAGTTCGCCCCTGCGTTTCGATTTTTCCACCTAATGGAGCAAGCGCGTATCGTGCCATTTGTTCCGCAAATGCACCGCTCAGATGTATGCGTGCACGACGATTAACCATGTTGCGTTCGGCATCGCCCTTTGCTGTCGCCCATTGAGTCCGGTATTTGTCAACCAGATTGCGATAAGCAGGGTTGCGATCATGGAGATATTCCTGTAACAAACGCCGTTGTTCAACGGAAAGATTCATGCGATCACGGAGAATATCCGGTGTTATCGGTTTTCCCGGTTCAGGACGCCAATGCAGCCACGAATGAAATTGCGCGGCGGCCGGATTGGTCGCGAGATAAGCCTCCAGCGCATGCAGCGCGGCAGTCAGGCGAGTTTTTCCTGTTTCAATGGCATTGCATATTGCATTCATGCGCAATGTACACTCCAACTGAGCCTGTTCCGGCATTCCTTCCGCCATCACCAATGCCTGTTGCGCGCAATCAACGCGTTGTTCCATTTGTTGGCGGTCTTCCGCCGCTTGTTCCAGTGCGGCTTGCGCATCTGCAACATCAACTCGCGAATCTGTGACATCGCTCTCTTCGCAGGAGCAGTCGGGTCGGTTGCCATCTTCGTCGGAAGGTTGCGCTTCACAGGCCGACAATGCAGACTCAGCAGCTCCCAACACATCTTCGGCCGATTCCAAATTCTGTTGTGCCTCCTGCTCAACCAGACAAGTACTTTCCAGCATACTCCTGCTGTTCTGAGCCTCTTCCCGTGCCTCCGTACATTTATTCACGGCCATGGCAATTTGTTCTTGACATGCAGACTTCACGGCTTCGTCGACGGACTCAAGTCCGCGTACGAGGTCTTCCAGATTCTCCACTTGTCCAATTGAAACCTGCATTATGATAATTTCCCTAACTTTGCAGATAGTCGCGCAGCCGCGCCGCAAGCGCGAGCAAATACGGAATCTGCTCCGATGTATTTGAATCAAACTGCCTCAACTGTTGGACGAGCACATTGTACTCTTCCTCAAATTGGGCCCGCTTCTCGTCTTGCCACGTGTCGCCAAGCGCCGCAAATGCGTTACTGAGACTGCCGGTTGCGTCGTTGAGCGAATCGATAAACTGTTGCAGAGAATGAGCAAAACGCTCCAGCTCTTCGGGATCTCCAATTGCCTGTGCCATTACCAATACCCCTCCTCTGTTTCGGTCGGATCAGATTGCATCGATATAGGGATACCATTGGGACTTTGCGACCTGCTGCGGGTGGTCACCGACATTGTAACCTTGCGGAAAAACTCATGTATCTTGTCTGCATCTGCCGCATGAAACGTAGTGTTCCGAATCGCAGTCCCATTCACTTCCGCCAAAACAGGGGTTTGGGAAATGAAATTGTCAAGAACTTGCCCGCCTGAATTCTCTCCGATACCCATTGCCATAAAGAAACATTTGGACGAACGGCCTTCATGAATCAAAGATTCCAATGCCCGTTTCCAGTTATCCGTCGGTTGACCATCCGAAACCAACACCAATGTGGGGCGGAAGGCTCGGGAAGGGACGACGTCCTTATCCTCAATCAGTTTTTTTACAATTTTGAATGCTTCCCCCATTGCCGTGTTTCCATCAGCCGTCATATCCACCCATTTTACAGATGAAGCTGCTGTCAATGGAAGATGTTGCATGGCGCTATTTCCGAAGACAATGATCGAAACAAGGAACTGAGTCTCCTGCCTTTCTTCAATAACGAACGAATCGATCATCTGCTTGACCGCCTCATTAAGGATCTGAATTTTCGATGTTCCACCCTCGACCAATTCCCAGGTCTGCCCGTCGTCCATATATGTATTCCCTGTCCGGCGGACATTTTCAGTATCCATGATTTCATTCATCGAACCACTGACGTCCAATAAAAGAAAGACGGGCAACGGTTTTGCTTTCGGTACTGTGAATTTACTTACATCGAACATTACCAATATCCTTCGTCAGATTGTTCATCTGCTTCATTTGTGGTAGACTGCGCTGCAACAGGCGAAGATTTTGGTTTTTCCGTCCGCACTTCAATCGTAGTCGGCTTGGCTTCAATGTCATCCGGCTCCGGCACAATATTTGGATTCTGTGATTGCGTGCGCATTGTGACTGACATGGTGACAAATTTGAAGAACTCCCGTAGCTGCTTGGCTCCTTCGGCATAAAAGAGTGGATTATTGGTACCTTCAACGAATTTACCGAGCACTTTTTCATCCGCATCGGCCCCGATAGCCATTGCCATACGGTCACATTTGGAAGAGCGTCCTCCGATGATGAAATCATTTAGCGGCTGCTGCCAATTATCGGTCGGCTGTCCGTCCGAAACCAAAACCACCGTCGGTCGATAAGCTCGAGACGGTATGGTATCCTTGTCCTCGATCATCGCCTTTGCCATTCTGAGTGCGGTACCGAGCGGCGTCCCGCCGGATGCCGACAAATTGTGCAATTGGAGACTTCCAGCATTGATCAGCGTCTGATGCAGTTTTACGTCCTCCCCAAAGGTAATGACCGCGACATGGATTTCAGTCTCGCCATTCTCTGTATCACGAAATGTTGCCAACATATCCTTGACAGCCTCATTGAGACTTCGGATTTTCTCACCACACATACTTCCACTGACATCCAGAAGCAGGACAACAGGCAACGGCTTTGCCTTGGGCGCTGTAAATTTTGAAGCATCAAACATAATCGTTCCTCCTAAAAATTAATTGAATTTGTATAAGCAGAGTTTATGCCAACTTTATTCCAGATCATACTTTTTCAACCTGTTTGAAAGATTCTGATGGGTTTTCCAACCCAACAATTCGGCGGCTTTTTGCTTGATTCCATGAGCATCCTCCAAAGCTTTTCTGATATAATATTTCTCGATGTCTTCAAGAGCATTATCCAGCACAAACGAACCATCTCCCCGGTACTCTGGAACCCAGTCGGGAACATCTCGGGAACCCCGCTTGATTAAAATAGAAGCTTCAAGATCGGAGGCATTGATCTCTTTGGCCCCGGTATTCAAAACAGCCCGAAGAATCGTGCTGTCCAGTTCCCTGAAATTTCCGAACCAGGGATAGTTGGCGATAAAAATATTTACATCATTGCAAAATTGTTTACATTCCTGCGGAGAAGAAGGAAAAAGCATTTCATTTGTACGCCGCAAGCATTCCTGTGCCAGAAGAAAAAGATCATTTCCTCTTTCCCGTAACGGAGGAATCCGGATCAAACCAACAGCAAGCCTGTAGTACAAGTCTTCGCGAAACTTTCCGGTTTGCATCATTTCCGGCAAATCCCGGTGAGTTGCCGAAATAATTTTCACATCTACTTTTTGCGGAATCCGTCCGCCAATGGGTGTTATCTCACCCTCTTGAAGAAATCGTAACAGCTTTACCTGTTGATCTAATGGCAATTCACCAATTTCATCCAGGAAAAGAGTACCATTGTTCGCAGAGCGGATTTTCCCGATATTCGCCGCCACTGCGCCGGTAAATGCTCCTTTTTCAAATCCGAAAAGTTCGGATTCAAGCAGATTAACGGGAATGGCTCCGCAATTTACCGCGACAAACTGCCCCTTGCGTCCGCTTGCATCATGAATAGCACGTGCAAATAATTCTTTGCCGGTACCGGATTCCCCGGCAAGAAGAATCCGAATATCATGTCTGGCATAACGAGATGCCAAACGAATGGTTCCTCGCATGACCGCAGATGCGTGGAGAATATTCGAAAACGCTTTGTCCGGCGGCATGTCTATCCCGATGTTATCGTTTATCTCCTTCGCGCTTTCCTTGGTCAGGTAATCCGGCACACGCCAATCCACCGCCCGCGTTCCATTCTGTTCCGAATGCTGAATCAATGCCACTCCAGGAAGTCTTTCCGCCAACAAACAGAAAACGGCAACCATAATTGGAGTTCCCGGAGTCACAAAGAATGTAATTTGCTTATTTGCCTCAAACGGCTTGATTTTAGAAATCGCATTTTCCGATGCGGATAAAACCTGCTCATAATCCGTCGGATCTTCAAAGGAATATTGATGCATTATAACCGATATGGCTGACACCTTTCTTTGAAATGCCTCAACAAACGCATTGGTCTCAGCTGGAGGTCTGTTGGAAAGCAGATGAATCTCAGAAAAATCATGAGCTCGCAATACAGACAGAAGCGGACCAATTTCCCCTGCAGATGAGTTTAATACACACTTTATATCAACCGTTCCCAGCCAAGAAACCAAACAATGCTTCATATTGGTTGCCCTCCATCATTGCTAATATAATAAGAAAGATACATTATTCAAATCTTTCCTGAACAATGTTTTACTTTTTCGCATTACGTGAACAGCTTTCTCTTGTAGGATTCGTATGCATTTCACGGTAAGATCAGTTACTTCTTCCGGTGAACACGGCAAATCCTGTAATATGTACTTGGTATCGGTTTGGAACTTTCCGGCCAGTATCTTTCTAAGACTTGTTTGAGGTTCTGCTGCTGGGACTCATTTACTTCCGTAATGATGTTTTCGGGGAGGTCGAGTATATCCCTTCTGTCTACCCGAAATACATGCTGTCGTTTGAGGCTGTTGCCTTGCTGTACCGGTTGTGTGGCACAGCAAGGTGAGTGAGGCGTTTACTTTTTGTTGAAAACTTTGTCGGCCCATGCCTGATCTATTTGTATGGCATAATCGTAGGGAGTCTGGTCGCGTTCGTTTTTCAAGGTGGTGTCTGCGCCACCGGCCAGCAATATGGCGATGCATTTATCGGAAAATTTGCTTACGGCAGTATGCAGCGGAGTCGCATTACCTGTTCCAACGGTATTGAGGTCGGCACCTTTCTTGGCCAAGATTTCAACGATCTCCGGTGTATTCATGAAGCAAGCGAGATGTAACGGAGTGAATTTCTCTTTGTTGACCTGATTCAGTTTCGCGCCTTTAGCGAGAAGCATTTCAACCATGTTCTGGTTTTTCAGAAAGACTGCCCGGTGAAGCGGTGAATTGCCGTTTTTGTCCTGAACACTTATGTCTTTCATTTTCTCGACCAATATCTTCGCGGAATTATCCTTGCCACTGTTGATTGCCGCGTGCAAGGCAGTGCTGCCGTTATTAGGGTCCAGGGCTGACGGATCGGCACCGTTTTCCAGAAGCAAATTGAGTATCGGGATAGAGCCGCTCTTGGCCGCATGTCCGAGTGGTAAGCCACCTCTGGCGGTTGCCACTGGAACGGCTCCGTCTTTCAGCAACTGTCGGATTTTCACAATATTGTTTGCTTGGATTTCCGCACACAGCAATACCGACGATTCTTCATTATCCAGTTTGGCCCCTTTCGACTTCAATAATTCGATCATTTCTTTGTTATCTTTCAGCAGCGCCATGCCCAAAATACTTTTGGTATTACGGTCCGTGCCCCAAAGGTCACTGCGATTGGGCGCGTTGACATCGGCACCTTCGGCAATGAGGAGTTTCGCAACTTCAAGATTATTGAGCTCGACGGCGAAATACAATGCGGTTATGGTTTCCGGAAATTCACTGTTGACGGAAATAGTATCATTGACATAACGACCGTTGATATCCGCCTTCCCGGTTTTCAGGATCACCTTTATCGTGTTCAGGTTTGGTTCCTTGGTGTTGACGGCCCGTATCAGCAGATTCACAACTTTCTGTGGATTCGGCTTGGCGCCTTTCGACAATAGAAACTCGGCACACTGAGCATGTCCGTAAGCCAGAGCCTCGTACAAAGGAGCACGCTTATTATCGGGATCTTCTCCGTTGGCCAGCAGGATTTCAATTATTTTTATTTTTCCGGAGCGGCATGCCACCTGAAGTGGAGTAAGTTCCTGAAATTTGTAAAAACGTATACGTCCAACCGCGTAAATATTTGCTCCATTCTCGACCAGATATTTGGCAACGGCATCATGTCCATTCTGGGCGGCCATATGGAGAGGAGTCTCTTTGTTGCCGTCACTTACCTCGCTCGGGGGATATTCATTTGCGACCAAATACTGAACAATTTCAAGCCGCCCATATTCCGCGGCTACAGCTAATAAATACGTCTCACCCTTAAGCTTAACGCCTTTCTGTTCCAGAGTTTTCAGGATATCCAGATGTCCTTCACTGGCCACCCACGTAAAGAGCTCTTTTTTCTTATCTTTAAAGTCTACGTCTTTCGCCAGCAACAGCCTGATGATGTCCGGATAATTCTTCTCCAACGCCAGCGAGAGCGGAGTATCGAAACGGCGATCACCACGCATGGGATCATAAGAATTGACGTTGACATCTACCCCGTCGTTAATCAGAAATTCTGCGACTTTAAGATTGCCGGCGAGCAATGCATGGCAAAGCAGTATTCCGCCCATCCGTGCGTTAAGTTGAGCACCCTTCTTTTTCATGATGAGGGCATTGTCCATGGCATTATGTTTCAACGCATAGAAATACGGCGTTTCGTTCTTTTTGTTTTCGAACTCAAGTTGAGCTCCTTTATCCAGCAAGGCATTGATAGTCTTGGCATCCGAAAAAACACCGGCAATATGCAAAGCGGTATTCCCATCCTGATTTTCAAGGGTCACATCTACTCCCTGCTGCAACAAATAGTCTATCATCTCTGAATTCTTCAGACGAATTGCGACATGAAGCAGCGAATCGCCGGGCTGGGGCGCATTCATATTTCCCCGCAATCGATTACGAGCAGGCTCATTGTTGGAATCGCGGGATTTCACTCGCCGGATGTCGAGGTTCTCTTTCTCGATTACAGACTTGAGCATCTTAAAATTGCCATCTTCGGCATAGGTCACCAAATTCGATATTTCGTGCGAATCGGGTAAGCGCTTCTCTTTAGGTTTTTGCGCGACCGTCGGAGACGGAGTTGTAGCTTTAGGATGTGCTGCTGGCTGGGGTACGGCAGGTTGAGGTGCAGCCTTTGGGCTTGCAGCCTGAGCTGCCTGTTGAGGAATCGCCGGAGTAGTGGGCCGAGTGACTTGTGAAGCGACCGCTGGTTTCACCTGATTCTCAATTGCGGGCTTACTGGCTTCCTTGCTGTTTCCGCCGCCTGAAGTAATCAGAATACCGCCGACTCCAACGCAAATAATGCCGCTTGCCACAGCCTTAAATGCGGTGGACTTGACATCGATTTTGAATGGCAGTTTCTCCAGCTTCTGGTTGATGCTGTCTAACGGGAGCTTCATGTACATGCCATCTACCCACTGGATAGCTTTCTTCCACGCAGGAATCTTCTCATTCCCCATGCTGCTCTCCGTACTCTGCTGACCGGACGATTCTTTTCTGTTGTCTTCGTTCATGCGTTTTTCCCTTATGTTTGGTTTTAAACTTCGGGGACATGGACGAAAAAAGGCGTACTCTGCTACAGTCCTGTCGAGGTACGCCAATACCCGTAAAGATCCATGCAGACAGAATACGCCCAAAACGAGCGTTTCTTATAAGCAATCAGATCTTCACAGTAAAGTTTGGCGTTTTAGACAGGAAATCTTGCTTAAAGATAACGGTTATATCTTCAATTGTAATTTAGAATACGGTTCTTTTCTTCCACAGTCTCCTTTTGGTTATCGACTCTCATTAAAATAATTGCCGAATACGATTTTTCAAGATCGTGGTCCGGCGAAAAAGAGCTTATCGAACCTCTTCAGGTCATCCAGGAACCTTGATGGTTGTCGTTTTTTATCGAATTTCGCAGCCTAGAGGAATCAACCAATTCCATATTTTTTCCCAATTCGGGTATACATCAGAGCTACCATCCTGGCAATTATTTTCGATCAAAAAACAATTTGAAAGGCGACATACTTGTTTGCAGTTTTCAAAAAACAGGATTATCTTTCATTTGAAGAATAAAATATCAAGGATATTCATCATGGTAAGAAAAGAGGATACTCAAGCAAAAGCAGAGAAATTTTGCTCAGATAATAACCTTGAAATCACCAAGGAATACAGTAGACTCAATGCGTTTCTGGTGAAAGCACGTGGCAAACAAGTGGACATTGAGTTGCATTACAATATCTTCCAAGTGTTAACAAGGATTGAATTTTGGGAGAAAGAGCCGTTTCGGCGTCTTAAATTTCTGAAAGTCTTTAATGATGAACTGGAGAATTATCTACAAGCTGTATCAGAAGACAAACAAGAGAATTATTTCAATTTAACTCGTTATTCTGTTGTTCTTGCCGAAATTCATAAAATGACATTACAGACTTTAAAAGTAAGTAAAAACCGAAATGCAAAAGAATTAAAGAAATCCAAAGGTCATTGGCAAAAGTTATCCCAATATTCCGGAGAAACGAAAGTACATCATCTTACGCAAAAATTCGAACAACTTGATGACATAATTAAGTTGTACAAGCAACCCCAACACTCTTATATCCAAAAGCGCTTATTGCTATATTATTATATTTTAGCAACAGTGCGAGAAAAGATCGTAGAGTATAATTTGCTTTCATTACGGAAAGACTTTAAGGAAAGATTTTTATGTATATGCCTATTAACAATCTTTACAGATAGAATTCTTGAATCTAAAAATCCAAATGGCAAGTTTGGCGAGATAACTCCTTTTCAAAGCCAGAAAAATTATTTTCAAAAAAGTAAAGAGTTAAGAAGAAGGTGGAAGATTGATGAAGCTGAAATGCGAAATGAGAACAAATTTAGTGAAGCTGAAATACAGAAAATGAGCAAAATCAATAAAGCTGAAATACGGAAATATTGTCTTTCATGCTTAATGAAATCATCTCTTATAAGAAAATTTTCGATTGATCTTCCGAAAGAACCTATGAACAAGAAAGAAATTATTACCAATTATTACTTATATGGACTCACTCCAGAAGAACGTCCAGCTAGTTTTAATAGCTTCCGAGTTCAATATTACCAATGGTTCAGACCCGCAGAAGGGAACTATGATTTTTCCTTGAACTACATCATTGATTATTTTTCTTATTCAATAAGCGCCGTACTGAACTCCCCCTCCATAGACAAAGTAAAGTATCTGAAAAATACAGAAAGGCCAGAATCAGATGGGACAGACGAAATTAAACAGCATGATCCAGCAGTCTCAGACGAAGAACCAGGAAATAACGAATAATAAAAACAGAGGCAGTGAATTCGGCACAAACTCAAACAAGAATAAAATATATCTAAAGAACAAGAAAACAGTAAGGAGAGAAATATGAGCTTCTATATAGTCAGCAATGGAGCATCTCGAATAGAAGATATTTTTGCAGGGAAAACGCCAGAGGACGTTGTTCAGGCTGCTCGATCCATGATCAACCAATGGCCGGAGTACATTGATATTGACGATGATGAAATAATCGAATTGGCAGAAGCCGGAGACATAGAATTCGATCTGGTAGAGATTCCAGAAGATTTTCCAGAAAACGCAAGCAAAGAAGCTCTGATCAATCTTTACAATAAGTATTGGTCCGGTAAATAGTATCTCCAAGGCAATGATATTAATGCAAAAAACAACATGTCGACGGAGAAATTCAGGGAATAATGAATTCTGATGTCTGTGCAAGAAATCAATTATTTGATTCCATGGCGAATCGATTTTTCGATTGCAAAGTACTTTCAGCAGAGTATATTATCTTGTCTGCAGATTGGCAGGGAGCCGGGTTTGGCTCCCGGTCTGGGAGACAGCTGATTGTCATGATAAAGCGTTCCCCATTTTTCCCCATCACGGGGTCTGATGGACCAGTTTCGTCCCGTTTAAAGGTTACGAGAGAAGCTGCTGGAACAGTGCTATAGAGTGTTATTTTGAGGATAAAATAGCGATTCCCGGCCATTTTTGAGCGGCAAATGATCCAGTGAGGAATTCACACCCTCTCCGCCATTTCTTCCTTTATTCGCCTCTTCTCCGGTTTGCGCCATAACTCACAGCTCATTTTGTATTCGACGGGATGGCAGCAGAAATCTTTAATTTCCACCCCATAAAAATTTTCCGGGGCGGCAGCGGAAAATGGTTTGCATATCTCCCCTCATATGATAGATTGATTGCAGGAGATCGATAAGGAGCTACATGATTCAGTTTGTCAGCAACCGGCAGATTTATGAGGCGGTGATTCGCGACCTGGTACCGCAGACGCGAAAACGGCTCTGGATCGCCACCGCCGATATCAAGGATATGTATGTGGAAAAAGCCGGTTTAACCCGGCAGATGGTACCATTTCTGCAGATACTGGCGGAGCTGCTGGAACGAAACGTGGAAATACGATTGATCCATGCCAAAGAGCCGGGACCGGCGTTCCGCAAAGATTTTGACCGCTTCCCCGGGTTGTGGGGCGGCGTGGAGCGGGTGCTGTGCCCGCGTGTTCACTTCAAATGTGTGATCATCGACGGCAAGCAAGCCTTTTTCGGCAGCGCGAACCTGACCGGCGCTGGGATGGGCGCCAAGGGCGAAAACAAACGGAATTTCGAAAACGGCATCCTGACCGATGAAGCCAAATTAATCGAGCCTCTGACCACCCAGTTCGACGATGTCTGGCGCGGCGCCTTCTGCACTAAGTGCGAACGCCGCCAATACTGCACGGACTGCCCGTTGCTTTAGATTTTTTATTTTTAGCCGCGAAATTTCTGCGTATCATTACGCCGAAGGTCGAAAATAATGGAATATCTGTGTTTTTTATCATTGTATTTCTTTTGTTCCAGTGATATGATAAAAAAAATTGCGAATAAGGGCTACTGAATGACAAAGTTTCTATACTTTCTTCTGTTGGCATTTCTGATTCCCTGCCATGCGGGGAAATACGCCGTTATTATTCAACTGCGCAGCGGCACGCCCGAACTCGAAGCCGAAGCCGCCGGCCAGATCGTTCAACTCGAAAAACTGCTGTCGGCACACGATTACCGCGTGACCGCCGATTCCGCCGAGGGTATCCGGTACTCCCTGACCCACCTTGCATCCCAAACCAAGCCTGATGACGATCTGGCCGTATATGTGTTCGGCTACGCCTCGGTAAATGCCCGGCGCATTTCGCTGCCCACGGCCAATGGACGCATCACGGCCGAAGAACTGAGCAAACTGCTCGACACGGTCAAAGCCCGTCAAACCGTGTATCTTTTCAACAGCGGCAGCGCGGCTCTGCTGGGACAGCTGGCCAAAGGCGAGCGAACCGTGGTGGCCGCGCAGGACGATCCCGGCCAGCTCGGGCCGCCGCGTTACCCGGAATTCTATTTGCATGCCCTGCAGGAGCTAGGCCCCGACGCCGCGCTCGGCGATGTGCTGAAAAAAGCCGGGCAGCTAACCGAAAAATTCTACCGCGATACGTCGATGGCCATTGCCGAAAATTCCCAGTTTTACCACCGCGGCGAACGCGCCTCGTATCCGTTTAACGGCTCGAAAATGACGTTCACCGCCGCTGCGTCAAATCAAGCGGAAACCCCGCCCGCCGATAATCTGAAATCGCTGCTGGAACGGAAGAAACTGGTCGTCAATCCAGCCACCCCGGAAACGCTGAAACAGCTCGCGGATGCCAAGGTTCTCGCGGAAAAATTTGCTGGTTATCCGGCGATTTACCTGCGCCGCGAAGTCTCGTATATTCTGAATCAGGATAAATCCGCCGTGGGCACACAGGCCGACACGTTTTACATCCTTGAAAAATCCGGTGCGGAAATGGTCGCCCCCGGCGGTGTGAGCGGCTTCCGGAATGCCCGGATTATTTACCCGGACGGCTCGCATTGCGAGATTACCGAGGGTTCGCTGCCGACCCCGCCGCCGGGCTCGATTCTGTATTTGCAGCGACGGATTTCGATCCCCCGCCCCAACCACCTGCCGGAGTTCCAGACGGTCTTTTATATCCAATCCATTCTGCCGGTCTGCAGTTACTCCGTGTCGTTTCCAAAGGAGCTGAAATACAAGTTTTACAACACTCCGGAAAACATGGTCAAAACCGAAAAGGGCAACACCGTTACCTACAGCAGCAGCGAAGCGTTGGCGGCCTACGAGCAATTGCCCTACGACGCGTATCCCGAGCTGATTCCGGCGCGGGTGGTCCTGACCACGCTGCAGAGTTGGGAAGATTTCATGAACTGGGTCAACCGCATGGTCGCCCGTTCCGAGGAAATGAATGACGACGCCAAGGCTCTGCTTGCCGACCTGGTCAAAGGCGCGGAGAGCGAGCTCGACAAAGTCAAACGCATTTACGACTACTTGAACTCCGTCCGCTACGTGACGACTCCACTAGGTGCGGCGGCATTCCGTCCACAGACTCCGGGCGAGATGATCCGCAACAATTACGGCGACTGCAAGGACAAGGCAAACGCCATGTACGCCATGTGCAAGGAGCTCGGCATCGAGGCCATCCGGGTGCTGGTCAACCGCGGCAGCCAGGTCGACTCATCCTTCCCCTGCTGGCAGTTCAACCACATGATCGTGTACCTGCCGCAGCACAAACTGTATCTGGACGCCACCGACAATCTCGCGCCATTCGGCGACCTGCCGCCGGGCGACGCCGATACCACCGGGATGTTTATCGGCAAACATATTGCATCCGGCGACCTGCCGCGTGCACAACTGAGTTCGACCAAGTTGAATATCACGGTTTCAGCCGATAATACCGCCACGGTTGAAGTCGAAAATAAAGGACTTTTCCTGTACGAATGGCAGCGGATGCTGATGAGTACCGAAACGCCGCAGAAACGCCGTTTCATGCTCGAATCGTACCTCGACAATATTCTTCCCGGTTCGGAGCTGATTTCTTACGAACTGGAGCCCACCGTCAAATTCAAGGTCAAGTATGCTGGAGGAATTCCAGCGTTGCCGGATAACCTGACCAAGCCATTTCTACCATCCGCGTGCAAACATCCGATCCGTATTTTTGATGGACGCCAGATCTATATCGAATATCGAATGGCCTTCGAAAATAAGACTTTTGAAAGTGCCCAATGGTCAAAGATAGACCATTCTCACGCGGCAAGTTTTACCGCGGCGGCAAACCGGATCGATTTCAGTTTTGCATTGGTGCCAATGCAGACGATTAACCTGGAAAACTACCGGAAAATCCGTACCGATCTTTATGAATTGCGTAAACAGATTAATCATATCAAAGAAAGGAACAGCCAATGATCAACGCAGCCGAAACCTTGAAGGAACTGCCGGGCAAAATGAATGTAGTCGGTCAGGAGCTTGGACGGAAGATTTTCGGCCAGGATAAATTGATCGAAGAGCTGCTGGCGGCCATCGTTTCGCGCGGGCACTGCCTGCTGACCGGGGTGCCGGGACTGGCGAAAACGCTGCTGGTCAGTTCCCTCAGCGAAGTGGCGGACCTCAGCTTCAAGCGCATTCAGTTCACGCCCGATATGATGCCGAGCGACATTACCGGCAGCGAAATTCTTGAGCTGAACCAGACCGCCGGGGCGCGCGAATTCAAGTTCATCAAGGGTCCGGTGTTCACCAATCTGCTGCTGGCGGACGAAATCAACCGCACGCCGCCGAAAACTCAGGCCGCGCTCCTTGAAGCCATGCAGGAGCGCGCAGTGACCGTAGCCGGCAAGTGTTACGAACTGCAGGAGCCGTTTTTCGTGCTGGCCACCCAGAATCCGATCGAACAGGAAGGGACCTACCCGCTGCCGGAGGCCCAGCTCGACCGCTTCATGTTTGCGCTGAACGTGAATTACCCGGATTACGCCACCGAGGTCCGCATCATGCTCGAAACCACCGACGAAAAAACGGTGAGTTTGAGAAAGGTCATCACCCGCGATGAACTGCTCAAATTCCAGGAGGCGGTGCGCCATATTCCGGTGCCGCATTCGGTGGCGGAATTCACCACCCGGATCGTGCGCGGAACCCGTCCCGGCGAGCTGCCGGTGGCCGATAAATACATCCGCTGGGGAGCGGGGCCGCGCGCCTGCCAGTACCTGGCGCTGGCGGGCAAGGCGTTCGCCGCCTTCGACGGGCGGCTGAATGTGGCCGACGAGGACATCATGCGGGCGCTGCCGGGCGTGATGCGCCACCGCGTGATCCTGAACTACCGCGCCGAAGCCGACCATGTGACGCTCGAAAATATCCTCGGTGAAATCGTCAAAGCGGTGAGGTAAAAAGTTGGATTCCAACGGCGTGCCAATCAGTGAATTTCTGGACATCGATCTCCTCTCCCGTCTGCCGGACGTGGAGCTGCGGGCGCGTTATCTGGTCAGCGGCTACTACGCGGGCATGCACAAAAGTCCGTTTCGCGGCAACAACGCCGAATTCAAAGAGCACCGCAAATACATCCACGGCGACAGCATTACCGCCATCGACTGGAAAGTTTACGCGCGCACCGACCGCCTCCATGTCCGGTTATTCGAGGAGGATACCGACCTCTCCACCGCCATTTTCGTGGACGCCAGCCGTTCGATGGACTTCATGGACCGCGGCAGCGTCATGAGCAAATGGGATTATGCAGCGTCCATCGCCGCCGCCTGCATGCTTTTCATGCACAATCAGAAGGACAAATTCACGCTGAGCACCATCGGTGAAACCCCGGATCGCTACCTGAAACCCGCCGGCACGCTGCCGCATTTCACCAAAATGCTTGAGCGTCTGCGTACCAAACCGGAGGCCCTCAGCTACCCCCTGCCCGCCTCGCTGGCGAGCGCCGCCTCGGCCATGCGCCCCGGTACGATCGTGATCCTGATCTCGGATTTCTACGCGGATGCGGCGGAATTCGCCTCCGTTTTCGATCAGCTGCAGGGCAAGAATTGCGAAATCATTCTGTTTCACGTGCTCGACTATGCCGAGCGCTTCTTTCCGTACCGCGACACGATGCTGCTGCAGGACAGCGAAACCGGCGAGAAAATGGTCATTTCGCCCGACCTCGTCCGCAAGGAATACCTCGCCAATCTCGAACGCCACAGTGCCAGCCTGAATGAAGCCGCCAAAAGCCGCGGCGGCGATTACGTACTCTTCTCCACCGATCGGGTGCCGCTGGAAGCACTCAGCACCTATCTGGCAGTTCGCACCCGGCGCGGAAGGAGGCTCCGATGAACTTCGCATTTGCCGCATATCTGGCCGGGCTGGCGTTTCTTTCGGTGCCGATCATCCTGCATCTGCTCCGGCTCAGACCCACGACGATCAAAGTCTTTCCGTCCTTCTACCTGTTGACCCGCAAAATCGCCAAACGCCAGCAGCGCAACAATCTGTTGAAGTACCTGATTCTGCTCTGCCGCTGCGCCGCGCTGGCGTTTTTCTGCCTCGCCTTCGCGTGGCCCTATTTCGCAGATATCGACCTCGAACCGGAGAGCGCCGAGGTTATCATCCGAGATATTTCGTTCAGTACCGATACCCGGCATGCCCAGGCGGCCATTCAAAAAGCCCTGCAGCAGGAGTTGAGCACGGTTTCAGCCAAGACCCCGGTACTGGGCGCGGCGGTGGCGGACACAATCCGCTGGAGCGGAGAATTCACCGCGGACCGGAAGGCGCTGGACGCATTTTTCAGCCTCAATGAATCTGCGCAGACCACCTCCAACTTCCTGCAGGCGCTTTATCAGGCGGACAGCCGCCTCGGCACGATTTCCGCCGCCCGCAAGCGCATCACCGTGATCACCGACCATCAAGCTCTGCCATGGCGGCGGCTGCCGACCCATCAGTTCCTCAAACACGCGGACGAAATCCGCATCCGCCCGGCGGCGTCGCCCGCGCCGCGCCGCAATACCGCCATCACGTCCGCCACAGTCGACACCCAATACACCCTGCCCAAGCTCGAGCTCGATCTCAACGTCAAACTGGCCAATTTCAATGCCGAAGAAACCACCTGTGTCCTGAAGGTATTTCTGGACGACAAACTGCAGCAGACCCGCGAAATCGTCCTGCTGCCGCGTTCGGAAAAAAGCGAACAATTCAAGCTCAAAACACCCACTGCCGAGCCCGCCCCGCTCAGCGGCAAAGTGGTGCTGGAAACCGTCAAGGACGAACTCGAACTCGACAATACCCGTTACTTCGCGGTCAATCCGTTCAAGGCCCCCGATATTTACCTGACCCGCGCCGCCGAGTTCGATTTTATCCGCGAGGCGCTGCACGGCGGCTCAAGCATTATTCAGGACGGCAAGCTCCCGGAAAATGCTCCTCTGCTGATTATCAGCGACGACGCCGGGCTCGAATCCGACGCCGCCGCGCAGCTCGATACGGCCCTTGAAAACGGCACCAGCGTCATCATCGTTTACCGCAATACCCGGACCATGAAATCCCTTCTCGACCGCTTCGGCATCGGGGTCGCCGCCGACCCGGTCAAGCAAACCGAGTTCGAGATGATTAATTTCGAGCATCCGGTATTCCGCGAATATCTGGAAGTGAGCGCCGGGAGCTGGTTTGATATTTCGTTTTTCGAGGTGCCGGTGCTTCAGGTGCCGCCCGGCGCGCGGATTATCGCGTCGTTCAGCGGCGGCCACCCGGCGGTCGTGGAGATGAACCGCGGACGCGGCAAGCTCATCGTCCTCGCCGCCTCCATCGACCGCGCCCACACCAATTTCCAGACTTACGGCGCGTTTCTGCCGTTCTGGCGCGAACTGGTGCTGTATTGCGCGGACAACAGCCGCGAGCCCGATTCCTTCCTCACCGCCTCGCAGCCGCTCATGCTGCCGGGCGGCGAACTGAAGCGCGACCGGGCCGGCGTGTTCAAGGTCGGCGACAAACTCTACAGCGTCAACGTTGACACCCGGGAGTCCGATCTCGCGCCGCTGCCGGAGCCCTTCAACGGTGCCGCATGGATCGCCCCGAAAACTGCCGAAGAAAAGCCCGAAATCAAGCTCGCCAGACTCGATCAGGCCAAGGATTACAAAAGTTTGCTGCTGATCCTGATGCTGATTTTCGCCATGACCGAACTACTGCTTTCCAACCGGACGGTGAACTGATATGAAATCGGTGAAAAAACAATTTATGCTCTACCGCCTGTCGCGGATTTACCGTTCCGGATTGAAGTTCTGGAGCTGTTGCGCGCTGGCGGCTGCGGGGGTGCTGTTTTCCTCCGGCATTTTCGACCAGAAACGGGAGTATTATCTGGTGTTCAACATCATCGCCGGAATCCTGCTGCTGACGGGCTTCGCCGGGTTCCTGCTGCTGTGCATCATCCGCTACGAAAAGCGGCGGGCCACAGCGCGGGAATTCGATGGTCAGGCCGGGTCGTTCAATCACTTCGAAACCTATCTCGAACTGGAACACTCGGAGCATCCGCTGAAAAGCGAACACACCGCCGAGAGCCGTCATCTTTTCAAAGCCTTCAAACTTCCGGCACAGACCTTTCTGGTGCTGCTCTTCCTGGCGTCGGCGCTGCTTTTTACCGGTCTGGACGTGGGGCTGATGCATCAAAACCGCGAGCTCAATCAAGTTCACAAGGAACTCGAGGCGGAACAAGCCCGCGCCGAGGAAGAAAAACAGGCTGAAGAGGAAAAGCAGAAAGAACTCGCCGCCGAAACCGCCAAACTGATCATCACTATTCCCGAAGAAAAGGAACTCCGCGCCAAGCCGCTCGACGAGCTGGACTGGGAAGGAGTCGGCGAGTCGCCGCACGGCTTCACCGGGCTGGCCCTCGCGGTTTATATCAACGCCGAGTTCCACTCGAATATCCCGCCGGAGAAGCTCCCCGGCGAGACCGGCCGCATCCGCTTCGGATCGTTTCTGACGCTGGAGGATTTCAACGTCAAGCCCTTCGACCTGGTCAGTTACCACCTGACCGGACAGGCCATGGTCGGCGGCGAAAAGCGGACCATCCTCAGCGAACCCGGCTTCATCGAGGTCCGCCCGTTTCGCGAGGACGTCTACACCGGCGAGGCCGAACAGTTGACCGAGGCCGGCGCCGACCTCATGGAAATCCTGAACGCTTTTCTGAACCGGCAGCTCCAGCTCAACAAGGCGTTGTTCGCCCTGAAAATCTATCAGCTGAACCCGGACAAAAACAATCCCATCGACACGGTCAAGGTCCAGGAGAATATCATCGCCCAACAGCAGGAGCTCGCCTACAATCTCAACACCTTCCTGCAGGACCCGAAATTCCGCACCGTGCCGGCCGACATCATCAATCACCTCGAGCTCGCCCACGGGAACATGAATGACAGCGTCAGTGCCATGCGCCAACCCGCCATCGACAAGGGTCTGCAGCACCAGCAAAAAGCGATCGCCAACCTGATTCAAGCCATGAAAAATATCCGCAAACTGATGCTGAAGGCCCCGCCCGACCAAGGTGCTCAACAAAGACGCGATGAAAACCCGTTCAAAGACAAGCAGAAATTCCAGCCGCCGGAACTCGACGAGGCGAAAAATCCGCACAATCAGCTCAAACAGCTGGTCGAGGCTCAAAAGAAACTGAATGACGAAATCAAGAAAGACGAGCAATCCCCCGACCGAAAATCGCAGGAGCAAATGGCCGACGAGCAAGACACGCTGCAGGACAAAACCAATCAGCTGAAAACCAACCTATCCCCGGAGCTGCAGAAAAAGCTCGAACAGTCGGCGGAAAGCATGGCCGAGTCCTCCGACAATCTGCGCGCCAACAAAAATTCCGCCGCTTCGCTGAAGGGCCAGAAGGCCGCCGCCAATCTGGAAAGCGCCGCGAAGATGCTGGAAAAAGCCTCCGACGAAGCCACCCGCACCGCCATGGACAACGTCCGCGACAAGCTGGACAAGCTCGCCGAGGACCTCAAATCCGGCAAAATGACGGCCGAGGAGGCACGCGCCGAGCTCATGGACATGGCGGGCGAAATGGCCGGAGAGGCCGGGAAGCAGGGCAAAGAGGGCACCATGGGCAACGCCGGTAAACTCGGCAAGCTCGCCGGGCGCCTCAATCAGGGGGCAGAATCCAAGGGCAACCGCGAGCAAATGTTGGAAGAGCTCAAAGAGCTTAAGAATCTCATCAATGAAATGCGGATGGACGGGCAGGATCTCGCTCAATTCCTGGAGTCCGCCGCCGGCAAACTCAACGAGCAGTCGCGCCAGCTCAAGTACGCGGCGAAAAATCCGGAGGAAATCCCGCCCGCCGAAACCGCCGAAGTGATGGACGAAATGAAGAAGCTGCTGGAAGATGTTTCGCTGGCGCTGGATCAACTCGCCGAGACCGCCGACAAGCCCGAATTCAAGAAAAATGTCGAGACCGCCCGCGACCGGAGCCGCGCCACCGTCAGCACCGTTTCGGCGGAGGGCGAAGGGCGCGGCGCCACTGTTGACTACAAGGAGATTTCCGAAAACACTTCGCACGTGGTTTCGCTGATCGCAGGGCTGTTGGTGGAGCTCAAACGCGATATGCGGGTTTATATTTTCAACGCCGGCGACGTCCCGCCGAAATACCGCAAAGCCACCGCCGAATATTTCGAACGGCTTTCCAACCCCGAACAGCAGAAAGGTAAATGATGGAGAGGATTACGGAGCAATTTCACTGGAATTTCCCCGGCGGCTGGTGGGGACTGGCGGCCGCGGCGCTGCTGCTGGCGGTCATCATCGCCGTGTCCTACCGCTACACGCGGCGGGAGCTCAGCCCGGCCCGCAAGGTCACGCTCTCGGCGCTGCGCCTCATTTTCTGTCTGCTGATCCTGCTCTGCCTGGCCGATCCGCGCATCGACACCGAGCGCGTTTTCACCGACCGGGAAAACATGAAAATCGCGGTCGTTTTCGACGAATCCGGCAGCATGCTCAAGCCCGACCAGTGGAAGCGCGACCGTCTCCACGACGCCATCGACTTCTGGACGAACAAAGTGGAAAAAGATCCCGCGCACCAGATCTATGATTTTTATCGTTTCGGCACCAGCCTGCGCCCGGTCGCCAGAGTGAACGAGGCAGCCGAGGAAAGCAACGCCGCGCAGACGAATTTCTACGACGCGATCATCGATTGGAACACCCGTTTCGAAGCGGAAAAATATGGTGCGGTGATCTGCTTCACGGACGGCATCGACACTTCGCAGACGACTCAGGAATCCGTGCTGAGCGCGCTCAGCGCCTCGGCGCTGCCGCACATTTTCGTGCCCGCGACCAATGAGCTGGCGGCCCCGCCGGATATCCGCTTCCGCAAGCTCGAGGCCCCCACCCATGCGTTCATCAACACCGAGAGCGACCTGACGTTTCTGGTGCGCTGCAGCAATATCGCCCGCAACACCGCTCCCCGCCTCGAAATCATTCGCGACGGCACCATCATCCACACCGCCGAAATCACCGCCGGCACCGGGTTGCGCACCATCAAATACCGCTACCCGGCCACGGTCGCCGGCACCGACCGCCTCACCGCCCGGATCATGACCGGCACCCAGGTTCGCGACGCCGTCGACTGGACCATCGAAAAAACCGAACCGCAGGACAGTGTCAACGTGTTGATCTTCAACGGTGCGCTGGACTTCGGCACCCGCTTTATCCGCAATGTTTTCGCCGACGACAAATCGGTCAATCTCGACGTCCGTTTCGCCCACGGCGTTTTTCCGAAAAATACCACTTACGGCTCGGATTTCCCGTCAAAGGCCGAACTGAAAAAGTTCGACGTCCTGCTGTTGATGAACATGCGCCAGAGCGAGCTGCCGGCCAATGCCGAAGAGGATATTTACGAATTCGTCCGCGGCGGCGGCGGGTTGCTCTTCGTCACCGGCAACCCCGGCACCGCCCGGGAATACGCACGCAGCACGCTGGAAAAACTGCTCCCCGTCAAGTTCGATCCGAAGTCCCCCGTCGATTCCCGCAGCGACGCGGACACCCGCCGGATTCTCCGCGAAATCGAGCGCGGCACCATGCCCACCCGCTTCGACGGACAGGTGCGCGCCAGTGAGGAATTCACCTACAAACCGCCGGAAATGTATAAGTTCGAACTGACCGATCTCGGCCGGAAAAGCCCGGTTTTCATCCGTAAAACCGAGGACGGCAAAACCGCCCCTGTGATCCCTGAATTTCAGGACCTGGCGCTGGTCGAATCGCTCAAACCGGGCGCCAATCTGCTGGCGTATTATACCGACAAAACCAGCCGCCGGCACCCGCTGCTCGCTTATCAGAATTTCGGCGACGGCCGCAGCATGGTGCTGGCCGCCGACCCACTCTGGCGCTGGCGCATGAACCTGCCGTCGGACAATCATTCCTACGAAATTTTCTGGAAAAATATTTTCTCCTACCTCGGCACCGGGCGGAACCGCCAGACCCGCTGGCTCGTGCCCAACCTCGCCGCCGGCGGCGAAACCATGAATGCGTATCTGGAAAGCCCGTTCATCACCAACCCCGAACTGCTGAGCTGCCGCCTCGAATCCGGCGGACAGGAGAAGGCGCTGACCGCCGAGTTCGCCGATGACAAAATCCTCTGTTCGTTCCCGGTCGAAGGCGGCAAGGAATACACGCTCCGGGCGGTTTACGACAAGAAACCGGTCGCAGAATTCACTTTCGCCACCATGGCCTCCGATCCCGGCGAGCTCGAAGCGCGAATCCTTGAGCCCGATCTGGCGGCGCTTGAGAACTTCGCCACGCTGCCGCACGTCCGCGTCGTCACCGACTCGAAGCTGGTACCGGCGGAGCACTTCAACCGCGACGATATCGAGCTCAAGGAACATTTTTCGCGTCCATTGTGGCACACCCCCGTGTTGTTTATCCTGATGGCCGCGGTATATTTACTGGAACTGATCATCCGGAGATTCTGGAAACTCATATAGGAGGATTGATGATGAAGTATCTGCTCTGTATTTTCCTGCTGTCCCTGCTGCCTGTGATGGCGGAGGATTTCGAGGCCACGCGCGGCAGCCGTGTCTCCTGGGTGCGCCTGAAATATCCGGTCAAGGGCAGTTCCAGCTATGAATCCGCCTGGGACTGGCACGCCCACCCCACCGGCGATATCCGGATGATCGATTTCATCCGCAAAAATACCACGATCAACCTCAGGGCCGACTGGAACGTCGTCGACGTGGAGCACCTCGACAAAATGGCCGCTTTTCCGTTCATTTTCGTCCACGGCCAACGTAACCAGAATATGTCCGCCAAGGGCAAAGAGAACCTGAAAGAATACATCCTGCGCGGCGGTTTCCTGTTCGTCGACGATTGCGTCTGGCAGAAATACGACCCGTATCAGGACATGCTTTACCAGAGTTTTCTGGTGCTGTTCAAGGAGTTTTTCCCGGAGGTGAAAATCGAAAAAGTCGATATGAAGCATCCACTGTTCAACTGTTATTACCAGATCAAAACTTTTCCGCACTGCCAGGGCAAAAACAACGGGATATCGCTGGTCACGCTGCACGGCCGCCTGATCGGCATCGTCACTTCCAGCGACCTCCACTGCGGCTGGGTCACGGAAAGCTGGTTCGGCGCCCGGCTCACTCAGGAAGCCTGGCGCATGGGCGTGAATATCTACGTTTATTCCATGTGTTTCTGAATGGTTCCCCGGGCAATGGTAAGGTAGTCGTTGGTCAGGATGGTGTCGATGCCCATGCAGAGCATTTCGCGCGCTTCCTCGACCTCATCGGCCCAGAAAATGTTGCAGCGGATGCCGTGGCCATGGGCCCTGTCGATCATTTCCTGATTGTAATACGGCTTGAAAAACTGCAGTTTGGCACAGTCGAATTTGATGGCGCTATTGACCACATCCCACGGGTCGTTTCCGACCAGCATACAGCGTTTCAACTGCGGCGCGATCTCTTGTGCTGTCGGCATAATCTCTTCGCCGCCGGCCAGATACAAATGTTCGGCAAAATCGTATTTATACACCAGTTCCACAATCTTCCGCATCGTTTCCGCCGGATAAAGCTGCCCGGAATGTGACTTGATATGCAAGTTCACGATCGTCTGGCGTGAGAACGTCTTCAGCACATCCTCGAGCGTGGCGATTTCCAGCCCGGCGAACGGTGCCGCATAATATGAACCGAAATCGTATTTCCGAAGCTCGGCGAAGGTCATTTCCCGGATCAGGCCATGTCCGTTGGAAGTCCGGTCGATCGAGTCGTCGTGACAAACCACCAGCGCGCCGTCGGCGGTCTCCCACATATCCAGCTCGATCTCCTGCGCCCCCAGCGCGATCGCGGCGGCAAACGCCGGCAGACTGTTCTCCGGGGCGATGGTGTTGAAACCGCGGTGCGCGCAAATCCGCGGGTACGGCGTCTGGTCGTCGTTCGGCCTGACCGCGCTGCCGCAGGCACGGTAACACCACGGGGTGCGCCCGCGCTCGATGAATTTATCGTTACGAATCTGCTTGCCACCAAAGCTGTTTGAACGCATATATTTCCAATGCGGATCGTCGATTTCGCAACTGAATGTACCGAGCTGCTGCCCGAAATTGCCGATCACCATGCCGTCCGGCGCGACCGCCATGGAGGTACCGCCGACGACGGCGTCAGGCCCCATGCTGAACGATGCGCGCAGCACGTAAGCATTGGTCCGGAACGCCGTCCACTTGGTCAGCGTTTCGAGCATATCCATCCGCTCGCCGCGTTGAAACGACGACACCAGCACGATATCCGGTTCCCGCGCCGCAATATGCGCCACATACTCCTCGAAATACGTGTCATAACAAATCAGAAAGCCCAGCCGGATACCGTCCACCTCGATGATCGGCGGCGGGTTGTACCCAAACGTATAGCGGTCGTCCATTTCATTGACCGCTGTCTCGCTGTTCGGCAGATGCTGTTTATAATAGTCGCCGACGATATTGCCCTGACGGTCAAAAACCCGGGTTGTGTTGCGGTATCCATCGCCGATTTCCGCCACGTAATTCACGGCCACGACCGCATTGCAGCGCCGGGCGGTGCTCACGGCGGCCTCGATCAGCCGCGGCGTATGCTCGACGGCATAAGAAATGCATTTACCCTTCGAAAACGCGGTGGGCGCGTTGGAGTACTCAGGCAACAGAATCAGGTCACAGCTACCATCACATTTATCGAGTTCCGCGATCAGGAAATCAATCGTCGCCTCAGCTTCGTTCAGTGAATATGGATACGGCGGTTGGATGGCACACAGTTTCATTTTCGTTTTCATCGGCACAAAACCTCCAGTCTGATCCTTATAACTTAGACGGTTTTGCGGAAATTGCCAGTTTTTATTTGAATTTTGGCACGGGAGCGTTGGCGATAATGCCGTTGATTGTGCTCAGGGGGGCGATATCGAACAGACCGGATTTGTTGAATTTGTCCGCGGTCAGCAGCAGGTAATTGCGGCGGGAAATTTCGAGTACGCGCCGCAGGAAATACGAGTGGTTTTCGTGACGTGAAAAAATCCCTTCGCCGGTAATGCCGAGCGCGGAGACAAACGCTTTGTCGATCTTCAGTTTCTCCAGATCGCCCATCGTGGTCTGCCCGAGAAAGGCGTTCAACTGCAGATCGTAGTTGCCGCCCAGCGCCACCAGGAAATAATTGGTCGGAAACAGCGAAAATTCCTGTATGATCAGCAGTGAATTGCTGATGATCGTCAGGTTCGTGAAATTCGTTTTCTGCAACTCCTTGGCCAGGAAATAAACCGTGGTTGAGGAGTCGAGGAAAATGATGTCGCCGTCTTCGATTTTGTCCAGCGCCTTGCGTGCGACTTCGAGCTTGGCCTCGCCGTTGCGATTCAACCGGTCCTGGTAACGGCTGAAAATGGTCGGCTCCTCACTGGTCAGCGCTGCCACGCCGCCGCGGACGCGCCGGATCATGCCCTGCTCCTCCAGCGCGCCGATGTCGCGGTGGATCGTGGCATGCGAAATGCCGAATTTCTCCATCAACTCCTGAATCGTACAGGTTTTCTTTTCGTTGATGTACTCGGCGATTTGTATGGTGCGTAAATTTTTCATATCAGTTATTATATCACAAAATTTTCAATTTTCAAGATCTCGTATCAAAATATCTCAAATTATCTCATTTTATCTCTTGACAAAATTTGATGAGGCGGTTATATTTAATAAAAAGCCATTAGTATGGAGTCACACTCTTATGAAAACGAACCATCCGGAATTTGTTGCGCTGGGCTATTGCAGCAATGACCATCTCTGCCGGATTGCCGAAATCCCCGTCGACAGCAAAACCGAAATGCTCGAACATCAGATTCAGGGCGGCGGTCCGGCGGCGGACGCGGCAGTCGGTGCGGCGCGTCTCGGTATGCGCGCAGCCTTCGTCACCAGCATCGGCGACGATATCGACGGGGTGAAAATCCTCGCCGATTTCAAGGCGGAAAACGTCGACGTCTCGGGCATCGCCGTCCGCAAAGGCGGCAGCTCGCCGATCGCCTACTGCTGGATCACTCCCGACGGCAAGCGCAGCGTGGCCTGGACGAAAAACAACCTCGAATTGCTCAAAGCTGGCGAAATACCCGTCGAGCTGATCAGAAACGCCAAAGTCCTGCATCTGGATGGTCACCACCCGGACGCGGCGGTGGCGGCGGCGACACTTGCGAAAGAATCCGGCGTGCTGATCAACCTCGATGCCGGGACCTTCACCCCGCGTATCGACGAACTGCTCAAGCTGGCCGATATCCTGATTACCTCCGAGGCATTCGCCCGCAAATGGAGCGGCGAAACCGATCTGGACAAGGCACTCGTGAAGCTGAAAACACTGGGCGCAAAAGTGACCGGGGTCACTGCCGGCGACGCGGGCTCGATCATCATCGCCGACGACGGCAGCTTCATCCGCTGTCCGGCCTTCAACGAGCTGCCGGTGGTGGACTCCACCGGGGCCGGGGATGCCTACCACTGCGGATTTGCGGTCAAATATTTGACTTGCAAGGATCTCTACGAATGTATGCGTTTCGCTTCGGCGTTCGCCGGGCTCAAATGCGGCAAACTCGGCGCCCGCGCCGGCCTTCCCTCTTACACTGAAGTCGAAAATTATTTAAGGACACATTGAATATGAAGACGCTCAAACTCGGTTTTCTCCCTCTGACCAAAGCCAGCTGGATGACCCCGGCACTGGATGATATCCGCCTCAACGCCCTGAACGAAATGAAAAAACTCCCGGACTGCGAGATCGTCGGCGGCGACGCCATGATCGCGTTTGAGCCGGACCTGATGGCCGCCACGGAGCAGTTCAAGGCGGCGCAGGTGGACGCCATCGTCTGCTTTTTCGCCACATTCTCGCTCGGGACACTGGTGCCGCTGATCGCCAACGACCTGAAACTGCCGGTCATCCTGTGGTCGATGCCGGAGCCGCCGATGTGCGGCGGGCGCCTGGCGGCGAACTCGTTCTGCGCGGCCAATATGAACTCGCATTTCCTCTGGAAATTGCGCATTCCGTACTTCCATGTTCACGCCCCGGTCAAGGAATCGGCGGCGGAGCTCGGCAAACTCGCCAAGGTGATCGCCACGGCCAAAGAAATCCGTCATACCCGCCTGGGCGTGATCGGCGGCCGCGTGCCCGGTTTCTACACCTCCGGCGCGGATGAGATGATGCTGCGGCGCGAGCTCGGCGTGGAAATGAAATTCATCACCATGCTCGAAGTCGTCAAAACCGCCGAGAAACTGACCGATGCCGAGATTGCCCCGGCCATGGCCCGCATCAAGGCCGATTCGCAGACCATCGACGGTCCGGATGCGGTCGAGATGCGCAAGTCGGCGGCGCTCTTCACCGCCGTGGAAAAAATGCGCGACAAATTCCTGGTCAACGCCTTCTCGCTGCGCTGCTGGCCCGAGGTCAATGAAAACGAACTTTACGGCATCGGCATCTGTTCGACCATCGGCAGTCTGATCAATGCCGGAATCATCACCGCCTGCGAAGGCGACGCCTACGGCGCCATCACCATGCTCATGCAGCACTACCTGACCGGTGAAAAACCGTTCTTCTGCGACATGATCGTGATGGAGGGTGAATACGGCATGGCGTGGCACTGCGGCGCGGCCCCGGCCGGACTCTGCCGTCAGGGCTGCGAAAGCAAACTCTGCAAAAGCTCGATCATCGACGGCGGCGGCAAAAAGGGCCTGACCAATGAATTTCCGCTCAAGCCCGGCCGTGTGACCTTGGCGCGCCTCAGCGAAACGCGCGACGGCTCCTCGTTCCGCATGCTGATCGCCCCCGGCACTGCGCAGGAAACCACCCAGGAACTGCGCGGCAACCCGCTCCGCATCAAGTTCGACGCCGGCTGCGACAAGCTCCGCGAAGTCGTGATCGGCGAAGGGTTCGAGCATCACTATTCGCTGATCCACGGCGATATCGCCGACGAACTCAAGAAACTCTGTAAACTGATGAATATCGACGCAATCGAGGTGAAATGATGAATCTGCTGATCAAAACCAACGTCAAAAACGGTTACAACCCGGTTTTCAAACTCAATGAATACAACATGAAGCTGACCCGTTTCGGCATCGTCCAGCTATTCAAAGGTGAGAGCTACGAGGGCGACACCGGCGATTTCGAAGCGGCGCTGGTGATTCTCGGCGGCAAATGCTCGGTCATGGGCAAGGGCTTCGAATTCAAGGAAGTCGGCGAACGCAAGGATGTGTTTTCCGGCAAGCCGCACACGGTTTACCTGCCGCGCAACACCCGCTACATCGTCACCGCGCTGACCGACGCCATGGACTTCGCGCTGAATGAATCCCCGGCCAGCCGCGACACCGCGCGCCCCTGCGTCATCACTCCCGACATGACCCGCGGATTGGTCATCGGGCGCGACAATTTTCTGCGCCACGCCACCGTGATGATCGACGAGAAATTCGACTCCGAGCACTTCTACATCGGCGAGGGCCTGATTCCCTCCGGCAACTGGTCGGGCTACCCCCCGCACCGTCACGACATCGACAATCCGCCGGACGAAATCGACATGGAAGAAACCTATTTCTACCGCTTCAATCCGGCCAACGGTTTCGGCATCCAGAAAGTCTATACGCCGGACGGCCGCATCGATGAAACTTATACCGTGAAAAACAACGACACCGTGGCTATCGCCGAGGGATACCATCCGCTCTGCGGCGCGCCCGGTTACGAAATGTATTATCTCTGGACGATGTGCGGCGCGGTCAATCGCGGATTAATATCATCTAAGGACCCCGAACATGGCTGGGTGAAATGAGCATTCTTCTTGGCATAGATTTCGGCTCTGGGGGCTGTAAGGTTACGGCGATCGATACCACCGGCAAACTGCTGGGGGAAGCGTCGGTCGAGTACGTGACGCATTATGAGCGCCCGGGCTGGTCCGAACAGGAACCGGGCGACTGGTATCCGGCCATGTGCGCGGCGCTGAAAAAGCTGTCGCTGGATTTGAGCGGCGTCAAGGCCGTTTCGTTTGACGGTTCGACGCACAACGCGGTACTGCTGGATGCCGGTATGAAGCCACTCCGCCGCACCATCATGTGGACCGACCAGCGCAGCGTGGAGGAGTGCAAATTCCTGAAAGCGAATTATCAGGATTTGATTTTTGAGACCGCGTATCAGATGCCGACTCCCACCTGGACTCTGCCGCAAATGCTGTGGCTGAAAAATCACGAGCCGGACGTGCTGAAAAAGACGAAACATATGTTGTTCGTCAAGGACTATGTACGTTATTTGATGACCGGCGTGGCCGTGACCGATTACATTGAGGCGCAGGGGACGCTGTTTTATGACATGAAGAACCAGCGCTGGTCCGAAGAATTGGCCCGGCTCGCGGGAGTCGATCCGGCGGTGCTGCCGCAGCTGGTCAAGCCGACCGACCAGGTGGGCGAGGTCAGCGCGAAGGCCGCGGCCGATACGGGGATTCCGGCGGGAACGCCGGTGATTTGCGGCACGTCCGATTCGGCGGTGGAGGATTACGGCGCGGGCGCGGTGGAACCCGGCGACTGCATCGTCAAACTCGCCACCGCGGGCAATGTCAACGTGATGACCGCCGAGGCGCATCCATACCCGACCACCCTCACCTATTCGCATGTCATCGAAGGCATGTGGTACACGGTTTCCGCGACCAACGCGGCGGCGCTGTGCCAGCGCTGGTTCCGCGACGTGCTCGGCGATACCGATTACAAGCAGATGGACCACCTCGCCGAGCAATCCCCGGTGGGGGCCAACGGCGTGTTCTTCCATCCCTATCTGCAGGGCGAGCGCTCGCCGTACTGGGACCCGAAGCTGCGCGGCAGTTTCACCGGGCTCTCGATTTCGACGGGCAAGGGCGATCTGCTGCGGGCGCTGCTGGAAGGCGTGGCGTTTTCGCTGCTGGATTGTTACGGATTGATTCACGAGATGAATCTGCCGGTGAAGCGGATTTTCCTGATCGGCGGCGGCGGGCGCAGCAAGCTCTGGAGCGAGATCGTGGCCGACGTTTTCAACTTGCCGGTACAGGTCCCCTCGCCCGGCGACGCCTCGTTCGGCGCGGCACTGCTGGCGGGCACCGGAATCGGTATTTTCAAGAACAGCCGCGAAGCGGTTGAACGCTGTCTGCATATTGACCGCGAAGTGGTTCCGAACCCCGGCCGGGCGGAGCAGTACGCGGCTTTATTTGGAACCTACAAAGAAATTCACGACGCGCTGGCTCCGGTTTACGGACGGCGCTAAAAGGAGGCATTACAATGCTGGTATCACAGGACAACTTTCTCTACGAAATGATCCGCCAGGAGCTGATCGACATCGTCGGAGAAGAATATGTAAGCGTGCGCGACACCGATAAGCTCGGGCACTCCATCGACTACTACTGGATCCCCGAAATGTGGCATGACCGCGGCATGAAAACCCCGAAAGGCGATTTCATCCTCTACCCCGGCTCCAGCCAGGAAGTTTCGCGGATCATGAAAGTCGCCAACCACTACAAAATCCCGGTGGTGCCGTGGGGCGGCGGTTCGGGTTCGCAGGGCGGCGCACTGCCGATTTACGGCGGCATCGTCATGGACATGAAACGCATGTGTAATATGATCAAAATCGATGAAAAATCGCTCACCGTGACCTGCCAGACCGGGATGAACGCCCGCCACCTGGAATGGGAAGTGAACAAGGCCGGTTACTCGACCATGCACCTGCCGGCGTCGATCGCCTGCGCCACCATCGGCGGCTTCCTGGCCCACCGCGGCACCGGCGTGCTCTCCACCAAATACGGCAAAATCGAGGATATGGTGATGTCGCTCGAAGTCGTCACCCCCACCGGCGAAATCATCCGCACGCTGCCGATCCCGCGCCATGCGTCCGGGCCGGACCTGACGATGCTTTTCCTCGGCAGCGAGGGCACGCTCGGCGTCATGACCGAAGTCACGCTGAAGATCCACCCGATGCCGGAAGCGCGCAAATTCCGCGCCTATCTCTTCAAAGACCTGCATGCCGCCATGGAAGCCGGCGCCGAGCTGATGCGCAGCCGCCTGCGCCCCTGCGCCATCCGGTTGTACGATGAAGAAGAAACCAAGCATCACGTGAAGCGCGTGCTCGGACTGGATGTCGAGGGCGCGTACCTGGTATTCGGCTTCGACGGCTTCGAAAAGATCGTCGATTTCGAGATGGAACAGGCCGTCAAGATCATGAAGAACCTGAAAGGCAAGGACCTCGGCAGCAAGGGCGGCGAACTCTGGTGGGAAAACAAATACAAGTTCTTCTATCCGCCGTACATGTTCCATCTGCCGCAGGCCTTCGGCACACTCGACACGGTGGCGACCTTCGCCGATATCGAAAATGTCTACTGGGCCATGAAAAAAGTCGTCAACACCGACTTCCCCGAAGCCCGCTTCATCGGTCACTTTTCGCACTGGTATGAATGGGGCTGCATGCTCTATGCGCGCTTCATTTTCCCGGAGGCTCCGGCCGATCCGCGTGAGGCCACCGTCCTTTACAACACCGTTTGGGACCGGGCCATCCGCGCAGCCATCGCCAACGGCGGCGTGATCAACGAACACCACGGCGTGGGCCTCAAGCTCGGCCGTCTGATGAAGGAACTTTACGGGCCCGCCATGCCGGTGCTGGAAGGCATCAAGAAGCAGCTCGACCCGAACAACATCATGAACCCCGGCAAGATGGGTTTCAAAGGAGTGTAAAAGATGAATATCCTGAAATACAACGACGCCATCAAAAACTGCCGGTACTGCTTCATGTGCCGCCACCTCTCCGGCATCGCCAACGTCACCTTCAATGAAGCCGACACCCCCCGGGTGCGCGCCGTGGCCATGTACACGATTTCCAACAGCCCCGAGGGGCTCGCCAATCCCGACTTCATCAAGAACATGTACGACAGCGACCTGAGCAAGGCCTGTACGTACCATTGCGTGAGCCATTACCCGGAAACCGAACTGGTGCTGGCGGCCCGCCGCGACATCGTCGAAGCCGGGCTCGAGCCCGCCGCCGTCAAGGCGCTGGCCGACGAATTCGAAGCCGGGGCCAAGTGGACCGTCAAAGGTACCGGCGATGTCCTCTATTTCGAGGATAAATACACGAAAGAGACCCCGGCCATCGCCAAGAATTTCGCCAAGCTCGCGGGTGGCAAATTCCGCACCGTTTCCGGCGGCTGCATCGGCAAGGCGCTGAACGTACTCGGCTATATCGACCGCTCCAAAGCCGTGGCGGAGAAGTTCGCCGCGTTCGTCAATAAAACCGGTGCGAAAACGCTGGTCGTGTCCAACCCCGCCGCGTACTACATGCTGACCGCCATTTACAAGGAATACGGCGTGAAACTGAACACCAAGGTCATGCACAGCTCCGAGTACATTTCCGGCCTGAAACTGAAGTTCAAAGCAGCCAAAAAGAGCGTGTATTATCTGGAAAGCGATTTCCTGCGCAACTACGTAGGCGACTATCCGTATCCGCACAAACTGCTCAAGCAGCTCGGCGTGGAACTGAAGCAATTCGGCACCAACAACGAGGAATCGTACAGCGCCGGCGAAGGCGCGATGCTCCTGCCCCGTCTCAACGAAGAACTGGTCAAGAAGCTCGCCGCCTACATTGAAAAACGCGCCGACGATCCGAAAAAGGACCTGCTGGTTACCGCTTCGCCGTACACCCGTTACGTGCTGGGCAAATACACCAAACTGAACGTGGTCACGCTCGAAGAACTGGCCGGAGGGCTGATCTGATGGCACTCGTCACCATGCGCGAACTCCTGCCGGCGGCCCGCAAAGAAAAGCGCGCCGTCGGCGGATTCAACATCGCCAATTACGAAACCGCCCGCGCCGTGGTCATGGCCGCGGAACAGGAAAAATCCCCGGTCATCATCCAGCTCTACATGCGGATGTTCAATTCCGACAAAGCGGACGACCTGGCCGGGGCGCTGCTCCGCATGGCCAAGCGCGCCAACGTGCCGATCGCACTGCACCTCGATCACGGCGAGTCGTTTGAGCAGGTCAAAAACGCGATCGCCTGGGGCTATACCTCGGTCATGTTTGACGGCTCCAAACTGCCGTTCGACGAAAACGTCCGCCTGACCAGACTCTGCGCCGACTATGCCAAGGCCAACGGCGCCTCCATCGAAGGCGAAATCGGCCACGTGGCCATGGGCGACGAAACCGCGCTCACCGAGCCGGACGAAGCTTATGAATTCGCCACCGCCGCCGGCGTCGACGCCCTGGCGGTATCCATCGGCACCGCGCATGGCTATTACAAGGATACGCCCAAACTCGACGTGGAGCGCTGCCGCGCCATTGCCGAGCGCCTGCCGGAGGTACCGCTGGTGCTGCACGGCGGCTCGGGCACTCCGCTCGAAGACGTGCGCAAGGTCATCCAGTGCGGCATCGCCAAAATCAACGTGGCGACCGAGTTTCAGGACACCTTCCTGAAATCCACCCGCGCCAGACTGAACGAGCTCGACGGCAAATTCGCCCCCATCGACAAGTTCATGGACCCGGTGACAGATGAGTGCGCCGCCCACATCAGCCGCCTGATCCGCTTCTTCGCCGGCAAATAAATCCGAAGAACATTCAGAGCCGATCTCAAGCATGAGGTCGGCTTTTTTTGCGTCTCGATAATTCTGCTTGAAGCTATATATTATCGCCAACGAATATTTGAAATTGATTTTTTGATTCCAGGGAACTATATTGATAGTAACGAATATCTGGAGAACTCAGCAGCATGGTTCAAAAAAACGCAATAAAGATTTTTGAAGACAAGAAAATTCGTACGCTTTGGGATGACGAAACTGAAGAATGGTATTTTTCAATCGTCGATGTAATCGCAATTTTAACCGATAGCCCCGTTCCCCGCAAATACTGGAGCGTGCTGAAAAACAGACTAAAAAAGGAAGGAAGCGAGTTGACTACAAATTGTAGTCAACTGAAAATGCAGTCTACCGACGGTAAATTTTATCTGACCGATTGCGCATCTACAGAACAGCTTTTTCGCCTGATCCAATCTATACCTTCGCCAAAAGCAGAGCCTTTTAAATTATGGATGGCACGGGTGGCAAGTGAGCGACTTGACCAAATGCAAGATCCCGAACTTTCCATCCAGCAAGCCATGTATGATTATAAGCGACTTGGTTACTCCGATAATTGGATCAACCAACGCTTGAAATCGATTGAAGTTCGTAAAGAACTGACCGACGAGTGGAAGAGGCATGGACTGGAAGAAGGTCTTCATTTCGCCTCTCTGACCGATATCATCTACAAGGCATGGGCAGATAAAACAGCCAAAGAATACAAAAAATTCAAAGGTCTGAAGAAAGAAAATCTGCGTGATAATATGACCAACAAAGAATTAGTTTTGAGCATGCTGGCTGAGCTTTCGACAAAGGAAATTTCCGAATCTTCCGATCCGGAAACATTCGATGATCATGTGGATATCGCCAGGCGCGGCGGTAATATCGCCCGTGATGCCCGCCAGAAACTGGAAGCAGAAACTGGTAAAAAGGTAATTTCGCCCTTGAATTCCCGTTCTCTCGCGATTCCTGCAAAAACCAAACCTGGTCGCGATAAAGAATAAATTAGAAATTACAGATGTGACACATTCCTATCTCAATTCGCATGATCTGACTATTTCTGCATTTATTTTTGACAAAATTTGACAATAATTGCGATTCAAAATAAAAAAGTATTGACAAAACTGGACCATTGCTATATAATAGTTATCAAATCTCAAGAGGAAGTCTATGGATTTGAAACAGCATATCAGCATCAATGAGATCGCCGAGGTAAACGGCGTGTCGCTCTCCACCGTCTACCGGGTGATGCGCGGCGCGGGCAAGACCCGCAATCCGAAGCATTTGCGGGTGCGGACCATGCTGGCGAACGCCGGCTATCTCTCGGGAAACGAACGCACTTACAGTCCGTGGCTGCTGGTGATGAGCACGAAGTTGACGACCCACAGTTATGCCATGATGAACCGCCTGCAGGAAATCTGCCGTCATGCCGGGATCGAACTGATTTTCACCTTTCCCAACAATCTGGCCAACGAAATCCGCCAGCGCCGGGTTACCGGCATCCTCAACCTGAGCGAAGTAAGTGTACCGGCGGAAATTCCCTGCGTCTATTTGAATATCCGCGATTCCGAGCTGAAACATTCGGCGGTATATGTGGACCATTTCCAGAATGCGCTGAAAATTTTCCAGTTGCTGAAAAAGATGGGCTACCGCCGGATCGGCTACGTGATCGACAACTTGAAACTGCCGTATTTCCGGTATTTGAAGCACGGCATGCCTTTTGTGCCTTATCTTTATGAATACAACAGTCTTGAATATGCGCCGGAACTGGTCTTCGCGGAGGAGACCACATCCAAGTCCCATGATGCGTTCTGTCAGCATGCCGCCGCGCATTTTGCAGCCATGAAGTCACGACCGGACGCCGTGGTGCTCTACGGTGATGTCTACGCCAGAAGTTTCATCGGCGAACTGAAAAATTTTGGTATCGACAAATTGATGATTGCCGCGGTGGACGACTCGGCCAAGTGGCCGCTGCCGAACGATGTCACGGAAGATTTCGGGCTCCCGCAGCCGTATGATGATTACAATGACGGCGAAGAATTGCCGATCATCTGCACCAGGCTGCCGCTGCAGGAAATGGTGGAAAGTGCGGTGGAGCTGCTGAAAAAACAGATCATGAACCCGGATTTGCCACCGCGGCAGGTCATTATCGATTCGCCAATCGACATACCGGATTCGTTCAAACATAAAATCAACTCATAAAAGGAGACCGATATCATGAAAAAGGGAAACGTTTTTACACTTATAGAGCTTCTGGTAGTAATAGCAATCATCGCAATTCTGGCAGCCATGCTGCTGCCGGCGCTGAACAAAGCGCGGGAGTCAGGGAAAAATGCCGCGTGCATCAGCAACTTGAAACAATGGTATTTTATCGCGGCCAACTGGAGCGGCGACCGCGACGATACCATGCCGGCCGTCGATTTCAATTACAAGCTTACGGAATATAGTGGAACGATTGAGCTTGGCTGGAGCTGGACGGCCTGCTTCAAGGAGACCGGTTATTACAGCAATACCCAAATGGCTTTTTGTCCGTCGCTGCCGAATGATAATTTCCTTTATACATCCCGGCCCGGCTATGCCATGAACTCCAACTGTGGCTACAAGACGGCCTACTATTCAAAAGACCGGGTCTGGAAAAAAATGAGAGCGCTGAGACTACCCGCCGAAGCAATTCAAATAGCAGACGGTTCCGGGCTTAATTGGCAATACATGATTTATTACAGTTGGAGCTATTTCCCAGGATACCGGCATGGCTCCAAAAAGCTCGTAAATATGAATTATGCCGACGGCCACGTCGGATCGCTGACAAAAAGCGAAGCCGATTTTAAGAGTGGCCTGTCGGGCTCTCCATGGCATATCAATTAACATGTTCAAAGAAGGAAACATCATGAAAAACGGTCTGATCGCGCTGTTTCTGCTCTCGTGTCTCTGCATGAGTGCGGCGGAATTTATTCAGGGGATTTATACGGTATCGAATACGGATGCGGCATTCGAACGGGTCAAGCGGGCCGGATTCAATTATGTCCAGGCATATCACAATCCATATGCCGTCCCCGACCGCGTGGCAAAACAATTCGAACTGGCGCAAAAATACGGTTTGAAAGTAATGGCCTGTGTGGTACGCGGAAAGATCCTCGATGACCCCGAAGGCTATGATAAGATCCGGGCATTCATCCGTCAATACAAGGATCATCCCGCCCTCGGCGGTTGGTATCTCTACGACGAGCCCCACGGCAAGGAAAAAGTGGAACAACTGAAAAAAGTCTGGGCGATCGTCAGAGAGGAAAGCCCGAACGTCAAATCCATGCTCTGCATTGCGCAGAAACCGGACTGGCGCGATTTCACCGGCATCGCCGATATCATCATGGCGGACAGTTACCCGGTCTACGACGAACCTTTCCCGGAGGCCCCGTTGCATTATTACTCCAACTATGTGCGCGACATGTCCAGATACGGCAAGCCCATGATCGCCATTCCGCAGATCATGAACCACAAAGGATACGACTACCCCGCCCAGGAGGGATATGACGTCACCAAATTGCGTTATCCGAACGAAACCGAGCTCCGGTATTTCTTCTATAGCGCGCTGACCATGGGCAATACCGTCGGCACCTTCTGGTATTCGTTCCACGACCTGGCCGAAGATAAAAATGTGACCCGTCTCGATAAGCTGGCACCGCTCTTCAAGGAGTTCAACGACTTCGCCGCCATGCTGAAGGATACCCGGACCCCGGCCGTGCTGAACTGGGCGCAGGACAATGGATTCCACGCTGCGTTTTTCGACGGCAAAGACGGCAAGAAATATTTTGTCCTGATCAACGGCTGGCCGGCCAAACGCCATTGCCTCCGTTGGACGGAAAACCTGATCGGCCCCTCGGATTTCGTGCCGTTCGGCTTCACCCACAAGGCAAAGTTGACTTACAAGCCGGGCAAACAGAACAAGCTCCAGCTGGAGGGATTCATGGGACCTTGGGAAACCATGATTTTCGAAGTCATTCCAAAACCGGACAACGGTGAAAAGAAATGAAAAAATATCTGATCTTATCGGCATTATTTGCCTTGAGCCTGCTGCGGGCAGAGTTTCCGATCGGTTTTTATAACGTCATACCGCCAAACGAACAACATTTCAAGGCGGTCAAAGACTGCGGCGGCAATTATGTCCACGCGTATTACAATCCGTACAACGACAGCGAGGATATGCAGCGGAAGATCCAGCGCCAGCTCGACCTGGCGCAGGAACATGGACTGAAAGTGAATTTCCGGCTGGTGCATCCGTCCATCCTGAAAGAACCGGACTATATGGAGCGGACCCGGAAAGTGATACTGAAATACAAGGACCACCCGGCCCTCGGCCTCTGGTATATTTACGACGAACCCAGGGACGACGATACCCGCAAAAAGCTCCGCCAGATCTATCGGATGCTGAAGCAGCTCACGCCGGATATCCCGGTCTGGATGTGTGTGAACTGGCACAAGGGCTTCGAGAAATTCACCGATTGCTCCGACGTGGTCATGTTGGACACATATCCCGTTCAGGACCAGGAATTTCCGAATGCGCCGCTGAACAATTTCGCCACCTTCATCTGGCAGGGCAAAGCCATGAGAAAACCGATTGTTCCGGTGGCGCAGATTTTTTCCTACAAAACCCATCCGGAGGAGATCGAGAAATTCTTCAAGAATTCCGATCCCGCCAAGTGCCGCTATCCGAATGCCACAGAAATACGCTATTTCAATTTTGCGACCATGGCCATGGATATCGCAGGGATATTCTATTACAGCTATCACCAGATCATGATCGACAACCAGAAACGCTATGTAAGGGAAGTCTTGCAGCCGGAAATCTTTGAACTCTCGGAGTTTGCGAGAACGGTTGAGGGTATGCAATTTATCCCGCACACCGGGACGCCCGGTACCACCGGACTGCCCAAATACCTCTGCGCCTCATGGACCGGCAAAGACGGTGTTTACGTGATCCTGGTGAACAACAGCAAAGAAACTCTGTCGGATGATTTCAAACTGAAAGCCCGCTTGCCCGCCGGTAAACTGATCCCCTGGGGCAAGACCCGCCAGACCGACGCCGAAAGCACCGGCACGAACATCAAGCTTGCCGAACTGACTCCCTGGGAAGTCATGATCTGGAAACATAATTGATATTTAAAAGCGGAGTTGTTCGCGGTAGTTCCGGGGGGCTGTGCCGAGCTGGCTTTTGAAGAAGCGCGAGAAGGCGTATTCGCTGCTGAAGTGCAGCTTCTCGGCCACCTCGCGGATCGTCAGCCGGGGCTGCTGGAGCAATTCGGCGGCGTGGTGCGCCAGGCGGCGGTTGAAAAATTTCTTCGGCGATATCCCCGTTTCCTGCGAAAATTTGCGGGTGAACGCTCCGCGCGACATCCCCGCCGCCGCCGCCAGGTCCTCCACCCCGGTGGTCGCCTGGCAGTTGCGGTTGATGTATTCGATCACTTGCCGCCACGGCGCGAATTTCGACTCGACCTCGACCAGCATCGGAATCTCCTTCCCCAGGCTGCGCTCGATCACCTGATAGACGACGCTGTTCAGCAAGATCGCCTGAAACAGCCGCGCTTCGGAGTTGAAATGCCGGTCGAGCAGCGCGGTATTTTCCGGGTCCTCCATCGCCACGTTGCGCCGGAGCCCGGACACAATATCGTTTCCGCTGAAAAAGTCGAGCCGGAAATGAATCGAAATGAACCTGAGGTTTTCATTCAGGATATACATGGCCGGATGAAACGCCGGCACCAGATAGCACCAGCCCGGTTTGAGCTCAAAACGATTGTAATCATCCTCGATATAGTTGGCCTCGCCGTCCGGGTTTTCCAATACGAACATCAGGCGGTTGACGTTGTAAGTGGTACGCTCGAGGCGCTGGTACACGCAGGTCGCCCGCACGAAATGCGAATATTTCAGCTTCAAACTGTTTGCCAGTTCGTAAACATTTTTTTGCTGCTGCACCATGCTCATAAGATTTCTCCTTTGCGATAAAATAACATCGACAAATTGAATTTTCAATAGACACAATATCGCCTTGCGTGACAAAATGATATCTTTTTCAAATAATCCGCCATTCATTTTTCAAGCGCCCGACTGTATAATATATGCAAACACAAGGGACCACTGTATGAAAAAACTCAAATGGTTATTGGCGGGAGCCGGAGATATTGCCAACAGCCGGGTGGCGGCAGCACTGCGCGACGCGGAAAATTCCGTTATTACAGCAATTTGCGACCCCGCCCGGGAAAAAGCGGACAGCCTCGCCGCCCGCATGAATGTGTCAACCGTTTATTATGATTACGACCAGGCGCTGGCGGAGAGCGATGCCGACGCCGTCTACATCGCCACGCCGCATCATCTGCACGTGAACATGTGCCTGAAGGCCCTGCAGGCCGACAAGCACCTGCTGTGTGAGAAACCGCTCGGCATCAACAGCGCCGAGTGCCTCACTTTGCTGGATGCCGTCCGGCAGAGCAACCGCATCACCTGCTGCTCGAATTACCGCCTCTTCACCAACCAGTTCAAAACCATGCTCAGCATACTGGAAAACGGCGACGTCGGCGAGCTGATCGGCGGCTGGATGCACGACGAGGAAACCTACTACAATCCGGGCAATACACCCTATCTGAAATCGCTTGGCATGTCGCCGGTTTTCGGCTACGGTTTTTACCTGATCAACATGGCGCAGACGCTGCTCGGCATGCCGGAAAGTGTATTCGCCCGCATGAATTCATTCAACTGCGACGGCAAGCCGAATTACGATATCGACGATCTGGATAATATCATTCTGTGCTTCCCCGGCGGCAAACAGTTCTCGATCATCATCAATAACACGGCTACGGCTCCGCTGCGCCACGCTTATGAATTTTACTGCACGAAAGGGCGGGTTTACTGGCCGAACTGTCCGCCGCATTTCAACCACCCGATTCACTTGGTTTCGCAGCAGGTCTACGATGTCGAACTACCGGAATCCATTACGGCCGGTGAAAAACCGAACTGGCACCTGCCGATGATCAATGATTTTGTTAAGGCCGTGCAGACCAACACCCAGCCGCTGTGCACGATCGAAAGCGCGGTGAAAACATCCGTCATCACCGACGCCATCATCAAATCCGCCGCCACCGGCAAACTCGAACCCGTTCTCTGGGAGGAATAAACCATGAAAGTTCTGATGATCGGCGGTACCGGCATTATCAGCAGCGATATCGTGCTGCTGGCCGCCCAAAACAAAGATATCGATCTCTACGTGCTGAACCGCGGCAAAAATCCGAGTTTCCTGCCGCCCGAAACCAAGATTATCCACGGCGATATTTACGACACGGACGACATGCGCCGGAAGCTCGAAGGGATGACCTTCGACGTCGTCTGCGACTTCATCTCCTACGACACCCGGGCGCTGAAAGCCAAGCTCGACCTGCTGCAGGGCCGCTGCGGCCAGTTCGTCTTTATCTCGTCGACCGCGGCCTACAGGAAAACGGATGAGTTCCGCGTCATAACCGAAGCAAACGCCACCCCCGGCAACCTCGACTGGTCATACGGTTACAACAAATTTCTCTGCGAACAAATGCTGGCTGCGAGCGGTTTCAACTACACCATCGTCCGCCCGTCGTACACTTACAACAACATCCGCTTTTTCAATCCCTATACCCTTAACCACTGGGAAAGCTGGACCATCGCCAACCGCATGTTGACCGGGCGGCCGATCGTCCTGCCGGGCGACGGCATGCAGCTGTGCACGATCACCCACACCACCGACTTTGCGAAAGCGTTCGTGGGTTTGTGGGGAAATCCCAGAGCCATGAACGAGGATTTCCACATCACTTCCGGCGAATACCTGACCTGGCGGCAGATCGCGGAGATTCAGGCGGCCATCCTCGGCGTCGACATCGAATTCTGTCTGGTCGAGCACGAGGCGCTGTGTTATGAACTCGACTGGACCGCCACCGAAAAAATCCGCCACACCACCGGCCACGATTGCTACGACAGTTCCAAGGTGCGCCTGGCCGTGCCGGAGTTCAAATGCACGACCACGTTCCGCGAGGGCATTGCACGGACGATCAAATTTTATCAGGACAATCCGGAGTTCCAGAAGATCCACGAATGGTGGGACGCCAGTTTCGACCGGATTGTAAAAAAATACAGGTGAACGCCATGAAAAAATTCGACGAAAACCGGACTTATCTGGAAAAACAATATGAACAGCCGTTCGATCCTGCGAGCGGCTTAAGTCTTGATGAGCTGAAAGCCGATTTCGAGCGGCATTGCGCGGCGAATCCGGATGAGCCGCTGATCCTGAAGCGCGCATACTTCATCGACCTCATCTGCCGCCACGGCCGGATCGTCCGCGAACCTGAAAACATGTTCGCGGGCAAGGTCGAGGGGCGTGTGCTGCTCGACGCCATGCGTTACGAGCACACGCGCGAGGTCTGGACGGAAGAATTCGGCCAATGGACCGGCTGGTGCGCCGTGACCGACCTCGAAATCGGCATCGTTTACATGATCGATTACAGCCACATCTGCCCGGACTGGCCGGCGATCCTGCAGCTCGGCCTGCCGGGACTGCGCGACCGCGCCGCACAGGGCGACACGCCGCTGCACCGCGCCGTGGTCATGGTTTACGAGGGCACCATGGAGCTGTGCCGCCGCCTCGGCTGGCCGCAGCTCGCCGAGCGCCCGCCGCAGACGCTGCACGAGGCTTTCGAGCTCGCCTATATTTTCCACGAACTCGAGGAAAACGAGGGCGAACAGGTCCGCACCATGGGCTGGTTCGACCGTCTCTACATCGACTTCTACCGCCGCGACATCGCGGCGGGCCGCCTGACCCGCGATTCGGCCAAAGAGTTGATCAAATATTTCTGGATCACTTTTTACGCCAAAACTCAGGGCAAGCTTTTTGGCAAAAACTTCTGTTTCGGCCCCGAGATCAACGAACTTTCGTATATGGGCATGGAAGTTTATCACGAAATGAATGTCGTCGACCCCAAACTGTCGGTCCGGGTCACGCCCGATACGCCGCAGGATTTCCTGGAACTCTGCGCCCGCAACATCCGCGACGGCCGCAACGGCATCGTGTTCCTGAACGACCGCGTGATCATCGACGCGCTGACCAAGCATGGCCGCACCCCGGAGGACGCCTTCGACTACATCCCCATCGGCTGTTATGAACCCGCCGTGCTGGGCAAGGAAGTTTCGCTCTCCGGCGCTACCTGTCTCTATTTGCCAAACATATTGGTGCACATGCTGAAAGAGGGCCGGGAGTACGCCTCGTTTGACGAACTGAAAAGCGACTTTCTCCGCGCGCTCAAAGAAACCACCAGATACATGGCCGAGCAGCAGAGCCGCTGCGAAAAAATCTGGCCCCGGACCAATCCGGTGCCGTTCCTCTCCGGCACCTATCAGGAATGCATGACCAGCGGCAAAGACGTGACCGAGGGCGGCGCCAAATACAACACCACCGGCAACCTCGCGGCCCACATCGCCGATTACGCCGACTCCATGGCCGCCATCGAATACCTCGTTTATCAGGAAAAACTCTGCACGCTGGACGAACTCCGCGCTGCGCTGGCCGCCGACTGGAAGGGCTACGAAAAGCTTCAGTTATTGGCCAAAAACCGCGCACCGAAATGGGGCAACAACGACGACCGCGTCGATCGCTTCGCCGTGGAAGTGGCCGAATTCATCGGCCCGTACCTCTCCACGCTGGACAACGGGCGCGGCGGCAAGTTCTCGCCGTCGATCTACGGTCAACTGGTGGTGGAAAGAGGCGAATTCTCCGGGGCGTTTCCCTCCGGCCGCAACGCCGGCGAGCCGCTCTCGAAAAATATGGACGCCGCCATCGGCATGGACCGCAACGGCATCACTTCGCTGATGAATTCCGTGCTGAAAATCGACTACACCGACTATCCCTGCGGCACCTGCCTCGACCTGATGCTCCACCCGAGCGCGGTCAAGGGCGATGACGGCATCGAAGCGCTGGCCGCGATCGTCCGCACCTTCATCGGCCAGGGCGGTAGCGGGCTGCAGTTCAATATTTTCGACGCCGCCACCCTGCGCGACGCGCAGGTCAACCCGCAGGCCTACACCAATCTGCAGGTCCGCGTCTGCGGCTGGAACGTCCGGTTCATCGACCTGAAACCGGAGGCACAGGCGACCTTCATCGCCCAGGCGGAGGCCATGGCATGAACATCACCGCGCCGCTTGTCGAAATCAAACGCTTCGCCGTCCACGACGGTCCCGGCATCCGCACCACGATTTTCCTGAAAGGCTGCCCCCTGCGCTGCCTCTGGTGCCACAACCCGGAAAGCATCCGCCTGAAACCGGAACTCGCGCTGTTGAAAAAGCGCTGCACGCTCTGCAGCGAATGCGTCAAAATCTGCCCCTGCCACAGCATCGTCGGCGGCGAGCACCGGATCGACCGCTCCTGCTGCACCGGCTGCGGCAAATGCGTCGACGCCTGCCTGTTCGACGCGCTGGAACTCTACGGCCGCCCGATCACGGCGGACGAAGCAGCAAGCGCCATTCTCGAGGACCGCAAATTCTACGAATACTCCAACGGCGGCGCCACGCTCTCCGGCGGCGAACCGCTGCTGTACCCCGAATTCTGCGCCGAACTTTTCGCACGATTGCGAAGCGAAGGCATTCACACCGCCCTCGACACCTGCGGCAACGTTCCGTGGAGCGCGTTCGAAAAAGTCCTGCCGGTAACGGATCTATTTCTCTACGATTTCAAACACGTGTCCAGCGAAGCCCACCGCAAGCTCACCGGCAGCGGCAACGAGTTGATCCTCGAGAACCTGCGCCACCTCGCCCGGACCGGCAAGCCCATCGAAATCCGCATGATCATGATCCCGGGCATGAATATGTCCGCAAGCGACCTCGAGGCCGCCGCGCAAATCCTCTCGGAACTGCCGAATATCACGCGGATCGGGCTGCTGCCGTACCACTCCTTCGCCGCCGCCAAATACGAAGCCGTCGACCACGCCAATCTCATGCCGCCCACCCCCTCCCCCACGCCGGACGAGATGGCCGCCGCCGCCACGATCATTCACGAAAAATCCGGCCTGCCGGTAACGAAATAGGACACATAGGACATAGAGGACTTATAGGAAATGTCCTATTTGTCCTATGCGTCCTCTACGTCCTATTCCCCGACAATTTTTCGATTCCGCATTTGCTTTTCCGGCAATCGCGTCCATTTTATGAGAAACCGGAGATTTTATCATGCGCTACTGTTGTTTACTTCTTCTGAGCTGTTTCGCGCTGTTCGGCGCGGAGATCGACTGGGACAAGGCACAGACCGTCCAGACCGGCGTCAAGCTGATCAAACTCGAAAACACCGAGCCGCGATTGCAGAAAATCAACGTCATGCGCATCGATCTGCGGACCAAAGGCCTCCGTTTTACCGCCACCGGGCGCGACGCGGACTACGGCAAGCCGATGCCCGACCACGAAAAATTCATCATCCAGACCAAGCGTACCCGTACCCGCGAATTTCTGTTGAATTCCCGTAAGAACGGCCTAAATATGATCGTAGCCGTGAATGCCGCGCCGTGGCGGCCGTGGGAAAAGCCGTTCGACCACAAATACGGACAGCTCACCGGATTGAATATTTCCGACGGCGTAATCGTCAGCGATTCAAAAAACTCCCATGCCATATTTGTAGTCTACAAGGACGGCAAAACGGATATCGTCGCCTCCGTACCGGAAGAGGATTATCCGAAAATCCAGCTCGCTTCCACCGGCTTCACCATCATCCTGAAAAACGGCGGGAACCTGATGAACGACGACCAAGCCAAGCCGCAACCGCGCACCGCTTACGGCCTCTCTGCGGACCGTCATTACATGTACATCGCCACCATCGACGGCCGCCAGCAGGACTGGAGCATGGGCGCCACGCTCAAGGAAACCGCGGCCATCCTGAAGGACGCCGGCTCCAGCGACGGCATCAATATGGACGGCGGCGGCTCCACTACCCTCTATTACTGGGACGCGGAAAAAGATCAACCGGTGACGCTGGCCCGCCACACCAAAGACGGCTACGAGCGCACCGTCGCATCCAGCATCGGCCTTTACCTAATTGAGAATTGAGAATTGAAAATGGAGAATTGGGGGAAGTAATTAGTTCTCCGGTATAAATGTCAAGGTCATTTGGGCCGATTTCACTTTGCCGGAGAGCTTGATGGCGAGGCGGTTCACATCGCGTTTGTGATGGGTATTCTCGCGGATTACATCCACGGAGGTCGTGAATTTTTCATCGCCGCAATCAATGGTCAGACGCAGCGTTTTGCCCTTTTCGGTGATACGGAATTCACGATCGTTTATCTGTTCGAAACTTCCCAGCGAAATGACGGCATTTTCATAGTCCAGCGCCCGGCTGAATTCAGCGGTATCGGTAATCGTGAAAGTACCGCTGCCCTGTCTCGAATAATTGAAGTCACGGAATACCTTTGCCACGCCCTCAACATGGTGATACGGCGCAGTCATGTCGATTCCTGCTTCCGCCCCGTCCTCGCTGTGACGGGCCAACCGGAGCGTGGATTTGGTCCGTCCCTTTTCCGTCTGCAATTGTCCGCCGATTACCGGCACGCCATGGCCGTATGAATTGATCAGCTTTGACTCATAACGCTGTGCGCTGAAGGTCCGCCGCGTGTAGACTTCACTGCCCGGATCAAGGACCGCCGGTACCCCGTCAACTGCGATCACGTAGCTGCCGACGTCATTGTGATTGTGATACTCATCGTTGCTGCCGCCCTTGAATGCCACCGCCAGGCGGCTTTTTGAAGTACCGGGCCGGGCGATGTAAACATTGGCTTCACCGAACTCCGAAAAAGGCGGCAACGCAGCGCGGTCGATCCGTTCTCTGCTCCTCGGCAGCGAGAGTACCAGGGTAGCGTCCTGCAAATACTTCGGCAGTGTGAACCTCTCCGGAAACCCGGGCGCTTTATTTTCCAGATAATCCTGTAAACCGACGATAAATCCGGACAACCTGAATTCGATCGTCGAATCGGCAAAAGCCGGGAACACGCCGGGTGCCAGCTGAATATTTTCGGCAAAGCGCGCGGGTTTGGCCACTTCCGGTTTGCTCATCAAATCGATTTTGCCATCGGTAGCCTGACGAAAATCCGCCGCCATCCGCATATAATACCCGAAGCCATACGACCAGTAACTGATTCCCTCCGAGCAATATCCGTCTTTGCCGAACCCCATCAGGAAATTCTCGCTGCGTTTCAAAATATAATCGACCAGCCGGGCACGTCTTTCCGGTTCCAGGTCCATCCGCAACACCACCGCCGCCATGCCGGAGAGGCAAACGCTGTTCCAGTTGTTTCTGGTGGTCAGCCACCAGTTTTCCTTGCGTTTGCCGTTCATCATATCTTCGAGCGGGACGATGATCCGGCGCATCAATTCCGATTCGATCAGCGTTTTCGTTTCCGGCGTCAGGGCGGGCGAGAGCATCCGCAGCACACACGCCATTTCCCCGCCCTGCGTGGCTACCGCCAAGTCGATATCGACCACTTTGCCATTGTAGTTTTCCAACTGCCGGTCATGTGCGGGCAGCACCCACGTCGGCAGCGCCGCCAGCGCCTTGACCCGCGCCTCGATATAGTCGATGTATTTCTGCTCCCCGGTCACACAGGCCGCCACCGCCAGATAGCCCATCCAATGAAGTTTGAAAAACTTCGCCTCATACCGGCTGCGATTGCCGTCTTTGGAAAAATCAAGGTAATTCGGCAGGGGCGATTCGATTTCCTGAGTGGCTTCTTTCTCCGCCTGTTTGATTACACCGTCCATGCCGGGGATATTTTTCTGCGCCTCCCAGAATTTCCGGTCGGTGATGTCCGGCACGTTGCTCCATCCCTTCTCCTGTGCCGCCAGCAACACAATACAACACGATGCCATAGCGGCAAATACAATCTTGAGCATACTGATCTCCTGCTACTTATTCAACAGCCACCAGTTCATGGCCGTATCGGAGGCATTCGCCAGAACCTCGACGTAAGCTTTGGTTTCGCTATGCCCGTCAAGCCACAACGTATTGGTGGCTTTGGCCGCATTGTGGAAAAATCCGATCTGCCAATTGCGTTCCGGATAGCTGACACTGTGCCAGAAATAAGCAGACCGGACAGTTTCCGACTCCGTGCCGCCATCCGCCAGCGACAGCCTGGCCGAGGGCTCCCGCACCTTGGTAAGCTTGTAACCCGTCGAACCATAAGAACCGCTGCTCCACACAATACCAAACTGATAATTCAACGCGTAATTCGCGGCAAAACGCCATCGGCTGGAAGTGACGAAAAAACCCGGATTCGAAGGGCACATAAGCTGTGTAGCCGGCGGCGTTTCTCCTTTGTTACCATCCACTGCCGTGAGTTTGGTTCCCGTTTTATAGGCCCACAAAGCCATATTCCAGTTCTTCTCAGCAGTCCCGACGACAAAATAATTCATATTGACGGTGATAAGTTCATCATTGTAATCCGCCGAATACATCGCCAGGTCGAGTCCGTTCTGCTTCAAATTATTGATGCATTTGGTCGTCCGGGCCCGTTCCCGGGCATTGTTCAATGCCGGCAGCAGCATAGCGGCGAGTATCGCTATAATCGCGATCACAACAAGCAACTCAATGAGTGTGAAATTCTTTCCGTCCTTCATTTTCAGCTCCATTTCAATAAATACATTTTAAAAATACTTGTATTTATTTATATTATAACCGTATTTTAACTATTGTCAATGATATTTAAGCATAAAAATTCAGAAAATTCAATGAAAATATAAATAAAACCTGTATTTTTTAAAACAAGTACTTGTATTTTTTAATCCACTCATGTATTTTAGTTGTACAGGAAATACGGATCAATGAGAAAAATCGAATACAAACATGTATACAACCAATTAACGGAACTGCTCACGGATGGCAATTACCCGCCCGGCAGCATGATTCCTTCCGAAAATGAGTTGTGCGCCCGGCTGAACGTCAGCCGCACCACGATCCGCAAAGCCCTCAAACTACTGGAGGACGAACAGCGGATTTACCGCAAAGCGGGCCTCGGCACCTTTGCCGGTTCGCTCTCCACTCCGGAAACCGTTGCCGGGAAACAGATCCGCATCGGTATCGATATGACACTGAACCAAATGAATAATTACAACAGCAAGATCCTGGCCGCCGCGCAAGCCGCCTGCAGTGAAAACGATTGCCAGCTGAAAGTATTGACTTCCGAGGAATTGATCAAGGGCAAAGACATCGATGCCGCTATTTTTTCACAACTCCCCCCGGAAAAATATCCGCTTGCGACCGAATTGTCGCGCAAAATTCCCGTGCTTCTGTTCAACCGGGTCACTGCACTGCACAATCTCTCTTACGTGGCGGTCGACTACGAAGCAACCACCTGCAAAATCATCAGCCGGATCATCAACAACGGCTATCCCCGAATCGGACTGGTCGGCAGTACCATCCACCGGAATTCCTACGCGATGTATCACCGCGAAGAAGGCTACCGCAAGGCTTTTGCCAACAACAATCTGCCGGTCAACGAAAAATGGATCAGCGACTTTTCCAAAACCGGCAATTCCGATTTCAAGACGATTACAGACATGATCGTCGAGGAAAAACTCGATGTCGTTTTCATCACCAGCGAAGCCTATTTTTATCAGGTGATCGCCGCCGTGGAACTGGCGGCCGCCACTCTTAAACGGTATCCGTTCATCTTTTGCTTCGATGATATCCACAATACCGAATTTTTCGAGAAATACCCGATCGCCTGCATCAATATGCCGTTCCGCGCCATGTGCCAGGCCGCCGTGAATCATCTGGCGGATGCCGTTCGGACAGGGCGCAACCAGGTAATCAAAAAAATCTTCTCGGCGCACATCATCAACAATGAGCGTTCACCGCTGCTGTAAGCCCGTGTAGCTCAGCTGTTTTTCGCTTTTCCAACGGCACATGCGAAGCGGCAGAAATAGCCGGCAATACTCGTCCAGGCCGCGGGCATAACGCCGTCCCAGCGCGCGCTGGTTTGCCGCCGTAACGGTAAACGTGGAAGCGGTACCGCAGAACGGCGTTTCTAGAGATATGGCCAGCGGTACATTTTTCACAAAGTGCATATATCCTGAATTCATCGTGCGGTTTTGTGCAATGATCTCTTCGAGCGTATTTCCATTGTATTCGGGAAACACGATGTCATGCTGAATGGGAATCTGACCGGATCCGTATTTTTCACGCATGAGCGCCCAATACACGTCCGCGCCTTCAAGCGCCAGGTCGGTCTTTACGGCATGTGCGACATCGAATGTACCACCCCACTTCACCGGCCCGTGGAAATCCAGTGCCGCCTGAAATTCATATTTATCCGCCAATGCTTTTATGGCGCGCACGGCAGCGTACAGCGGTTCGTCGATATAATCGCGGTTGTGGTTGTGCGGCAGGCGGTTGTTTCCCGGATCCCCGCCGGCTACGCCGTCATAATCAACAAAAGGAACGACATGAAACAAAAAATTCTCCGCCGCCAGCCCGCGCCCCCTCAGGATATGCTCCAGAAAGCCCTCCAGCACATAGCTCCCCGACGTTTCGCCGGAGTGGTGGCGCGCGGTCAACAGGATATGATAATTCGCCTCCGGCTTGCCGATTTCCAGCAGCGGAACCTTGGCGCCTTTTTCCGAAACCGCCAGAACCGAAGTACGGAAGTGCGGATTGTTTTTATGCTTATTGATGAATAAATCAAGGTTCTGCGGACGGTATCCCAGATATATGGAAAAATACACCCGTTTGTGCCCAGCCGTGTTGGTGTATTTAAACGTTTTTCGGTCGGGCGAGCTCTCCGCGCCAAGCCATGTCCAATGCACACCATCCAGGCTGACCGCGGGGCCGAACGGACTCACCACCTCGTCGTCGTAGCGGTATTCGGGAGTTTCGCCGGTGAAACGGAACGTCACTTCATGCGCGGGTAACTCATCCGCATGAAACGCCCAATAGGACCAACTCCAGTTTTCATTGTTCCGCCGTTCATGGCGCAAAAAGGCCTCGTTTTTCGCGAGACGGACAACCTCGATATTTTCGCCCGGACAACTATTGCTTATGCTATACATTTTTCACCTCCGTTCAATATCATTAAATTATACATGCTTTCTGTCCGGAAGTGAATTTATAAAACGATACGACTTATATATTTCGATACAATAATTGCATAAAACAATTGACTGTGCTATAATAAATACATGGAAAAATTTTTACAGTCAAATCCAATGGTGGAAAAAATCTGTCTGGCGCTGGCCGTGCAAAAAAACGCCTGCAAGATGCTGCATTACCGGAACAGAGGCACCCATGGCCTGATCTGGAATCAGAAGGGGTCAAAAAGCTACCGTTTTGCGGGCTATCCGGATATTCACCTGGAAAAGAATGAGCTGGTTTATCTGCCCATGTACAGTGATTACAAAGTGAGCGGCGCTGAGTTCGGCGGATACATTATCATCAACTTTCTGCTCACGGAAAACCTGCGCCACGCACCCTTCAAAATCACGCCGGAAAATCCTGCCGTTTTCACCGGACTTTTCAAGAACGCCGATCTGGTCTGGAACGCCAAATCGCAGGGGTATCTTTACAAGACCGCCTCGCTCCTGCATGAGATCCTGTACCACATCGACTGTCTCCTGAATTCCGCGCCGGTCACGGCAAGAATACCGGAATGGCTGGTATCGGCGAAATCCTATATCGAGGAAAATTACTACAAAATCCCCATACGGATTTCGAAACTCGCGGCCATGTCCGGCGTCAGCGAAGCATTTTTCCGCAGGCGCTTCAAAGCGGCGTACGGCACGTCGCCATACCGGTACTATTTTGCACTGCGGATGCGCCGGGCGCTGGAATTACTCGAATCGGATTCCTATCTCGTTAAAGACATCGCGCTGATGTGCGGCTACGAAAACGAGTACCATTTCTCGCTGGATTTCAAAAAATATTACGGTGCCTCGCCCAGCAAATACTTATAATCCAGGCCCAGCTCATAGACGAGGTCCAGTACCGTGTAGCGGTTGCGGATCAGCTGTGCCCGGCCGAAAGCTCCGATGTATTGCTCATGTGGCAGCCCGATTCCGGCGGGTTCCGACGGCGCGCCGACCGATTGCAGCATCGATTTCAGCGTGGCAAGCGGGTAAAGCTGCGCCGTGATTTTGTTTTTCAGCACATCCCAGTTGGCGTAAATCAACTCACGGCGGGCGGTCAACGCTTCGCCTTCGAGGAATTTGTCCAGAGCGACCTGTTTGGGAGTGCTGCCGTAGCAGCCGCGCACCAGCAGGGCGTCGACCTCTTTTTCGCGTTCACTGCGGGTGAGGCCGGGACGGGCCATGCGGCGCAGGGTGTCGACGTCCAGTTTCAGGAGTTTTTCGTACAGTTCCGTGATTCCGGCAGTGGCCACCGCCACCTTGAACCCGTGCGACGCCTCGAACCCCTCCATTTCCCAGATGTGGCTGAGCAAATGCTCCGCGCCGGAGGCCGGGCGGGAATCGCGCATCACCTGCATGGAGTACCCCGTGGCCGCCAGCCCCATGAAAACGTCCATGATTTGTGCAGGAGTTTTCAGCCATCCCCGCAGCGGCGTCTGGATCAGCGCCCAGACATCGGGCCGGATCGTGGATTCGCCCAGGCAATCCGCCAGGAGCCAGTCCGCCCCAGCCGGGATTTTGGCCATCAGATCGGCGTAACCGGCAGCGAACATTTCGGGCGGTGCGGTTTCGAGAATGACCGGGTCCGTCACGATCGCCAGCGGCGCCGGACAAGGCATGGTTTTCTTGAAACCGTCCACCGTGAGCGCCGCGCCGTATGAAGTATAGCCATCCACCGACGACGCGGTCGGAATCACCGCGTAACGGACGTTCTTCAGCCCGGAGGCGTGTTTGACGAGGTCATTGACCGTGCCGCTGCCGACCGCCACCGGAACACAGCCCGCAGGCATCGCCGCCACCAGTTCCTGCGAGTATTTGATATCCGCATGCAACATCGGCTGAGCCGAAAAAATGAATGGTTTCAGCATTTCGATGCCGCCGTTTTGCAGCGCGGCGGTCAGCTCCGCGCCGGCCACGCGCCAGGTGTTTTCGTCGGCCACCGGCCACACGGGCAGCCCGTTCCAAAATTCGCGGATCAGCTCCGGCAAGTGGCGAATCGCCCCCTGCTCCATCACAAAACATTCGGTTTCGAGCCCGGCGGGCAATGGTATCCGGTTCATATTATTTCTCCAGTAATTGACATAATAAATCCGCCATATTAGTAGTAATGCTTTCGGTACCGTTGGCGACGGCCCGATCCAAAGCCTCTTCATCGTTGATCACCCACGAATCGACTTTGACGCCTTTTTCCTTGTAGTAGCGAATCCGCTCGGGCGTGGCGTATCTGGCATAAATTCCGATGCTGTCGATCAGCGCGGAAACGCCGTCCGGATCGCCTTGCTCCGTGGCGTCGTTGCCATGCAGCTTCACCGTCGGCTCGGTCCGGCGCAGAAAGGCAAGCACGTCATAATGAAAGCTCGATAACATACTGACCTCAAGCAGATTGCGATCCTGAACGAATTTCAGGACGGAGGCGGCGCATTCGATGTTATTTTCCTTGATTTCGATAAGCAAATGCATGGCGGGGTTGATCGCGTGGATCGTGTCGACAGTTTCCTCGAGGGTAGGAATCCGGGTACCGGCGAACTTCGGGTCTTTCCAGCTGCCGAAGTCAAATTCACGCAATTCGGCGAGCGTGAAATCGCTGACATGGCCGCGGCCGTTGCTGCAGCGGTCGATCAGCAGGTCATGAGTAACGACCATTTTCCTGTCCCAGCTCAAATGCACATCGAATTCGATCGCCGTGACCGGCAGACGCGCCGCGTGTTCGAACGGCACAATGGTGTTTTCCGGGTAAACCGCCGGCATGCCGCGGTGCGCGTTGATTCCGATATCGCCTTTTTTCATGAAACGTGCTCCTTATGACGCTATAAGTATAACGGATTTGGATCGAAAATCAAGCATCAATTGATCGAAACGATAAAATATTTCCCCTCGGCAATCAATAAATTTGACCGAATATTGATTTTAGTGATTGTTTTTTGATCGAATTGAATTATGGTATAGGTATGAAAAAAGAACAGGCAGTAAAAATTCTCCAGTATCTGGATACGCACGAAGCCATCAATACCACCGAAGCCCGGGAGTTGTTGAAGGTGAGCGAGGCCACGGTCCGGCGCATGTTCAACCTGATCGCACAATCCGGCAGCGCGGTGCGTTTTCACGGTGGTTTGAAGGCGGCTTCGATCAATCCCAATATCGCCATCCCGTTTCTGCTCCGCAAGCAATGGCAGTCGCACGAAAAGGAGTTGCTGGCCCGCAAAGCATTGGAGTTCCTGAAACCCGATTCGGTCTCGTTCGTGCACAGCGGGTCCACCACGCTTTTTCTCGGCAAATTCATTTCCACCGGCACCTTCATCACCGACTCCGTGACGCTGGCCGAACTCCTGAACCAGCGCTTCCCCGGCAAAGCCGGCCCGGAGGTCATCCTGACCGGCGGCACCCTCGACCGCAAAGGCAACATGCTGACCGGTCACAAAGCCGAACAAGGCGCGTCCGGTTACCAGGCGGATTTCATGATTACCAGCGTTCCCGGCCTCGATGAACACGGCCTGATCGAAACTGACGACAACGCGGTGGGTATTCAACGCGCCATGATGGCGCATTCACGAACAATCATCGTATTGGCCGACCACCACAAATTCCAGCGCCACGGCTATTGCCATCTGGCCCCCTGGGAAGAAATCGACATCCTGATTACCAGCGAAACCGCGGAGAACCGCGAGTTGCTCGATATCATCCGCGCCAAAGGCACTCAAGTAGTCACCGTCGCCTCCTGATAGTTGTGCAATGCGAGGGCGGCTGCGCGCCCCCTCGCGCTCCCTGCGGCAGGCCGTATTGGCCTGCACCTCAGTACTTTTTAAGAGGAGATCCGCGAGTTTCCGACTCGCGCCAGATGGCTGCCGCCTCTGAACTCTGCCGGATGAACTTCGATCAACAATGCGCATATCCATACAGTCAGGATGCGCAGCATCCGTTTGGTGCAGGCCAATTCGGCCTGCCGCGGGGAGCGCGAGGGGGCGCGGAGCCGCCCTCGCATTGCATTCGTCAGAAACTCTGTATAATCATCACGGTTTGATCGAAGTTGCTGTTTTCCAGGTCGGATTTTTTGATCCAGAAGAAAGCGCGGCCATTCTCGTACCAGATCAATTCCGCTTTTTTGTCTTCGCTAAACTGCAGAAGCAGAATCCAGTCGCCGACATTCCCGCCGTGCTGTTCCACACACTGGAGCCGCATATCCGGATAACCCGGCAGCGCTTCGGGATAACCGCCCAGTTGATGGTGGCTCCCAAGCAATAAAGATAGTGCGTGCAGAATCCCGCTGTTTCCGGTTTTCCACTTGCTGGTGATGGGTTTGAAACCGACCGGCAAGCCGTCGTTTTCATCGGCGGAAACCTCTTCATTTTCGCTGAAAATCACTTTCCAGAAAACACCGTCTCCAAGGGAATCTTCGAGATCCCAGAACAGATACAGAATTCCTTTCGGCGGCAATTTTAACGCGGACTGGTCCGCCTCCAACTCAGAGAGGGCGATCCGGCCGATGAACGCCATTTTCCCGCCCTTGCTATTCACCGGCCATGTCAGGTGCCCCGGCAGCCCGGCGGAATCGCCCAGCTTACTGATTTTCCGGGTTCCGGTGCCGGACAAACGATACGCCTTCACCGGCGGATAATCGGCCGCGTCCTCTTCAACTGCCGGGACCGGATCGCCTTTTTCGGCAAGCTCGGCAAGTTCGGAGCTTACGGTCAATATCTGGGATTTCTGCCGCGGGCTGAGTTTGGAATATTTCTCCTGTCGCGCGGCGATATGCTCGTTCTGTTTGCGGATGAAAATTTCGCAGAATTCGCGGTCGGACATTAATTTGCGAAGGAGTTCATTCACCGATTTCCCTTCCGCCGAATTATTGAATTCCTCCACCACTCTTCGTACATCCCCGGCTGATTTGCCCGCCAGGATTGCTTCGACTTCCCGGGCATGGGATTTGTCGCCGAAAGAAAGTATAATTTCAGCACTTTCTTCCAGGTTCATGAGCCTGCTGTTAAATACGCCATCCATAATTTTTCCCCTTATACTTTAACTATTATACACCTCCAAAAGAAGATATCAAGTAAAAACAAGGGGATTCGCATTAATCCATGACCCATGAAAGTCTATTTAATCACGGAAACTATTTTTTTACCACAAATACACAAAATGACACAAAAGTTTTTAAAATAAATTCTTTTTTATAGTTCTTCCCACAAATCCCGTGTTTTTCCAAGTATTCCGTGGTTAAAATAAAAAAGGAGTGAGAGCTTGCCTCACTAAATACTTTTTTATCCATTTGTTTGAAATTTTTTTTGACATTCGGTCTGTGAGGTGTATATTACCATCTCAATGATCGATGTTTCCGCATGAGGCTGGGGAACGAGCTGAGCGGAGCTGAATTTATCAACCCATAAAAGGAAAATTGCAATGGCTATCAAAGTTGGTATCAACGGATTCGGGCGCATTGGCCGCATGGTCTTCCGCGCTGCAATCAAGAACTTCCAGGACATCGAAATCGTCGGGATCAACGACCTTCTCGATCCGGATTATCTGGCTTACATGCTGATGTACGATTCGGTACACGGCCGTTTCTGCGGCGAAGTGTCGGTCGAAGGCAACACTTTGGTTGTTAACGGCAAGAAGATCCGCCTGACCCAGGAAAAGGATCCGGCCAATTTGAAGTGGAACGAAGTCGGCGCCGATATCGTCGTCGAATCCACCGGTCTTTTCCTCGACAAGGAAACCGCTGCTGCCCATATCAAGGCCGGCGCCAAGAAAGTTATCATGTCCGCTCCGTCCAAAGACGACACCCCGATGTTCGTTTTCGGCGTGAACTGCAAGAAATATGCCGGCGAGACCATCATCTCCAACGCCAGCTGCACCACGAACTGTCTGGCCCCGATCGCCAAGGTTCTGAACGACAGCTTCGGCATCAAGCGCGGCCTGATGACCACCGTGCACGCTGCCACCGCCACCCAGAAGACCGTTGACGGCCCGTCCAAGAAAGATTGGCGCGGCGGCCGCGGCATTCTCGAAAACATCATCCCGAGCTCCACTGGTGCCGCCAAGGCTGTGGGCAAGGTTCTTCCTGAACTGAATGGCAAGCTGACTGGTATGTCGATGCGCGTGCCGACCTCCGACGTGTCGGTGGTTGACCTGACCGTCGAACTGAACAACCCGGCTTCCTATGATGATATCTGCAAGGCCATGAAGGCCGCCAGCGAAGGCGAACTGAAGGGCGTTCTCGGCTACACCGAAGACAAGGTGGTCTCCACCGACTTCCGCGGCGAAGCCCGTACTTCCGTTTTCGACAAGGGCGCCGGCATCCAGCTCGACCCGACCTTCGTCAAGGTTGTGTCCTGGTATGACAACGAATGGGGTTATTCCAACAAGGTTTTGGAAATGATCCGCGTCATGGCTTCCAAATAACTGTTTGGACCTGAACGAATACGCCGCGGGGCGGGTGGTAAATGCCGCCCGTCCCGCTTTACTTTTTTAACGACCGGAGATAAAAAATGAATATCGACAAGAAAACTGTAAAAGATATCAATCTGCAGGGTAAGCGCGTGGTCATGCGCGTGGACTTCAATGTGCCGCTGAAAAACGGCGTGGTTACCGATGATACCCGTATCACCGCCGCCATCCCGACCATCAAATACATCCTCGAAAACGGCGCTTCGCTGGTTCTGCTGACCCACCTGGGCCGTCCGGACGGCAAAGTCGCTCCCGAATTCAGCGTCAAGCCCGCCGCCGACCACCTGGCCAAGCTGCTGGGCAAGGAAGTCAAGTTCGCCAATGATTGCATCGGCGATGCCATCGTGGCCCAGGCCAATGCCCTGAAAGCCGGTGAAATCATGGTCTGCGAAAATACCCGCTTCCACAAAGAAGAAGATATGAAGACCAAGACCCCGGAAGACAAAGCCACCATGCGCAAGTTCGCCGCTGAACTCGCCAAGCTCGGCAATGTCTACGTGAACGACGCGTTCGGCACCGCCCACCGCGCCCACGCATCCACCGCGGTCATCACCGAATTCATGGACAAAGCCAACTGCGTGGCCGGTTTCCTGATGGACAAAGAACTGCAGTACCTCGGCAAAGCCGTGGCCAGCCCGGTCAAACCGTTTGTCGCCATCATCGGCGGCGCCAAAGTTTCCGGCAAGCTCGAAGTTCTGATTTCGCTGATGGAAAAGGTCGACACCATCCTGATCGGCGGCGGCATGGCCTATACGTTCCTGAAGGCCCAGGGTCATAACATCGGCAAGTCGCTCTGCGAAGACGACCTGATCGACACCGCCAAAGACACGCTGAAGAAAGCCGCCGAAAAGGGCGTGAAGTTCATGCTTCCGGTCGACAACGTGATCGCCGACGCTTTCTCCAACGACGCCAACACCGAAGTCTGCGGCAACGATATCAAGGACGGCTGGATGGCGCTCGACATCGGTCCGAAGACCATCGAAGCCTATGCAGCGGAAATCGCCAAGGCCAAGACGGTGGTCTGGAACGGCCCGATGGGTTGTTTTGAAATGCCGAAGTTCGCGGCCGGCACCATGGGTGTCTGCAAGGCCGTGGCCGACAGCGACTCGGTGAGCATCATCGGCGGCGGCGACTCCGTGGCGGCCGTGAACCAGAGCGGTCTGGCCGACAAGATGAGCCACATTTCCACCGGCGGCGGCGCCTCCCTCGAATTCCTCGAAGGCAAGGAACTCCCCGGCGTGGCCTGTCTGGCGGACGCGTAATCAATTAAGAATTAAGAATTAAGAATTAAGAATTAAATTGTCTGACTTGTCCGACTTGTCCGATATCTGAGAATCAAGGAAATACTATGTCAAGAAAAGTAATTATTGCGGGTAACTGGAAGATGAACCAGACCGCCAAGGAAGCCAAGACCCTGGTCAATGAACTGAAGCCGTTGGTTGCCGGTATCGACAAGTGCGATATCGTGGTCTGCCCTCCGTTTACCTCGATCGCCGCCGCGGTGGAAGCTGCTGCCGGTTCGAACGTCAAAGTCGGTGCGCAGAATGTGCATTGGGCCGAATCCGGAGCCTTTACCGGCGAAATTTCCGCCGCCATGCTCAAGGAACTCGGTGTTGAGTACGTGATCCTCGGCCACAGCGAGCGCCGTCAGTATTTCGGCGAAACCGATTCCACCGTGAATCAGCGCCTGAAAGCCGCGCTGGCTGCCGGCCTGAAACCGATCGTCTGCGTTGGCGAACTGCTCGAAGAACGCGAAAGCGGCAAGACCGAAAAGGTCCTCGATACCCAGCTTAACGGCGGTCTCGAAGGTATTCCGGCCGAAGCCATGCCCGGTATCGTGATCGCTTACGAACCGGTCTGGGCCATCGGCACTGGTAAGACCGCGACCCCGGAACTGGCCGAAGAAACCCACGCCTTCATCCGCGTCCGTCTGAACGATATGTTCGGCAAGGAAATTGGCGAAAAGGTCCGGATCCAGTACGGCGGCAGCATGAAAGCCGACAACGCCACCGCCCTGGTTGCCCAGTGCAACATCGATGGCGGGTTGATCGGCGGCGCCAGCCTGAAAGCCGGCAGTTTCGCCGATCTGATCAAAAATGCGATTGCCTGATCGTTGAATTTAGCGGAAAAAGCATAATTTTCCGAAAAAATTCTTGAGTTTGCAGCCGTTGTTTGGAAAAATCGTTTGATTTTTTTGACAACGGCTGTATTAGTAACTCACTTTAGGTTTTTAACAAAAAGGAAGACAGGTACGTATTTATGAATGCATTTGTGATTGTCTTGTATACTTTGGTGATCGTGGTTTCGTTGCTGTTGATCGCCTTGATACTGGTACAGCAGCCGAAAAGCGGCGGCTTCGGCAGCACCTTCGGCGGCCTCGGCGAGTCGGTATTCGGTGCTCACGCGATCGGACATATGACCAAGCTGACGGTTATTTTCACGACGATATTTTTCGTATTGACCCTGACATTGGCGATTGTGATATCGCATATGCCGACCAAGGCGAGTGTAGTAAGCACGACCAAGGTGGAGATTGATACTCCGGAACCGGCGCCGGCTTCCGATGCGGTCAAGGCGGCCGAGCCCGTTCTGGCGGCTCCGGCGGCGGAAGCGGCTGAACAAAAGTAAAATATCCTTCTTTTTTGGATATTGCAGTTTGCTTTTTGTTTTGACATGAAATATAATGTACTGGAAAACAGCCTGGAAAATTAGACAGGAGGACCCTGATGTATAAGACATGTTTAGTGGCAGTGATTGCCGGGATGCTGTGTGTCAGCGCCTGGGCTCAGAAATCTGAGTTCAATGTTTCGGTTAAAGTTGAATTTCTACCGACTCCGGTATATGTGTTGACGAACTATGACAACGAAGTTCCCAGCCTCAAAGTACAATGGCTGGCCATTAAAGTAACTTATACGCCTCCCGGTCTGAAAGACGGCAAGGACTATGCTTGGGTCGACGATATCCGCATGGAAACGGAACTGATGTTTTCCGCCAAGTACCAGAATAAAGAAATCATGGCTTATACCACCGGCAAAGTGGACTTCTGGGCGATTCAGCTCGATGGTCAGAAACACCAGGCCATGATGCTCCTTCCCCCTCAAGTTCTCCAGCGCTACGGCAACCAGACCGTCAGCAATTACAAGAAACTGAAAATTTATACCCGCGTCAAATTTATCAATACCAAGAATAACTCCGTCCTCGGCACGGTGATCGCCGGCGGAAGCGGCAGTGACAAAGAGTCGGACATCAATGCCGCGTTTAACCAGGTATCAAGCCCCGTAGCCGCGGTTTTGAGGCTGCCGAACCTGGTATTGCCGGTAGAAAAGACCCCCTGGAGCCTGATTAATCTGGACTCCTACGATATGATCAAGCCGCGCAATGACGGGAATAATTAAGTTATGGCAAAGAAAGAAAATACCATTTTATCGATAGACATCGGCGGCGACAGCCTGAAAATGGCGGAATTCATGGTTCTGCCGGAGAATTCGGGTATACGTCTGATGCGTTTTGGCGTCAAGGAATACAGCGACGATCAGAAAGAGCAGCCGCTGGACAAAACGTTCGGCGAACTTTTCTCGTCCATGCTGGAGGAATACGGTTTTGAATCCAGTTCCGTCATGGTTTCGATTTCGGGACAGGTCGCGTTTGCCCGCCTGAGCAAACTGCCGCCGCGGAATGACGACAAGAGCAATATCCGCAAAGTGATTGACTTCGAAGCCAAACAGACCATCCCGTATCCGATGAATGAAGTGATCTGGGATTCCCAGTTGGTGGTGCGCCATCTTGAGTTGGAGAAGAAACCGGAGGAACCGGAAGCCGAGAAGGTGGAAGATCCTGAAAATCCGGCTGTCGAGCCCCCCCCGCAGTCCGGCGAGGAAATGGAAGCCCTGATCGTGGCGGTGAAAAAAGATTTGTTGACCGACATCGCCGAAATGATCGAAGACCATGGCAAAACCGTGGTGGCAATCGAAATTGCTGCTACTGCTTCTTATAACGCTGCCCGCGCGATTCAGCTCGGGGAACAGGGTTGCGATATGATTCTGAATATCGGCGGCCGCTGTTCGAGTCTGATTTTTGTGGACCACAGCCGTATTTTCGTCCGTGTGATTCCGATTGCCGGTTTCATGATTACGCAGCAGATTGCCAAAGAATTCAATATCAGTAATCCGGAAGCGGAAGAACTGAAACGCCGTCACGGGTTTGTGGCCTTGGGCGGTGCCTACGAAGAGCCCGAGTCCGAAGTGGCGGCCACGATCTCCAAGATCGCCCGTAACGTCATGACCAAGCTTCACGGGGAAATCAACCGTACCATCACCATGTGGCGTTCCCAGAACGGCGGCGAGCGGCCCCAGCGGGTATTCCTGGCGGGCGGCGGCTCACTGATGGAATTCACCAACCGTTTCTTTGAGGAAAAGCTGAGAATTACGGTCGATTACCTGAATCCGTTCAATATCATCGAAATCGGTCCGGATATCAGTAAGCAGAAACTGAATGATGTGGCCCCGATGTTCTCCGAAATGATCGGCGCTGCGCTGCGCTGGGTAATCAGCTGCCCCGTTGAAATCAACCTGCTGCCCGATTCGATTAAATCCCGCCGGGCATTTCAGAAGAAAAAACCGTATATTTACGCCTCATGCGTATCGATTATCCTTTGTTTGATCGTATTCTACTTCGGGGTCAACCAGCGCCGGCAGATTGACAAAACCAAGGTGGAAAAAGCCGAGTCGGCAGTAAAGAGTACCGAGCGAATGGTCGGTGTGGTCCAGAACTTGCGCCGTGATTTTGACGGCTTGAAAGGGCAGTACGACGAAGCGTTGGGGATCATCCAGAAGCGTACAGTTGTGGCCAACCGTTTCAATGAACTGCAGAGGGTCATGCCGGATGCTCTCTGGATGACCTCGGTCAAGCTCTACAATACGGCTTCGGAAAAGAAAGAGGAAGGGCAGTCGCATGGTATGGGCGGCGGCCCGGACGACCTTTGGGCCGGTATGGGGAACTATGGCGGCGGACAGCAGCAGCAGGCTGTGCCCAAGTCAGAGTTCGACGCCCTGGAGCTGGACGGTCACTCGCTGGTGATGCGTGAGGATATCCTCAATGAAAAGACATTTATGGAAAATCTCCTGAAAACTACTGCGTTCCAGAATTCTGAAGATGCCGTAGGGTATATCAATAATTACTTTATTGGGCCGCGCGGGAAGAACAACGTGACTTCCTTCAAGATCAGGATCAAACTGAAAGAACCGATTAAATTGTAAGGGAGAGATATACTTTTATGGATAAAAGATTCATCAAGAAAAATATTGTTCTGTTTATCGTTATAGGTGTATCTATTCTGGTGGTTATCTTTCAGGCGGTCATAATCATTATGGAACATGCCGAGATGCAGAAGTACATCAATGAGACCAAAGACATGGTCGCCAAGATCGACAATCTGAATTCGCAGCGGCCGGCTCCTGTTCCCGGCAACGATGCGTTGATCAAAGCGGATATCGATGAGTACAAAGTCAAAGTAAAGGATATGCTCAAGTATTTCGGGCAGCCGTATTACGATGCCAAAATGGCTTTTGTCAAAGAACTTCTGAACGGCTTGAAAAACGACCAGGGCGAAGAAGTCAGCGATGATGAAAAACTCGAGCGCTTCAAGCAGGCGATCAATGCCTTCTGGGAAGCGGATCAGCTGAAAACCGCCCGCGACCAGATTTATATTTCCTTCAAGCTGAAATCCAAGACCTTGCTGGGCGTGGGTTTCGATGATTATGAGAAGCGCTGGGATGATGCGCTGAAGAAATTTGAAGAAGAAGCGAAAAAGCATACCTATGAAGGAATGAGTGATAACCTTTATGAGATATTCCTGGGCGCGTTCGGATTCAAGCGTACGCTGTCGCTGCAGATGGAGAAATACAATAAATTTGCCGATGAAACCCGCATTCGCCTGATCGAATATTGCATGAAGCAGAAAGAAATGTCGTTTCACAGCACCAAGGAGCTGGCTACGATCGGGAGAGGCGGCAATAATCAGAAGGCGATCACAGTCGGATCGACTTTCGGTTTCCCGCAGGATGAGAAAATCGCCCGTGAAATGATTCCGGATTATGTGTTTGTGTGGGGCATTGTCGAAGACCTGGTGCACCGCGTGGCGGACTCCGGCGTCAAGAGACTGAGCGAATTCCATAAGAACAACCTGGTTCCGACTCAGGAAGGAAACTACCGTTATTACCGCTTCCAGTTTACCGTGGAGGGCAATATGGAGTCGCAGCGCCAGTTGATGGCCAATTTGTACAAGGCATTTGATGACCGCCGCGTCTATATTGTCCATGATATTGAGTTGGAGCTGAATAAGGACGAGTTGAATGAAGTATTGCGCGCTGATGAGCAGCCGCTGATTGTTGGAACCGGTGAAATCGAAACCGAAATGCCGGGAATCCGGCCCCCTGCCGCCGGGAATAGGCCGCAAGGGAACAGACCGCAAGGGAATCGAAACCCGAGAGATCCGGGAAGTCCTCAGGCCGAATTGAGCCAGGAGGAAAGAGATGCGATCCGTCAGGCTCAGGAAGCAGCCGAGGATGCGAAAAAACCGTATAACCAGAAAAGAAATTACGGCAAGGTTCTTATTGGAGACGACGCGGTCTTGGTTTCCGCAAAGTTTACGGTTGATTATGTGATATATACAACTGAAGAGTTGAAATAACGGAGGGACGGACTTTGCAATTCCTGGCTAAACATTACGAGAAAATTATTCTGGCGGTTCTGCTGCTTTTATTTGGTTTTTCAATGATCTATCTGGTGGTTATCATCTCATCCGCCGATGAATTGAAAGCGGAACGGCTCCTGATCAAGCCGCGTAAGGCGGACTGGAAGGATATGCATAACATCGATTTCAAGAGCGATGATTTTGTATTCAATAAGGTATTTCTGCGGAATTCGGAATGGGTGCCTTCGGTCGTTCGCGATAAGGATAAGGACAGAGAGATTGATAAAAAGTTGAAAAAGAAGCTGCCGAATGCGACTCCGTATTTCAGTGATCTTCTGGTAATGGCTCCCATCAGCCGTTGTCCTCATTGTTCCAGATTTGTTCCCCGCCAGCGTTATTTCCGGGAATACGAGCAGTGTCCCTTCTGTGAGGAAACATTGTTGGATCCGGGCGAAATCATCAAGGTTAAAGGTCCTGAGGGCCCTGAAACCCCGGGCGATATGGATGGCGACGGCATTCCCGATGTCGATGAAGAAAAATGGGGCCTGAATCCGCGTGATCCCTCCGATGCCGCGGACGATTTGGATGACGATGGTTTCAGCAATCTCATGGAGTATAAGGAAGGAACCGATCTGAAGAATGCGGCGAGCCATCCGGATATGTACAAGCGTCTGTATCTCAATGCAATCCGCGAAGTGGAGCTCGACCCGGTGTTGATGAAAGTCACCGTCAACGGGGAAAAGAAGGAAATGTGGGATATCCAGATCAATACCGATGGCGGGACGAAAACGAAATTCATGGCGCTCGGGGATTCGATTAACCTTGAACCGAAACGCCGCTACAAGATTGTCGATGTCATTTACGACGTCAAGATGATTCAGGACGGCAATGTGGAAGTTCAGCGCGACGAGTCGAAGATCGTTTGCGAGTCGGACGACGAGGCGAAGCTCCGCGTAACCATGCAGGTCGGCAAAGTGGCGTTCTCGCCGTTGAAGAAGGCGTTCCTCAAGGATATCGCCACCGAGCGTGAATTTGGTGTGGACGTGGGCGATAAGTTCCGGGTGGGCAACCGTGCCACCCGCATCACGGAATATACGGTCCGCAAGATCGACATCGAGAAGAAGGAAGTCGAAGTCAGCACCCGTATTCAAGGCAAAGTCGTGACCGGTGTTATCGGACATGAGGCGCTTTTCAAGCTGAACCGGAAAAGAGACCCGGGCATGGGTGAAGATCCGGCGATGCGAGATATTCCCAGATAAATTAGTAAAAATGAGATAAAGTTATTTAAGGATGGTGACTATGGAATTCAAAAAGGCTGATGTGTCCCGGGCCCTCTGGAGGCTTTTGGTATGCAGCGTCATGGCAGGGGTGTTTGTAATTCCGGCAAATGCTCAGGAGGATGCTGCAAGTAAACAGCTGAATGCGGAAATTGATTCAATGCGCGCTCAATATAAGGAAGAACTCGAGGCGATCGACGGAAAGATCGCGGAAGCCAGAAAAGCGACGCGGGAGAAGAAATATCCGGAAGCCAGCGGTCTTTATACGGAGGCCCAGGAAGCCCTGCAGAAATACGACGGGGATTTCGCCGCCAAAATGCGCCGTAACCTTGAAAACGAACTTTCCAAATTCCGAGCCGAGTGGTCCGGTACGGTTATCGAACGGGCCCGCGCAGAATTCCAGAAAGAGAATTTCGAAGACTCCATTAACTTCGCATCCGAGGCTGCCCTGATTGATTCCAAGCGCAGCAAGGAAGCCCAGAAACTGATCGAATTGTGCCGTCAGGAGCAGAAGGCCAAGGGTTTTACACACAGCACCAGTCTTGACGTATTCAACCCGGAATATCAGCAGATCGAAAAGGAAGTCGACAAGTTGTACCGGGAAGCCAGAATTTTCTATAATGACCGCCGTTTCGATGAAGCCCGCCGGAAACTTGAAGAAATCTATCTGCGCGATCCCTTCAACAGAAGGGCCAATGAACTTCTGGAAAAATGCTATCGCCAACTTTTCAAATACGGAATGTACCGTCACTCCACGGACGTTGACGGAATTATGGCTTATAGCACCTGGGAATGGATCCAGGGGGTGCCGCCGGTGGGGGTGGAGCGGAGTATTGCGACATCACCGGTGGTGAAAACCCAGTCGACTGCCGAAGCTCATTCCAAACTGGAATCGATCATTTTCCCGAATGTGGAATTCGACGATGCGGACATTAACTCCGTGATCCGTTATCTTGACCGCGGCGCCAAGCGTAATGACCCGGAACAGAGCAATATCAGTATCATTGCCGGTTTCGACAGCACGGTAGCGGCGACGCTGCCCAAGGTGACCATGAGTTTCTCCAAGATTCCGCTGAGCGAAGTTCTGCGTTACCTCTGTAAGTCGGTCGGCCTCAAATACCGTATGGAGCAGAATGCGGTTATCATCGGTATGGGACTTGACGACATGCAGACGGAATATTTCACCGTCCGCGGCGACTTGTTTGCCAGTATTGCGACAGCTGCCGGCGAAGGTGGCGGCGGTGGTGACGGCGGCGGTCTGGGCCTGGGAGCCGGCGGCGGCGGTGACGGCGGCGGTCTGGGCCTGGGAGCCGGGGCCGGCGGCGGTAGCAGACCCACGATCGGTTCGGATGCCCTGATTTCTTACTTTGTGCTGCGCGGTATTACCTTTGAAGAAGGCGCTTCGATCGCTTATGACAGCCGCGGCGGCCGGTTGATTGTCAAAAACACGTTGGAAAACCTGCGCAAGATGGATGATCTGCTGCGCCAGCTGGATGCCATCAAATTCCCACTGGTCATGGTGGAAGTGAAAATTGTTGAAATCAACCAGGTGGACGTGAACGAACTCGGTTTCGACTGGGTGTTCAATATTCCCGGCAGCGGCGGCGGCGATCCCGAGTCGCAGACTTGGTCGATCAACAAGAAAGAGTATGCCATTATCGATGGTGTGCAGCAGTTGATCTGGTCGGGCGGTAATCCGCTGCGTTACTATTCGGCGGACAACCCGAATGCGATCGCTTCGGAAGTGGGAGCCACTTCGTCCAACTACAAACTGATCAATGACCTGAAAATTTTCCCGAACTTCGGAGAATCCATTTTTGGCAAAGGTATGGACGTGAATCTGTCATTCTCGGTGAACGCGATTGCGCAGAATACCCGGACGGAAACGCTGTCCACTCCGAAAATCCTGACCACCAGCGGCTCGGAAGCCACCATCGAAATGGTTGAAAGACGTTTCTATGCGGAAGACTGGGATGATCCGGAAACCAGTGTCAGCGGCAACAACGTGCAGATCAAGCCGCCGACTCCGGACTGGGGCGATGAACGCCGCGTCGGGGTCATGATGAAGACGACTCCGGTGGTGAGCCCGGACAATTATACGATTGAAATGCATCTCCAGCCGACGATTGTGGCGTTCCTCGGGGAGCAGGATTATCCGGTAGCGATCAAGACCTGGCGTACCAAGGCCGACGGTTCGAAGATCGACGAGCGTAACCAGGACACCGTCATCAAGATGCCGATTTTCTCCGAGCGCTCGCTGGATGCCCGGGTCAAGGTTTACAATGGTGAAACGATCGTGCTCGGCGGTATGATTCAGAATCAGAATGTCAACCGTAACGACAAATGGCCGATCATCGGTGATGTTCCGATCCTTGGCCGGTTCTTCAGCAGTCAGTTGGCTAAAACGGAAAAGGTTAACTTATTGATTTTTGTGACGACCAGGCTTGTCAATACCGACGGCAAACCGGTGCCGGTGCCGAATGACAGCAACCGCGGCGTGCCGGAATTCAACAGATAATACACGGAGGATATAATAAAGATGCGAAGCGGTGTAAAGACATTTGGGCTGGTAATCTGCGGAGCGCTCGGAGTCGGCCTTCTGGCTCAGGAGAGTGACTTGGTTACCCGTGTTAAAGATATCCAGGGGGATATTCGTAAAGAAACGACGATTTATCAGGAACTTGAGAACAAGGGCGATAAATTCTTCCTGCAGGGGAATGAAGAGTTTTTCAAGAACCAGTACAAGGAAGCGGTCGACAATTACCTGGAAGCGATTACGATTTACAAATCCATCGGCGAAGGGGAAGATAATCCGGATTTCCGCAAGAAAATCAGTACCTGCCGTGAACAGATTTCCAAAACTTATTTCAACTGGTCCGAAGCCCTGGCCTTGCAGGCCGAAGGTGAGGCGTCCTCCAGTAAATTCACGGAAGCGATCAAACTTTGCCGCGAAGCCATATTGATCTATCCCGATCACAAGAAGAAATTGGAAAAGCGCATTGCCCGTTATGAAGAAATGCAGAAAACTGCGGATCGCCAGAATGAAGTTCAGGAAACCCGTCTGATCAAGAATAAGGAAGAGCGGGAATACAATATCCAGTTGCTGTTGAAGCAGGCCCGGCTGTTGACGGTCCGGCAGCGTTTGCAGGATGCCCGCGATAAGTATGATGAAATTCTGGTGCAGGATCCGTACCGTATCGAAGCGATCCAGGGCAAGCAGGCGGTAAATCTCAGGATCAGCAAAGCCGGTGAAGAGCGTTTCAATAAAGTCGGCAACATGGAAGCGGTGGTCGAGGCCCTGTGGAAATGGGCGATGCCGCTCAAGCAGGTGGACGTGAACCCCGCCGGCGACGGCTGGAAACCGCAAGTGCCGAAGGCCCTGGCGGAAAACAAAATACAGCAGAAGCTGAAAAGCATTGTAATTCCGCGTATCGACTTTGAAGACGTGACGATTCCTACTGCGATCAAGTACATCCGCGAACAGAGCAAAGTGCATGATCCGGAAGGGGAAGGTGTCAACATCTATTTGCGTCTTGCCCGTCCTGAAGAGTTGACTGGCGAAGGCGCCGCCCCCGGTGCGGCCCCCCGGAGACCGACCGAAATCACGACGACTTTTGATGAAAACAATATCGGTGAAGAAGGCGGCGAGAATTATGACGGACCGGCCACCACGGCCGAGAATACGCTGAACTTCGCTTTGAATGACAAAACCTTGCAGGAAGCGATTTATTTCCTGTGCCGCGCCGCCAATTTGAGAATGCGGGTTGAAAAATACGCCGTAGTGGTGGCTTCGCACAATATTCCGCTGGATGACCTCGAAACCAAAATTTTCCCGCTGGAACTGGCCGCGTTGTCGTCCATCGGCGGCGGTTCTGATCCCGAACAGCTGATGCGTTATTTCAAGGATCGCGGTATCCGCTTTCCGGAAGGCGCCAAAGTGGTGTTCGACCCGAAGATCAGCCGTCTGATTGCCACCAATACGGTCGAAAACCTGCGGGAAATCGAACTGGCGGTATTGAATGAACTGAACCAGGTGGACCCGATGGTCCAGATTCAGGCGAAGTTCGTGGAAATTGAACAGACCGACCTGAAGGAACTGGGATTCAACTACGCGTTGTCGCGTGTGATTCCGGAAGGTGAATCCACGGACGGCAAGCTGGAATTCGGAGAGAACAGTGCGACTTTGCTGCGGAGCTTGCCGGCGTCGGAATATAACGCCAGTGACCAGCTCATCGTGTTCGAGCGCTCCTGGAACAACTATAATTTCGGAATGGCGGTGAATGCCATTGACCAGGCTGACAACAAGGACATCCTCTCTTCGCCGCGTATTACCACGATGAACGGCCAGAGAGCCACGATCCGCATGGTCCGGCTGGTCTGGCTGCCCGATGACTACAGTGACCCGACCGAAGAAACCCACAACGCCAGCAATGACTCGAGTACTTCGTTTACCGTGTACATGGCCGGCAGTCCGGAGTTCGAAGAGTATGAGCTCGGGGTTACCATGGACGTCACCCCCAGCGTCGACCTGGAGGAACAAACGATCACCCTGCGGGTTGCCCCGATGATCACGGACCATACCGGCTGGACCGCGTATACTTACAAAGCCAATGCCGAAGACTCCTTGAGCACGACCATGAAGAAACCGATTATCTCCGAACGCAGGATCGATACGAATATCACCATCAAGGATGGCGAGACCATCGTCCTCGGCGGCATCATCAAAGATGCTACCAACAGTATGGATGACAAGATTCCGATTCTCGGAGACATTCCGATCGTTGGACGGCTTTTCCAGTCCAAGATGAAGAAAAGCATCAAAACCAATCTGTTGATCTTCCTGCATTGCCGTTTGATCAAACCGGATGGTTCGCCGTTCTTCCCGGAAAACATTGTGCCGCGCGGTTTGCCGACTTTCCGTGCTGAACAGTAAGAAAAAATGGTTATGGCCGGCACTGGCGGCAGTTCTGCTGACCGGATGCCGGCCTTATACTGCCGTGATTCCTGCTTTTGACGGCGGGAACGCATATGCGTTGGCCGGAAAGCTGGTGGCCTTCGGCAAGCGTTGTTCGGGGACGGAGGCGTACATGCGCCAGGCGGAATTCATCGCTCAGGAGGCGCGTGATGCCGGCGCAGAAGTGTCGTTTCAGGATTTCCGGCAGCAAACGGTAAAAGGGCTGATTAATTTCCGGAACATCGTTGCGGAAGTAAAAGGGGCCGACAAACGCTTCCTCATCATCAGTGCGCACTGCGATCTGAAGGATCTTGATATTCCTGAATTTGAAGGCGCGAACGACGGCGCCTCCGGTACGGCGGTACAGCTGGAAATGCTCCGGGCGCTGCAGCGCAGCAAGGCGGTGCCGCCGGTAAGTCTCCGGTTTGTGTTTTTCGACGGCGAGGAGTGCATGGTCGCCTATTCCGATCATGACGGGCTGTTTGGCAGCCGTCATTATGCCGGTGCCATGACGAAGGAGGAGCGGAAATTATGCCTGGGCGTAATCAACATCGACATGGTCGGTGACCGGGATCTGCTGCTGACCTTGCCGGTTAACAGCGACGAAGGGCTGGCGAAGCTGGCGCTGCGGGCGGCGGAGAGCTCTGGAAATAGTATATATATGGCGCGTTCGGAGCAGACGATTCTGGATGATCACGTGCCATTTGCAGGGAAAGGAATTCCGGCGCTGACGCTGATTGATTTCAGCTATGGTCCAGCGAATTCCTATTGGCATACCGGTGCGGACCGGATGGACAAAATTTCTGCGAAAAGTCTGGAAATTACCGGAAATGTGGTGTTTTCCATGATTTGGGGCATAAAAAACTAGTTTTTTTTTCGTTTCCGACTGGAAATTACGAAAAAACAAGCAAGATTTAATAGAGACATGTTTTGTAGAAATAAGCCGGTAACAAAAACAAGGAGGAAAAAATGAATTTTGTAACGGTCTTAATCGCACTGGTGATGTTCATTGCGTTAGTCGGAATGATCGTCTGTTCGAAGAAACAAAAAACCAGTCCGATCGCTCAGCCGATTGCCATTGTTCTGCTGATCATTGTTATCGCCTGCGGCGTCGGTATTCTGTACCGCACCGACATTCTGGGCAATCCGACCAACCGTTTCCAGGCCTATGAGAATACTTACCATGCATCGCAAGGTGTGGTTCTTGGCCAGTTCATCAAAGCCAACTTCCCCGACAAGAAAGTTCTGCTCCTTCTTGAAACCGATTATGCCACCAACCCGCGCACCAAGATTCTCGAAGACGCTCTGAAGCAAGGGGCGGGCGGTAACCTGGACATTGTAACGGCTACCCTGCAGTTGGCGAACCGTCCGAACAACCCGGAAATGGGCATGGAAATGCCGTTGTTCGAAATGATGACCGCCGCGGATTTCGACAAAGCGCTTGAATCCTACAAGGATTGTGGCGTGGTCATCAGCTGTATCGGTCTGCCCCGCGATATCCAGAAAATGAAAGTCTGGACGCAGAAAGACGATGTACGTCCGAAGATTCTGCTGCTGAACGCATTTGATATGCGCGGCTATGACAAGATGATCGAACGCGGTATGATCTCGGCGATCGTGGCAGTCGGCCCGGATGCCAAGTTCACCGAAGATGCTCCGCCGCGCGACCCGCAGGCTGCCTTCGATGTACGCTATGTGTTGATCGACAAGAGCAATATTGAGAAATTTGGTAATATGTTCAGATAAGCGGCATATTCGAAAATTTGATAAAAGCTCCGGTCCACAAGGTCCGGAGTTTTTTGTTTATCAGTAGACCGTTTTCAAGCGGGAGTGGAGTAATTTATGGCGATGTTCAAGTTAAAATCGGATTTCAAGCCGGCAGGCGACCAGCCGGAGGCGATTGCCGCGCTGGTGAAGGGGTTGAAGGAAGGCAAGGCGGCGCAGACGCTGCTGGGGGTTACCGGCTCCGGCAAAACGTTTACGCTGGCCAATGTGATCGCCCAGTTCGAGCGTCCGGTACTGATCATGTCGCACAACAAGACGCTGGCGGCTCAGCTCTACAGTGAATTCAAGGCATTTTTTCCGGAAAACGCGGTGGAGTACTTCATCAGCTATTACGATTATTACCTGCCCGAATCCTATATCCCGCAGACGGATACCTATATCGCCAAGGACTGCAGCATCAATGAAAATATCGAACGGCTGCGCCTTTCCACTACCGCCTCGCTGATCGAGCGCCGCGACGTGATCGTGGTGGCGAGCGTTTCCAGTATTTACAACCTGGGGTCGCCGACCGACTTCGAGCATATGTGCGTATCGCTGCGCATTGGGGCCGAGATGCCGCGAAACGAGTTCCTCCGCTCCCTGGTGGCGATTCAGTACGAACGCAACGACGCGGCCCCGGAAAAGGGCCAATTCCGGGTTCGCGGCGATTCGGTCGATGTCTTCGAGCCGCAGCGCGACGATTTCATCCGGGTGAACTTCTGGGGCGACGAAGTGGAGAGCCTCTCCCGGCGCAACATCACTACCGGCAAGCAGATTGCCGAACTGAACCGGGTGGTCCTTTTCCCGTGCCGGCACTTCGTCATGCCGCCGGACCGCATGGAGGGGGCGGTGGCGTCCATCAAGCAGGAGATGAAGGAGCGGGTGGAGTGGTTCGAGCGGAATGGACGGCTGATCGAGGCGCAGCGGATTTATCAGCGGGTGACTTACGACATGGAAATGGTGCGCGAGATCGGTTATTGCAGCGGCATCGAAAACTACTCCATGCATTTCGCCAACCGCCTGCCGGGTTCGCTGCCGGATTCGCTGTTCGGGTTTTTCCCGAAGGATATGCTGACGATCATCGATGAATCGCACGTGTCGATCCCGCAGATCGGGGCCATGTACAAGGCGGACCGCAGCCGCAAAGAGACGCTGGTCGAACACGGGTTCCGGCTGCCCTCGGCGCTGGAAAACCGTCCGCTGAAGTTCGATGAATTTGAATCGTTGCACAATGACACCATCTATGTTTCGGCGACCCCTGCCGAGTTTGAACTGAAAAAATCGGGTAAAGCCATTGAACAGCTGATCCGCCCGACCGGGCTCCTTGATCCCGAAGTAGAGGTCCGTCCGCTCGAAGGACAGGTGGATGACGTGATGGCCGAAATCCGGCGCGCCGCCACCCGCGGCGAACGTGTGCTGGTCACCACGCTGACCAAGAAGTCCGCTGAACGGCTGGCCGATTACCTGAATGACCTCGGGGTGCGGGCCAATTACCTGCATTCGGAACTGGATGCGCTGGAGCGCGTCCGGGTGTTGAATAAACTGCGCGAGGGCGATTTTGACTGTCTGATCGGGATCAACCTGTTGCGCGAGGGGATCGACCTGCCGGAAGTCGCGCTGGTGGCGATTCTGGACGCCGACAAAGAAGGGTTCCTGCGTTCGACACGGTCGCTGGTCCAGGTGGCCGGGCGCGCCGCGCGAAACGTCGACGGACGCGTGATCATGTATGCCGAGCACGTGACCCCCGCCATGCAGAATCTGCTGGACGAGACGGCGCGCCGCCGCGAGAGACAGCTCGCCTACAACAAGAAGCACGGGATCACCCCGAAGACGATCGCCAAGGCCGCGCGCCAGTCGATCGCCGACATCATCGCCCCGGAAAAGCGCGATCTCGAATACACCCGCGACAACGCCAACCGCCAGGTCTTTTCGGTGGCGGAAGCGCCCGGCGTCTATACCGAGGAACTCCTCAGCGAGCGCGAAATGGACGCCCTGGTGGCCGAGCTGGAAAAAGAGATGCTCGAAGCCGCCGAGGCGCTGGAATTCGAGCGCGCTGCCGACCTGCGCGACCGCTTGCGCGGCATGAACAAACTGTGAGTCAATCGCTTTCCCGCAGTAAGTTCTGCACATAGCGTATTGCGGTCCGGTATTCCTCCTCGGAGTGCAGGTGCTCGATGAGGAACGGCATGTCGGGATCGGTCTGCGTGGCCAGTTGCGCGTAGGCCGGGAGGTCCAGCGCACCTTCTCCGCAGGGAACTTCCTTCAAATTGAAGGTCAAGAAGCGCTCCAGCCGGACATCTTTCGCATGGCAGCTTTTGATATACTTGCCAAGCAGCTGGAAACATTCCTGAATGAACCGGGTATTGAAGAAATAGCGCTCCGGCGATGAGATCATATTGACCACGTCGAGGTGCACGGCGAAGCCCGGACGGTCGATCTCCTTGAGCAGTTTCAGATAATTCGCGGGCGAGTCCGGATACATCCACGGCATGGGCTCCAGGGTATAGAACGTGTGAACCGGTTTTACCGCGTCGATGATGGCGCGGGTGGTTTCGACGATACTCGCCCAGGATTCGGCGGAGTAATTTTCGGCATAGCCGCCATCCCAGATTTCGCCGGTAGTTCCCGCGATATTGACGCAGCATCCGGCCTTGACGTATTCGGCCAGGGCGAGCTGCCGCCGGCAGTACTCAATATTGGCGGCGCGTTCGCCGGGGTCGCGGGTCAAGGGGTTGCGCCACGCGCCCACTTCGGCAATCACCAGATCATGGTCGCGGCAGGCGTCGACATAGCGGTCGATCAACTTATCGTCGGTGCGGTAGTCGCAGGGGAAATACACCGCGCGCAGCCCCCAGTCATATTGTTTTCCGGCCCACTCCGCCGGCGAGTCGTGTTTGATTGAACCGCATATTCCAAGACGCATTTTTCACCTCGTGTTTAATAATTTCCGAGCCGGAAGGAGGCTTCTGTTTCCTCGCGGTATTTCCGGGCTTCATTGGCATAAACCTCATCGGGGATTTCGATATTGTCGCCGGCGCAGGAGGGCAAGAGTTGTTCGCCACCGGCCACGGCGGGATCGGTGCAGCTGTGATCGTGGCGGAAGGCCTCGCGCTGTGATTCATCGCGGAAATCCGGAACCTTGACCGGTGCGCTCCCGGCAAGGATCGACCGGTAGGCCAGGAGCCCCGGCAGACTCATGTCCAACGCCCGGTAAACATCGATGCCGTATTTACCCAGTACTTTATCGCCGTTTATCGCGGCAATGAAAAAACGGAGCAGGAAGTCGAGTCCATCGTCGGAAGCGGGGACCTCCAAGGCGTCCGCGCCGGGAATCCGCAGGGTTTCGGGCTTGTATTCTTCCGTTTTGAAATAACAATTGCCGGATTGGCCGAAATTCATCTGTAACTTGTAGTGTCCATCCGTGGACATGCTGCCTTCGGTGCCGATCATGCGGCAGTGGCATGAATACGGATGCTTGTAATTGCCGTTGATACTTCTGGCCATGGCGCCGCCGCCGAGCTTCATGATTTCCATGGCGGCGCTGCCGCTCCGGGCGCCGTGTTCGGACATATAAGGAAGGCACGGGGCCTCCATTCCCACCACCGATACGGCGCGTTCGCCGGATATGGCAAACATGGGGCCGATGCTGTGGGTACAGTAAAAAGTGGACGGCACAAGATTGCGCCAGTGGTTGCGCACGCCGCGCGTCAGCATGTGCCATTTCTGGGAACAATCGTTAATGAAGTCGCCTTCCGCCAGAACCAGTTCGCCGATATCGCCGCGCTCGTACCGCAGGCGCATTTCGAGAATAGCGCCGAAAAAGCAGTAGTTTTCCGCATAATGGTAGATTTTTCCGCTTTTCTCCACCGCTTCGCACAATGCGACCGCCTCGGCCAGGGTTTGCGACGGCATGACTTCGCTTAAAACATGCTTGCCGCTCAACAGCGCCTTGATCGCGAAACGCGCATGGTCGTTGGCGAAATTGGCGATAACCACGGCATCGATATCGCTTTTCAGGAATTCCTCGAAATCGGTGAAGGCTTCGATGGAGATTCCGAGCTTGCGCAGCTCCTCGCTGACGCGGTTCAGCTGGGGTGCATACGATTCGCAGATCGCCGTCACCTCGGCGTCGGGATGCCCGGAGAGTTTGCCGAGTACAAAGTTGATTCCCCGTGTCGCGCCCAAAATACCGAATTTCAATTTTTTCATATTCCGATCCTTTGATTTGGATATTTCTATTGTATATTATAGTTGAAATCATTGATTTCGTAAATAGAGAATCGGTTTATTTATTTGGACAAAACGGTTTAAAATGATTATAAGACCTTCTTTGACCGGTATCGATGCCCGGCATTCGAAAGAATTCCAGATCGACCGCCCGTGCGATCCCTTCGGCAGCAGCCTGATTCTGGGGTTCCGCTCCGGGGCGGTGATCCTGACGGCAGACGGCATGGAGGAGGCGGTGGCGGGCGACTGCATCATCCACACGCCGGACTTCCCCCAGTATCATGCCTGCCAGCCGGGAGCCGATGAGGGGTATCGGAACGACTGGCTGCACGTGGCGCCGGAACCGTTTCTGGCCATGGTCGAACGCCTGGAGTTACCGGTCAACCGGCTGATTCATACGGGGAAGCCGGAGATCCTGTCGGTATTCATTCGGAATATCCAGCGCGAACTGCAGTCCGCGGATCGTTTTTCCGATGCATTTCTGCTGAGTCACCTGCAGGGGATGCTGCTGACGATTGCGAGAACCGGATACACTTACCGGCAATTGACCGCCAGTTTGAGCCGCGCCGAAATTCGTTATTACTGGAAATTCCGCGAGCTCCGGGCCGGGGTGCTGGAAAATTATGCTGCCCGGTTCGATATCAAATCGCTGGCCCGCCGGACCGGGCTGAGCCAGGAGCGGTTTTCCGCGCTGTACCGGAAATTTTTTTCGGCTTCACCATACAGCGAAATACTGGATGCCCGGATCATTCATGCAAAAAGTCTCCTGGTCAGTTCATCGCTGGACATCAATGAAATCGCCCGGGCCTGCGGATGGAGCGACATTCATTATTTTTCCCGGGTTTTCAAAAAGAAAACCACAGTTTCCCCATCCGTCTACCGGGCTCAATACAATACTCAGCGATCCTGACGGCTTATTCGAATGTGCAAACGTATTCTTTGACGTTTCCGGGCAGGCCGATGGTGAACAAGGTGTCGCCGGTTTTGGTTTTCATGTCGGTATCGGCATTGTTGGCCAGCAGGAGGCGCATCATTTCCAGGTGGCCGTATTTGGCCGCGTACATCAGGGCTGAGAAACCGCGTTCGTCGCAGGCGTTGACGTCGGATTTGCGGCTCAGCAGGAATTTAACGGCGTCCAGATGACCGTTGGAGCTGGCCAGCATCAGGGCGGTGAGACCCTTTTTGCCGCGGGTGTTGATATCCATGCCCTTGTCCAGCAGCCAGGTCAGGACGGAGACGTCGCCAAGGCGGGCGGCGGCGGCCAGCAGCGTGGAACCGTCGCGGAGCTTCTGATTGAGGTCGGCGCCGTGGTCCAGCAGGTAGGTGATGACTTCGGGATGTTTTCCTTCGAGGGCGAAGAGGAGGGCGTTCATGCCGTCACGGTTTTTGGCGTTGACGTCGGTCTTGAGGTCTTCGACCAGATATTTGACGCTGTCGAGGCTGCCGGAGCGGGCGCATTCCATCAGCAGCGTGGAGCCGTCCTTGCAGATGCGGTTGCAGTCGGCGCCCTGCGAAATCAGGTAACGGGCGATTTCAAGATCGGTGGCGAAGGCGGCGGCGAGCGGCGAAAAGAAGAAACTGTGGTTTTCATACAGGTCCATTTTCTTTTCTTCGACCATGAATTTGATCAGTTCGAGATTGCGGCTGGTGATGGCGTCGGTGAGGCAGCCGGGCTTGAGTTCGGCGCCTTTTTCGAGGAGGTACTGAGTGAGTTCGAGATTGCCGCTTTTCAGGACTTCGGGCATCAGGGAGAGGCCGTTTTCTGCTTTGACATTCAGTGTCGCGCCGCGCTCGACCAGCAGTTTGATGATTTCCGGCGAACGGTGGTGGCGCGCCGCCCAGATCACGGCCGTACAGCCGAGTTCGTCCTTGTAGTTGACATTGATGCCGTGGTCCAGCAGAAGTTTGACGATACCGATGTCGTAATTGTGGTGGATGGCTTCGATCAGGATGCCGGTGTCGGCATATTTATCCTTGAGGCTGAAATCCGGATTGAAGCGGAAGAGGCCCCGGACGTTGTCCAACTGCCGCGTATTCACGGCCTTGGCCAGCAGTCGGAAAAGTTTGTCGTGACGGCTTTCCCCGGCTGGTTTCGCATAAGAACATACGCACACGGTGAGGACCAACAGTGATA
>JBEBXH010000011.1:0-103977 GCA_040391785.1 Victivallis vadensis
CATAATTCCCGACCACGATGCTGTTCAAAATATTGACCGTGCCGCCGCCGTAAATTCCGCCACCGTTGGAAGCCGAATTGCCGGAAATGGTGGAATTCACCACCGTGACCACGCCTAAGCCGAAAACCCCGCCGCCGCTGCCGTTCCCAGCCGAATTGCCGGAGATGGTGGAATTCTCCACCGTGATCGCGCCATTGCCGAAAATCCCGCCGCCGTTGTAGCCGGTTGCCGAATTGCCGCTGATCGTCGAGTTTTCCACCGTGATCGTACTGTTGATATAGCCGAAAATCCCGCCGCCGTTGGAGCCAGCCGAATTGCCGCTGATGGTGGAATTGTTCACCGTGACCGTGCCCACACCGTAAATCCCGCCGCCGTTCGTATTGCCGCCGGTTACCGAATTATTAGTGATTTCCGAATAATTCACATTGATTGTGCCGCTGCCGTAAATCCCGCCGCCATTCAGATTATCACCAGTCAGTGAATTATTGGTGATTACCGAATGGTTCACATTGATCGTGCCGTTGCTGAAAATCCCGCCGCCGACGGTTGCCTTGCCGTTTTGGACGGTGACATAGTTCAATGTCAATCCGGAGTCGCTGCCCGCATTGATTACGCCGCCGTAGCTGTTGACCGTGCCGTTGCCGGTCAGGATCAGTTTCTCCAGCGTGACCGTGAGATTGTTATTGATATAGAAGACGCGCTTGTTCTCGACGGCGGTGATCGAGGTCAGGGCCCTGCCGCTTGCATCGGCCGTACCCATGATGACGATGCTGCCGCTCACGCCCAGCTCCGCGGTCAACTGAATCTCCACGCCGAAGACATGGAGCCCGTTCTGATAAGCACTGCTGCCGTTCGCCAGCGCATGATCCAGCGTGAAATAATAAGTGGTGTAGCTGTCAAAATACACGTCGCTGGGGCCGGACCAGGCGATGACGCGGGTAGCCGCCTCCTGAAGCGCGCCGATGCTGAGCGAAGTGGGATTACGCCCGTAGCCCAGCTGGTCGGTAATGATCGCGACGGAAGTGCCGCTGGCCGGCGTCATGCCGTTCACCTTGTACCAATCGCCGGAAGCATTGTCACGGTAAACATAATCCCCGGCATCATCCACCCCGGTGATCACACCCTTGGTCGCCGCATCGCTGCCGCTTTTGACCATATACAAACCGTTGGCGTCCGGCCCCTCGAGGATATCCTCTGCCGTGACGTAGGTGGTGATATTGCGGGGCCCGGTGGCCGGCTTGTTCGCGCTGTAAATCGAATACGCCGCATTGAACGCACCATCCGCACTGATATTTTCATTGGTGCCCGCCGTATTGCCCAGCACAATGCTGTTCAGCACCGTGAGTGTGCCGGAACCGCAAATTCCACCGCCGAAGTTGGCCGCAGAATTGCCGCTGATGGTCGAATTACTCACATTGATCGTGCTGCCCACATCGCCGAAAATTCCACCGCCTCTGTAGACCGCAGAATTGCCGCTGATCGTCGAATTATTCACATTGATTGTACTGCCTATATAGACATAAATTCCGCCGCCATCGTTCGCCACGCCGTTCCGGACAGTGACATTGTCGAGGGTCAGTACCGCATTCGAATCAACGATGATCACGCCGCCGCCGGCGAATGCAATCGTATTGCTGCCGGTCAGAATCAGGTTATCCAGTGTGACCGTGTAACCACTTTCGATGGTAAAAATGCGGTCGGCTACGGAAATAGCAATTTCAGTGGCGGCAAAGCCGTCGGCATTGACATTGCCGGAGATGGTGAGATCTTTATCAATGACGATCTTACTGAAGAGATTGATCTTCGTTACACTGGTGCTGAAAGTGATTTCATCACCGGAGGAGGCGTCGCTCACGGCCTGGCGGAGCGAGCCCGCGCCGGAATTGGCATCCACGGTCACCTGAATGTTGTTCAACCGGTATTCGTAGGCGTCCACACTGATCGAGGTCGTTTCGATGAGGCCGTGGCTGTATTCGAGCGTCCAGTCGCCGGAAATGCCGGTGGTATTGGTGCTGGCGGCCACGTCCGCGCCGGAGGCGTCCGCGATCTGCGCGATGAAGTCGCGTCCGGCCTCGTTTTCGGCGAGGTTGCAGCCATAAAGCAGGATGTCGCCGTTTTCGCTCACGTGTTCGCCCACGGCGGCCCACTCGGCGGCGTCGAAGTTTTCGCCGTCGAACACTTCGCCGTTGAGCACGAAATACCCGGCGTTGCCGTGCGAAACGATGTGGATGGAGTCATATTGAGTATCGGCGGAATCGAGGTAATCGAGGATCTGCTGCATGGCGTCGGAACCGGCTTCCAGGCGGAGAACTTCCTGGTTCGGCGCGAGCGTGTCGATAATGCTATCGGCATCCATCACGGAGGAGTTGATGATGACGAGTTCCTTGCCGGTGGAAACCGTTTCGCCGTTATTGTTCAGCGTGAGGTGCAGCAAATCGCCCTCGGGCAGCTGCGGGGTAAAAATATCAGAGATCAGCGCATCGACCTCGGGATCGAGCCCGGCGTCAACGCCGGGGATGTCGGACAAGTCGGACCAATCGGACAGGTCGGACGGGTCCGGCAGATAGGCCTGATCCGCATCGGCTTGAGCTGCGGGATTCTCTGGCGGGGCGTTCTTGATGGCGTTCTGTTCTTCCTGAGCCTGACGGTCGGCCTCATTCATATTGGCATTCGGATCGTTGTTTTCCATCGCCTCGACCATCTCCACCGCCGCTGCAGCTTCGAACAACACCCGGTCTTCCAACCGATAAAATTCCATCGACTTCGAACTCATACACGCCTCCGAGATATTATATATTATTTTATTAATAAAAAATCATCAATGCCTGAAATAGGAAAAGCCTTATCCCGCAAAACAGGATAGGCTTCCTCGAAAATTTGTCAATATTTGAACGGTTTTTCAGCTGCAATAACGTTTGCACCTTTAATACCTTTTGATAATTATTACATCAAACCGATATAAGATAATATAATAGACTTAATAACGGATTGCAACATATGGTTTTACATTATTTTTAAAAAATCTGAACATAAATTTTTGCAATATTCATAAAATACCAAGTTATTAAATAATTACGGATTTTTCCTATACATTATGAATAAGATAAGGTATAACGTAATGATTGCATATGCACACAAGCAGTGAGCATACGTTTCAAAAAGTTATGGGATGGTCATAAAAAAACATGGGCAGGTACAAAATAAATCGTACCTGCCCATGTTTAATTTGCCGAAGAATTACTCCAACACGCCCCAACCGAATTCATCCGGATTTTTGGAGCGGCCGATGCCGCCCATCCATTCCATCCAGCGGACGCGTCCCTTTCCATCGTTTTCGTTGATCAGGAAGGCAAAGCGGAAGAGCGTTCCGGACTTATCGCCGATCCCCAGATTCTTCAACGGAATCGCCGCTTCATAATGCGTCACATCGTTCTCCCGTTTTACCGTCACCGGAACGTTCCATTCGCCGCGCAACTTTTCAACAGGCGAAATATGTGCATACACCGCGCCTTTTCCGTCCTTGCCGGAGATCGTCAACTCGGTGAAATTACCATCGAGCGAGGAGAATCCGATCTGCACGCTGTCGTCGCGCCATCCTTCGACGGGAGCACTGTTCATCACATGCTTATCGTCCGTGACGCGGATATCGAGCTTGAGGATTCCGTCTTGATGCGTCATCGCGAAATCACAGGAGAGGTCTTTCGGCCCCATCCAGCGCGGAATATTCGGGTCAAAACTCATTTCGTGAACGGTGTCGAGGGTATCCACCGCGATCCGCGCCCGGGGCGTCTGGCCGGAAGCGACCGGATATGATACATTGACCGTGAGCGGAACCGTCAGTTCAAGGTTCTCCGAACCCGATTTGATCGTAACTTTCTGCTGTACTGAAAATGCTCCGTTCGGCGTCTTTTCGGGAACCGGGAGCGTCAGCGTCAACTCGGAAGTTTCGCCCGCTTTCAACGTTTTCCGTACAGTTCCGGTTTCAGCCTCCGCGGCTGCCGGAAATGGATTCTTCACGGACAGCACAATTTCCGCAGCCGCGCCGGCGCTGCCGCCGACCGTGCCTTTCTGTGCAGCGAGTGCGACCCCGTACTTAAATGCCCCCGCGGGGAAAGAGACATACATCGCTTCATCCACCGTCAGGGACGCATAACCGTACTTCACCTCAGCTTCAATCGCCTTGCCGAAAAGATCGACTGCGGAAATTTCGCCGTTTCCTTTCAAGGGCAGAATCTCCCGGGTACCGGCGATGCGCGGCCAGAGAGCCAATATTTCCCGCTTGCCGTCAGTCGAAAGAAAGCGGTAAATGTCAAGTCCTCCGGTATTCGCCAGCAGCTCGCCGCGCCGGGTATCGCTCAACTGCCGGATCAGTTCATTGTAGGCGATCAACGCCGGTTTCGGGCGGTTGTCACTATTAACAAGCCCGAATGAATCGTCCGCTTCCGCGTCCATATCCCAGAAATCCTGAAGCGTAAACCAGGTATAGAACTCCGTATTGCGGCTCTTGGCGTAAACGATTTTCCGCACCAGCGTACCGGCATGGCGGCGAATGGTGTCCACGGTATAACCGCTGCGGTCCCCGGTTTCGGTATTGCAGACCGGAAGATCGACACCGGCTTCTTTCATCCACGCTTCGACCATCTCCTGCCGCTCCCGGTAGTTCATCAGGCTGCCATGAGCATGGAAACAGGCAATATCATAAAGCCCTTTTCCTTTGATATACACATCGCGGGAGAAATTTTTCTTTTCGCGGGGATGAAGAATCGTCAGTCCGCCGGTGGTGATTTTAATTTCAGGGGCAGTCGCATTTCTCGACTCGTTGACCACTTTCAGCGCCGCCAGGTATTCATCCAGCGTGCCATTGTAAAATTCAAGGTCCGGTTCATTCCAGAACTCGAAATAACGGACTGATTTGAATGGTTTGATGCATGCGAACACATTGTCCATGTGCTTGCGGAATTCAGCTAATTTTGTGGGAGCTCCGCGATGTTTCGGCTTTTCCTGGGTGTAACCGGGAATGCCTTCATTATAGGAGAAGCAAGTCAAAATGCCGACATCTTCATTCGCCTTCAAGTATTTCTGCACCCCGGGGAAATTCGTGGCGCTGCCGATATCAACCCGTGCGCCGGTAATGCCGAACCGCTCGATGTCGAAACCAATCAGTTTTTTCCATTCCCCATGAAGCGCGTTTTCCGCATCGCAATTCCAGATATCCGTATCCTGAATGCCGAACCACATCGGCGCATTGTTTTTCCGTCCATTATTGGGGCGGAAAACCGCAATCCAGTCGGTATAGCTGTTTTTTATTTTGCCGGAAGTGAACTCGCAGACCGCGTGGTAACTACCGATTTCCAACGCCGGAAGGTCAAATTCAACGGTGCGCAAACCGAAAGCATCCATCCCGACCGGAGAATTCGCCTCAAACCGGCAATGGTTGCGGTTGTCGAAAAGCTTGTAGTTGAATATGCCTTTCAGCGGCTGCTCCGACGCACTGCGGAGCCGGTAAGCCGCTTTGCCCGCCCTGCCCGGTTCCATCGCCAGCGATGCCAAAACCGGGCGGATCGACACCTTGCGCTGACGGCTGACGCCGCCGCTGAGCGCAATATCATCGATCAGGATGTAGTTGGCTCCGGAAACCCCGGTCGCCTCGAAATGTATCTTGTACAGTTTGAAAGGCGGCGTGAATTCCGCGCCTTTCTTGCCGACTTCGGAACGGTAACGCTTCCATTCACCGCCATTCAAAACCACCGGCTCGGTGGTGAATCGCTTGTTATTCGTATCTTCCAGTGAAAAATAAAGCTTGCAGTCGATTCCGCGCGGATTCGCTTCAAACTCCACCGCTTCGGCGAAAACCTCCGGCTGATAGACCTTGAAACGTTGAAAATCCAGTTGCCCGGTCTGCGCGGCATCGGCAAAATCGAACTGCAGTTTGCCGGCAAAACCGTCATCGCGCGAAGCATCGGGAGCCGCCCCCAGAACCAGATTGGCGCCGAACCACTTACCGGGCGTGATATTTCGAACCGCCCAGGTGCGCCAGGTACCAACATCCGAAAAATCTTCGATGATCAATCGGTCGGCGGCATTCGTGACAGAAAAAACGCCGCAGGCGATGGCGGCAAGGGCCCAAATACGCTTCTTCATTATTTCGCCACCGGTTCGATTTCCGCGATCCATTCGGCGGAAAGCGGCGTACTGTAAACGCGAAGTTCATCGATCTGTATCTTTTGGGCGTTGCTCGCCTTGAGGCGCCCGACCATCAGGCTCTGGAAGTCATCAAGTTTGTTCATGGGGGTATTGCGCTCGGCAGCTTTTCCGTCCACGTGCAAATAAATCTTTTTTGTTTTGCCGTTGAAAACCAGCGCCACCTCGGAATAATCGTCTTTCTTGACCGCCAGGTGCCCGGAACTCATCCCGCCCTCGAGTTTCTCCGGTCCCTTGGCGCGCATGGCCAATCCCTTGGGCGTGTAGATGGCACTGAAAACCAATTCGCGCCAATCGCCGGGTTTTATTGAGTTCATCAACCCGAAATTGAACGCGAGCTCCGGGTTATCCAGGTACTTGATCCGGCAGTAAATCGTACAGCCTTCGCCGAGTTTCGCGAAAGTCTCCGACTTGGAGTTAACCGCTTCCGCGACCAGAGACACCGCCCCTCCCAGCGTGACCGAGCCATCTTCATTCAGCGAAAATGAACCGTCGCTGCCGTGGACTCCTTTCTTGAGTTCAACCCCGCCGACGTCATCGACAAAAGCCGCCTTCTCGCTCGAAGTATTGTTAAAGGTCCAGCGAGCAACCATGTTCGTGGTAAAGTCCGCCTGTACGGAACAGATTCCCAAACAAACGATCCCCAGTGTCAATAAACGATTCATTTTATTCTCCTTGTATTATTTTATACGCGATCACGACCAGAAACTCTATCAGTGTGAAACTTTTCCTTTTCATACGTTTCGATTATTATTTCAGTTTTAAGGATTCGCCCCAGATAATTTTGTATTTATCGCTTCGGAAAAGGAGACGGTCGTCCGGTTCATTTCCCGGTAAGTATTGACGAATAAGTTCATCGACCAACGGTTCGGCCTGGCTGGACGTATCCACCGTGGCCAAAGCCGGAGTCATAATCCCGGCAAACGCCTGATGGCCGAATGAAAAAACGGAAACGTCTTTTCCAACCTGAATCCCCCGCTCGTAACAGGCACGGTACAACCCCATCGCCAAAGCCGGAGTCATACAGAAGAACGCATCCGGAAGCGCCCTGTGTCCAAGCAGTTCCGTACAATAATGATACCCCACGATCTCCGAATGCTCGAAGGGCTTGATCAGCGGATTGAACAGTTCGCCCTGCATGTCATGCTCGTCCAGAAACTGCCGCCATACGACGGCCCGCAAATCCACATCCGTATTGTATTTCTCTCCGGTGCCGATAATGTCAATGCTGCGGCAGCCGTGATCGTAGAGTTTCTGCATAATGGTGCGTATCGCCTCGGGCGACGCTCCAAGCAGCGAACGGATTCCCAGATCGGTTTTGTCGTGAAAAAGAACAATCGCTTTTTTTTCCAATTTCTGGAGCCGCTTGAGGATGTCGGTATTCTTCCTGCCGGGAGGCAGATTGGCAAAAACGACATCAAAATCATAACTGAGTGCTTCCGCAATAGCCGGATCCGTTTCACTGCCATAAGTAACAAAATGGACATACCCGCCATATTTATTGGTCACGTCCCGAATGATCCGGTGCCATTCGGTAAACACCCAGAACGGCGTAATCATGCAGACCTGCGGCCGCTTGGCCGCCTTTCGCTCGATCACAAATTTGCGGCTCGACTCCGCGATTAACCCGGAATCCTTCAATTCCTTGACCGCCTTGCGGGCTGTCAGGTAACTGACGCCGATATTTTCGGCCAATTGCCGCAGCGGCGGTAATTTTCCGCCGGGGTATTCACCGTTACTGACCCGTTGCGACAGTAATTCGACCATTTGTTGATATTTCAGCATTGCATTCCCAGATTAATTAAAAATATACCGGTTTGAGTATATTATACTTGAATAGACAGACTTTGTCAAGAGCTGAATGCCATTTTCTGAAAACTTTTCAATAGATTTCAGCAATGCTGCTATAACGCATTGAGAATAAAAATTCTATAAGCGGATTTTGAAATCCGGGCGCGTCAACAGATTCTGGCGGAACTCGGAAGGGGTACAGGCATGGAGCCGCCGGAACTGTCGCGCGAAGTAGCCCGCGTCCGGATAGCCGCACAGAAAAGCGATTTCCGCAATATCATAATAAGGCTGCTGCAGCAACTGCTGCGCCTGCGCCATCCGGTAGTTCTGGAGGTAGCGAAATACACTGATCTTCTGTTCGCGGCGGAAAATCATGCGCAGGTAACTCGCACTGACACCCGCTTCCCGCGCCAGTCAGCTCCGGATGCAGCGCTGACCCGGCTGGTTCAGGACTGGATGGCCACCGCCTGTCACCTGCCTCCGGTCGCGGAAGGACGCCGCTCCAAACGCAGCAATTCATTCGGGAGATTTCCGTTGAGGAACGGAACTAAATTATGACCATATCCTATATTTCAAGCTGGAAACAGTCCCGCAGAATCCGTAGCGCCGCTTCCGGGCGGAATGAGTGATCCGGCACATCCACATAGCTGTATTTCGTATAGAAATCCGCCCGCGACAGGCCGTATAGCGGTACCGGGCCGTGCATGGTTCGCGTCTTAGGATCGGTGTACGCGGGGTAAAATGAAATCTGCAGGCGCTCCGGCACTCCGCAAGCCTCATAGGCTCGCTTCACCGTATTGAGAAACTCCTCCGCTCCGCCCTCGGTCAACGCCAGGTGACGCGGCGCAAAGGCCGCGCAAAGGTCCTGAAAACCGAAGTAACGCATTTTACCGGGGATGATGTGCCAGAGGCCGATGTTCTGGCTCATGGCGTTCTCCGGCGCTTCCGTCACCGAAACGTAGCGGCGGCGGTCGTCATGCAGGAAATCGTTGAACACCAGCGCTTTGATATCGTCACACAGCAATCCGAACGCGATCGCCGTTTCCGTGCCCAGCGAATGAGCGGAAACCGCCAGGCGGTTCTGATCGACGAAGTCCAGACTGCGCAAGAAATTCATGAAACACAATTTCTGAAACACCGCCACGCCCACGTAGTTGATTCCTGACTCCAGGAAGCCATAGCACATCTGGGTCCGGGTCTCGCCCTGCGTCTCGCCCGCTTCCGGGTCCGTGTGTACGGCGCATTCGCCGATCCCCGGATTGTCGAATGCAAATGCCACCATGTCATTGCGCACCATATGCAGCGCCTGCTGGTTGCGCTCGACAAATTTATTATAACCCCAGTTCGGATGGTCCGGGCGAGCCTCGCCGGCCAGGAGTTCCTTGCTGCAATTCGAGCCCGGCAAACAGAGGACGCCGGGCGCGGGATTGGCCGCCGATACCCCGTCCGGAACCAACATCAGAAATGGCACAGCGGTATAATCGTCGGGGTAAAATTCCCATTTTTCGATCCTGTATCCGTCGCGCTTTTCGCGGAAAAGTCGAACCGGGGCCGGCTGTGGCGTGAACTCCGGCAGGCACAGCAATTCACGGAGTTTGGATTTCACCTCCTCTCGATAACTACTGAAAGTGGCTTCGGTCAGCGCCTCCGGCAGCGCCAGCAATGGTTTGAAGTGCCGCATTTCTTCCATATGCGCGGCCATGGTGGATGTAAACCTGCCGTCAGGACGCTTGGACGCAAAGTGTTTTCCATAATTCAACATCGGCTCGATTTCCTCTTTTTCATGGCATAATATTACTACACGACATGATCAAATTCAATAATTATTTGCGATTTTTTAAAACTACCTATTGATTTTTATACTCTAGGTTGTTATAATATAAACATAGATCATAAAAATTTCAAAGGCCGTTTCATGAATAAATACCGTTCCATCGCCACCGACATCCGCGACGATATCATTTCCGGGCTCTGGAAGCCGGGCGACCGGCTGCCCACCCACGTGGAATTGAGAAGCCGCTACAATACCACCATCGCTACCGTGCAGAAAGCCATGGTCGAGCTGCAACAGGAAAAGTTCATCGCGTCCTACGGCAAAAGCGGTACGTTTGTGACCGACCAGCCGCCGCACCTTTTCAACTACGCGGTCGTTTTTCCCACCGCACCCGATGATTTCTCGAGCTGGGATACCCTGTGGGCGAACTTCGTCAACCAGCAGCGGGAGATGGAGGAGCACTTCAAATGCAAGCTGGCCTTTTATTATCTGGAACAGGGCAATCCCGAGTGCCGCGAGTTCCGCCGGCTGGTCGTCGATGCCGAATACGGCCGTCTGGCCGGGATCATTTTCCCCGACCTGCCGCACGATTACCTGCTGCCGCCGCTGGTGGCGAGCCGTACGCCGTGCGTGGTGGTGACCCGCGACATGCTTCCGAGCGTCAACACCGTGTGGGTCGATTACACGGGATTTTTCCGGCAGGCCTTTGACCTGCTCCACGCCAACGGGCGGAAACGGATTGCTGTGCTTTCCGAGGTCCGGATGCCGCGCGAATACATCGAGGAACTCTGCCGTCATGCCAAGAAAAAAGGCACGCCCATTCCCTCGGAATTTCAACTGGGATTCCGACTGGAACCACTCTCAATGCCTTGGCTGGACAGCCTGATCGAACTGCTGTTCCGGGGCGGCCCCGCGGAACGCCCGGACGGCTTGATTCTGGCCAACGAAAATTTCCGCGACCACGTGCTTCACGTGCTGCAGCAGAAAAAGCTCATTCCCGGCAAGGACGTGGAAATCGTGCTGCACACCAACTTCCCGGCAGCGGGCCCCAATCCCTTCCCGATCAATCGTCTCGGTTTCAAGGTGGAAGGAATCATGGAAGCCTGTCTCGATACGTTGGTCAAATACCGCCAGAGCGGCATAGTCGACCACTCCGCGCTGGTTCCGGTGTCACAGGAGAAATGAAGATGAAAAAAGTCCTGGCCCTATTCATAACTTTAATACTTGCCTCCGCCACGGCGGAAGATATTCCAGTGGTCACTGCGATTGACGCCACACCGGCGACGCTGGCTTTTTATGAGACCGAAACGGTAAAGTTCACCCTCAAAAAGCAATTTCAGGGTCCATGCCGTTACCGGGTGGCCGACTGGTCCGGCGCTGCAGTGACCGAGGGCGAATGGGCCGGAACCCAAGCCTTGAAGCTGCCGAACCTTCCGCGCGGTTATTATACGCTGAGTTTGACCAATTGCAGTGAGCCGATGAGCTTTGCCGTGCTGCCCGATGCGTCGAAGCGCAAACCTAATCCGGACAGTTTTTTCGCGGTCGATACCGCGCAGAGCTGGCTCTCCGGGGCCAAGAGCTGGAACGTGCGCTTTCCGGGCGAACAGTTCGAGACGATCAGCGAGCTCACCCGCCGGGCCGGGTTCAGCGTGGTCCGCGACCGCTTCGGCTGGAAGCGCGTCGAACCGAAGCGCGGCGAATTCGATTTCAATGTTTATGAACGCAATGCTCAAATGCTGTCCGAGCGCGGAATCAAAACCTGCACGCTGCTGGATATGACCCCGGACTGGGCCGGAACGGAATTAAGCAAGTTTCCGTCTGACCTGATCGCACTTTACGAGACCTCCGCCAAGCTCGCGGAGAACTTCCGGGGCCGGATTTTCGCTTGGGAATTTTTCAACGAAACCGATGGCGGCAGCAAGGGTCCCGCCTGGGCCATGGCCGCCGGCTCCAAAGCATTCGCACTCGGCCTGAAGTCCTCCGATCCGGAGTTGAAGCTGCTGAACAGTTCGTTTCATGTCACCCCGCTGCAGCACTATGCGCATACCGCGCTGAAAAGCGGACTGGGCAATTATATTGATATTTTCAACTATCATGTATATACCCATATCGCGGAATATCCGTGGCTGATCTCGCGCCTCCGCTCCGAACTGGCAAAGCACGGCCTCGGCGACATGCCGGTCTGGCTCACCGAGAATGGCACGAATGTCGAAGGCAATGCCACGCTGAAGACCTATCGCCCCGGCACCCTGATGCATTCGCCGGAACAGGAACTGCAGGTCGCCGAATTCGTGCCGAAGGCGATGCTGAAGATGCAGTCGCTCGGCGTGGAACGCGACTTTTTCTTCGTCATGACGCCGTTCTGGGAAAATGAGGGGCGCAAGGACTGGGGACTGCTCCGGATGGACCTCACCGTCAAGCCTGCATACGTCGCCTTTGCCACGTTGAATGCGGAGCTCGAAAACGCCCGGTTGCTCGGCACCTTGGCCCCGGCGGAAAATGTCAGCGCCTGCCTCTACGAACAGCCGGACGGCTCCCAGACGCTTGTTTTCTGGAGCAAGAGCAATATCGACGGCAAAGGGTTCGACGGCAAAGATCACAAATTCCGCCTCCCCCTGCCCGCCGGCAACTACATCCAACGCAATATTTTCGGCACCCCGTCACAGGTGCGTTCCTCCGGCCGGATGACCGAGTTGACCGCGATCCGTTACCCGGCCTATCTGTCGGGACTCAAAGGGCTCGTTGCGACCACGCCCGCCATCGCTCCACCGACCGCTTTCAAGCACCCGAAAAACCTCGAACGGACAATCGTCCTCAATCCGGTTCTAAGCAAGGATTTTGAAATTTCCCAATCGGGCGCTTTCGCCGAACTGACTTCGATTCCCGGCAAAATGACGCTTGAAATATACAATTTCAGCACTACGCCAAAACAGGGCGTCATCACCCTGCGTGGCGGCAAGGCTTCCGGGTTGCCGGAACAGGTCACAGTCGAGCCGTTTTCCAAAGTCTCGATCCCCCTGGAAATCACGCCGGACGCTTCGGAACGCGGCTACCAGACCGACCTGATATTCAGCGGCCGCTTCGGCGGCAGGGAAATCACTCCGTCCACCGTGCCGCTGATCCAGACCGCGGCCATACTGGCGCGCAATGAGGGGCACGAGCTCAACTGGCGCGATCCGGTTCGCTGGCGCCACAATTCCTCCGGCAAAATGAACATTTCATTCGACGCTCAGGAGCAAGCCCTGCGGCTGCAGACCGCGTTCAAACCCGGTTCCGACCGCTGGGCTTACCCGGAATATATGCTCGATCTCCCGGCGGAGTCCATGGCCGGCGCCATCGGGGTCACGTTTGAGATCAAGGCGGGGCCGGAAATCCAGCGCGGCGTCGGCTTCACGGCGCTGATGGCGGTGCTCGATACCATTCAGGAACAGGGCAAGGCATTCTGGCTGCGCTTCCCGAAGGTATCGGGCGAATGGGAAAAGCGGATGGTGATTTTCGGCGGCTTCGACCCCAGCGACGTCAAGATGCTGCGGATCGGCATGAACCCCAAATGCGATGATTTCACTTATTATATACGAAATGTACGAGTTATTAATGACAATTAAACAAAGTAAGGAAGAAAACATGAAACGGATCAATTTCACACTCATCGAGCTCCTTGTCGTTATCGCGATCATTGCCATTCTGGCGGCGATGCTGCTGCCGGCCCTGCAGCAGGCGCGCGAATCCGCCAAACGCATCAACTGCGTCGCCAATCTGAGCCAGATCGGCAAGGGCATCGTCCTGTACAGCGATGATTTCGACGGCAACATGGTTTTGCGCGACAAAACCAATGGGCTGGAAAACAATGTGCCGCAAATCCTCGGCGGTAAAGAAGCCGCTGACGCCACCGGACCATACGCAAAATCCAACTACCTGACCAACACCAATATTTTTTTCTGTACCAAAACCCCGGGCCTGAACAACGGCTATACCAAATATTACAGCTATGCCTTTCTGCATCCGGCCACCGGAAACTGGGGCGATGTCATCGCGGCCGATTTCATCCGGGACAAGCTCAACAGCGGCTGGGACGGCGGTACGCTGGTTTACGGTAAACTGCCGAAACCCGGCGAATTCATCCTGAGCGCGTGCTCCCGGCGTTCCACCCCGGCCGCCAACCTGAAATACGGTTACTGGGCCTACCGCCCGAACAGCGGCTTCCTGGAAGCAAACGGCGGCATCGCGCTGAACCATGGCCTGAAAGCCAATACCCTGATGGGCGATGGCCATGTCGATTCCTTCGGCGCGACCGAACTGCGCCAGGGGTTCTGCCAAGTCAAACAGATTGTCAATTCCGCCGGAATTGCCGTGTCATTGCCCTAGGAGCCAACGATGAACGACGTGCAGATTGCCGCCTATTATTTCCCGAATTACCACCGCGATCCCCGCAATGAAGCCGTTCACGGCCCCGGCTGGACCGAATGGGAGCTTATGCGCAATGCCCGGCCCCGTTTTTCCGGGCATCAGCAGCCGAAAATACCGCTCTGGGGGTTTGAGGACGAAGCCAACCCGCAGGTCATGACCAGGAAAATCCGTACCGCCACCGACCATGGCATCGATGCCTTTCTTTTTGACTGGTATTATTATGACGACGGCACCTTCCTCGAGCGCGCATTACTCGAAGGATTTCAGGGCGCGCCAAACGCCGGGCTGCTCAAATACGCGCTGATGTGGGCGAACCACGACTGGACCAACATCCACCCCATTCCGGCCGACGGTACCGCGCGGCTGCTCCACCGCGGAGCCGTAACGCCGGAAACCTTCGAACGGATGACCGACTACATCATCGCGACCCATTTCCGGCACCCGTCCTACTGGAAGATCAATGGCTGTCCCTACTTTTCGATTTACGAGATTTATCAACTGGCGGCTGGGCTGGGCAACTGGGAAAATACCGCGGCGGCCCTTGAACGGTTCCGCGTCAAAGTACGCGCGGCAGGTTTCCCGGATCTGCACCTGAATGCGGTCCTCTGGGGCGTCCAGTTGCTGCCCGGCGAAACGCTGATGTCCTGCCCCGAAGAGATTATCGCCAGGCTCCGTTTCGACAGTGTAACCAGTTATGTCTGGGTTCACCATGCCGAGCTGAAATGTTTCCCGAAAACCACCGTTCGGGAAGTTTTCGAGGCCAACCACAGTTATTGGGAAAAAGCCCGGCAGACCTTTTCCGTGCCGTATTTCCCGAATGTCACCGTCGGCTGGGATACCTCGCCGCGGACCCCGCAGAACCAGCCTTTCGTCAACTCGGGCTACCCCTACATGCCCGTTATGGAACAAAGCCCGCAGGAATTCGGCGCTGCACTGGAGGCCGCCGGCAACTTTGCGGCCCGGCTCCCGGCTGGACAGCGGATCATGACCATCAACGCCTGGAACGAATGGACGGAAGGGAGTTATCTCGAGCCGGACCTGGTCAACGGCTCCGCCTACCTCGAAGAAGTCCGCAAAATAAAATCCCCTGCCGAAGCCTTTGTCTGATAATACCGAAGCACGACCCGGTTGAGAAATTAATCAATGCGCCATCGAATCCGTATAAGCGGCCACGTAAATCCGGCAGCCGGCCGGATTCGGATGGCAGTAGTCATGGCTCCATCCCTGCGGTGAGTACCGTATTTTGAACCGGATGCCGGCAGGGGGAGCCGAGGCGAAAATCAGTCGCATCGGCTGCGGATCGTTCATCATCCAGAACTTCATGCGCGGGTCCGTATCCACAGGCTCATCCAGACTGAATTCATGATATCCGTTAAGCACAAACTGATCCGTACATTGAACCGTGAATTCGTACTCGGGCGTAAGCGAAAAATACTGCGAGTAACCGCTCCACGGCAGCTCGTACTCCTGCCGCCCATCCGTTACAAATTCGTGCTCCACCCAGTCAGAGGGCTGGAATGAGGCGAAATATTTTTTCATCTCGATCACCCGGCAATCCGTAAATTCGGCGGCCAGCTGCCGCAATGTGATATCATAGCCCCACAACTGGCGCCTGCCGTAATTCGCCGGGGCCGGGGCAGTCAGGAACAGCGTGACCAGCGGAAACTCATTGCGGATGCGCGTGATCAGGCGGCGGAAACGGTTTTTGTACTCCTTCAGCGAGCGTATGGTCACTTCGGAAGCGGTGGTTTCGGTGAGCGGTTCGTTCCAATGAATCCGGTCGGATTCCACGCCGGATACTTCCCGGATTTCCCGGCCGATTCTGGCGATGTCGCCGACTTCCACCGCCCGCATCGAAGCACAACGCAGACTGGTCGGCGTCAATTCAAGAATCGGAGCGGCGCAGTACCGGACCCGATGATCCTTCACCTCGTACAGTTCCAGCAGCGGCAGTTCAAGAATTTGCGATTCATTCATAGCGACCGGATCGCTCTGCGTTTTCCGCTGGAAATAATGCCAGTCATCATTAGCGGAATACTCCAGAAACATCACGTCCGGCGCCAGGAGCGACAACGCCTTGTCGATATTGCGTCCGCGCCCGTCGTCCTGAAAAAAGTTCAGCTTCCAGCCGCCGATTCCGGCGCTCATGATATTGACCATCCGGTTGGCGGCGAAGTTGAATACAAAATACGGCTGTTCGCCGCCGGTGATCTCCAGCCTGATCCTCTGGGTCTCGGCCTTCGGCAGGCCGATCCGGCGGAACGCGGCGGGATTGGTATAGCGGAAATCGAGCCCGTAATTGGGCTTGGGCCCGGCGAAACCGTAAATGCTCTCCATCTCGCCCTGCTCGTTTTCCCCGACCGTACAGGCCATATAGCCGATGCTCTCGCCATACGAAAACTCGACTTCAATCCGGCTGTTCGCCGGCGGCGGCACCGGAAAACAGAGCACATGCTCCACCTGCCCGGCTTCGCTCAGCGATCGCATGACCAGATAATCGTTGCCGCCGAAATTCATTTCATCGTAATCATGGCTGCTGATCCGGCCCTGTTTCAATTGTCCGTCGACATAAACTTTGTGGGCATAGGTAAAGGGACGCCCCAGCGGAAATTTCGTTTCCGCGCCGTCCGCGGCGAAGCTTTTGGCCGCCAGCCCCAAAGTCGGGTTACGGTTATCGAAGCGGTCGACGACTACGCCGTCGGCAGTGACTTCGACTTCGGCATAACCGGCGGTGCGCCGGATCAGCTGGCAAAGAAAAAGCGTGTCCCCGGCAAAGTCAAATTCCAGGGAACTGCCGACACCGGAAAGCATGAGCCCGGCTTGGTCAAAAAGCTTGAAATGGCGGAATTCCGAGCCGCCGCGCGATTGCAGTTGATGCGGTAATATGTGCCCGCCGCGCTGCCGGATTTCCCGGTCGAGACCGCCTACAAATCCCGATATAAGCCCGTCGGTCCAGGTGATGCTGGATCCGGCGCAGATGATGTTCAACGATTTTTTCATAGCTCATAATATGGCATTCCAATTCATGATTTCAAGCAGTCACAGCCGCAGATTCCACCTTTGCAAAAAATTCACAACCGGCTGACACGACCGGTTGTTTTCTTCATTGCCGACAAACCCCTTTTGGGGGAATTCGTAATTGAAGTGTGTTGAAATATCCATTTCCTTTTCTTCACTGTGGCTGTAAATTATATAGTAATTCTCAAAATAAACTTCGGAGTTTAAAAATGAAAAAACTTAAAATCGGTATTATCGGATGCGGTCAAATCAGCAAATGCCTGCATGTCCCGGACTTGCTCGGCCTCGGCAAACAGGCGGAAATAGCGGGTTTGTGCGACATTGACGTGAAAAAGGCGTCCGCCCTGGCCAAAGCAAACAAGCTCGACGTCAAGGTATACAAGAAAGCGGCTGACCTGCTCGCCTCCGGCATCGACGCCGTCGTCATCGCCACCCCGAACGACAGTCACTACGAATTGACCATGCAGAGCCTCAAGGCCGGCGTCCACGTGCTGGTCGAAAAGCCGATGACCACCGATCTCCGCAAGGCCAACGCCATGCTCGCCCTCGCCGAAAAGCAAAACCTGATCCTCCAGACCAATCAGACCTTCCGTTATCTGCCGATGTACAATCGCATGAAGCAGATTCTGGATTCCGGCGAACTCGGCGCGCCGCAGCATGTCCGCTGCCTCCGCGTGATGACCGCCACGCCGAACATCGCCTGGTCCCCGGGCGCCGACTGGTTCGTCAGCAAAGCGGCGCACGGCGGCCTCCTGATGGATATCGCCGTTCACATGGCCGACCTCCTTCATTGGTTTTTCGGCGGCATCAAGAGCATTTCCGCGCAGAACACGATCCGCCTGCCGAAGGGCGAAGTCATCGACAACACCGTTTCGCTGTTCCGCTTTGAAAACGGCGCAACCGGCGTGCTGGAACTCTCCTGGACGGCTCCCTTCGGCGCCAGCGCGTTTGAGATTTACTGCGAAAAAGGCACCATCATCCTGAACCCGGATTCCGCCTCGTTCTCCGTCCGCCTGAAGGGCTCCGACAAGGTCAAGACCATAGAAGCGGCCAAGTGCAAATTCGACAACAGCCACACGTGGTTCATCAATGCGATCCGCGGCAAATCCGGCAACCCGGCCGGCGGCAATGTCGGCCGCAACGCCGTGGCGATTCTTTCCGCCATGGAAAAGTCCAGTGAATCCGGCAAAGCCGTCAAACCCCTGACCGTGTAAAAACAGAGGAACATGGAATCATGATCAAAGTAGGATTGAGTTCATACAGCCTGTGGCAGGCCATTTCCGCCGGGCAGATGGATATTTTCGGCGCGATCAAATTCGCGGCGGAAAACGGCGCACAGCATATCGAAATCGTGCCGGCCGGTTACACCGTCAACGGCGACGACGATTTGGCCAAGAAAATCGTGGCCGCGACCAAGGAAAGCGGCATGGAAATCTCCAGCTACACCGTGGGCGCCAACTTCATTCAGCCCACCGTTGAAGAATACAAGCAGGAAATCGAACGCGTCAAGACCGAAGTGGAAACCGCCGCCAAACTCGGCGTTACCCGGATGCGCCACGACGCCGGTTCCCGCCCGCTCCCGGAAACCACCTGCGAGAACTTCGAAAAAGACCTGCCACCCGTAGCCGAAGCCTGCGGCATCGTGGCGGACTTCGCCGCCCGTTACGGCATTGTCACCAGCGTCGAAAATCACGGTTTCCATTTTCAGGGAAGCGAACGCGTGCAGCGATTGGTCCTGGCGGTAAACAGAGCCAATTTCCGGACCACGCTTGACGTCGGCAACTTCCTCTGCGTGGACGAAGATCCCGAAGTCGCCACCATGAACAATATCAAATTCGCCTCCATGGTTCACTTCAAAGACTTCTACATCCGCCGTAGTGTGGAAAATGCGGAAGGCTATATCGCCACGCCTCATGGCCGCTACATCCGCGGTGCCGTTACCGGCGACGGCGACATCAACCTGAAAGCGATCGTGAAGATCATCAAGGACGCCGGTTATGACGGCTTCCTCTCCATCGAATACGAGGGCCGCGAAGAGTGCAAAAGCGCCTGCATTCGCGCCCTGAAAAATGTTTTCGCCCTGCTGAGCGAATAGACATTGTTGCCGGATGGGGAATGAAAACTTCTCCATCCGGCAACAGTTACCGCACCACCGGATTCTGTTTCTTTTTCCGGATGCCGCAATAGATCAGCCATGCCCCGATCGCAGTGATCGACAGTCCGCAACAGAGAATGGCGATCTTGCCTCCCAACGCATTGTCGAATACCAACAGCGCCAGAATTGAAATCCCGTACACCAGACAGAGCTTGCCGATGACGTCGAACTGGCGGGCGTCGCTGTTATAAGCTTCGTGGCTGCCTTCCTTCGCCGGATCAATCGGGGTGTTCATGGTTTCAAAGAACTGCTCCACGCGCGCCTCATCTTCGGCATTGCGCTTTTTCGCCATGAATACGCACAGGTAGTACCAGATGAAGCATACGCCGATCAGGATCCCCGTGGTCAGGGCCAGGTTCAAATCGTTGATCTCGCTTTTCGTCAATGGAACCTCGACAAACTTATTGGTCATGGCAATCAGATTGTTAGTGGTCAGGATGAAACGCAGCAGAATGGAAGTGCCGAAGCCCACGGCCAGCGTACTCCAGGCCGCATAGTCCGGAGCCTTTTTGTTGAACATGCCGAGCATGAGCGGAACAGCCTGCGGGATGCCGGTACTGGTGGCGGCGATCAGGATCAATTCATAAAGCGGCAGCGTCTTGATCGTCGAGAAGAAAATCGCGACCAGCGCATAAATCACACCAAGCACGACGGTGAAAACACGCCCCAGCCAGACCTGACGGGTCTCAGTGGCCTTCGGGTTGATCAGCGGCAGGTAAATATTGCGGATGATCGAGCCGGAAGTAGCATTCAATCCCGAATTCATGCTGGTCAAGGTAGCGGCGAAAATCGCGCAGATCAGCAGCCCCAGCAAACCGTGCGGCAGCACCATGCGGGCGATCTGAATATATGCGCCCTCCTGCGGATTGTCGAGCCGGGGATAAATCGCCGACAGATCGGCTCCGCTGATCAGCACGGCGCAGGCCAGGGCCGGAATCATGAAAATCAGCGTATGCGGGATGGCCGCCAGCCAGGCAATGGCACTGATGGCACGGGCATCGCGCCCGGTTTTCACAAAGACGAATTTGGCCGCGCCGGCCGTCAGACTGTTCTGCAGGATCGTCTGGTTCAGGATCAGAGTGATCAAATACGGGACAAAGATCCACCAGCGGCACATGTTTTTGATATTCGTAAGTTCGGGATTCTGGAACACTTTTTTGAAGAGCCCGGTAAAGCCGCCGATGGGATCGGCAGCGGTTCCGTTCGGCAGGACGATATCGGTTTTGTAGAGGATCAGGACGGCCACGGCAATCGATACCGCGATCAGCATCAGCATCTGGACGAAGTCACCGGCGGTGGCCGCCCATGAGCCGCCCAGCATGGTCATGATGACGATGACCAGACTCAGGATGACGATCAGGAACACGATACTGCCGTCCAGCCCTATGGAGGCGCACATCCGGCCCCAGGCACTATCGTGCAGTACAGAGAGTTCGTTGACGAATGCGCAGCTCATGAACTGGGCGATCGTGTACAGCGAAATACCGCCGAACAACATATTGAACGGCATCGGCAGCCAAGTCATGACCTGTTCATTGACTTTGCCGTAGCGGTTGCGTACCGCTTCGTTGCCGGTGATCACCCGCATCTGCCGGAATTTGTGAGCGGTGAAAAACACGGTGAACACCGCGCCGAAAAAGTTGGCTATGGTCAGCGTCAGAAAGAAAAATCCGGTCTGATAAATTTTGCCTGCGGCCCCGGTATAGGTCCACGCGGAAAATCCGGTCATGAAAATCGAGGCGGTGGCGATCCACCACGTCATGTTGCCGCCGCCGCGGAAAAAGTCGCTCGCGTTTTTGCTGAACGACTTGAACACCGGCCCCAGCGCCAGCATGAACGCCAGGTAAAATGCGATCACCAGCCAGTCGGATAATTGCAGCATCAGATGATCTCCTTACCGTTTTCCACCATCCAAAGCAACGCTTCCAGCGTATTGGCGGCGGCCCAGCCGTTGTACGAATACCACAGCGAGGACGGGCGCCCGTCGCTGTAGCGGTAATCGGTCAGGCCGTCGCTCGGGCAATAACGCTCCGTCATCACGCCGTAGCGGCCATAGCCGGAGATTTCCGGGTAAAGTTCGAGGCAATTCATGACCCATGCCATGCCGTCTTCGGCGCGCATTTTGTGCGTTTCGCTGCCGGTCCGCTCCGCCAGATAATACAGTTCGGGGGTGACCAGCACGCCCATCGGGTGAATATGCGGGTTCGACACGCTGGTCACGGAACCGCCGCAGGAATTCCAGTTGCTGCCTTTCAACGGCATGATTTCCGGAATCGCTTTGAAGCCGTAGCGCCAGAGGTATTCATAATGCGCGGCGTCTTCGAGCATATCCAGATATTTCTTTTCGCCGGTCTGCTCGTGAAGAATTTTCACCAGTTTCATAAAGGCGAGATTGCCCTCCTGATCCGGGGCCTTCCAGGTGTCCATCGGGGACCCGCAGGCGTTGAGTTCCTTGACCGGCTTATGATAATAACCGGCGGCCCTGGCGGCGGCATTCAGATAATGCTTGTCGCCGGTGAATTCAAATGCCACAGCCAGCGCGGCGGCGATCCAGCAGCCGGCGTAACCGTTCCAGTCGGTCACTTTCCGTTCTTCGGTGGAAAACGCGTAACCGCAGTTGCCGTCTTCGCCCTGCAAATTGACGTAATTATCGGCCACATTTACCGCGATTTCGCGCCATTCGGGATCGTAATTCTGCAGGTGCATCATGCTTTTGAAGAGGTAATACAGGGCATGGCCATTGGTGTAGGCGGAGTGGCAGTCATGGGTGATTTTCAGGAAATCCCACCAGCCGTTGACGCGGCTGCCGTTCAGGTCGCGGACCAGATCGTAGAACATGCCGGATTTCGGGTTGTAACCGGCGATGATTTCGTTGAAAAGATCAAAGCCGCTTTTGCGCCCTTTGAAATAGTCATCCTTCAGGCCGAGGGTATCGACCGCTTTGATAAACGGATAGCCCAGGATCGAACCGCCCGTCCAGCCGATTTCCAGCAGCGCGCGCCACGGTTTCAGTTCCGGCTGCGCCGGAGGATGAGCCTGCTGATTGGTATAGTGCCCGAACTGGTCCGACCAGCTCTGCTCCACAAAGGCGTCCATCATGGCGCGGGCGGCCGTGGCAAAACTCTTTTTGAATTTCGGGCATTCGCGGTAATGACGGTAAAGTTTGTCGATGATGCCCCGCACCGAATCGCGGTCGCCGCCGGGGATATCGAAGAAAAACCCGGTCACCTGCCCTGCCGTCACCGGCTGACTGGTGGACTTGGAGCGGCCGTCGTCGTGGTCGCAATATTTATTGACGAAGGTAAACGGCAGATTTGCATAGCCGAGCGTGACGCCGAATTTGTTGGGCAGCTCCGCGAACACACCGTTGCGGACCTCGCCTGCGCAATACGGGTCAATGGAAATAGCCGCCACGCCGCTGTCGCCGATGGCGATTGACACCGGATGGCTGGCACGGTCAGCGCGAAATTCCCAAATCGGCGAGGAGTAAATCGCCTCCGGATACTCGTAAGTCAGGTTCGGGTATTGACCGGGCCTGGCGTTGTGCAGATTGTTGTCGCCATGGATGCAGCAGGGAATCAGGTGCCAGACATTGTCGCCGGGGATCGTCCCCTCCAGCTTGATCCGGGTGGGATACTGAGCCGTGAAATCCAGCTTATAGGCACCGTCGCCGGAACAGACCAGTTTCAACGTAATATTGGCGTCACTGAACTCGAGCCCCTTGCCCATATCGACGGTACCGCAGGAATTCCAGCCGCCATTTCTGGACTGGTATAATACTTCAACTTTCATCATCATTTTGCATCCCTCCTTAAAACGAATGTTGACATCGGAGCGACAGTCAATTTCGTGCCGCCCTGAATAATTTTATTTTCGCCGAGTAAACGGTAGGTACCTTCCGGCAGTTCAAGCGTGAACGTACGGTCCTTTGTCGCATTCATGCCGATCTCAAAGGGGCCGTAGGAAGCGCGGTAAAAATCGCCGCGCCCGGCATAGGGACTTTCGTCGCCCGGCTTGAAATTGATGCCGTCCGGAATCTTCGCCACCGGCAGTTTTTCCCCGGTGTGGGCGGAATTGTATTTCTGCGGATAATGGATATGTCCGCCGCCGCGCCCGAAGCCGAAATTGGTCCAGTTCGGCCGGGTCCAGGTCATGCCGGACTTCGTGAATTCGATGTCAATCCGCTGAGTGGCGATGCGCTCGATTTGCGGGGTCAGATAATGGAACTTCGCCAGGAAATTCACCGCGGTGCGGGCGCGCCAGTAGAGCGACGCATACAGAATTTCTTCGCCATCCTTCACCGCCACCACGCCGTTTTCCTCATCGCTCCAGACGAAGTCCGGTTGATCCGGCGACATCGGCATCCGGCTGCCGGATTTCGGCAGCTTCTTCAATGCGTCATATTGGCCGGGCGTTTGGAGCAGGCCAAACGTCACCCGGAAACCGCCCTCCTCCATCTGGTGCGCCACGGAACTGAAAAACTGCTGTTCCGCCAGCATCTGCTGAACCAGCCCGATGGAGTAAGCGTCGCCAACGGCCAGCGGGGCCTGCAGCGGCGAAGCGTCGCGGGTCGGGCGCTGGGCATAGCAGATGTCGCCGGGGAGCTTCGTATCGCGCCAGCCGATGGCGGCCTCGATCCGCATCACCGGATATCCGTTCCGGTCGAGCGAGGGATGGCGGAAGATCGAGCGGGCCTTGATGATCTTGATCAGCGCAGCCTTGATTTCCGGGTCGCCCTCGGCATCCGGCATCGGCCGGGTAGCGTTGTAAATCGCGGTGGTCCAATCCAGCACTTCACCGTAATTGCCGACATAGCCGAGCTCTTTGGTCAACCCCTTGTCGGTCAACTGCAGATAGTTTTTGCCGACCGGCCAGGTGGGATTGCCGTCGCGGTCGAGTTTGCCGGACCACGGGCGCAGGCCGACGGATTCCTTCAGGAACCCCAGCGTGGTATCCAACGGCAAAGCCTGCGAGGAATCAAGGTAATTCAAGGCGCGGTTGTTCCAATGCAGATTCATGTCGATAATCATCGACTGATTGGAGTACATGCGGCGGTAAGTGGAGAGATGATCGACCCCGGCTTTGAGCATTTCCGCCCAGGCTTGGCGGCGGTTGATTTCCTGCCCTTTTTCATCCTTGATATTTTCTGCCAGGCGCGGCTCGATTTTGTCGCTAAGCAACAGGATCGCCTCGCCCGCTGGACCGAACCCGAACCAGTCGGGATTCCAGGTGGAGCGGTCGTCGGCGGCCAGTTTCGGATTTTCGCGGAATTTGACGAAATACATGTCGATTCCGGCGATGACGGCATCGATCGCCGCCTGTTTTTTGTAAGCGGGCGTCCAGTCGACACTGTAGGCCTGTGCCGTCATCTGGATCTGCATCTGATTGCCGATCTGACCGGGGCGGATAAATTTGGCCAGATCGCGGTTGACCCGCGCTTTCAGAGCCTTGAAATCCTCTTTTTCCGCCGGAGCGGCCACCGGCTTGACGACAGGAGCGATCTTCTCGCCCGCGGGCGGCGCGAAAAATCCTTCCGTATGCGTATAAGCCGCGTAGATGCCACGGCTGGGAGCGGTCATATCCTTCTGGTATTTTTCAAAATTACCGCCGTAGCCCCAAATCCTGCCGGTGGCGCGGATTTCCAGTTCCAGCTCTTTCTTGCCTTTGGTCATGTTCAAGGGCAACAGACCGGTGGTATAGAAAAAGCGGTCCTTGAACTGCGGTTCGCTGCTGCCGTGGTCAAGAATGTCATGGTCGCCGAGATGGCGGAACCCCACCTGCTTGCCGTCGATGTATAGAATCAGCAGGTTTTCGCTGACGTCGCTGCCCCAGAATTTCACAGTCAGGTAATTCTCTTTCGCGGGGTCGACGGCCATCTTGAAAAACATTCCTTCGCTCTCAAAATACGGCTTAGCCGGGGCCTCGATTTGACGGGCAGATTCATCAAGTCCGCCCTCAACAATAGTGGTACTACCACCACGGAAACCGTGAGCCGTTTCCGAAGCAGAATCGCCGAACCGCAGACAATCAGCGGCCGCAAGCGAACCGGCCAATGCCATCATGATAAGATAGAGGAATGTTTTCATAAGTTATTTCACCAGTTTGAATTTGCGATTGACCGGAGCTGCGCTCTGGATTGCCGGATCTTTTTCCCGGCCATACTGCCAGGCGACGATCGACACTTCGACCGGGTATCTGGCGCCCGCCGGAATTTCCGTAAAAATCAGCTCGCCGTCTTTGATATAAGCCGGGCCGTATTCCACATAGTATTCGACCGGCATGCCAGTATTGGCGCGGGCGTTGAGTTTATAGGATGCAGTACCGGCTTTCTGTTCGGGAATCGCCGGGAAATCGATCCGCTGGGCAATGCCCTTGCCGCGGCTGCGCGGAACCATCATGACCGACTGCAGGACGCTGCGCCGATAGGTTTCATCGCCGGGATGTACGGCCATCATATAGATCTCGCCGGTACGGCGGCTGGAAGTGAAGCCGAAACGGTAGAAGCGCACCGCCATCGTTTCGTGATCGATCCGTACTACCGGGCCGCAGATCGGGTAAATATTAATATTCTCCACATCGGAACCGTGTGCGACCGCAGTGCCCACTTTCTGGCCGCTCCAACCCACCGCGCGCCCTTCGGTCACGGTGTCGATAAAGGCGCCTTTCAGCTTAACCGAGAGCCCGTCCGCTTCCGGTTTGAATCCCGGGTGAATCTGGGCATGGGTCTTGCGGTCCTCCAGAATCTGTCCGTCCTGGACATAGCCGAGCAACTGAACTTTCTTGCCGCGGTCGCGCGCCTGATATTTCTCATGGAAACGGGCGAATTCTTCGTCGAATATCCAGAGTTTTTCTTCGCCGTATTTATTGGTTTTGGCCTTAAACTCAGCCACCGGCGCGGCTTTGGCGGACGGCGGATTATTGACGCGCCAGTAATCGACGTTCCAGCCGGAATTGTAGTCGACGGCCTTCAGGTTACCCGGTCCGAAGTTGCGGGCCTTGTCGGCCTTTTCCATATAGAAACCGATGTAGTCGATGATATTGTCGTTGATGTCGAAGTGCCCGGAGCCGGGGTCGGCCACCAGCGTAACCAGCAGACCCGGCACGTGCTGCGCCAGCACCTGCGGACGGCGGTTGTTGCGGCCGCCGGAGTATTCGCCGTCGCGAATCAGCATCGGGATGCCCTTCAAACGGGATACGGTCTCCGCATTCATCAGCGGATCGTTGAAATTGTAGTGATAATCCACCCCCGGCGTGCTGCCGTCGTAGGAAATCCCGCAGATCGCACGCTCCGGTTTCCACATGGCCATCTGCCACGGAAACGCCGCCATCGCCGAGTGTCCGATGCCGATGAACGGAATATCCTTGAGTTCCTGATATCCGGATACTTTCGCCAGGTCCGCGAACAACGCGTCCATGACTTTGGTCTGTTCCGGCTTGGTGAAATCGAACGTCGACCCGAACGGCGCCGGTGCAAGCCATACGCAGCCGTAATCGAGTTTCTGCAGCGTTTCGCGGAATGCCGGGTGCTCCATAATCGGCAGTTCCAGCATATTGAACATGCCGATGACCACGCCGCGCAGCCTGGCGGTTTTCGCCGGAATGTAGAGGTAAGCCATCGCCGGCAGATTGTTCTCCGAACTGATCGCCCGCATCGGCACCGCCCACTGCCAGACCGCTTTGTCCAGCTCCATACCGGCGAAGGGGCTGACCGCGTCTTTGGCCGCCGGGATCGGATCATAAAGCGGGGCAATCATGCTGCCCTTAAAAGTATCGCCTTCCCAAAGCTGGCGGCAATATGTTTTGCCATCAAGCGAATAAAAGAATACCACCATCTTTTTCTTGCCGGGCAGCGGGTCCTGCGAACCGTCGAGCCCGAGCGTCGGGAAATCCAATTTAACTTCGCGGTTTTCGTCGATCACGGCTTTCAGTTTGGCGGTGACGTCGGCAAACTTGCCGTGATCGCCGAAATAAACCTTGCCGAGCGTGAATTCTTCCGTCACCGCCTGATTGGCAATAATCCCGTTGATCGTGCGTTCTTCCAGTTCCCGCGTTTTGACCTGCCCGTCATTATCTTTGTATTTGACGATCAGCTTTTTGGCGACGCCGGGGGCGGGGTCTTTGCCCGCCATCCGGTTGCCATCGATCCAGCCGATGTAGAAGTCATCATTGACTTTCTGCTTTTTGAATGCTTCCGTGACGTCCGCCCAGCGGGTATCGGCCCCGAATTTCACCTCGATGATCTCAAGGGCGGGAAGCAGGTTTACCAGAACAAGCAGGACTGCGGTCAACAGATATTTAAGCATAGGCATGATGACTTCTCCCCGGTTATGTATCAGTATTGTTCCATGGTCCAGCGTCCGCCGGGGTTGTCCCCGGGAGCGGCGGAAGTAACTCCCCGGTTGTCCCGTGATGTCTCACTGGGAATCAACTGCTCGACGTGACCGTCGCAGAAGAGATAATTCATGCGTTTGTTGTGCGGCGGCTGATAAGCAATGTTGCCTGTACCCTGATAGGCCGTATACTGGTTATAAGGATAATATATGTTGCTGGATACGAAATTCGCCTGTTTGACGTTTTCACCATGGCGCTCCGTGATGATGATCAGCCAACTGGGAGTCTTGATCTTGCTGATTTTGGCCCCCATCATTCGCTGGGGCTGCGCACTCTGAAAATTGCCTTCTCCACTCAAAATGGCTCCACCCGTATCGCCGGTGGCGGAGACGATTTTGGCTGCGTTAAACGCATACGAACGCTTGTAGCGCTCGGGACTGCGGACAAACTGATCGGAACTGCATTTGAACAGCGGCCCGGGATTCGCCGGCCGGAGCTGCCCATCACTGGGAATCCCCATGAAAAGGCCAATCTGATAATCCCAGCCGCCGTCACCCGTACTGGTATTGGTTGTATTATTAAAGCCGGCTTGTCCGGGATAGCGTTCATCATAGGCATCCGCATAGCCGATTACCCCGAAATTCATTTGTTTAAGGTTGCTGGTGCAGTTGATGGCACGGGCCCGCTCCCGGGCATTGTTGAGGGCCGGCAGCAGCATGGCGGCGAGAATCGCGATGATCGCGATCACAACGAGGAGTTCAATGAGGGTGAAATGCTTGATGTTTCTTCTGGTTTCCATTTTAACGTTCTCCTTTAATCAATTCCGGTTTGATAAATATTTCACTTGAGTATTCGCTGCTTTCGCCGTTGATCCGGCGCAGCAGTTGATCTACCGCCATTTCCCCCACCTGGGCGATTTTGATATCGATCGTGGCCGGACGCGGCGAAATGTAACGCAGCAGCACTTCTTCGTTATTGCAGCCGACCATATCCAGATTATTTACATTGTAGCCGTTGGCTCTCAGCTCGTTATAAACGCCGAGCATCACATCGTCCGCACAGAAAAACGCGCCGGTAATGCTGCTCCGTTTTTTCCGAAACCCATCGGCCAGCTCGCGAAATGCGGCGATATCCTTATTGGCGTCGGACGAGATAAACACCGTCGCTTTCATCCCGAGCTCAGCCGCGTGTTTCACAAAACGCTCCACCCGGACGGCAAAGGCACTGTGTTTGGGTTCGCTGGTAAACACCGCGACATTCTTGTGACCGCGCGCCGCCAGGTAATCGGCGGCAATCGTTCCCACCGCCAGGTTGTCATAAAAGATATGATCGAACATGCGCTCTTCGTCGTCATGTTCCCGGAAACACCAGACCATGGGAAGCTTGTCATGAAGCTTCTTGAGCTTGCTGACAACTTCCATCTGGGCGGGTTTACCGAAAAGGATCGCGCCATCGCTGTTACGCGGGTCGATCGCTTCCGGCAGCCTGGAGTCGTTGCCGATATGCGCCAGCTGCAGCGTCAACTGCCGTTCCAACAACGCACTCTGAATGCTGCCGATCAGAATCGGCAATGCCGGCTTGCGCAGCATTTCCTCCGGGGAAAACGCCCCCAGCGAGAGAAACGCCACCGCCCCGCTCCGGATCCCGACGCGCTCCGCCACTTTCGGCCCGGGCCGGACGATGCTCGGCTGGTAATTGTATTTCTCCGTCGCCTCCTTGATCCGGGCGGCGGCCTCCGGCGACACCTTTTCCGGTTTGTTGAAATAACGCGAAACCGTACTGATGCTGACGTTGGCTTTTTTAGCGATTTCGACGATTGACATGAGTCCGTCTCCTGTTGATGCTTTTTTGCTTTATATATATTGTCGCTCCAAACATGAAAAATGTCAATACCCATTTGAAAAATAATTGAATAATTTTCATCGACTATCGTAATCATCACTTCATAAGTATACCCTTTAAGCGTGTACCTTCAGACTCTATGTCAGCTTAATGTCCAAATATAACGTGAAAATTATTTTATTATTTTTCATATAGCCCTATTGATTTTTCACGATCACCCTTTATAATTATAGTATGACCACTCCGCCAAAGCTCGGACAAGCCGGACGGGTCTGACAAGTCGGACAAACTTTCTCATACGTCCCATTTGTCTCATGAAAATACTTTTACCGGAGGAATGATGATGAGCAGACTCTTAACCGCGCTGCTGCTGTTTTTGACGGCGGCATTATCGGCCGACTCGGCCCTGGACCGGATGAAGCCGTATGTGGTCGACCGGAAAATCGTTTCAGATCCCAAGCCCGCCAAAGAACTCTCTTTTCAGCTGAAAACCGACAGTTCTGTGCCGCAAATGCTGCACGTCCGCTATTCCGGGGACGAGAAACCGGAGCCCGGCGGCAAACTGCTGTTCCGCATTTTCATTGACGGCAAGGAACTGGCGGTTCAGGGCATCAACCGGAATTTCCCGAACAGCATGCTCGATGAATTTTATCCGCTCGATACCAGCAAAAAAGAGATCACGGTTCAATTCAAACCTTATGACAACAAATCGTCGGTCGCCAGTATTTACGCGGTATCGGTCCTACGCCGCAAGACGGAATTCGGCCGTTTCGACAAGCTCGCCGGCAGCACCGTCAGCATCCCCGGACAAATCAGCTATACCGAGCCGGATGGCCCGCGCGGCTGGCATCTGCATGGCTGGATGGCGGAGAGCGACGGTGTGTTCCGCATGGCCGATTACTGGGGCCTCGAGTTCGAAGCCGACCTGAAGGACACCGACCGCGCGGCCCTGCAATTCATCGCCCGCCTCGACGTCCTGCCCAATGAGGACCGCGACACCGGCCCGGAAAGCCGCGAAGTGAAAATGACGCTCTCCAAGCCCGGCAAGCAGACCTTTTACCTGAAGTTCGCCGATTTTGCCAATCCCGGTGCCGACCTCGCCAATATCATGTACAAGTTGAAAACCCTGGAAATGAAAGTCGACGGCAACAAGGGCGAACTGGTTATCGCCAACGTTCGTTTGCTGAAAGGCTATAAATTCGCCGCGGACACCGCACACTGGTCGAAGCCCGCCCTCCCCGGCCGGGCCGCGATCTACGATCTCCAAATCACCAATACCTCGAAGAATCGCGAAGCCTACAACCTGACTCCGGTCCGGCGCAACTGGGAAGCCATGACCACCACCGTCGAGCCCGCCGCGCTGGAACTCGCCCCCGGCGAATCCGCCAAGGTCAAGGTATCCGTGACCGTTCCCGGCCGGATTCCGCCCGGCGGCCATGAAAAACAATTGCTCCGGGTCAATGTTAACGGCGATCCCGGTGCCACCCAAACCCTTGAATTCACCACCTTCGCCAAACTGCCGAGCCCGTTCATCATTCACGACGCCAAAGGCTGGGCCGAAGTCCGCGAAAAAGCGGCCAAATACGATTGGGCGAAAAAAGCCCTCGATAAATACCTGAAAAGCGCCGACAGCTGGCAGGTCCCGGAAGTAGAGGTTTACGCCATCAGTCCCGACACCAAACGCCCCTATCTGGTCGACGCCCGCCAGGAGCTGCGCCTGATGGACGCCGCCTACGCCTACATCCTGACCGGCGAAAAGACATACGCGGAAAAGGTCGCGCTGTTCCTCCGCCGGATCAGCGACCCGGAAAAGGGTTTCCCGAAAACGCATCAGCTCGGCCACCAGAGCGCCGTTCAGGAGGGCCATATTTTTCAGCATATCGCGCAGGCCTACGACCTGATCTACAACTCCGGCGCCCTCTCCGCCGAAGACAAGGCCCATATCAATAATACATTGAAAATCTACTGCGGCATGATCCGCGACAACAACTGCCATCCGGCCGGGGCAAACTGGGCGGTTTCCATGCAGCTCGGGGCATTGTTCAGCGCCATGATGCTGGACGACCTCGCATTGTCGGAATATTTCGTTTTCGGCCCCGGCATGCTGGCGGACAAAATTTCCAGTTACACCATGCCGGACGGCTGGTGGTATGAGTGCTCAATCAGTTACAACCTCTGGTGTGCCGAAGAGTTCACCCAGATGTCGTTGGCCATGGAACGCTTCGGCTACTCACTGCTGAACCGCAAGTACCCGGTTTATTTCGCCTCCGCGCCGGATTACCAGCTGGACGACAAAACCGAACTGGACCAGCGGCGCAACGTTCACTACGGTCACAGTTTCCGCATCTTCGGCGGCATCGAAAACCAGACGGTCACCATCAACAAAATGTTCGACGCCATGATCCCGTATATCGACTACCGCGGCTGGATTTTCGGCATCAACGATTCATACGAAAACAATGTCGGCGGCGGCCGTTTCGAGCTCGCCTATTATGCCTTCCGCGATCCCCACTATGCGGCGTTCATCAAGCGTGCGCCGGAGCGTACCAACCTGATTTACGGCGTGCCGGAACTGCCGGCGGAAACCCCGGAAATCGGCCGCGGCTCCGCATACAGCGACAACGTCGGGCTCCTGATGCTGCGCTCGAATCAGCAACAACCGCGCGAGCGTATTCAGGCCGTACTGAAATACGGTACCCATGGCGGTTATCACGGCCACTATGACCGTACCGGGCTGCTCTCAATGATGCGTTACGGACGCAGTTTTTTCAACCCCGAAATGATCTGGTACAGCTACCAGCCGTTCATGTACAACTTCTATGTCCAGAGTTCCATCGCCAAAAACATGGTCACGGTGGACTTCAAACAGCAGGAAGTCGACGACAGCGCGCGCAAGCTTTTCTATACCGGCGACATGCTGCAGGCCGGGTGCGTCGAAACCACTTCCGCCTGGTCGAATCCCGCTTACGGCGGCCTGCGCTGGGGCCATATCGGCTTCCCGACTTTCAGCAGCAAAACCATTGCCGAGGGACGCCATGTGCCGATCCCGAATCCTGAGCCGCGCTACGGCTCCATGTCCGGCTTCACCGAGCCGGTTCAGCAGCGCCGATTGATGGGCGTGACCGACGATTATATCGTGCTGGTTGATTACGTTAAAGGACAGGAAAAACATCAGTACGATTTGCTGTATCAGATCAAGGGATTGCTGGACATCAGCGCCCCCGAAAAGAAGTTCATCAAGCACACCGCCCAGCTGGATGCGGATCCGCTGAAATCCACGCAGTTTGTCACCGACGTCAACTGGTATGAAGTTTCCGGCACGGCGAAGATGAACTTCCTGACCGTTTTCGGGCCGGAGGGCGACAATCGCGGCACCCGCATGTACGGTGAGCCCGGCAAGCTCTATATCGACATCCACCACGCCTGGCCGAATCATAAACGCACGATCTTCACCGGGCTCGCGCCGGAAAACCACGGCGTCAGTCGCAAGCTCGACTGGAGCGTCAAAGGCGATGGCAAAGAACTCGCATCCGGCAATTTCGGCGCGTGGATCCTGGGCGACGCCAAAATTGACGTTGAACTCAAAGGTGTAAAAACACTGGAGCTCCTCACCGCCATCGAAGGACGCGGCAAAATCAATACCCTGTTCTGGGCCGACGCCGTCCTCGAAACTGCCGACGGCAAGGCCATCCCCCTCACCTCTCTGACTCCCAAAAAACTCAATATCCTGGAACATAAACACGGCTTCGACAAGGATTACGAAGGCGGCAAAATCAACATCGCCGGTAACGATTACCAAACCGGCCTTCCGGCCGACCCCGCCCAAACCGGCGCGGACAAGCCTGCCGTTTACACCTTCGACCTGACCGGCTTGAACGCGATCCGCCTGAAAGCCGTGGTCGGCGGCGACTATCCGGTCGGACCGCAGGCCGAGCGCCGCATCACCTCCGGGATTCAGATCAACGAAAAAGAAACCGTTTTCATTTCCGTCATGGAACCGTTTGAAAAATCGAGTGTTATTGATAAAGTAACCGCATCCTCCGCCGACTCGCTGGAGGTAATTTTGAAGGATGGCCGGACCCACAAGTTCCACATCTCCGGTCTCAAAGACGGTAAAAAGATTCAATTGAAAATGAGCGAATACAAAGACGGCAAACTGATCAAGGAAGAGACAGCAAAATGAAATTGATTCACCAAGTTGATTGCGGCGACATGACCGCGCTTTATTACGACATCCAGGGCAAAATTCATTTCACCCTGATCCCGAAGGGCATGGAAAAAGACATCCCCGCACATCGCGCCAGCCTGAACGACTCCCTCGCCTGCCGCGGCGGGGTCCGGGCCGCCGGGTTTGATTTTCCGGCCGTTCGTCCCGAAAGCATGATTCAGTTCAAAATTATGGGCGACGCCTACTGGGATAATTTCTCCGCCGGTTCCACAATGCGGAATTCTGAGGGGACCAACCGCTTGAAACAACAGTCCGTAACGACTTTTGTCGACGACCGCGGCTTGGAACTGAAACACATTCTGACACATACTCCGGGCAATCCGTATATCGAAGTCAATACCGAAATCGTCAACCACGGCGGCGGCCCCGTGACGCTGGAAATGCTCTCCAGTTTCTCGCTCGGCTTGCTGTCGCCGTTTCAACCGGACGACGGCAGCGGCAAATACCGGATTCACCGCTGGCTCTCCAACTGGAGCAGCGAGGGCCGCCACGAAAACCGTAGCGCCGAAGAACTGAATCTGGAAATGTCGTGGCAGGGCTACGGCGTCCGCTCGCTACGCTTCGGCGAACAGGGTTCGATGCCGGTGCGGGGCTATTTTCCACAGGTTGCATTTGAGGATACCGCCAAAGGCGTGGTCTGGGGCGCGGCGCTGGCCGTAACCGGTTCATGGCAGCTGGAAGTGTCGCGTTCGAGCGATTTTTTCAATATTTCCGGCGGGCTCGTCGACCGCGAATTCGGACAATGGACGAAGATGCTGCAGCCCGGCGAAACGTTCAAGGGCCCTGTCGCCGTTTTGAGCTGCGTACAAGGCAATATCGCGGACCTGTTACCGCGCCTGACCGCGTATCAGGAAGCTGATCTCCCGGAGTCCGAACAGGATTTGCCGGTCATCTTCAATGAATGGTGCACCACCTGGGGCCGCCCGGTCCCGGCCAACCTCATGCCGATTGCGGGGAAACTGCAGAATCATGACATCCGCTATTTCGTCCTCGACGCCGGCTGGTTCAAGTCGGGCGGCGATGGCCTGGCCGGAGTCGGCGACTGGAACATCGGCGACGGCAACTACCCGGAAGGGCTGAACCGCTTTGCCGCTCAACTGCGCGAAATGGGCTTCATCCCAGGCATCTGGTTCGAATTCGAGGTTGCTACCGACGACTCGAAATTCTACGCCGCCCATCCGGAATTGCTGCTGCATCAGGACGGCAAAGTACTTCGCTCCGGGCCACGCTCGTTCCTTGATTTCCGCAAACCGGAAGTGATCGACTACCTGAATACCAAACTGATCAAGATGTTGAAAGACAACCGCTTCGGCTACCTGAAAGTCGACTACAACGCTCCGACCGGCTTCGGCTGCGACGGTACAGATTCACAACCCGAGGAACTGCGCAAACATCTGGCCGAGGTGGAAAAATTCTTTCTCCGCCTGAAATCAGAATTACCGGAACTGGTCATCGAAATCTGTTCGTCCGGCGGACACCGGCTGAGTCCCGCGTGGATGCGCCTCGCCGCCATGGGCAGCTTCTCCGATGCGCATGAGGGTGTCGAGATTCCGCTGATCGCCGCCAACACCGCGCAGTTGATCCCAATGCGGAAAAACCAGATATGGGCGGTGCTGCATCCGGATGACGACGAAAACCGCCTGTATTATTCGCTGGCGGCGGGCATGCTCGGGCGTCTCTGCCTCTCCGGTGATATCGCGAAATTGAACGAAAATCAGCTTCAAATCATGTTCAGTGCAGTCGAATTCTACCGTCAGGCGGCACCAATAATCCGCTGCGGCAAAACGCAGGTGACGCGCCGTACCGGCGAATCCTACACCCATCCCACCGGATACCAGGTATTTTCGAGGAGCAATGATACACATGAACTGTTGGTCATCCATACCTTCGAAAACGCCCCGGAAACCATCGATATTCCGCTGACCGGTAAAAAAATACTCCGCACATTTGCGCCAAATTCGATCTCCGTCGAATTACAGTCGAGCAAGTTGCAAATATCAGGCTTATCAGCCTTCAATGGACTGGCTGTTTATCTGGCAAAATAATCCCAACTCAAAAAATTAAGACCGGCAAAACATTCCTGCTTTGCCGGTCTTTTTCGTTCAATTCAGCTTACTTGATGACGACGATTTCGACACCGGCCATGCGGGCGTAGTCCTGCATGAATTCGGTGGTCAGCGCGGGGGCGTTGACGCTGTGGTGTGCGCCGCCGGCTTCGATCCACTGTTTCGCGCCGTCAGCCAGGTTCGGCTTCGGCGTCCAGACCGTGCTTGCGACCGGGAGTTTCGGCAGCGCGGCATCGGGCTCCTCGATCTGCAGTTCGTTGACGATCAACCGGTAATGCGTGCTGAGGTCGATCATCGTGGCGTTGATCGCCGGACCGGGTTTGGTGGTAAAGACCAGCCGCGCGGGATCGTTCTTGCCGCCGATGCCTAGCGGATGGACCTCGAGGCGCGGTTTTGCCGCCGCGATGGTCGGGCAGACTTCGAGCATGTGCGCGCCGAGGACGCGCTCGCGGCCCGGGGCAAAGTGATACGTATAGTCCTCCATGAAGCTGACGCCGCCCGGCAAGCCGTGCCCCATCACTTTCATGGTATGCAGCAATGCGGCAGTTTTCCAGTCGCCCTCGGCCCCGAAACCGTAGCCGTCGGCCATCAACCGCTGCGACGCAAGGCCGGGGAGCTGGTCGAAGCCGTAGAGATTTTCAAAGGTGGTGGTGAAGCCCGCGAAATCGCCGTCTTCGAGGAAGGCGCGGAGACCGATTTCCTGTTTGGCGGCGGCCTTGATCGAGTTCATGGCGTACGCGGAGGTATCCGGTATCGTGTAGAGATCGCGGTATTTCTTGACCAGTTTTTCGACGGCGGCCTCGCTGACATTGTCGATGTATTTGAGCACGTCGCCCACGCCGTAACCGTTGACCGCGTAGCCGAACTGGATTTGAGCGGAAACTTTGTTGCCTTCGGTGACGGCTACTTCGCGCATATTGTCGCCGATGCGGGCGATTTTCATGGTCTGCGAATCGCGCCACGCGGCGGCCACGCGCGCCCATACGCCGATCGCGTTCTGAACGGCCTCGGTTTCGTAGTAGCCGTTAACGACTTTGCGCGGGATATTCATGCGGGTGCAGATGAAGCCGAATTCGCGGTCGCCGTGCGCGGCCTGGTTCAGGTTCATGAAGTCCATGTCGATGGTGCTCCACGGAATATCGCGGTTGGCCTGCGTATTCAGGTGCAACATCGGCTTCTGCAAGAGCTTAAGACCGTTGATCCACATCTTGGCGGGGCTGAAGGTATGCATCCAGCAGATGACGCCGGCGCAGTCCGCGGCTGCGTTCGCGCTCTGAATGGCGGCGGTGATTTCGTCGGGGGTCTTGACGGTCGGAACCCATTCGATTTCGAGGGCGATCCGGCCATTGCCGTTGAGCGCCTTGACGATCATCTGGGCGTTGTTGGCGACCTGTTTCAGCGTGTCTTCGCCGTAGAGGTGCTGGCTGCCGGTGATGAAGCGGATGCGGTATTTCTTCAGGTTAATTCTGTCCATAATAAGCCTTGGCTCCGTGTTTGCGGTTATAGTGTTTGTCGATCAGTGAATTTTTCAGACGCTTGACGTCCGGGTTGAGCTGCTCGGTGATGAACGCCATCCGGCAGAGTTCTTCGAGCACCTTGGCGTTGTAAACGGCCTTGGCCGCGTCCTTGCCCCAGGTGAAGGGGCCATGACCCGCCACCAGCACCATTTCGATCTCTGTTGCGTTCAGTTTGAGGTGGGTGATCTGGTTGCCGGTCTCGGTTTCGTAGTCATTTTTGATGCATTTATCGGGCATGAATTCCGTGCACGGAATGTCCGCCGCCAGATGGTCCGCGTGGGTGGTCCCATAGATCGGCACGGCGCGCGCCGCCTGCGCCCACGCCACCGCGAAGGTCGAATGTGTGTGGCAAATGCCGCCGATTTCAGGGTATGCGCGGTACAGCACCAGATGCGTATTGGTATCGCTGGACGGGCGCAGTTTGCCGTCGACGATCTCGCCGGTTTCGAGGCTGACGATCACCATGTCGTCCGCCTTCATCGACGCGTAATCCACGCCCGAGGGTTTGATCGCAAACACACCTTTTTCGCGATCCACCGCGCTGACATTGCCGAACGTGTAAATCACCAGATCCAGCTTCGGCAGTTCCATATTGGCCCGGTAACAAATCTCTTTGAGCTTTTTATACATGCTTCATCGTCTCCGTTTCGACCGCCTGGCCAAGCTCGATATAACGCGCATACAGCTGGTCGTACAGCTTCGCTTTTTCGGCGTCCGGCTGGTAAATGTGATCGTATTCCGAGCTCATGTTTTTGACCGCCGTTGCAAAATCCGGATGCACGCCCGCCGCTACCGCCGCGAAAATCGCCGCGCCCAGCGCACAGGCCTGATCGCTCGCCGCGACCTTGATCGGCAAGTTGAAAACGTCCGCGCAAATCTGCATTACAAACGGCGATTTCTTGCTGATGCCGCCGATCGCGCCAACCGATTTCACCGGCACACCCTCGCGCCGGTAACGCTCGATAATCGCCCGCGCGCCAAACGCCGTGCTCTCCACCAGCGCCCGGTAAACCATCGGCGCGGTCGTGCCCAGATTGAGGCCGAAAATCGCCCCCGCGAGGTTCTGATTAGCATCCGGCGTACGTCGTCCATTCATCCAGTCGAGCGCGATCACGCCCGGCTCGGTCAGGGCCGCATCTCTTTCCAGTTGCGGCAACGAAACGTCGCCGCCGTAGCTCATAAAACGCTTGAACCACGCGTAAACGTCGCCAAACGCCGACTGTCCGGCCTCGAGTCCGATCATGCCCGGCACCACTGAACCATCAACCTGTCCGCAAATGCCTTTGACGCAATGATTCAGCTCAGGCGTCACGATGATATCGCAAGTCGAAGTACCGATCACCTTGATCAGTTCATACGGCTCGATTCCCGCGCCCACTGCCCCGAAATGACAGTCGAACGCGCTGCCGCCGATCACCACATCCGTCGACAAACCGAGCTTCGCCGCCCACTTCGCCGAGAGCTTGCCGACCGGCACTTCCGCCGTCTGCGTTTCGGTAAACAAACGCTCGCGGATACCATCCAGCAGCGGATCGATCCTGCTCAAAAATTCCTGCGGCGGCAACCCGCCCCAGCTCGCGTGCCACATCGCCTTGTGTCCGGCGGCGCAACGGCTCCGCGCCATGGTCAATGGTTCGGTGCGCCCGGCCAGTTCACCGGTGATCCAGTCGCAATGTTCCACCCAGCTGAACGCCGCCGCGCACACTTTTTCGTCCACTTTCACGGTATGCAAAATCTTCGACCAGAACCACTCGCTCGAATAAATTCCACCCTCGTATTTGAGGTATTCGCCGCCAACTTCATTGATGCGCGCCGCCTCGGCAATGGCGGTGTGGTCCTTCCACAAAATAAACATCGCATTCGGGTTCTCCGCGAACTCCGGCTTCAGCGCCAAAGGCGTACCGTCGCGATCCACCGCGCACGGTGTCGAACCGGTCGTATCGATCGCAATGCCAGCGACATCCGCCGGATTCACATGCTTCAGCACGCCCTTGATGACATTCTCCGTGCATTCCAGATAATCCAACGGATGCTGCCGCCACTGGCTCTTCTGCGCATGGCAAAACTGCCCCGCCTTCCAGCGCGGATACTCGCAAACCTCGCTCGCCAAAGTCTTGCCGTCCGGCGTAACCACCACCGCCCGCACGCTGTCCGATCCGAAATCCAACCCGATACTCAAATTTCTCATATGTTCTCCTGATAGATTCATTAAATTATTTACTTCCGCCGATCAAATCCGGTTTGATAAATATCTCGGTGGAATATTCACTGTTTTCGCCGTTGATCCGGTTCAATAATTGACTGACGGCCATCTCGCCGACCTGTGCAATCTTGATGTCGATGGTTGCCGGGCGCGGGGAAATATAGCGCAGCAGGACTTCGTCATTGTTGCAGCCGATCATATCCAGTTTTTCAATTTCATATCCGGCCGCCCGCAATTCGTTGTAAACTCCCAGCATGATATCGTCCGCGCAGAAAAATGCGCCGGAAATACCCTGACGGTCCTTCATGAAAGCGCCGGCCAATTCCTGAAATGCCGCCACGTCTTTTTTCCCCGGTGAGGCGGAAAACACAATCGGCTTCAAACCGGCCTCGTGGCTGTATTTAACGAAACGCTCCACCCGCTCTTGAAATGCCCCATGCTCCGGATCGCTGGTAAATACCGCCGCTTTTTTATGTCCGCGCGACAAAAAGTAGTCCACCGCGATCGTGGAAACGGCCATGTTGTCATAAAAAATATGATCAAACAACCGATTGTCATCTTCGTGCTCACGGAAGCACCAGATCATTGGGAGTTTTGAGCGCAGGTCGATGAGGCGCTTAAGGATTTCCGGGTTGGAGGGTTTGCCGAAAAGAATCACGCCGTCGCTGTTGCGCGGGTCGATAACTTCCGGCAACCTTTTCCCGTCGGTGACGTGCGCCAGCTGCATGGTTAAATGACGATCCAGCAAGGCATTCTGAATGCTGCCGATCAAAATCGGTAACGCGGGCTTGCGGAGCATTTCCTCCGGGGAAATATTGCCGAGCGCCAGAAACGAGATGGCGCCGGTTCTGATTCCCATCCGGCTCGCCACCTTCGGTCCGGGACGGACAATGCTGGGCTGGTAATCATATTTCTCCACCGCCGCCTTGATCCTCGCGGCGGCCTTCGGCGATACTTTGTCCGGTTTATTGAAATAACGCGAAACCGTACTGATGCTGACATTGGCTTTTTTGGCAATTTCTACAATCGACACTTTTGACTTCCTCATGTGTTTATTATATATTGTGCCACCAAATATGGAAAAAATCAATACCCAATTGAAAAATATTTGACTAATTTTCATGAAAATTAATTTTTCACCTGTAATAATACATCATCATCTACCAGATAATCAATCGTTTCACAGTTCCAGGCACCATAATGAAAATTAATCTATTATTTTTCATAAAGGTATTGATTTTTCACGGATCTGCAGGTATAATTAATTAAAACAAACAAGAGACGATTGAAAATGATTATTGATGTCAGAACATTCGGGGCCGCCGGGGATGGTGTAAGCTGTGATACCCGGGCTATTCAAAGCGCCATCGACGCCTGCCATGCCAATGGCGGCGGGTACGTGAGCCTCAGTAATGGTACGTTCCGTTCCGGAACGCTTTACCTGAAATCAAATGTATATCTGCAGGTTGAAGCCAGTGCCGTGTTGCTGGCCAGCGGCGATATTTCCGAGTACCCGGATGACACTCATTACAACCGTTATGTCAACGAAAAAGACATGGACCGCTGTTTCATTTATGCCGAAGACGCCGAGAACATCGGCCTGACCGGATTCGGGGAAATCAACGGCAATGCCGAGGCGTTTCCGAATGCCGGCAACATCTACCGTCCAATGATGATCCGTTTCCTGCGCTGCCGGAATATCCGCGTCGAAAACCTGCGGCTCTATAACGCCGCCGCCTGGACCAGTGCTTTTCTTGACTCGGTGAATATCTGGTGCCTGAATCTCGAGATCAGAAACGATAAGCGGTACAACGGCGACGGGCTCGATTTCGACGGCTGCGCCAATGTGTTTGTCGACAACTGCAAGATTCTGGGTACGGACGATAATCTCTGCCTGCAGTCAAGCAGCCGTGATTATCCGGTACGCAATGTGCAAATTTCCAACTGCCTCTTCACCTCCATCTGCGCCGGAATCCGGATCGGCCTGAAATCGGTCGGCGAAATATCGGACGTGACAATCAGCAATTGCGCGTTTGAAAATATCTGGCGCGAAGGCCTGAAAATCGAGTGCACCGAGGGCGGAATCATCCGCAATATCGCGGCGTCAAATCTGGTCATGCGAAATGTTTCGCGGCCGTTTTTCATCCTGCTCAACAACCGGTTAAGCGATATCGGTTCCTCAATCGGCCTGACCGAAATGCCGGAAATCGGCCGGCTCGAAAATATCATCATTTCCAACGTCATCATCTCCGATACCGATGAAATGAAAAACATCCATTACCGCTTCAAAGACGACATCATGGGCAGCCCTGCCTTTCACGGAATCCGGGTCGACGCCGAGGCCGCGCATAAGATCGACGGCTTGATCCTGCGCGACCTGATCTACCATGCCATCGGCACCGTCAAACAAGCCGATATCCCGGCTGAATATCCTCAGGTACTGGACCAGAAAAAACACCCGGGCAGTGTGACTTCCGAGAATTATTATCCCGATTGGAGCCGGGCCGCCTGCATGGATATCCGCAATGTCGATTCATTGATCCTGGACAATATCTGTCTGAAGTTAATCAACCCCGACGAACGTCCCCCCTTCATTATCGACAACTGCGATGTCCTGAAGCAAAATATCTTCATCAAAGCGTCATTTTGAATAGAACTTCAGCAAATTATCCTTGCGCCGGTCAGGATAAAGTTCCCGTCCCTCGGTAACTGAGTCGGAACCGGTATGATTCGCAAATCCGTCTTTATGGCTACGGTATTTCGGGTCGACAATGACCGGCAGTGAAAAGTATGGATCGTTTGTTCTGGCCGTATGTTCCTTCAACAGATCGCGGTATTTCCGCAGGGTTTCTTTGAACTCCGGCAAGGGAGCCAGATTGCGCTTTTCGCCGGGGTCGTTTGCCTGGTCGTACAGCTCCTCGCCATTGCCTTCGAGGAAATGGACGTATTTATGAGTTTTGTCGACCAGCATCCGGCCGGGCGAAATCGTATTGAAATACTCGCTCACCCATTCGGAAACCACATAACCGGCCCCCTGCCCTTTGAGGATGGAACTGCCGGACAGCTCCGGCGGCGGCTTGATGCCGGCCAGATCGCACAAGGTCGGGAAAATATCCAGATTCGATACGAGCCGGTCACGGTTCACGTCCTTCCGTTCCGGTTTGGCGGGGTCGTAAATCGCCATCGGAATATTGACGGTGTTTTCATAAAAGGCAATATGCTTAGTTACCAGCCCGAACGCCGCCATGTTCTCTCCATGGTCCGCGGCAAACACCACAATGGTATTGTCCGCCTTGCCGCTCTCGCGCAGCGCGGTCAGGATTTCGCCGATCTGCTTGTCCACCATGCTGATGTATTGACTGTAGGCCGCGAGGTAAAAGCGGTAACGCTCCGGCGTCCAGTGAGCGGCTTGCCGTTGCCGCGGATTGGTGCAGCAGATATAACGGACCGGCAGCGGCCGGGTCTGCCAGTCACCGCAGCGGAAATTATCCGGCAGGGGCGGCAGTTTTTCGAGCGCGGGCAGCGGCAACTTCTCGTTTTCGCCGACAAACTGGCAGATGTTATGCGGATTATTCAGGTCCGCCACCGCCAGAAACGGCGTTTTATTGTTCTTGCTGTTGCGAAGAAATTCGATCATTTTTTCCGTGGTATCAACATCTTCGAAACTGTCATAATTGACCGGCAAATCATGCTTGAACGGTTTCTTGACCGGAGGGCTGACCACATTGAAACCGCGCAGGGTTCCAGCGTCATGCATTTTGCCGAAATGAACCGTCTGATATCCGGCTTTGGTAAAGACTTCGCCGACGGTCGGAAAGAGCGCAGCGGCTTCCTTCGGCGGCTCCAGATTGGACACGACATTTGTCTCATGCGGATAGCGTCCGCTCCACATTGCGGCCCGCGCCGGCATGCACAGCGGACAAACCGTGTATGCCCGCGAGAACCTCAGCGAGCGCTCCAGCAGATTGTCGATATTCGGACTGGCGGCAAAGCCGGGTGTGTACAAGCTGGTCGCCCGCGCGGAAAGCTGGTCGCACATGATAAACAAAATATTGGGCGGGGCTTCCGCCGCGGCTGCAGTCAGGCCGAGGCCGAGCGCGGTTCCAGCTGCAAATAGTTGTTTTTTCCGGTTCATTCTGATTCACTTCCCTGTAACTGGAACTAATGTATAATTGCCGGGATCCTGAATGGCGAAGAAACTTCCGTTTTCCGCGCTGACTTCCGCTTTGCTGACGGTTTTGCCGTTTGCTTGGAGCTCCCATGTTCCCGGCGCCAGATCAAGCAGCAATACCTGAGCCGCCTTTTCTGTCACTGCCCATGAAACCGTTTTGGCAGTCGGCTGCAGCGCATCGCCAAGATTGACCAGTCGGTCAGCGATTTCGAGCACGATCCGGCCGTCTTTTTCCTGTTGTCTGACCGGGAGCGGCGCGGCGGCGCCATCCTGAATCTGAATCAGGTTCAAGAACGTTTTGCCTCCGCCGGTAATCACGGTGCGGCTGCCGTTGGCCTCTGGAGCCTTCGGGATACGCGGCTCGAAATAGGTACCATCCACCGTAAACGCGTCCTTGCCGGTGAGAATCCGCTTCGAAGCGTCCGCCGGAAGCAGGGTCTGCATGGTGAGTTTGCCGGTGCGCCCGTAGGGAGAGACCGCAACTTCAATCGCACCGTCTTTTTCGACAGGCGTGGCGATCGAGGTCAATTGAAAGAGCGGCTCCACCCGCTCGGCGGATTTTTCAAACCGGTCAAGCACCAGCAGCGCGGCCGGAGTATCCGGACGGCCAAGGTTCAGAAAAACGAAGCTCCGCGAATAACTTTTCACCCGGTTCGGATAAAGGACTCCGAGGTCGGTTTCCATGAAGGAATAGAGCGGTTTTACCGCATCGGGCCCCCAGCCGGCGCGCATGGTATCGCCATTGCGGAACTTCATCCCCGTGGTCTGCTCTTTCAAGTCATCGGCAGGCATCCAGCCGGTGATTTCCTGCGTGCCGGAGTTGGCCGTGAACTGCGGCCCCATCAAATATTTGGTCTGCAGAGGATCGCGGAACAGCATGGCCGAATGCGAAACCGTGCTTTTCGCAAAATTCCAGTCAAACGGTATGCCGTAGTTTTTGTATTGCCCCAGATCCGCGGCAAGAACGCCCCGGTAATAAATCTGGAACGCGCCCATGTCGAGATGCTGGTGGTTGCGGTAATGATAATAGGCGCCGTTCATACTCACCACCACGTCGTCGGACTCTTTGCCGAAGTTCCAGCCGGTCCGCGCGGTCATGCCGGGAAGCGGTTTCTTGTAGAACTTCGTCAGCGGCAACTCCGCCCGGCGGTCCTCCGGCTTCAAGTTCGGATCATTGACCAGCAGGAAAAAGACCGGGTCTTCCGGAAAATCGAGTTTGGGTCTGCTGCGCCGGAATTCTTCTTTCAACTCCGGGTCCGGCCACAATGCGATGCTGCTCAGCAATATCTGACGGTTGGCATAATAACGTTCCAGCCATATCCAGTTGCCGTCGCCCTCGACAAAGAAACGATGGTCCGGCAGCCTCAGATAATACCAGTTATACGGCACCTCGGCGGTGATCGCCGGCAGCAGGTCATAGCCGAACGTCCGTTTGAACTGCAATGCCGCAAAAAGATCGTACTGCATACGGTAGCCGCCGTAGCCGTATCCCTGATCGTGGCGGCCGCTTTGGTAAAGATAGGTTCTCGACGGTTGGAAAACTTCGAGCATGGTGTACGCCACGTAACGGTAAGGCTCCGGGTCCTCGTTGTAAACGGCAATCGCCATCGCCAGCAGATCGCGGCTCACTTGACTTTCGTTGCCGTGCCCGACAACCACAGATTCCCTGAACGGCGGCCAGCCGATCTCCATTTCCCCGGCCAGATACAACATCTTCTTACGCAGAAAAGTACGTTCGTCCGGCGTCGTCAGGTCATAGCACCAGTCATAGGCCTGCGACACCCGGTAAATAATCTCCCCGACCTTGCGGCAGATGTCCTGTCCATTGCCAAACGACACCACGCCGAGATAAGTCGTCGCCAGCTCGATGGCCTCGCGCCCAATCTCGCGTTCGCCAGTCATCAGGTAATAAAACGCCTTCTGCGAGATCGCCAGCGAAACCGCCGGATCATACATCACCTCGCGATCCGGGTCGGGCTCAAATGTAAAGGGCTTGCGGGCCTCGGCGCTCAATTTCTCCCAGGTCGTCGCATTGACGCCGGTTTTCAGATTGGCGCGGATTTGGCTCAATGCCTCCGGATTGACCAGCACCCGGGGATGGCTGAGCGGCGGCGTAAACGGCGGCTTGTAATTCACGGCCTCTTTCGGCACTTTCACCGGACGGACAGGGGTAAACTGAAATTCCACGCGATCCGTTTTTTCACGGTCATAACGAAACTGAAGGCGGCGCGGCTCAGCGGTAAATTCGATGCGGTCAATATTATACACGCCGCCCGTTCGATTCGGGTTCAACAGCCGGCGGTGCCGCCACGGCCCCTCATCCCAGCGGAACTCCGCCGTATGTTCCACGCCCACCGGCACTTTTGAGTACGTATTGGTTGCGAACCAATAGCTCCCGGGTGCGGGCGCCTGGACAGTGACCTCTTCCGCTCCCGGAGGCGGCACCACGGTAAACGCTTCCGGCTCCGCGGCATTCACCGCCAGCACCATCAACCAAACAGCCATCATCAGATTCTTCATAATTTTGCCTCGTTTTAATATATGAAACTTATCATTTGAAACGCTCCGCCAGTTTATTGAAACGTTCGAGAGTATAACCATAAAATTGTTTGTATCCGGCACATAGTAAACTGTGGTTGCCGCGACGATTTTTGGTGCAGTCGCCGGCACAGAAACGGCAGTACGGGCAATTGCGACATTCCTGATCCATATTGCTTTTCAGTTTGGCAAAAGTACGGGCGCGCGGCATTTCCAGAAACCGGGCCAAAGGCATCTCGCCGACCTTACCCAGGCGCAGCTCCGGATTCACATAAAAATCGCAGGGATAGATTCCGCCGTCGTGCTCCACCACCAGATACTGGCCGCATTCACGGCACATGGAGCACATGCTCGGCGCACCGGTCACGATCTTATTCAACACTGAATCAAAGAACCGGATCGACACGTGCCTGGTATCGTGCTCGTACCATTCGTCGAAAACCGTACAGAGAAACTCGCCCCATTCATCGCCGCTTAACGAAAAACTCGCCTCAGGCTCGACGCATTCGATAAATTGAAGATAATTCACGCCGAGTCCGTCGCGCAAATAACGATAGACTTTCAACGGCTCCTTGACGTTGAGCGAATTCACCAAAGTCAGAATATTGAATTCCACCCGGTGGCGGCGCAGCGCATCGATCCCGCGCATGACCGCACCATGGCTGCCGCAGCGATGCGGATCGTGCAGTTCCGGCGGCCCGTCCACACTCACGCCCACCAGGAAATGATATTCGGCGAGGAATGCGGCCCATTCATCGTCCAGCAGCGTGCCGTTGGTCTGCAGGCCGTTGGCGATCTGCTGCCCGGCATGCCCATGTTTCTGCATCAGTTGGACGGCGCGCCGGAAAAAATCCAACCCCATGACGGTCGGTTCACCGCCCTGCCAGCCGAAAGTACAACTGCGACGGTTGCCCGCCAGGTAACCGGAGATCATGCGTTCAAGTGTTTCATCGCTCATGCGGTGCGGGCCGCAACCAAACTGCTGTTCCTTTTTCAGGTAAAAGCAGTATTCGCAGCGCAGATTGCAGTCAAATGACGCAGGCTTTACGAGCAGCGAGAAATCTTTATCCGGCATGGCAGTTGAATCCTTATGGCAACGCATAATTCTAATTTATGCATAAATGACTAATTCAATTCCGAAACAGTGTTCCCGAAATGAAAATCGGTATCGCAACAGATAACCGTGGCATCGGCAAAAGCCGAACTGTTGCGCAGTACTTTGATGGCCATTTGCGCCATGCGCTCGTAGTTCGCCTGGGCGCCGCACAACAGATGCCCCTCGGCGGTCGGCGTCAGGATATCGTCGAACGCGGTCAGGGAAATATCTTCCGGTACGCGCAATTTCTTTTTCGCCAGTTCTTCGATCAGGTTCTTGGCGAGGCTGCCGCTGGAGCAAAGATAGGCGTCGACCTGTTCGTTTTTGTAGAGCTTGGCCACGTGAGCGGCGATCTGCGGCAGGTCGAGCTGGTTTTCGGTTTGGACATTCACGGCCCATTCCGAAGCGAAGCGGTTTTTCAGGATATACGCCGCCTGCATGCAGCCGGCATAGCGCGAAAAAGCAAACTGATAACTGTTTTTCACGGTCAGGAAACCGATGCGCCGGTGTCCTTTTTCATACAGGTACTGGTACATTTGCGCGAAGGCCATTTCCTGCTGCGGCTCGATCACCCGGATCTTCATGTCTTCGTAACGGTGATTCAGGGAAACGCAGTTGAAATTATCGCAAAAAAGATTGATCATCTCGGCGGGGTAACGAAGGAGCAGCGTTGCCCCGATGACGTTGTTGCTGAACTCCCCGACTATGCTCCGGGCCGATTCCATGTTATTGACTTCCTTGACAATCAACGTGATACCGTTGTTGGCCGCGGCCTGGATGAACCCCTGAATCATTTCGAGCAGCAGCGAATAATACTTGCCGTCCACGGTCGGCGCATGATGCACCAGCGCCAGCATGCGGTTGCCGACGGTATCCTCTTCCTGGCGCTGCTTTTTCGTATTGTAGCGGCGCGGCTCGTAACCGTTGTCCATGGCCAGTTTTTTCACCTTCAGCTTGGTGGTCAGCGGCAGCGAACTGTCGTTGTTCAGGGCCCGCGAAACGGTGGACTGGGATATTTTCAATTTTTGCGCGATTGCTTTTTGAGACAGCATGATGATTGATCTCCGTTAGTTCGTAAATAGTATAACGCATAATCGTGGTTCTGTCAATAGCTTAATGCACAAATTATGCGTAAAATACGAATATTAATAATATGCGTATTTATGCATAACTTTATTCTCATTTCGGTCTCCGGGGGTATTGCAAATAAAGCCTCTCCGCCATATAATATTAGCAATGGAAATAAATTCACCAGCGACCTTTTAACTCTCAAGGAGATAAAAACATGAATGCAAGCAAAAGCAAATCCGCAAACCGGAAAATTTTCACCCTCATTGAACTCCTGGTCGTGATCGCGATCATCGTTGTTATCTGTTAATTATTATAATTAGTTATCATGCTTATAGTGAACATATTACGGATTGCATTGCGATTGGATTGGCTCTGGTTTTATTCTTTCGGTTTTCCTGCATTTTCACGCTCAAATGGCTATTTCCTTAAACTGGCTTTAAAGATAATAAGCAAAAATAAGCAAAACTTTTTTCCCCTCAAAATTTTTTGTCGACAAGCCTGGATAGTAAAGTTATTTAACTTTACTATCTGGAGGATTAATATTACTTGAAATCATTGTCAACTTGTAGAAGATTGACAATGATTTTTTATTTCGGGAGGTTTTTATGCAAAAAAACAAAAGACGCGCCAAGGGTAGCGGACGGGTATTCAAGTCCAAAAACAAGTATTATCTGCAGTATACGGATTCAAATGGGAACCGTAGATGCACGCCTTTGAAAAATGGTAAAAATGAAACGATCACGAATTTGCTCGATGCGGAGCAGGCGGCAAAAGTTTTCATTGAACGCGAGAGGAAAGTCCAGGAGATCACGACACGCGAAGAGTTTCTGGATGAGAAAGCAAAACTGAAAAAGCTGAAGGCCAGACTGACGATTACTTTGGACAATGCTTTTGATTTGCATTTGGCCAAACCGCATACTCGTATCGCGACCGAGAATGTTTTGAAAATCACACGTAGATACTGGCAGGATTTCGTTTATTATCTGAAAGACAATTTCCAGTTGGAAACGTTGGATGAGGTGGACCGTACACATGCAGAGTCATATATCGCTTATATCCGGCAGAATGGCCGTTGGAATACGAGAATCAGCTATGATAAGAAGAACTGTCCGCAGCGGCGGAAGTTCAAAGACTATGAATATGGAGGGAAATTAAGCAATACGACTTTGAATCGTTATCATTCGACCTGTAAGGCGGTTTTTGGATATCTGCTCTCCGACCTGGGGTATACGACCGAGGAAAATCCTTTTTATTTTATCGCGCCGTTGAAGCTGAACAAAGAAAACCGCGAAATTTTTACAGAGGAAGAGTTGAAGTTAATATTCAGCAATCCTCCGGAAATTTTCAAAGGGCTTTTTACGGTGGGGATTTGTACAGGGCTGCGATTAAGCGATGCCGCTACATTGCGTTGGGCTGAAATTGAAGATTTCAAGGTTAATGCGAAGGAGCCCAATTTCATACATCGTGAAATTACCCGTCTCACGAAAAAGACCAAAACCTGGGTGAGAATACCTATTGAAATCGAGCTGAATGATTATTTGATGAAACAGTACAAGGTTTCGGGGAAAAGTGAATTTGTCATTCCCGAGGCCGCAAGGCTTTATCTTTCGCATAAAAATGTGTTGAATAACCGTATAAAAAGGTATCTTGAATCTCTCGGGATTGTCACGCAGAAAGAAATTCCTGGAAGAATCAAGAAGCAGTCAATAAAGGGGTTTCATTCATTACGCCATTGTTTTTGTTATTATGCGGGGTTGCGTGGAGTGCCTTTGCCAATTGTCAGGAGCATTGTCGGGCATTTCAGCAAAGCAATGACGGAGCACTATCAGAAACATGCTGATAAACAGGCCAGGATACAAGGTTTATCTTTGATGAGAGGTCTGATCGGGACTTATGATTTGAGCAAGTCTCAAACTTATGAGCAGTTACGGGAACAGATAAAAGAGTATATCGATTCGGCGCCGGAGTTTATTGTTGACAAAATTCATACCTCGATTGTCCAAATCAATGCCAATGCGCATCAAGCTGAGAAGGGTATTCCGCCGTCCGGATGATAAAGTTATATAACTTTACTATCCAGAAACAGATATGGCATTGACTTTTACGGACAGCACGGTATAATCTCTCCTTAACCCAGGAGAATTTATGGAAAAGAATATGGACATAATTTTAAGTGTGCTGCAGCCTTTGGTGGCGAATAAGATAATCAGCCCAGAGGAATTGGAACAGATAAAGAATTTGTCGTGCAAAGACAATAATTCCAATGCAAGGCTGGATTCTTATAAAACCATAGACGAAACCAGTGAGATATTGCACGTGGACCGGAAAACAATTTATAATTGGATAAAACAGGGTAAGTTAACCTACTCCCGGATATCGAGCAAAAAGGTTCTGATATACGAAAGCAGTATTGTTCAGTTTATCGAAAGCAATAAAAATCGGGCTCCGGATTTCAAGCCGTGCCGTTCCCGGGAAACCGTTCGCAGTCAAAAACAATCAACGCCACGATGCGACGAGGTTAAACAGCCGGAGCGAACCGCGAGTTTCAAAAGACGAATCAGACGGCGTGGCGCCAGCTCGAAAAAATAAAAGAATTTTAGACGAAAAATTGGTTGAAAATAATACAAATGTATATTATCTTATCTGTAGTTTTCAGATAGGTAATTTACATGATGGATGGAATTCATAATCGGGAATGCATATTCCCCGAAATCTACGACGAGAAACCGATATTGTTGTCAGAAAAGACAATACTGATTTTCCCGTCGCTGTATCCGTCGTTTAATAAGAATTGCATCATAGCCAAGGTTTTATGCAATCTTACCGGATATTATCTGGATCATCTGATATTCCTTTATCATCCTTCCGGCGATTTCCCGGAAATAGAGAATTATCTGGTTGATTTTGCTATTTTCCTGAAAGAAGAAGAGCTCCGTGAAAGTCTCAGCAACTGGCCTGAGAAATCATTCAAAAATGAAGACCAAGCAAAACGATTCATTGGGACTATTTCAAAACTGCCTCGGCCTTCCATGCCAATTCACGCGCGAATGATAAAAATCATGGATTTCATTGATGCGGCGTTGCGGCTTTCTTCGCAAACGGATTCCGATTTTGTTTATGAACTTTATAATTTATCGATATCCTGGGTAAACAGTCAAATTGTCCCGGCAATGCAATTGGGGCCGGTGCAAAGCATACTGCAAGCAGCGGAAGTTCAGGTAAAAAAAAGTGAGAAAAAGCAAAGCACTAATTTTGATTTTTTTTATCAATGGGGAAAAGAGTATGACCGGTATTTTCAAGAATTCATAAGCTCGGGATCCTCTCCGAAAACCTCTCATCAGAACGCTCGAAAGAAATTTACCAAAAATCATCAGCAAAGCGCAGACGATTGCGATGAAATCACCCCTGGATTATCAATGAACAGCCTTAGGAAATATCAAAAATTCTATTGGGAATGGAGCCGGAATCATGAATAAATGTCAAATCATAAAATCAGCGGAACAGGTGGCTAAATGGGAATCCGAGATCAAGAAACGAATAAAAAACGGCAATATGTCATCACGGCAATATCTGTTTTTTCTGTTGGGGCTTGGCACCGGTTTGCAGACGACCGAGCTTGTTCAGATAAAATTTGAAGATTTACATATCGTAAAAAGACAGCTCAATGACAATGAGCAGCCACAGGAAATCATGTATATTCTGTTGAAATCCAAACTGACACGCGGGAAGATGAAAGAGATTATTTTTCCGGAAAAATGCAAAAACATGATAAAGGAATTTCGCCTTAAATATCCGGAAGATCTCTATTTGTTTCAAAATAAAGCCGTGAACGCCAAAAAGGATTCTCCAACAGTATGGTCATCTTTTTATATATACCAATTTTTGACAGAATCGGCAAGGGCCTCCGGCATCACCAAAGGAACCATCAGCGCCACCACGCTTAGAAAAACATTTGGTTATTTTCAATTAAAATATGGAGACTGGAGTTTATTGAAACTCAAATGGTATTTTGACATGCGCAGTATCAATTTATTGAAAGAATATCTTGGCATCACGGATGAAGATATTATAGCAGATAAGGATTGATGTCAACGCGCAGCTAAAGCCACCGGAACAATTATAATATTTATTCACTGCCGTCCCATAGTTGCTTGAAATAGCCATTTTCATCTCCATATTTGAGCTTGGTTTTTGAAGTTTTTGAAACTACCCATTTCCAGTTTTCCCTTGAGTTGGGATTACGATGGGGCGACCTCCGGTAGATGTGCCTGTTCCAGAGCGGCGCGCATGCGAGCCGTGTCGGATGCTGTCCACGGCACTTGACTTCCCACATCCAGGCAACTCCATGCCACGCCAGGCAAAGTGGTAAACAGTCAAGGAAACGTGTGTTTCCAGCCATTTTGTCAGGCGATGGACCGGAGCTGGATATAGGTCAAAAAGCGGTCCATATCTGCCAGAAAACCACATTTTCGTTGTACCCCATGAAGTCGGAGAGCTGTAGCGTCTGCTTAATTTCCTTGAAAAACACCTTGATGGCCCAACGGGCTTTAGAGAGGTCGCAAATGGAACTTGCCGCTCATTCAAAATTGTCCATGATGAACGTCATTCGCTTCAGCTTGCCATCCACTTTGCCAATCGCTTCGACCGGATGCAGGGTTGACATGGTGGCCGGAAAAATAGATTTTTTTACGATTACTACTTGAAAATTAGAACCATCTAATTATATTATTTACATTTAGCAAATGAAATTACAATTTACAGAGAAACTTATTTGCATAAAATATTCAAAATAGTTCTGATATCATCAGTTTGAAAATGAATTACACGACATAGATAAAAATACTTTTTCAAGAAATAGAAGTTAGGTTAACCTAATTAATAAGGAGGATCACAATCATGTCTATCAAGAAAAACCAACGACCGGGTCGTTCCGAAAACAAGTCGTTTCGAAAAGATGAACGGAAAAACAGGCGATTTACGGCAAGTCACAATTTTACACTCATTGAACTTCTTGTCGTGATCGCGATTATTGCGATCTTGGCTGGAATGCTGCTGCCGGCACTCAACAAGGCGAAAAGCAAATCCATAACCATAAAATGTCTGGGAAACGTGAAACAGATTGGACAGGCCGATACGTTATATCAAAACGATAATAATGGTTATTTCTGTCCCATGGGAAATAAAATGCCTTCCGATAAATTTTTTTCCGGTACATCGACAGCGGTAACTGGTGGCGGGTATTTGGAGTCTTATATAAAAAGCAAGGGACAAAATGAAGGGACAAACAGTGTCTTCCGTTGTCCTGAACCTGGCTATCAACCCAGTATTCCTCAACAGTTCCGGGACCAGGATGTTTATGGCGGTTATGGAGCAAATCTTCAATTGCATGGCTGGGAACTGCCCTCTGTCAGCAGTGTTCCGCCGCGAAAAGTTTCGCAAATCAAAAAAACTTCCAGCCTGGTAAGTTTTGGTGATTGTGCCTCTACCGCCGACGCAAAGAGAATTAATATCACTTATTATCATCAGATTTCATATTCCGCCTCCATGACTATCGGTGCAACGAAAATAAACATTCTGACTCCATACGACCATTTTCGGCATGACGCTCTTATGGCAAACTATGCATGGGCAGATGGCCATGCAACAACCAACCGTGCTGGTTTCATAAAATGGCCGGGCGCAAAAATTGGCCATTTGGGAACTTATGAACTGGATGCGGAAAAATATTTACCGGAATGGGAATAAAAGGTGAATCATGAAAAGCAAGAACATATTGATTTGCTGCCTGCCGCTGCTGGCGGTGGTGGCCGTATACGCGAATTTACCTGGCAAAAACCCCGTTTCCGAGTATTCTCTGCGTCCGGAAGAAACCTCCGCGGAGCGCTCTGAAGAATTAAAACTTCTGGTCGAAGCGATCAAAAGCAAGTGCGATCAAAAGAATTATTCCTGGATCGAATCCTGCGCATTCGGTATTCCACATGGCATGCGGATGCAGGAAAAAGCTGCTACGGGAATCGATACGGTTGGAGAAAGCCTTGACATTCTGAAAAAGAATGCGGAGACTCTTGATTGGAACCAATTGAAATTTACAACTTACAGTAACGCTCTCAATTCATACGATGTGACAATGGCGAGTCATGACGGAACAAAAAACATCGTGCTGCGTTTCCAGCGCCAGCCGAAGCAAGGGAATTACAATCTGAGCTTCATTAGTGAGCAACCGGCAGAATGAGGCGTGAAAATGGCGCGGAGTCGAAGATAGCGGAAATACATTGGCATTCAGCTTCAAGCGTTCGGACTATGTACGGCAGATTGATCAGGAAAAAGAGATCTGAAAAATGACGATTTTCATATCATGGCGATGGCCCGTTTCCATTTGCCGGCGACCTCACCAGCGATGATCTGTATCAAAGAATGTCGGGAGAGGTATATTTTTGCCGGCGACGGTCAGAGGTGCTCATCCTGAAGGTGCGGCGAGCTGAGATGGTTGAGGTTGTTTCTGAGTTTACCTGCATCCATAAGTATGTATCCTGATCGGAGTTAATAGATATCGTGTTGGTGTCACCATGTGGAGAAAAATGTACGATTATTTCCAGTTAAAATATGGAGATTGGGCGTTGCGTGAGCTTCAACGTTATTTTGAAATGCGCAGCATCAAACTGCTGAAAGAGTATCTGGATATCACCGACGGAAAGTTTGATTAATTGACGGGGATTGAGCGTCCACCGGCGCTTTTCAGGAAGCGATGGGCCAGGCTGGATAATACTCCGAAGCCGAGCAGGTGGAGGAATGGCGTGTTTTTGTAGATGTGCTGTTGGACTAAGGCGACCAGGATCAGGGACAGCAGCAGGTAAAGCCATGTAAAGACTACCAGCGGGACGCGATTGATTGTTTTATATTTCGGGCGGTATTTCTTGCGGAGTTTGAACCAGAGTAATTCTATGAGTGTTTTGAGGATGCCCCAGAAAGTATCCATGGCAATGGCAGAGAACCACAGCAGGATGGTTGCCACGGTGATGATGCCGACTTCCGGGACTTCCAGTAGCAGGTGATCTTTTTCGCCGTAAATCAGGTATGCGCCGTAAGCGGTCACGGATAACGAGAGGATGAAAACGGTCAGGTTGATGTAATCGTACCAGTAAACGCCGAGGCTTTTCGGGGTGTCTTTGCTGCCGGCTTTAGGTACTGGCGGGCAATGGCGCTCGAAGCGGGCGCCGCACATTTTGCGGCATTTCTGGTTGATCGCGCCACGCACGTAAACGTCCCCGTTTTTCAGGACGCGGCCGGACTGCCAGAAGATGTAGCCGACCTTGCATTGGCCTCGCGGACCGCCAGTTTGCAGAGTGGTGAATTCGATGATGTCAACTTTGTAATCTTTTTGTTCGGACCAGCCCTCGGTGAAGTTGTCGGATTTATTGTAATCGCCTTTCATGGAGCCTGATTTGCTGTCGCCAATATTCTGGCTGTGACGGCGGAGTACCTCTTGCCCGATGGAATCGGCGGCCCATTTATTGGTGGTGTGGTCGCCGTTCTGGCAAAAGATTTTCGTGCCGAGATTACCGATCAGGGAATTGGCTTTTTCTTTGCCGTAGCCATCGTAAAGATTGTCGAGATTCTGAGTGGCGTAAACGGTCAGCGTCCGACTGGAACGGGCTGTGGTCTGGAACTTCTGATCGTAATCCAGAGCGAAAAACTGGCATTCATCGCCCCACAGAAATACCGGACGCGCATTCGAGTCGGTAATATCTTCGCGGCGTTCAATCATTTTCTCGAAGCAGAGCTTGATGATGGCGGCGGTCATTTGACCGACCAGGCCATGCCGTTTGACGTCCTGGTCCACGATCAGGATTTTGCCTTTGCGATACAAATCCTCGATCACCAGCGAACTGGATTTTGAGCCGAAACAACGCAGGAATTCGCCACGCAACATGCTGTCGGCCAGCACTGTAAACGATGAAATCGTGTTGCTGCGGGTACGCTCGTCAAGCTGCGGAAATTCGATCAAAAAGTAATTACAGGCCAGATCATAATCCGCCGAGCGATGGTTATCAAAATAAATGGCTTTCATTATCAGCTTATTGCAATACTGTTCTGCGGTTTCAACAAGTTGGGCGCTTGCGGTTTCAGATTCATTTCCCTTACGGTATTCCTGCTTGAATATTTTCAAAAATTCCTCAAATTTGGTGCTGCTTGAAGAAGTTCTTTCGGTATCGGTATATTTGGTACCGCATTCTTCTTCAAATTTGGCAAAATAAAGTTTCAGTTTTTCCGCCATATCACTCGAACGCAAAGCGGTATCGATTGCGGCTTTGATATTGGGAAGCGTGACCGGTTCGCGGGCCATGACCAGCAGCGATATGGTGTTACGGAGAAACTGTTTGATGGCGTTTTCCCAATATTCGTCGTTAGTGCTGCCGGCCTTTTTATCTTTGGATATTTTAACCACTTCAAGAAAAATTGCAACCACATTTTCCACCTGGCCACCGCCGTCCTCGGCCGGACGCGAAAATTCATAATCGAGGAAGCTGAAAGTCTCGTTACTGAGCTTGATAATATCGTTTTCGCGGCCGGTTTCCTGGGCATAATTTTCCCAGGTTTCGCATTCGTCGGGTTTGGCGCAGAAAACGATCCCGCCGTAGCCGAGCTCAAGAAAACGTATCGCGATACTTCGTAACGGACCGGATGATTTGCCGCTGCCGGTCATACCGAAACAGATCAGCCCGGTCGAAGCATCGCGAGTAGTCCAGGGATTACCTTCAAAGTTCATAATTTCGGTATCGAGAACTGACATCACAACACCACCAATATGTAAAAATAAAATACGCCCAATCCAGCAAAAATCGATATACATCCGAGGGCGCAAATCATGATCAATCGGGTCAGAAGCCTTTCGCGATGCAGACCAATCAGCCGCCGAAATTGCGAACGGCCGGTCACCTGATTGCGGATGACCAGTTCCAGCATTTTTTCGTGATTCGTGCTGCACAATTTCTCCAGCCGGACAAGCATTGCTTCATTCAACTGCTGATTCTGGAAGTTGATCATGCCCAACACCCTGTGAATCATTTCCAATTCAAAAATAATACAATAAACGATATCGTTCGGGTCACCGACATCCTTGTATTTGGACAGTAGCCCGAGGATCCGTGTTTTGGAACTTTCCGAAGCCATCACGGCCGCCATGGCCGCTTCTCGCAAATTATTCTGTTCTTTCTTAATAATTTCCTCTCTATAAGTAACTCGCCAACGGCCGCTTGGCCGGACGGGCTGCAGCGCCGGAACGCTGCCCGCCCACAGGGCGGAATCCGACCACGGGCCGTAGCGATGGTTTTAATGTTTAACGTTGCATGGCCGGTTCTTTGCTTTTACCCTTCGGCTTCGCTTTTGATGCTTCCGGCGCTTCCGGCGTTTTTTCCTTAGCCTGGATTTTTTCATTTTCCTTGGCACGGTCCACCAGCTTCAGGAACCCGCCGCGATTCAGATTTTTCTTTTCTTCATCGCTCATTTCCGGGAGAAGCCCCTGGGCGATTTTGTTGTCCAAAATCTTGATCTGGTTGGGACCGATCGGATCGCTGCCGGCTGCATCCTGAATGATCGCATCCGCCTGTTTGCTGGTGATATGCTGCGGGATTTCCGGGATTTTACCCTTTTCCTGCAGCTCTTCGAGCACCTTCATCTGCGATTCCGAAACCGGATATTCCCTGCTCGAAAAATCCGGCTGCTGATCGCGGGGAATTTCGCCTTTGCCGACCTGGATCAATTGCGAAGCCTCGCCCCGCGTCAGGTTGGCATAAGCATCCGACGGAACGTAATCCAGCTTTTCCTCGCGGACAAACTGAGCGACCATTCTTTTCTGGTCCTTTGTCGCCGGAGCCGCCTCAATCCGCTTCGACGCCTGCTCGACCGTCATGCTTTCCAACTCCGCTTGCGAAACTTCCGGAATTTCCTTGTTCGCGGAGAGCTCGACCAGGGCTTCTTTCTGCCTTTCGGTAGCCGGACCGTTCGGGTCCCGCGGAGCTCTTTCGGCCTTGAAAACCTCGTCGAGCTTACGGCTGGCTTCTCCCATAGTGAGATTCGCCATGTCAAACGGTTCGAGCCGCTTCGAATCCACGAGCTTCTGAAGCTGTTCCTTCTGGGGAGCAGAGGCCGGGCGATTCTCCAGGATTTTCCCGGCCTGGAACATATTGAGATCTTCGACTTCCTTATCGCCGATATTCTTGGCGTTGATGAACTTCGCCAAATCTTTGACCGTGATGTTGCCGCCTTCGATTTCCGACTTGATCAACTGTACCTGTTTTTCAGTAGCGGGCATCCGGGCGCGGGCATTGTCGATTTTCTGACGGCCTTCTTCTTCGGACATGTTGTTCCATTTGGCCGGATTGATGAAAGGCGATTTTTCCTGCTGGATCAGCCGCCGCAACTCCTTCTTGGTTTCGTCGGTCATCGGATGCTCCGGCTTCTCCGTCGAAATCTGGAGCTGCGGCGCCTTGTCAATGATCGCCGTCGCCTCCATTTTCGAGATGGCATCCAGCTCCACTGCACCCCGGTCCAGTCGTTTTTCTTCGAACATTTCCTGAATCAAATTGAGCTGCTTGTCGCTGGGGCCATCGTCGTACATCCGGACCGTTTCGCGGGCCGATTCGAGTGTGAGACTCTGCCATGCTTCCTGGGACAGACGCGGCATGCCTTTGCCGCCGAGCCTTCCCAACATTTTTTTGTAGTCGTCCAACGTCAATTCCATTTTTTGAACTCCTTTGTTCGGTTTTTGGTTGATGGGCGATTTCTTGAACGAAGCCTTTACCAGGCCCTCGTCATATATAATCCCCGCCGCCTCGAACTGATTCTTTAGCTTGCTCAATCCCAAGGCGTCGGGAGGATTATTCTGGAACAATTTCAGCCATTCGCCGGGCGTTTGTTGGTCCGGCAACAGCGGAATTTTAGCGATAAATTTTTCCGCGATATCATGATTCAATTTTTTCCAGTCCGCCAGCGGCATCGGAGAGACAACCCCGGCGTGAACGACTTTCTGGATCAGTTTACTCTGGAATTTCAGCCGGTTCTCGGCCAAATTAAGCTCGGAATCATTGCGGAAGGCAAACTCCGGCTTGATCCGTATGGTTTCGATATTCCAGTTCGCAAAGGCACGTTTCAATGGGCTGAATGTGCCGCCGGGACATGCATGGCCGACATCCTGTTTGAAATAATCCAACCAGGCCATTCCGCCGGTCGTTTCGATGGTTTTATGGACCAGTTTATCCTCCAGCTCCGGATGATCGGCAAAAAATTGGCGGACCTGTTTATCAAGCGTCGAAGTTCCGGCGCCGATCACTTTTTTCGTTTTGTCGTAACCAGTCGATTCCAATATTTCATCGATACCGAATTCCTGCTCAAAATTATCGATTTCCGCCTCTTCATGCTGCAGCGATGAATTGTATTCATCAGCCAGCCCCATGTACACATCTTTGATGTAAAACTCGTCGACATTAACAAATCTTTCCCGTGAAAAAGCGCCGTCTTCATGCTGAAAAATCAGCGTCGCCTCCGTCAGCGATGGCAAACCACTGATAAGCCGGTCGGCCTCCTGAGTGGAAGCATTGTCCAGGTCAAGCGGTTCGATAAAACCGGACGCCGCCAGTCGCGACAATAAATCTATTTGCTGTTCACGCAACTGTGTGTTATTATATTCAAGATTCTTTTCAAAGTCCAAGGAAAAACCCTCCCGAACACGCTCTGGATCAAGCTGTATTCCCCATTTGGAAAATACCTCGCAGACTTCCGATTTCTCGACCGTGGAAAAGTTATTCCGCAGATAAACCATCCACGCCTCCGGAGAATACTCCTGACTGCTTCGATAATCGGTAAATTCACGGATGTCATTCTTACCCAGCTCTTTGTAGGCCTGGCGAAGCAATCCTTTCACCGAAATATCGTGGCACGTGCGTTCGCCGTCCTCCAGTTCAAACCGATAACTGTGCACGGTTGGCAAGCCCATGACGATATCTTCCAGCTTTTCCGGCGTCATCGTGCTCAATTCCTGCGGCGGCACGGCCCCCATCGCCACTAGCCTCACCACCAGGTCTTGTTCAAAATAATTCAAAGTCGTATCCATTATACTTGCCTCACGTTTTCACGTTTTTTGGTTTTTCCAGTGCCTGAAATATTGGCGAAAACGCCTCCGCCAGGGCTTCGAAATGGTTCTTAATTCGAAAGGCATCCATATCATTGAAACCCTTTATTACTGACCGCTTTAACCCCACTTGTCCGTAAGTGGTATTGTTTTCCTTGATGGTTTTCATGTACCATTCTTCAATTCGCGGCAACTCCAGGGTGATTGTACTGCCGCTAAGCTCAATATTTTCTTTCAATCGATTATTATAGCTGGAAAACTCATTGCCCTGAAAATTATTTTTCACGATCAGAAAACGCAACAGTCCATTCGCAATATCATCCCGATAATGGGATACCCACCTGGACAACGTCTGCACGCTGTCAATATCCGCTGTAACGCATCCTACAATGTATATTTGCACGCCAAGCGGCCGAAGCAGCTCAAACGGAAAATCCGCCATCCATTCCAGCGTGTAATGCGTCGTGCCGGCTTTCAAATCCACGATATAAACCATATCGCTTTTGCCTTTCGCCTCTTTTTCCGTCTTGATAATATCGTTGACAATCATATCCAACGGATATACGATGTGCGCCTCGTTGCTGTTCAAATCCACAGTCACCACTCGACAGTTTTTTGCAGGATTGGGATATGAATTGACCAAAGATTTATTCTCGTTATCGCAATCATACAAAACGGTTTTCAGCTTTTTATGAATTGCGGTATCGGCCAGCATTGTCGCGGTCAGGGTCTTGCCGATTCCACCCTTTGTTCCCGCTGTTATGAATAATAACGACATTTTATTGCTCCTTGATTTCTGTATGGTTTTGCTGAAAATGCATAAATTTTTATTGTTAATTGGAAAGAGTAAAAATCACTTTCCTCGGTGAATTTTATGACTGGGTAAAAAGCTTCAAGTAAACTTTTTTTATCACCTTTTAGCTTTTTAGCCAGTGTTCAATCAACTCAGGAAAACAAAACCTTAATTTATTTCCCTGAACAAATTACCGTCTTTCGGAAGAATTCCGCAGCAACTGCTGAGCTTCGCTATAAGGAATCATCTTGATTTTACGGTCGGGCATATAATCAATGATATTCATTTTCATCATCGCTTTTATCCGTTTGTACTGTTTGGGCGTACACGCACGCACACCCCTGCATTCGGCTTTGTGGCACATCCAAAAATACCGCCTCGCTCTTGCCTGACTCATGAAATCCAGATCTTCCATAGGAACATCCAGGTCGCCCTCTTTCATCATGCCGGTCAGAGAATTGCGGAGTTCCCGGTCAAGCGGAAGGTAGGTCCGCTTCGGAGTCCGCTCCGCTTCCTGGATGAAATTTTCCAGCTCCTCGGTGCTCATCGCTTCGAGGAGCGCCCGGGAGGGAATATGGAGCTGCCCATTCTGGTACAACTTCCGGAGTTTGTCGAGATGATTCTGATTGATGTTATTCATTGTAACCTCACTTATGATAAAGATCTGGATTTATTAGAGTCTCCGACAGGAACTGGCGAAAAATATTTCGGAGGGCCTCTGATTTTCCGGAGTTTTATCATTCATTCTCCCGCATTATATTTTGCAATGGTTGAACTATTGCTCGTAACAGCATTGTATTCAAGGCGATGATCTCGGTCTGGTGGGCCAGGATCTCACGTTGGGCTTTCTGCTCGTTTACGGTGTCCTGGGTGTGGGCGATCAGGGCGAATGTCGCCAGCGTCAGCAGGAAGAGCCAGAGCAGGATCAGCCATTTGCAGTAGTTATTTTTCATTGGGGGCCTCCCGGTTGCGTTTGAGCTGGAGCTTCATGACTTCGTTTTCCTTTTGGAGCTTGCGGACGTCGCCCTCAAGTTTGCGGATTACTTCGGATGACTTCATGAGATTGTCCGTTACCGTGCCGAATTTCCGGGTCACGTCGTCCAGTTTTTCGCGAAACTCGGAGGATTGTTCAGCCTCGGTAGCTCGCAGTTCGATGAGCTGGTCGACTTTGCTCTTGGCATCCTGCATGTCACGGGCGGCGAGTGTGAGCTGGCCGGTCAGGGCGTCGGCGTAGCGTTCCTGTTGCTGGCGCTGGGCGAGCATCACCGGATCGGCGTCGGGCTGCGGCATCAGATTCCAGCGGGGCATCTGTTCGACGCGGTAAATGGTGTGCTGCTCATGCATGACCGTCCGGTTCGCGGGGTCAATGTAACGTCCGACCGCATAGGCGCGGACTTGCGAATCGTACAGCATTTTTTCCTGACTGTCGCCGGGAATCGTACTGGCGGCAACGAATACCGGCACGTGAGCGAATTCCTGCGGCTTGGGCACTTCCTTGGTTTTGCATCCGGAGAGGCCGAGAGTGATAGATACGGATACGATGGCGATGATGATTTTCTTTTGCATAAATTGTTTCTCCTGTTTAGTTTCGCCCTTTGGGCGACCAGCGCTATCCGCGCGCTGGACTGCGTGCGGGTACGACCCGCGGCGGTTGTTCTTATTTTGAAAATGCGTTTATTGTGTTACGATGTGACTGCCGGGGTTGTTCGCCCTGGATCTTCTGTTCTTCGAGCTTATTGAGCAGCGTGTCAGCGATTTTGGCATCGTCAAGGTTGATGACCTGCTGGACAAACAGATAGAATTCCGTACCAGCCGCCACCCGGATGTAGTAGGATTCCTTGGCAATCATTTGCGACACGTCCTGCAGCATGACCTGCGCCAGGGTCTCGGTGCCGCGTGCGATGGCGCTTTTCGTGGTACCGTCCTGCGTGGAAACCGTCACTCCGGAATCCGAATATACCTCGGTCGTTTGATAGCCCTGCGCCACGCCCTGCGCGAACGCGAGCGTATACATCATGAACTTGCTCAAGTTTTCGTTGGACACCACTTGACCAGGAATCCCCGCACTCATATCGCTGATCGTCGCCAGCATCGGATTGTCCGGATAGGTCGATTTTTCGAGCGCAATTCCTTTTAACTGCAACTCAAAACCGACCATGTTACTGGTGGCCTGCCAGACCAGAACAAAGTTGTTGCCGGTCACCAGACGGTTGCGCACCGGTTTGGAGCCGTCCACCGTTCCGTGTACTTCGGTTCCGGCGGGAATAATCAGCTTCTTTTCGCCATGGTTATTGATCCACCAAAGGTCCTCGCTGACGACCGCGATCAGCGGCGTCTGGGTATTGCCGGATTCGACCGTGTTGATCATTTTGCACGAAATCATTCGTCCATATGGCGCAAAACGCTCCGAAACAAACACATTATTTGCGCTCGAATTCTCGCCATCGATGACCGTAATCGTGGGGCCGGACGGCGGACTCGTATTGCGTACCGTGGTCCTGAAATCCGAGTTTGCCGAGCGTTCAGCCGGCGGGCGCGGCGCAGTTGGCGGTTGAACCGTTTTGCCATCGCTGATTACGCCCGGATTTTTCTTTTCGGCGACACTCTGCGTACCGGACTGCTTGCCGCTCTGGATGGGCTTGGCAGTGCCCATGATTTCGTAAGTGCCTTCGGTACGTTTCTCGTGATCGCCGGCCTCCAGTTTGCCGGCATCGTCGCGCATCAGGAACGGGATAGCCGCCAGCACCAGAATGACGATCGCGATCAGGAATGCGATGGATTTGCCCATCGGACTGCGGACTTTTTTGGTTATTTCGCGTAAATTCATAGTCACTCTCCTATATCTTCCACGGAAATTTCATCGGCGGAAATCTCCGCCGTTTTCTCCGCTCCGGAGTGGTTTTCGGTGGACGGTGCTTCAATCTGATGCGTATTTTCATGCTGCTCGCTGGTCCTTAAAATCAGTTCATTTTCCATGTATTTGGCGGTCACCCCGATGATGAAATCATTGTCCGGAGCGAGGTTGTTACGCCCGCCAGTCGCGGTACCGGTGATGGCGAAAAAGGCCCAGGTTGCCGACTTGGGGGGCATTATGCCGCTGGCGTCCGCGGCGCTCATGGAGTGGTGTTTGCCGGCAACCTGGGCGGAAAAACTGAACTTATCGTAAAGGATTTCTTCGTCGGTGGAATTGTGCATCAACAGCTTGAAAACCAGCGTGTCCTCGGTGTTGTAACGGATGACTTCGCGGAGCTTGATTTTGAACTTCGTGAAATCGAAAATCCGGTGATTTTTCACTCGTACGGAATCGCGCAATTCGTGCGGATAACGTTGAAGCATCAGGTCGTATGCTTTCGACATATCGATCAGCGACAGCAGCCGGGCCGGAGTGACCTTACCGCCGCTTAATGCCTTACCGCCACCGCCTGCGCCGACGAAATTCACCGCCGAATACGCTTCCTTTTCATCGTGAATCAGATGCAGAATATACGTTTTTCGGTTGTAAACGACGGTCAGCGTACCGGAAACACCGGGCTTCAAGGCGACCAGATTGAAATAATAGCTGCCGGCCTTGGCCGCGATCAGGAAATCCCCGGAATTGTCCGTGGCAATATTCACACCGGCGATCTTGGAAATTTCCGAGGGGAAAGTCACGGTTGTGACGCCGTCATCCTTCTTGACTTTGACGGTATAAATTTCGCCTTGCGTGAGCTGAAATTCCCGGAACTGGTTCATCTTTTCGACCGAACCGAAACACATTGTTGCCACAAAACTCATGGCGATAAAAATTAAACTTTTCTTTAACATTTTGCTTTTCCTATTTTTTAAAGAAACCCGCCACCGGCTGCTCAGCCGGGTGCGGTCCAGCGGCGAAACGCTGGTCGCACAAAGTGCGAAATCTTACTGTTTTATTTCTTCTTGCTTATACGTAATATCCGTGACCACGAACGGGTAAACCGCATTTTTTGCTAGATCGTAATTCGTCGCCAGGCTCATCGCCGCCTCGAATTTCACGGCGTAGGTGCCACGCTCGCCGCCCTGCACGAATGACCGAATAAGCTGGCCCTCGATCCGAACGAAAGACTTACGGCTGTCTGCCTGCAGCACTTTGATGTTCAAGATCTCGACCTTCTGGTGGATTTCGTTGCTGCCGAACTGGACGACTTCGGCGCGCAGCTGGTCGAGCGCTTTCTGGCGGGCTTTGCCGACGTACATTTCGTCGAACAATACCGCCCGGTCGAGGCCGTTCGGATTGCGCATCAGGAATGCATCCGTCGCGAGGCGTGCCGTGTACTCGTAAAGCTGGACCAACTTTTCCTTGTCGGCGTACTCGGTAATGTGGTACGAATGCCGTCCGTCGATGACGATCAGGCGGTTGTTATCGCGGAGCTGGTACATCATCACCGGCGTCAGGAACGATAGCGGGATATAGGCCAGCATCAGCCTCGATAACAGCTTGTTTTTACTTTTATAACTGGGGTCATTCATCTTCTGTTTCCTCCTCAAAATATTTCATTCCGCCCACCTTGAACGGCAGCTCGTTATTGTTTTCCACACGCTCCAGGCGCATGATCAGGGCGAAGTCTCGCATCTGCGTATACGGATGCCCGAAATACACGCCGTTCCGCTTTAAAACTCCTTTGACAAGGGCAAAATACTGCCCATCTTTTTTGGAGTATTGCACTTCGCAGGAATCAATCTCCTGGAACAGTTGGCGTTCCTTGAACATCTCTTCGGTTGAGCTCAAATACGACTTTGCTTGGCTTTGGCCGCGTTTGGTGAAAATCATTTCCAGCGGACGCATATTCTGGTAATCATAGCGCCTCGAAAGAACCGTATACGCCGCCCGCATCGCGATATCTTCGATCACCACCGCCGACTCCACCGAGGCCGAATTGCCGATGTAGATATTGCGGTCGCGCCCGAGCACGAGAACCCGGTCCGGCATCAACATGTACCGGTAGGCAAAAAGCGCCCCGATCCCAATGGCAAGCAGCACCACGATATGATAAATCACCCACAAAAAAACCAAATTGCGCTGATACTCGACCAGATCGTAAACCGTGATATTTTTACTCATTTTTTCTTTCCTTTCTTGCTGATATTCGCGAGGGTATTGCCGAGGCCTTTTTCCGTTCCGTGACCGGCTTTGCCGAGCTGCATGACGTTGGCGGCGGTGTTCAGCGACATCGCCAGCGCGTTACCGATTCCGGCGCCGCGAAACAGCGACAGGCACGCCCAGGGAATGCCCACGTACATGACGATGCACAGCAGTGTGAAAACGCATCCGAATGCGAACAGCGCTCCGACCACGCCCGCCGCCACGATCACCGCTCCGGGTGGATTCATAGCCAATACCGCCAAGCCGCCGCCGACCGCTCCGCCGACGCCAAGCGCCGTGCTTGCAGCCATCGCCAGTCCGGTGTGTTCCCAAATCTGGCAAATTATCCAGACCAGGCACAGGTCGCCAAACAGCATGCACAGCGGCATCATGATCAGCCCGAACGCCATGGTCAAAAAATTGACCGCGATACTTTTGGTTTCCGGCACAGTAAGAAATGCGATGAAGATCGGCGAGAGCGTCTTCAAAATCAGGAAAATCCCGCACAAAACCAGCACCATGATGTCCCGGATAAAACTGCCGAGCCAGACCGCGCAACTGTAAAACAGATTGGCGATGCCGGTCACCACCGAATCCAGAAATCCGCCTTTTACCTGAACTTCCAGCAGGACCTTGACGATTTCCTCGACCCGTTTGCCGGCGTCGCGGCCCCATTCGAGCATGGCTTTGAACAGGTAATCCGCCATGGCCGGAAATACCACGATAAACACTACCGTCAGCAGCACCGCCATCATGTATTTCAGGCCGAAATATTCGCCGAACTGTGTGTAGTTCCGGTAGACCGACAGCATGATGATCAGAAACGCGAACCCCATGCAGGCCAGGTACATCGTGTCCAGCGTGGACAGAATCACCTGCGCAATATTGTTGAATGTTATTGATCCTGACATGCGTGCTCACCTGTTGATAAATGTGTCGATGAAATTGCCCGAAAACGAACCCATGGTTTCGCGGGCTTTCGCCCCGGCTTCGTTCACTTTTTGAGCGTCGTAAATGGCCTGCGCCTGCTCCAGCATTTCCTGATCGCGAATCGAGTTTTCGAGGTACATCTGCTGCGCTACCATCGCTGAATGCGCGGTCTGTGCGGCAAACATTTGCCCGAGCGTATTCGACTGCCAGATGCCGTTTTTGTACGTGGCAAACTGCATCTCGTTCAGGTTCGAATTGCGGGCATTGAGCTTCTGGTCCTCACGATTCAAATCCTGCAGCTGCAGCAGGGATTTGGGGCCCCATTCGCTCATGAATTTCCGGACCGCAAGCGCGCCTTTCTGCGTGTGCGCCAGGTCCCGCGAACTGTTGACGTCGATTTCCGAGGCGGCATAATCGACATTCCGCAGCATGTATTCGATCTCAGCCGTGCTCGCCACCGCACCGTCACTCATGTTCAGAGCAGACTTTGTGATGTTCAGCGCCGCCGTGATTTCGTGCTCGTTCCAGAAGCGCGAATTCATATAGGAAATGAGCTTACTCGGATCACCGATGCGACTCGAAATATCCATGGCAGTATCGTAGACATCGTTGACCGTCTGATAGGTGTCTTTCGCCACCTTCAACGTATCGATGGAAGTCCGCAGAATTTCGCCGGTTTTTCCGAGCTGATCCATTTGAAAATCCAGGTCGATCTGCTGGTACAATTCGTCCTGAATCGCCTTTACGGTATTGTGGATATACGACACGCTGTCATGCACCGCCCACTGCGCCCACGCCGATGAACTGCCGATCATCAAAACAATGATAAAACAATATTTCTTCATAGCGCCTCCATTCATTTCAGGACCGGAAACGCGATACTGTCCGGCATGTATTTCACGCCGTCATTCGGGTATTGGACCGGAAGCTCGTAAACCTGCATCTGAAGCTGATTTTCGCCCTCTTTTGCCTGATGAATCTTCTGGTACGTCCAGTACAATTCCTTGGCGGAATTCGAGCGGCCGAGGTCGTAACCGGCGCGGTATTCTTTGGCCTTTTCATCCTTGAAATTATTCTCGATGAACTGACCGAGCAGAAACGCTCCGACCGTCCCGGCGCCGGCCGCCGCCATCTGCGTGCCGAGGCTTTCACCATCGGCGGCATACATGCCGATCAGGCCGCCCGCCAGCCCCATCGCCGGAGACAACAGATCCGTCGCCGCGGTCCGGCTGAGCTGTCCGGACGAACAGCCGAATATCATGACACAACAAATAACACTGCACAAATAAAATACTTTCTTCATAACTCCCTCCAATTTAATTAAGGTTAATATTCAGGCTTTCCGTGGGGCTGACCCGCAAGTCGCGATTGTCGGACGGCACATCCTCGTCGCGTACCGACGGCAAGCCGTAAGTTCCGCTGGAGCCGCTGTTGAAACGTTGCTGATACGCGATGTTGTTGATGGTGCTGCGCAGGTTCTCGAATTGCACATCCTGCTCGAATTTCAGTTTTTCCAGCCGGATGACGAAATCACTGTCGAGCTGCGAAAGTAGATTTCGATGAGATTCATCCATCTCCATCATCAGCTTGCGCAAGGCATCGTCGCCAGTGATTTGCTCATTGCGCAGGGTATCGATAAATATCTGGACCAGCGCCTTGAAATCCTCCAAATCCTTGCGGAGCGAAGCGTTTTCCGCCGCCGCCGTTTCCTGCGCTTCATTGAGCAGAGCCAGCAAACGTTTTTCCGTCTCAATCAACTTTTCTTCCAACTGCTGAAGCAGCAGTTCCGATGACTTGCGTAATGCGGCAAGCTCCGCTTTCAGACGCTCGATTTCCGCCTCGTGAACGGCAAATTCTGAATCGTCGTTGCGAATTTTGATGGCGAACTGGATATCCGTCAATTCATTGCGTAACGCCAACAGTTCGTCCAATTTGCGGATGCGCAATTCCTCCTTGGCAGTGGTATCACGCCCCAGGGCTTCCAGGTCACGGATTTCCAGGTCGAGGTCGGCGATCTCCGTCTCCTTGTCCTGAATCGCCTGCGTATATTCCTTCACCAGATCAGCCAGTTTTTCATCGGAATATACCGCATAGCGAATCCGGTTCTCAAGGTTTTTCAGGCGCTCGGTAACGGCTTTGTCCAGCATGGTAATCTGCATCTGGAGATCATCCATGGCCAGTGTTACTTTTACCTGATACTCGCTGAATTCCGTCCTGCGAGCGTCCAGTTCCAGATAGATTTTCCGGACTTCGGCATCGAGCTTATTGATGGTCGCATCGATTTCCGAACGAAGCGCCGCAACATCTTTTTCGTGCTGAGCTTTCAGCTTATCCGCTTCCGCATTGATCTTGTCGATGTCGGCATTAATGGCCGCAACGTCGTCTTTATGAGCTTTCTCCAGCGCCGCAAGCTCTTTATGCATGGCCTCCATATCTTTTTCGTGGGTGACTTTAATCACTTCCAGACGGGCATAATAATCGGCCTGTTTTTCCTTCAAATCGGAAATTTTGTCATAAATATCCCGGTCGGTCTGTTCCAGTTTGGCCACCTCGGCTTCCAGCTTGGCCTCCGCGGACGCAAGCATATTCTTCAGCTCCAGCGTATCCTCGCGGTGTTTGTTTTCCAATGCCACGATGTCCAGGCGCAAATCCGCGACCGCCGTATTGATTTTATCCGTCAGCGCCGCGTTTTTCTCGTTGATCTGCTTCTGCAAATCCGCCACATCCCGGCTGTGATTTGTGGACTGGTTGTTGAGCTGATTCTGCTGGCTCTGGTACTGGCTGTTCAGGGCGTTAATCTGGCTTTGCAAATCCTTGTCGGTCGAGGTCAAATCGCGTATTGCCTGGTTCATCTGCGTGTTGATCTGGCTCAGCTCGGAATTGATGACGTTGACTTCCGACTGAAAAACCGTGGTGAGATTTTTTATTTCCTGTTCAAGCAATTTGATATCCGCATCATGTTCCGAGCCGAGCAGTGCGATTTTGTTGTTATAATCACTTCGCAGCGCCGCAAGCTCCTGTTCGTATGCAAGTTGCGACGCGCTGAGCTTGTCCGAAAGGCTCTGTTGCTTCAAATTCAAGGTATCGATTTCGGCTTTCAGCGTGGCATCGGCGGACTGATAATCCCTGATGATTTGCGACACCTGACTGTTGATTTTGCCGATTTCGGTGTTGATATACGAAACCTCCGTCGCATACTTTGAATCGACATTGCCGATACTCTGTTCCAATCTGCGAACATCCGCCTGATGCTCGGTTTGAATCTGCAAAATTTTCGAATCGATTTGCGCCTGGATCGTCGATACATCGTTGCGGTGCTGCGCCTCGGCGATATTCACCTGATTCTGCAATGCGTTGTGCTGGCTGGTCAATGCGTCAATCTGCGATTTCAGTGCCTGGTCGCCGCTCAGGAAACGCGACTCCAGCGACTTCAAATCCTGCTCGATTTTCGTGATATCCGATTTGATATTTGACACTTCCGCCGCATACCGGCTGTCGAGATTGGCGATCTGTAAATTCAGCATTTCGACATCCTTTTCGAAGGCGATTTTGATCGTCTCCAACTGTGCCAAATATTCGGCCTGTTGGCGTTCCAAACGTGCCAGGTTGTACTGCAAATCCGTGATCAGTTCCGTGATCTGCCGCTCGTGGTCCTCGATGCGCCGAATCATTGCCGCCTGGTCCTCGTCGTGCTTATTGAGCGCATCGTTCAGGTCTTTTTTGAGATCGGCAATTTCAGCCTGCATCTCGGCGGCTTTGGTCTGCAATTCGCCTTCCAATTCTTTGCGGAGATCATCAATCGTTTTATTGATATCGATCTGCAACCGGGTCACATCTTCGCCCTGCTGGTCCCAGTCGATGACCTGTACAGAGGTCATCCAGCCTCGGTCGTCGCCGTCGCCATTACCCTGCTCACGGAATTTATAGGTGCCGGCTTTCAACACGGTCGTAATGATGACCGACGTACTTCCGTGCTTGTTATCGCTGCTGTCGTCGTCCGATTCCGTGGCCTGCGACGCAATTATCGTTCCATTTGGATCGGTAATATTGATCCGGCAGACGCACCGGTTTGCATAACGATACGCGGTACACATAAAGCTGACCGTGTGCCCGACATATTCCTCCGGAATGGTGTAGTTGATTTCCTTTTGCGTACCGTTCTGCGAATCCCACGAATAGATCACCACCGCGGCATTCATATGCTGGAATACAAACAGAAAAAACAGCAATGTAAATAATTTTCTTAACATGTAATATGCTCTCCTTTGATCAGTTTTTTTAGTTCAATTTTCGCGTCCCAAACCAGGTCTTTGATCTGTTTGGAGCCGGCTTTTTCGATCTTGTCCAGAATCTTGAAGGTCGTATGAGTTTCGTACAACAATTCGCTGGCCTCGATCAGTTTTTGCGCATAGGATTTCCCCGCCAGATGACCATGCCTCAGAATCTGCTGGAGACGGCTATGCAAATCGCCGGAAGTGGCCGAGGCCGCGAGCAGCACCGGACTGGCGTAGTTCCGACCGACGCCAACGATGGGGTGTCCGGCCCGCTGCGCGTACAGCAAAAAGCTTGAATACCGGTTGCTCGGCGGCAGATGCTCCGGCGATGGAAAATTCATGATATTCCGGATCGCTTCATCCGACAGCGGGATGTAATTGGTGATCAGTTTCAGCTCGGCAGCGTCGGTATTTTTCAAGAAGATAAACATCTTGCTCTGCGTCATAATGATCTGCCCAACGCCGGACTCCGCCATCTGTGCAACCGACTGAGTGATTGTCACCGCCACGCAGCAATATTTCCGGAACTGCGCATAACACTGCTTTATAATTTCCGCCGCACCCGGAAAAGTCAGGAACCGCGCCGCTTCCTCGAACAGATACATTTTCCTGCTCGAACGCGGCATGTTGATAATCTGATTTTTGACCAGGTTATTGATCGTGATGCCGACCAGATTTTTCAGCGTATCGCTGCTCTGTGAAATTTTGCCGAGCTCGATATGAATCCATTTTTTCGAAAGATCGATGCTGGTTTCGCCATCGAACAGGCAACCTTTGCCACTCTCGATGGAATAGACCGCCAGCCGTGTGGCAATCCGGTTGGTTTCCGCACGCTCCAAATGCGAAAAGGTATTTTCCCGGATCGCTTCCACCAATTGGCTGTGATATGGCATGTCACTTTTACTCATGAACGCATACGAAATATTCCGCAGTTCCTCCGGATCTTCGATGATGCAATCGTTGATTGCCACCTTATCGAACCCGTAGTAAACGTCCCATATTTCCTGCTCGAATTCATCGAGTTCATCCCGCTTCGCCAGCAATTCTTTCAGGATGAAATAAGCGTCGAGGATGGTGTTCTGATCCAGCGGCAGCTTATCGATCATTTTTTGCACCGTAAGTGTGATCCGTGCGGCCTCTTCCAATTGAGGACGGTGACGATTCCGCCATTCCATATAGGAATCGCTGTATACGGCATTGACAAATGGTGTTATAATTGCTATTATATCTTGCAGTTCGTTTAGTTTATTTGTTGCACCGCACATGGCGGTCAGAAACGTGGTAACGAATTCAATCTGCCCCGGCGTCAGCGGCAACCCGCCGGTGTCGAAATAATTCAGCGTCAAATTCGCGCTCGGGTCGATCACGATATACTGCGCTTCTTCCCCGAAAATCCGCGTCAGATTATAATAACTGCCGCCTTCCTCGATGATCACAATCTTGTCGAAATCATCGTACGCCTGCGAGAGCATCGACACAAAATTCACCGACTTGCCGGCACCGGTCTGGCCCAGGCACAGCGTATGCTGAGGCGTATTGCCGTCGAAAAACGACATCGTCATCAGATTGCCGTGATCGCCGTTGAACATGATATTACCGTCAGCGCCTTTGCCGATAAACGAGCTCGAAAACGGCAGCATCGCCGCCAGCGGCCGGTGCATGCAATCCAATGACGCATCCGGCTTTTTATAGAACAAATTGCCCGGTAACGTCTTCATGAAATTGTGCAACGCCTGAGCGCCCAATTCATACGAATCCAAAGACGTAAACATCGACGTTGCCGCCTGTTTCAGAATCGTGCCATCGCTCTGTAGCTCCTGCAAATCCTTGTTCCAGGTGTGGATGACATACTCCATCCGGAACGGTGAATCCTCGCCCTTGCCGAGGCGGTAAATATGATCGGTCAACTCGTCCAAACCGGCACTGGCGGCGATCTCGCCTTCCTCCTCCAGCAGATCAGCCCGAACCCGCTTCCAGTGTTTCTGCTTCTGCTCGATGACTTTCTCCGTGTCCAACGGCTCGATATTCACCGCGATGGTCAGATTCTGAATGTCATTATCCAGCAATTTATTGCCATAAAATGGGTACAAATCCGTCATCGGAAAATCATGCAGCGTAAAGATATTATGAAAGTAACCGTCCGAGGTGAAACTGGCCGAACCAGTGGTTGCGATTTCGCCGGAAAACTCACTCCGGTAAACGGAATCCAGATGAGGAACAAAGCTCTTTTCATAGTCGATATCCAGCTCGTAGGCAGACTTATTGACCGCGCGATAGAATTCTTTATAAAGTTCGATATGATTTAACGGAATAACAGGCAAGTTCAGGAAGTGGCTCAAATTCGATTGGTCAGCTGCAAAAGAACTCACTATTTCCCTCTCGAATTTAATATTTCCGCACTCCGAAAAACAGCCGCTCGTAATACTTTTCAACCCCTTGCTCAAATATACATAAATATATTCGCATTTCAAATGACAATTGTTACTTTGCAGAGAGTTTTTTGAGCTTATTTGCGTCCTGGTGCGCTTTACCCACTCATTACCAGAACATTCTGATTTTTGTTCATATCTTTGCAGAAGATCTCTATAATCATTATCCCGCGTGTATCGGATCTGAATCCGCTTGCTTTTGTCCTGCGAAGCCAGCCATCCTGAAAGCCGGACGAACAAGTCGTTTTTCAAACCGTTGCCGGCGTTTTTCAGATGCGGAACCTCGAGCCGGTAGCCCTTGCAGACAAAGCCCTTTTCGTTCATTTCGCCGTAGACAAGGAAACTATCCGATGGATCTTCAGTTTTGACGATATAAGTATTAGGAAACTGCATGTGCGCCTCCAGTGTTCCGCTCTCCGAGCGGGCAGCGTGTCGCCGCTGCACCGCGCCCGGCCGCGGGCCGGTGCGGTATGGATGCTATGCATCCTGAGGTTTTGGGCTTGCGTACAATATGGCCGTACTCTCGCGTATCCATATAAAACGAGAAGTAGTATCGGGGCTTACCGCTGACAAATTTGCGAACAAATATCGCCGCGATAACTGGCGGCACAATCATCGCCACCGCAGCAATCAAAATATGCACCGGATACAGCACCATCGCCGACAACACACCCACGCTCAACCCTCCGAAGAAAATGTAAACGCTGTTGCCGCGCACCCGGAACCCGAATAATTTGACCACGGACATCACCGTTTGCCCCGGATTTTTTTCGATTATAATCAATTGTTCTTCCATACTGCCCTGCTCAAAGTACCGCCTGAAAATCAAGACTGATCCCAAGCACATTCTTGAAAACATAATAGACCACCGCCAGGAAAACCGGGATCAAAACCCCGGCCGCCACGGTCATTTTGCCCTTGCCGGAATCCTGGCTCATCTGATACCCGCCGACCCCGATCAGAATCAGCGACGTCAGCATGATCATCCCGATGATGAAGTACCCGACATACCCCAACCCGCTCTCCAAGGTAACATTTTTCACCGCCGCATCCGCCCGGGCTGCCATCCCCAGCGCCACGCAATATATGAAAAACTCCTTGACCTTCTTCGTATTCACCTCAATGAACTTCATAGTTTTTATTCAACCTTTTTGTTTTTATTGCATAAATAATTTCAAATCTCAGTTGACATTTACAAATGCATCGCTATAATATAATGTATTGGTCAATATATTTGTATTTTATTATAACCTATTCATTTGTATTTGTCAATAGGCATAAAGAAAAAAATCAATAAAAAATGGAGATTTCAAAAATGAAGCATTTTCCGATAGGTTATCTTGAGCAATTAAACGAATATCTGCATACGCAAATCATCGGGCAGGAAAAGACCCTGACCGCGTTAGCCAATACAATTAAATCCGGATGTGTCCGGCTGAATCCACGAAACCGGCCGCGCGGAACATTGTTTCTTTTAGGACCTACCGGCGTGGGCAAAACTGAATCAATTCGGGCGGTTTGTGAGTTTATTTACGGCGATCCCGATTCCAATTTGCTTCGGTTGGATATGTCGGAATTCTCGCGCCAGGCCGGAGAAGAAGCCCTGATTAACCTGATTGGTGCGCCCGGCGGTAAAACGGTCGGTCGCCTGGGCGAATTCCTGCGTACACGTAGCGAAGGCATCATCTTATACGATGAAATCGAAAAAGCACATCCACTGATTTTTACCATCATGCTGCAGCAACTCGACGCGGCCCGGATCACCCTGAGCGACAATACCACACATGATTTGAGCCATTTCTTCATTGTTGCCACCAGTAATATCGGCGCACATACCTTTCAAAGTATCAAGCACTTGAGCGAACGCCGGTTACAGCAGAATCTGGAAATGCAGCTGAAAGAGCGTTTTTCACCGGAATTCGTGGCCCGCTTCGGTAAGTTTGATCACGAAATTCTGATCTTTCGACCGCTGAAACCCGAACACCTGCGGCTGATTGCCCGGAAATTTTACATGTCGCTTTTGCCCGGATACCAGGAAAGCCATCAAATTGCCATTCATGGTTTTACCGACGAAGTCGTGGAAGAAACCCTGCGCCACATCGACAACACCCGTAACGGCGCCCGCGAACTTCGCAGTATCATCGAGCGCAAAATCCGGGCTTTCATGTACGAGTTACTCAGTCGGAAAGCATCGACCGATATCGAAGGTTTTCTGGATGTCAATCCCGCCGATCCGGAAAAACTCATTCTCATCTCAAATCCACCTCAAAACAGGAGAATCCACTCATGCCGTTAATAGACAATATCTTGATAAATTTCCGCTATGCGGACGAAGTTGAAACATTTCTGAATATGCTTCAGGAAAGAACCAGCCGTCGTGAAACGTCCGAATCCGTTTTCGACGAGTTGTACGGCATTTTGCCGCCGACGAAAGTCATCTGGACCAACAACTCCCACTATAACAATCAGTGGGGGTTGAAAGGAATCGTTACGCTGTCGAATGAATGGAATCAGCTTGAAATGAACTTGTGGTACTCCGGTTGCCACTGGTATTGCGTCCGTATTTCCATTTTCGGTACGACTCTCACGGCAGAGCTTGAATCGCCGCTCAATCAGGACGCCTATAAAGAAATCTACAAGCTGTCCAACGGTGTATTGGAGTTCCTGAGGACCGGGTTCGGCTGCCTGCTGCTGAAAAATGCCGCCATCCGCAAGTATATCTATGAACTGCAGGCGAATGCGATATCGCCGGATAAAAAGCATCTGCTGAGCGAGATACTCATAACCTTGCTCAATCTGAAGCTGCATGACGATGAACAGTTGAACCAGGACCTGTTCATCAAACGGGCCGAGCGTATCATTTATCACATTCTCAGTGAGCGCTCCAGATATCGCACCAGCCCGGATTGCCGGGAGCTGGCCGCTGTCTCTGCAGTGCGCGGCGGCTATACGTTGGTCGAAGAACTTTACATTCCGATCAACCTGATCTGGGGATTCCTGGCCAATGAGCCATTCATGCGTGAGAATAAAACGGATGCTTCACCCTATTATTATCTGGAAAATTATTTTCCGGATAAAAAAGCCGACATTTCACCGCTTTATCCCGCCTTGGAACAGGATAAAACCGAAATGATTTTTCACCGCAATTATGATTCCTATAAACAGGTATTTCCCGACTACGAAACGGCACTGGCGTGGCATCGCATCGTCCGGGAAATACTGCGAGCCACCGGAGGTACAGTATGACTAAATTCAAGCAAATGATCGAAACCGCACGGCGGAACATCGCTGATTATAAGCTTTATGACGGATTTGATTCCGCCTATGTCCGACGGTTAATCATCGACAAAATCGGCGATGTGAAATTGCCGGAAAAATCGCTTCCTGGAACCTATAAGGAGCTGGGCGAGGAAGAAAAAATTAAAATCTCCTATCTTGTAAAATGCGCTGCGCTCGGTTCGGATGTTTGTACGGAGCTTCTGAAGAAAAGCTTTACCGCGGAAAAAGGCTGTTATCACGAATTCATGCTGGCTGGGGCAGCTATGATCGGCAGTGAAATCGGCATGGAATACGGACGGACGCTGTATCCGGAGCTTCGTAATATGCGCGAGCTCGGCATTACCCACGAAATCTCCGCCAACGAACCGGAAATTCAGATTGGAAGTTACGGCTTTACGGTGCATCATTATGAAACATCTTATGAGCTGGGCGCGGCTAAATTGTTGCCGCATCCGCCGCAATTTGAGATTTTCTACGATGATGTCAATGAACGTCATATCGAGCAGTACTCTTTTTCGAGCTGGGAACAAGCGGACATGGCGCATCGGAAATGGGAGCTTTTCATCGACGGCAAAGACCCCGCGCCGGTCAAATACGGTTTTGAGGTCATCAATGATCCGCAGGAGGGACGAATCGTGGATGCGATAATCCCATTTTCCGAGGGTATGGTGGGCGAAAAAAGTATTTGCGACAACGGTTTGGAAAAGGAAATCAAAATTTTCGAAACCCTCGAGAAAGCATTGGAAGCCAACCGCAAAATACTGAATTCCATCCAAAAAGAATCCATGCCTGAAGTTCCTGCCCAAAAGACCAAAAAAGAAGTACCACAACCCACTCCGGCAAAAAAAGCCAAGTCAATTTCTCCTCCGACTCCTACGCCGCGAACCAGGAAAAAAACGAAGGAAGTATTGGAAAAATAGTTTCAGTATTAATTTGGCATGGCAACACAGTGACCATGCCAAATTATAAAAATTGAACTTAACCACGGAGGTATTTATGAAAAGAATTGCGTTGGTTGTTATGCTCGCCGCGATCATGATCGCAGGCTGCGGAGAGTCCAAAGAGACTCGCGAGAACATTGCGCGACAGACTCGTCTGCAGGAGGAAGCGGAGGCGCGCCGGAAGGCGGCTGAAGAGGAAAAGCAGAGGGGCATTGAGGAGCAGATCAAGTTCCAGGAAGAAGTGGCCCGGCAGTACGGCGAGCGCATCAAGAAAACTTACGGAGAACAGTAATTTTTATGACCAGAAACGAAATTATCACCGCCATGCAGGACCGGCAAATCCTATTGACCAAAGGCTTGCAGGACGCCATCATGAAGATGTCGGATGGTGAGCTCGCGGCCCGCTGGGCGGGCATATTGTTGCTGGCCGAAAGCCACAAGCCCGGCAACCGGCCCGGCTGGATGGGCAAGCATTTTGGCAATCCCACGACTCTGTTTGTCGGTCAGAAAGAGCTGGAACGCAAAGTCGAAGCGGAGGCCAAGCGCCAGGAGTTGCTCAAAAAGAGGCGCGAGGAGGCTGCCATCGAAGCTGAGCTGAGCAGGGAAAAGATGAAGTTCTGGCGTCGGTGTGCAACCAAGCACAGGCTGCTCGAAAAACATCTGCCGAAAATGGATGAATGCTTTCAGGAACTGATCCGCAAAAATTATCTGGATAAGAACTGCAATCTCGATATCCTGCCGGAGAAACAGGTGCTGCTCTATTTCTGGTTCCTGATCCCGCCTTTTGAGGCCGCACGCGCGCCCCCGACATATATTCCGTTTAAAAAAGCGTCATAACTCGATTCGGTGAGCTTCAATAGTGAACTCACCGATTTTTATTTTAGCGAACAACCAAAGGATGATTATGCGCGGAAAACAGACGATGTATATCGACCAGTATGGCAACAGATTTTATGCAAAGACGCTTAAAGAGCTCCGCGAAAAGCTCGGCGGCGGCAAAATCAGCAAAATGTATGTGGACGGCAAAGACGGCAAAACGTATCATATCGGCTATGTCGTCGGTAAGCACTGGCTCAATGCGTTTACGCCATTACGAAAAGCAGTAAATTAATCTTGCAGAAAGGTATTATTCCATGGAAAACTACAAACAGATGATGAATCGCCATCAGGAAAGATTCAATGCGCTGCCGATTATGTTCGCGTTTGACCTCGGGCAGTTCGAAGAAGGCAAGAAGAAGCTTGGGGTCTCCGAGGATTCGGAGTTGTTGTGCATTGGGCATGGCGGCTATATCCGCAAGGCCGACAGCAAGCTGCTTGATGATTTTAACCGGGAAAGCGGCAATGAATTGTTAGAAGCGCAGAAAGACTTCGACTTTTGTGTTTCGATGTTTCGCTATGAGCTCGCTAATCATGAGTATTGCTATACGCACGATGACTCGGAAGTGTTCAGGGCCTGCGGCCTCACCGCCGAAGCAGTGAATTCTTCTGTCATACTCAAAACAGCATTTGCCGCCGCCAGAAAGAGTTATCTGGCGAAATGCGAGCCTTGATTTATCCATTTCCGCAAGAAAATTTGTATTCAACCGTTTGGCGTGTAAATTATACCATATATTAACGGAGCCTCTTGAAATGAAAGATTTGACCAGCAGTGTTTATTCGTTTGAAGATTTGATAAAGGGAGATTTTCTCTATGTCGATAAAACGGAATATATATGGGAACTGATACGCCCCAGTAAGGCGATGTATTTTCTGTCGCGGCCGCGGCGCTTCGGCAAATCGTTGACCGTGTCCACGCTGGAAGCCATTTTCGAGGGCAAGAAAGAACTGTTCAAGGGGCTGGCTATCTATGACAAGCCCTATGACTGGAAAAAGCATCCCGTCATTCACCTGGACTTAGGGGATCGGAAAAATGAAACTCCTGAGGCTCTGGAAAAAAGCCTGCAAGTAAAATTGCATGTTTGTGCTGATAAACATGGTATCTGTCTTGAAACGGATAATGCTCAGGAGCAATTCTCTGAACTGATCGGTAAATTATCCGATAAAGAGAAAGTGGTTATCCTGATCGATGAATATGACAAGCCGCTCCTGGATAATATCGGCAAAGATGGCGTTGAAGCAATTAAAGAAAAACTGAGCAACTTCTACAGTGTCATCAAAACGACTGAGCCATACCAGCGTTTTGTGTTCATGACCGGCGTCAGCAAATTTACCCAAGTGTCGATATTTTCCAAGCTGAATAATTTGACCGATATTACCATGACGGCTCAATACGCGACCATGCTGGGATATACCCAGGATGAATTTGAACGTTATTTTGCCGACCATCTGGAACAAGTTCAAAAACGACAAAAGTGTCAACGCCCTGAGTTGCTGAAGAAAATACGTTCCTGGTACAATGGATATCGTTTTGAAGAGGATTCTTTGACTGTTTACAATCCGGTTTCAATAGCCTTGTTTTTTGAGAATAAGGGAAAATTCAAGGGTTATTGGTTCAAGACCGGAACGCCAACATTCCTGCTGGAAATGATGAAAAAGAGTAATTTTGATTACCCGAAATCCCTGGAAGAGCCGGTGACGGAATCATTTTTCGATTCTTTTGAGTTGTCAAGCATAAAACCCAAGGTATTGCTGTATCAGACCGGCTATCTGACCATCGACCGCAAAGAGGAAATGCCGGTGCCTTATACCGATCAGACCAAAACGGTGTATTACCTCGGTTTTCCTAATCAGGAGGTTGAATCGGCTTTCAATGAACAGCTTCTGGAATATTATACCGCAGTTCAGAGTGAAGCGTCTTTCACGTTCATATCCGAGCTCATCGAAGCGGTTGGTTCGGGGGATGCGGACGGCTTCATGAGGCGCCTGGAAGTGATGTTCGCCAATATCCCGTTCAACATCCGGGTGAAGCAGGAAAAATATTTCCAGACGATCTTCTTTGTCATTTGCGACATGCTGCGCTTCTATGTCCAGGCGGAGATCGTCACCAATACCGGTCGGATCGACATGGTGGTGGGCGCCGGCAAATGGGTTTATGTCATCGAATTCAAGCTCAACCAGACCGCCGAAAAGGCGTTGCAGCAGATTCACAACAAAGATTATGCAAAAAAATACCAGCGTGACGGCAATCGCATTATGCTGATCGGCGCCAACTTCAACTATGATAAAGGCGAAATCATCGACTGGCAAAAAGAAGAACTGACTTACTGACCGCTGTATAGTTCGATTATCCTCGCTCCCGTGCTCCAATAAGCATCGGGAGCTTTTTCTTTTTATAGTCAAATAGATAAGAATTTCATGCTTATTACCCGGTGGGGTTCAGGAGTGAACCCACCGGGTTTAATATTTTATAACCGGCAATTGAAGGAGGATTGGAAGATGATGGTTTTGTTGGTGACTCGCGATCAGACAAGGAATGGCTCGGCGGCGGCTACTGCGTGGTCCGGTATTTTTGCGGATGAAAATACGCTGGAGCTCGACGAGACGGAGCGGAACGTTTTGGCGATGGTAAAAACCAGTCCGCAAGTTTGGAGCTGCGGTTGCGTTATCGGCTACCCGGAGCATTTATTCTCAGTGTCGGATCGCGAATTGCTTGAAGTGCATGGCGTTGGCAAAAGATTTTCATTATAAAAACCATTAACAGAATAAGGAGTCGCAAGATGGCAGGCTTTTATGAACGTTGGAAAATTAAACAGAGCGATGTAGCATTTGAGCTCAATAGGGATTACACTCCCGAGGAAAACGAAATTATCCAGGCGGCTGAGGACCGTGGTTATACCAAAATCAAGGTCGGTGACGATGTGATCGATGGCATCGACAAAGACGGTCGCCATTGCATCATCGCGGAAAAATAAGTTGGAGGAACATCATATGGCTGTACATACTTTTTACCTGAGCTGGCAGGCCGAGTACGATTATGAGCATTCGGAGCAACTTACGGAGCGGCGGGAAAAACTGTTGCAACTTCTGCGTGAAAACGGTTATAGCGATGTCCATTTTTTCGACTTCTATACTTCGGAAACATACCTCCATGACAAACATGGGAAAGCAATAAAACAATAATCAGGATGCGCAGCATCCGTACCGCGCCGGCCCGCAGCCGGGCGGGATGCAACGCCGAAACGTTGCCCGCTCGCAGAGCGGCATCTCTAACTCAAAATAGGAAACAAACTATGATCGACACAAGCAAACTGAATTGGGGACTTCGTCCCTTTCGCGAAACCGATGTGCTGGCGGCTTACGGTGCCCGGACAATTTTCGCGAACGGTGAGATCGAATTTCTGCGTGACCGGCAGGGTTTTGTCGGCGACGACGACCAGCGGCAGGCTCTCTGCAACTGGATCAACAGCAAGGCGTTGCCGGCGTTGAAAAAACACATTCGGGAAAAAGGCTGGACGCAAACTACCGACGAGATTTTCGAGTTCAAGGAGTGGCCTTTTGAGCTCATTTGCTCGCCTCGAGCCTCGTACGGCTACATTTATATGTCGGCATATATGAATGGACTCGAGAGCTTCCCGGAAGTGGATGGCGACACGGTCAAATGGTCCGGCAATTTCATTCCCGAAATCGGCGAAACGGTATTGGCGAGAACCAATAATATCGGGCCCGCCAAAGTCCTTGGTTTTTACCTCGAACACGGTTGGGCGGGGGTCATCGTCAAACCCAACAATCCGCCGCAATGGTACATCAATCAGAACGGCAAAGATACGCCATGTGGACTGTTTGGTGCGCAAATTGCCCAAATAGAGGAAGATCATAACTGAAATTTCGCCCTGATGAGCGACCAACGTATCCGGCGTTGGATCCCGTCCGGGCGAGCGCCCGGCGGCGAGTTTCTGGCGAAAACTTTTATGAGAAAGCAATGTAAAACCCTCAAACGATAGGAGAAAAGTCATGAGTTGTGGAGAAGCATATTGTCATTTGTACATTGAAATGGAATCGGTCGAAGATGTGAAAAACGTCATCGACTCATTCAGTTTAATGGATGGAGAGGACGTTTTCTGGTTCAAGGCAAGTGAATACCCGGGCGAACCTTGCAGGGTTGACATCGATACCGAATTATGTGAAATCGGCAGCGATTTTTATAAAGATATTCGTTCGCTGGACAACCTTGTCCGGGAAAAATACGGAAAGCCTTTGCAGGGCCACTGGATCGAAAGCGATGGCGGCGTTGACACTCGCTATGAGATCAAAGACGGTGCAATCACCAGCGCCGGTTTGAACTGGCTGGAAGAGTTGCCGGTTTCGCTGATCGAGCATCTCCAGGAATATTCGGGCAAAATTATCGATCAATATGACTGAGAAAGTTTATTGCGGTAAAGCCAGGTATGTGGAAGGGAAATATGGGCCATATTTTGAGATCAGTTTTTCGCCTGGCGACCTCGATAAAATCGCCGAATATCCCGGCGAAAGCGGCTGGACCAATTTGCGAATGGTGCCGATGAGAAATCACGACGCCCGCGGCAATACACATACCATCTATTTTATTGCCAGGGCGCAGATTAACGGTACTTTCGAATTCGACAAATCCCCGCACGAGGAACTGGAAGATGCGATACCATTTTAAGAATTCAGGGCATCCCTTAATCTCTTACCCATCTTAAATTTAATAACTTTTCTGGCGGGAATTTTGACATCTTTTTGAGGAGCGTTTGGATTACGGCCGATGCGGGCTTTGCGCATGGCGACTTCGAATACACCGAAATTGCGGAGTTCCACGCTGCCGCCATTCAAGAGTTCGTTTTTGATGGCATCCAGGGTGAACTGAACTGCGATCGCAGCAGTCTGCTGTCTGATTCCTAATTCTCTATTCATTTTTTCGACAATTTCGCGTTTCGTCATAAATCATTCTCCAAGTAATATTTTCGTGTTTAAATATACCATGGGAATAGCGAATTTGCAACCGCAAAATCCTATAAAACCAAATACCCGGGAGGCAGAATTGAAAACAACCACTTACTCAATGAACTGGAAAACCGGTAAGCTCGAACCGGCAAAGACACCGGAACTGTCGGTCGGCCAGGTCGTCTGGCTGAACGGCTACGGCCAGAATGAACACGATCATCAGCGCCAGGTCATCTACAAAATCTTCAAGGATGAATGGGGGACCAGGTTTCATTGCGTGAATCTGGAAACATTTGAGCTGCGGGTTCATGAATTCATCAGGCCGGCGTCCGAGATTTTCGGTATCGGAACTTATTTCACGCCGGGCGATATAGCCGATCCCGCCGAAATCGAAGCCGCCTTGATCAAAGCCGATGAGAAGCGCCTGAAACGCGAAGCCGACATTGCCCGTATCGAAGCGGAAAACAACCGTCTGAAAGAACAGGGTAAACAGATGTTCGATACTATTGCGAACCGTGGTTACACGGCCTTCATTGTGGCCGAGCTTGAACGAGACATCAGTGATATTCAAAGTGACTACTGGGGATCTAAAACGGAGCGAACTATCATCCTGGCCGGCTCGAAACATCACCGGAAAATTTTCTCCGAATTCCGCAAAGCCGCACTGAACTGCGACATCCCGGAAGTCCGCGAGCTGGCGACCGCTCCGGCCGATTGGGAACACCGCGAAAATTACAGCATGGGGCATGGTTACTACCTCGGCAAGGACAAATATTCCGGTTGGCATATTTCCAAAACCTGCATTCACGGCTGGCATGGAGTAGAAAGCCTGTACATCGCCGCCGCCCGCGAAGGCGGCTTCTGGATCAAATAATTAATCCACCAAATTGATTCCAAAGAGGAGTTGAGTCATGTCTGAAGTTAAAACCATCAATATCGCAACATTACAACCGGAACTGGTCGCAGCATTTGTTTCTGATAATCGTAAGGCGGGAGCCACAAATTTCACTGTTCTTTATAATGATAATCGATGCGAAGAAAAACGCCTGTTTACCAATGGCAGCAGTATCGGTTATTACCCTCGAGGCAGTAGGAAATATGGCTACCGTTTTTTGCTGGAAGATGTAAAAGTCATTTCCTGTACCTTACCGAAAAAGATCAATGATGCAGAAGCATTTGCAAAGAACGCTCAACGGCTGATCGCAATTTTGACCGAATCCGGCCTTTGGGCAAATATTCTGAAAAACTTGAAGGATGCTCTTGCGATTGACTACGAAACATTATGCAAGATGGAAAGGCCACCACTGGAGTCGAGCTTAATGGACAGCGTCGTCCGCTGGAATGTCAAGCAGATGAATTTTCGCCCCCGAAATACATTCAAAGAAGAAGCGAATCGTTCCAACCAGCATACTCTTCAAGAGATTCATTGCGCTCTCGCAAGCTCGAAAACCCAATTCAAAGTGAGGGTTGAAGGGCAAAGCTATGATGTCAGTTTTTCATATAACGCGGCTCCTCTGGGCGAACCTATGTGGAAAGAATACCCGGATGATACAAAGGGAGATGGCGTTCGTCGCGGATGGTATTCCGAAGAATACCGGGGCTGCGCCAACGGTCACTATTATCTGGCCATTAATGATACTCATGCCATCTATTACGAAGATGACTGATTCTTTACTTTTGAACTGGCTGGAAGATATTCAATATTCGGAATCCGATAAAAATCAGAAACTTGTAACTCGATACGGCACCGGGATGTCCGTATCGAGTTTTTCATTATTTGGAGGTTAAAAAGATTATGAGAACCAGGGAATTTGATCCGAATCAGGAGTTCGCGGAGCGGGAGAAGGCTTGCAAGCAAGGAAGGAAGTTTCAGGCATATCTGCCGGTGAAACGACCGCCGAGTTTTAAGCGTTATGGTGAGTTTTATTAATGTTGAGCGATAATAAAAAAACTCTATTTATCGCTCAGGATGATAGTTTAATGCTTCACATTAATAATGATTTCAAAGTCTTTCAAGCCAGTCTAAAAGATCTTTATCTTCAGACCAGTCTTGTTGTTGAACAGAGTTCGGGGGGATTAGAGTTTCTAAAATCTGGCGTTTCATTTCGATGTCCATTGTGGCATAGCGATTTGTCGTTGTCGGACTGGAATGGCCCAGCCAATTGGCAATGGAGGATAAATCATTTCCAGATTTCAACATATAAACACCTGTACTATGTCGCATACTGTGGGGGTGCAATCGTTTATCTTTCAGAGATACAATTTTCTTTGTGGCTAAATTAGTATATTTCGATAGAATGTATCTAACGCCAAAACGAGTCATGGCAACTCCACTATGGTTGATGAAAAGATTTTGATGTGAGAGCTTTGCAGCTCGCATTGCATTAAGATATTGCTGAATTGCATTGACGGTATTTTTCCAAAGAGGGCATGTTCTCTCTTTTCTCCCTTTTCCAATAATATGAACACTGTATGGAGACAAAAATTGAATATCACTAATTGCCACATCCACAACCTCTTGAGCTCTTGCTCCTGTATTGAACATAAAAATGATTAATGCATAATCCCGAAGTCCCCAAAGCGAAGATTTGTCAATGATTTGCAATATCTGTTCAATTTCATTATACTCAAAGTATTCAACTTCTCGGCTTATTGTCCTTTTGAAAGGAATATTTAGTATTTGTTGACAAAGAAATATACTCTGCGGCTCTCGAAATGCAACATACTTAAAAAAACAATGAATTGCAGCAAGGCGAATATTTCGCGTGGATGTTGAATTGCTCCGTTTGAGCTCAAGATAGTCAAGGAAATGAAGTATTAACTCAGATGAAAAAGTGTTGAGTTCGATTTTTTCAATCGGAATTCCATTATTTGTAATATATCGTAAAAGCAATTTCATAGTATCTCGATAATTAGTTATGGTGTTGGGGCTTACTCCTTTTATTTCTGTAAGATGTTTTTCAAAAAAGTCAGTTACAATTTTTGCAAATAAATGTGTTGCTTGAGGCATTTTATGATTTCTCCTATCCTAAGTTGCCATAAGTTTTTTCAAATTTATCATTTACAGCAATTCGCAATGGCTCAACAAGTGATAAATAATAAGATGTATTATTTATGGAGACATGTCCCATATAAGAAGAAAGTAATGGCAAAAAGGCATTCAAGTCAAGTTTTTGTTCGTATGCTTTTATTAAGCTATTGACTGCAAGGGAATGCCGAAGGTCATGAAAGCGAGGTAAATATCCTGATTTTGTTACGATGCCAAGCAATGCACAAAGTTTTTTGAAATTATTTCTTATTGTCGAACCATCAACCGGTCGATTTTCTATACACCTTGCGTAACTTAAGAATACTGGCATATCAGGTGTAAAAATAATTCCATGTCCATTCAATGTGATAAAATAGTTTTTCAACTCAGAAACAACAGATTTTGCAAGAGGAATTACCCGCTGTTTATGGAATTTAGTTTTGCTGATAAGAAGAGTTTCATTATTCAAATCAATATCCTCTCGTTTTATGTTGCAAGCCTCAGATATTCTTAATCCGCAAGTATATGCGATAGCAATTGCCATGCGAACCACCATTGGCTTGTATTGATATTCATTATGGTTTATGAAAAGACTTTGAGTTTCTACTAAAATCTTTCCCACTTCCTCTGGTGTGAGAATATGAGCGATACGTTTTCTGGACATAGCAATATACATCGAAGCATCCAGGCAGAAACAGTCACTTTGCTCACGTCTTAAATATTTAAAAAAATTAATTACACTGTGAATCCTAAGAGCTCTAGTAGCAGCCGAAATATTATCTAATGAACATATCCAGTTATCAAAAATTTCTTGATTTACAATTTTATTCGCCGTAGAGTTCTTTAGGAAATGATCAAAAAGCCGTAGCGCCCGTTCTTGGTTACGAAAAACAATACCAAAAGAGTTCTTTAAGGTAATGTATTTTTTTATCTGAACGGCAAGAAAGCTAGTAAATTCCCAATTGAGTTTTTGGGGCAGATAATCGCGGCGACGAGGGATATTTTTTATATTGATAGACGGGCGATTTACCCAAGTTCTTGGTGGCTGTGGATAATCCAATGGGACGCATCGCATATCATCTACCGCGAGGCGAATATATGTAGCAGTACTATCTGGATTATGATGTCCAAGCAAATCTCCGATAACTTTTATACTTTTTTGTTTTGCAATCATATACATTGCAAACGAATGACGTAAGCAATGTGCATTCTTGAAAGGAACTTGTAATCCAGAATGTTTTACTGCTCTTTTCAATGTATCAGTGATAATATTATGGCGAAACGGATTATGAGGCGCAAGTTTTCGGAGAAAAACATGTCGTGACCTGAGATTCATAGGTCGGCCATTTTGTAAATAATCTATCAACGCACAAGCGACTGCATCTGTTAGCGGATGTCGAATTTCATTTTTTGTTTTTGGCTGTCGGATTTTTATCGATTTCTCTCTCCAATTAATATCGTCCAACAAAAGACCAGCAATCTCTTTATCGCGTAGGCCATAATTTGTCCCCAGCATCATTATAGCATAATCACGTTTCCCTAACTGGGTAGTTCGGTCAATACTTGAACAAAGCTGCATCACTGTTTTCCAAGGCAATGCCTTTGGCAACTTTTCTTTTTTGTAAATTTTGGGACCATACAACATTTTATGAAGAGGTGACGAAATTCTTTTATTGAAATACAAGTAGGATAAATAACGCCTTAAATGTCCGATTATATACCGTTTCATATACCGGGAAAAATGATTACAGCCTTGGATCAAAAATGCATCAATTGTTTCAATTTTTAATTGTTGAACAGCATTTTTATTTTCATTTAAACCAATAAAAGTCCAGAACTGTCGAAGATATAAATGATAGCTAGATATCGTGCTTTTTTCCAGACCAACAACATGTTGCAGATATTTTTCAAATGCCTTCCACTCTTTAAATGCTGGCGTTTTTACCACTCGGCAAGGCTTTATTATTTTTTTGCAACGCAAATATTCCCTGAGTTTGGAAACTAATGCTGATGGACCTTTCTGGTTTCGCTTCAAAAAATATTTCCAAACGATATCAAAATCATCATCTGATATTTCATGGATCTCAGAAAAACCTTTATTCTGAAATTCTCGTATTACAACTCCAGAATATCCCATAAGAGTAGTTATGTTGAGCTCAACATAATAAGCGGCGAACCGCGGCATTGTATGCGAGATACAAGTTTTACCCATCGTATCTCGGGGAGAACCGGTGTTTTCCCGAGCTTGGCGACTGCATTATTTTCCTGCCGTATACCGGAATGCTGTTAGGCAAGTACGAACAGCTCAATCCGCCGGTGGTCAGGGAATTCTTCGCAAAACTGATCAATGAAAAAATGCCGAAGCGCAAAGAGCTACGGCCCAAATTGTAACACCATTAGAGGGGTTAATAAATGAAAAAGTACATTGTTTATGATGTCGATAAAGGCGCCCAGGAAAAGGCTGAAGCTGAATTGGCTGAAGCTGTCAATGGCAAAAAGCGATTTATAAAACGTTATCCGTTTCAACTTTATGCTTTGAATGGATGCAACTACAGTATATCAATTCGCAAAAAGATCAAAGGTTTGGACTCGCTTGAAAATTTTCTGCATGATTTCATTCGTTATGCACAAAGCAATCTGATCGCCATTGAGAAATACATTTTCAGCAAATATGCCATTCATGGGAGCATGTCGGAAATTATAATGGATGTTGAGAAAGCGGAATTAACCTTCTCATTATTGTATAATCATCCGAATATGTTTAATGCACTGGGAAAAGATCATTTGAAACTGGAATATTTTCTTGCTCAAATGGATATGGAAATAGAAAATATCGGCGGCACTTTGGTGGACGCAACGGATTTTTATCAGTCGCCGAATGGCCGGAAAGAACAGCTTTACAACGATGGCAACGGCAAGCACCAGGAACTTTGGGACATATTATCGGAAGAACCGCTCTTGACCCCTGGAAAGACTCGTCCCGGCGAACTTTTCCGTGCGGCGCAATGGCTTTACGATTCCTGGCACAGTGACTACGAACGGATTGAAGAAAAATTCTCTATAAAGCGGAATGCCACAATCATCAACGCATGGAATTTTCTTCGGAGATTTCCTGATTACGATGCGAGTGAATTGGCGGATAACCTCTACAGCGCCTCAAGCATGGAGGATTACGAGCACTGTCTCGAAGAAATGATGGATGCGGTTTTGGAATACGTCAACCATGCGGAACCGATACCGAATGATATGGATATCGGAGATCACCAGTATGACGATGTTTCAAATTTTACCTTCATCGACGATGATGATTTAGAAAACGATGAAGAATACTGAAGAGGTAATTATGAATTTTGACAGTGAGTTGGCTTTGCAGCAATTGTGCTGTTCGGACACGCCGGTGAGAATTTTGAAAATGCTGGTCGGTTCCACGCATGTTCATGCGGGGCCGGAGAAGGCCGAGTTTACCTTTAAAATGTGTTCGAAAGCGAATACCTGCCGCATCGAATACACGGTAAATGACACCTATAAAATGACATTTCTGCAAATCGTTGGCCGGGAACTGGTGGAAATCGAAGTATTCGATGAGCTTTTTTTCGATGATCTCAAAGGGGTATTTGAATCTTTCACCGGCTTATATTTGAGCCTATAAGGAGGGCTTATGCAATCTGAATTACAGGAACTGGAATTGGTTATTCCGTGCTCGGAAATCGATTTCGGGCTGCTGGTGAGGCAGCAGAAAGAAATCAACCGGATGCGGTCGCGTGTCACGACTTCGCGGTCACAAAATTATCAGACTTTGACCGGAGTTTTGCATTTGTATGATTTTTTGACCGATACGTATCTGGATGCCATCAACAATCTGGTGCTGATCCAGGATTACGCGGCACACCGGCAGTATTTTGCGATCAACGCTTTGTATTGCCGGAATAGCATGGACCAGGAGGCCTACGAACAGGCCATCCGTACTCGGAAAATCAGTTCGGCGGAGTCGGTCATCGGCTGTCCGTCGAAGCGGTTTTCGCAGGCGGATTGGGCAAATTTCCGCAAGCACGGTCTGAACGAGCCATTCGAGCTGAACTGAAGAACACGCCTCCGGAGCCTTATGGGCATGCCTGTTGTTATGGGAATTGTGCATGTGTTGAAGGAAATTGGAGGCACCGAAGTTCCAGCGCCTCGGGCTAAATCAGGTATTGCCGAAAACCTCCGGAAAGTTTCGGAAAGTTCTTTAAAATCCCGCAGAATACTATAGAGATAAACCATTGAACTCAAATTCTTTCCAGGTGAGAATGGATGATATGGCCGGGGGCAAAGTTGCTTTTCTGGGAATATTGATATTCCAACGATTGGGTTATTTTGCCGATGATGTTCGGGATATCGAGCCGGACCAGGTATAAATTGTTCATCTTCTCCTTTTGGGAATCAGGAATCATGTCGATCACGGCAAGCTGGAAATCCCTCGGCGGCGTCATTCCACGCAGTTTGAGCTGCTCACAGGCAGTCATGGCATTGTTTTCCGAGATTGCGATAACCACTGTACCCAAGGTAACATTTCGGAATACCTTCGAGATGATTTTCGGGGTCAGCCCGGTTCTGGTATCCCATCGGTGGACCGTTATCTGCGCCGAATCCACATTATGCGTTTTCAGAGTGCCGATTAACGGATGAACGATCTCTTCATTCAGCCAATTCGCCACTTTGCGCTGCTGTTCCTCGGCTAACTTCCGGTAGGTGGATTTTTCATCGAACAACAGGAATATATAATTCTCGGTTCTGTTCATCAGAAAATGACTGATCAGCTCCCACAAGGCGCTTTTGAAGGCCACATGAATATGGTTCGGCAAAACATGTTTCTTCATTCGGCCGACGATTACATACGGCTTGCCGCTCTTTTTAACCAATTCATGATATTCTCCAAAAGCATCCAGGACATCAAAGATAACATACGCATCGATATCGTTGATCTGTAAATCCATATTTTCGTGGTACTGGAGGCATCTTACATGACATCCTTTCCTCATCAGTTCATGCTGAATCGCATAAACCATTTTCAGGGTGATTTCCGAGCTTCCACTCATGCTGAAATCGGCCAGGAATGCGACACTCCTGGACATGAAATCTTCATTGTCAAACAATGGCTTTTCACGGGCAAGAACGATGCTTTTACGTCCGCGCGCCACCGAAACATAGCCTTTTTCAACCAGAATGTTCACCACCCGGAGAGCCGTAACCCTGCTGATGCCATAGATATTAGTCATGGCATCAAGAGAGGGAAACACAGCTCCGACCCGGTATATACCAGTTTTCATTTCCTTAATTATGATCTCGGCAATCTGCGGATATATTTTCGGCGGCGCCATCTCCTTCTCCCCTGAAAGCACAGTCCCGCAGCATTTCCGGTGCCGCGGGACTGTCAATTTTTACACGTTCAACATTTCATCCAGGATGATATCGAGCTTGTCCTTGAAGTTTTCGGCTTTTTCCATCACAGTTACATTCGTGAGGTCAACGCTACCGAAGTTAACTTCATGAATACCGCTCGCGTCAATACTAATCTGCGACGGCATAGTGTGCATCGGATGATCGCTCTCGAAACTGGTGTTCTGGCTGCTGCTGTATTCACTCGTCGGTACCTGGACCCGAGCGTTGCTGTTTTTGCCATCGGATTTGTACTGCGATTCCACGATGCTGGTCTTTTCGCTTTTGTCCGAGAACATGTCGGTTTTCAGGGCATTGCTGGTACGCTGCTGAACCATCTGCTGGTCGATTTCCTCAAAAGCTTTTTTCTGGCTGTTTTCCCGGAGATTCGACTTCAGCTTGTTACTGGCCTTGGCTGTGGTCTGGTGCGAAGCGGCATGATGGTCGCCGCTGGTTTCGGTATCAAGCACGGCGTCCGCATCGCGGTTGGCGGTATTGGACAGTACCTGATTGATCAGGTTGGCTTCGTGCTGCCCATTGATCACATAGCGCCTGGAAGAAGCATCGCTGTAGATGTTGATGCGGGCCTCGCCCGTAATCGTCAGCGTGCCGTTGTGGACCGTCACATCGTAGTTATCGCTGTTATCGGTATTGAGCTGATACTGGTCAATGGCATGTTGCCCTTCGGTTTCGCTCTTGTCGGTACGGTTGTAATTGGAGACGGTATCGCTGCCGACGAGACCAGTCGCGGTGCCGGTGAATTTGGGATCGACCTCGCCGGCGGCTTTGGTTTTGTCGTCGATCACAATGATCAGGGAGGCTTTGTCGATGTCCGCGGTGTCATTTGCATAAACAATATAGTAGTTACCGGCGTCTCCTCCGCTCAGCGTGCCGTCTTCGTAGATGACCGTTTTGTTAAGACCCGCGTTTTTGTCCGCGAACTCCGCCCCAGCCATATTGTACGACACATCATCATTGCCGAACACGCCGTCCGTGATGACGCTGTTCTCCGTGGCATCGGTGGTACCGTCGTAGGTTTTGTCGGCGGCGTCACGCGTCACTGTCACTTGAGCTTGAGCGATGTCCGCGGTGTCGTTTGCATAAACAATATAGTAGTTGCCGGCGTCTTCTCCGCTCAGCGTGCCGTCTTCGTAGATGACCGTTTTATTGAGGCCTGCATTCTTGTCCGCGAACTCCGCCCCAGCCATATTGTACGACACATCATCATCGTCAAACACACCGTCCGTGATGACGCTGTTCTCCGTGGCGTTGGTGGTACTGTCATACGTTTTATCGGCAGCGTCACGCGTCACCGTCACTTGAGCCTGGGCGATGTCCGCGGTGTCGTTTGCATAAACAATATAGTAGTTGCCGGCGTCTTCTCCGCTCAGCGTGCCGTCTTCGTAGATGACCGTTTTATTGAGGCCTGCATTCTTGTCCGCGAACTCCGCCCCAGCCATATTGTACGACACATCATCATCGTCAAACACACCGTCCGTGATGACGCTGTTCTCCGTGGCGTTGGTGGTACTGTCATACGTTTTATCGGCAGCGTCACGGGTTACTGTCACTTGAGCTTGGGCGATGTCTGCGGTGTCGTTTACATAAACAATATAGTAGTTACCGGCGTCTTCTCCGCCCAGCGTGCCGTCTTTGAAGATGAGGGTTTTATTGTCGCCCGCATTCTTGTTTGCGAACTCCGCCCCGGCCTGGTTATACCATACTTCGTCGCCGCCGAGCACACCCTCCGTGACGACGCTGTTCTCCGTGGCGTTGGTGGTACTGTCATACGTTTTATCGGCAGCGTCACGGGTTACTGTCACTTGAGCTTGGGCGATGTCTGCGGTGTCGTTTACATAAACAATATAGTAGTTACCGGCGTCTTCTCCGCCCAGCGTGCCGTCTTTGAAGATGAGGGTTTTATTGTCGCCCGCATTCTTGTTTGCGAACTCCGCCCCGGCCTGGTTATACCATACTTCGTCGCCGCCGAGCACACCCTCCGTGACGACGCTGTTCTCCGTGGCGTTGGTGGTACTGTCATACGTTTTATCGGCAGCGTCACGCGTCACCGTCACTTGAGCCTGGGCGATGTCCGCGGTATCGTTTACATAAACAATATAGTAGTTACCGGCGTCTCCTCCGCCCAGCGTGCCGTCTTTGAAGATGAGGGCCTTATTGTCGCCCGCGTTCTTGTTCGCGAACTCCGCCCCGGCCTGGTTATACCATACTTCGTCGCCGCCGAGCACACCCTCCGTGACGACGCTGTTCTCCGTGGCGTTGGTGGTACTGTCATACGTTTTATCGGCAGCGTCACGCGTCACTGTCACTTGAGCCTGAGCGATGTCCGCGGTGTCGTTTACATAAACAATATAGTAGTTGCCGGCGTCTTCTCCGCTCAGCGTACCGTCTTCGTAGATGACCGTTTTATTGAGGCCTGCATTCTTGTTCGCGAACTCCGCTCCGGCCTGGTTATACCATACCTCGTCGCCACCGAGCACACCAGAGCTGATGACGCTGTTCTCCGTGGCGTTGGTGGTACCGTCGTAGGTTCTGTCGGCGGCGTCGCGGGTTACCGTCACTTGGGCTTGGGCGATGTTTGCGGTGTCGTCTGCATAAACAATATAGTAGTTACCGGCGTCTCCTCCGCTCAGCGTGCCGTCTTCGTAGATGACCGTTTTATTGAGGCCCGCGTTCTTGTCCGCGAACTTCGCTCCGGCCTGGTTATACCATACCTCGTCGCCACCGAGCACACCAGAGCTGATGGCGCTGTTCTCCGTGGCATTGGTGGTACCGTCGTAGGTTCTGTCGGCGGCGTCACGCGTCACTGTCACTTGAGCCTGAGCAATGTTTGCGGTGTCGTTTACATAAACAATATAGTAGTTACCTGCGTCTCCTCCGCCCAGCGTGCCGTCTTTGAAGATGAGGGCCTTATTGTCGCCCGCGTTCTTGTTCGCGAACTCAGCTCCAGCCTGGTTATACCATACTTCGTCGTTGCCGAGCACACCAGAGCTGATGGCGCTGTTCTCCGTGGCATCGGTCGTACCGTCGTAGGTCCTGTCATTGGCATCGCGGGTTACCGTCACCGCGATTGCGTTGATCTTCATTGCGCCATCCACGTATTTGATGTCGTAATTCGAGTTCTTTTCGCCGTTGGCGCCGATCTGGATATTCAGATTGTCAAGCGTGTAGTCGCCGGCGTTGCGGTGTTTGACGTCGTCGTATGAGGTGACGGTGTCGCCGAAAACAGTGGCTAAGCCATCGCCTTTCGTCTTGCTTTCTTCCCACGTGAAAGCGTGATACGCGCCGTTATAGTCGTAAGTCCCGCCCTGAATCACGATCACAAGCTCGCGGACTGTGGTTGTCACCTTCGCCTCGGCACTGCCTTCCCAGAGGCCGTCGGTCGAAATAAAGTCCGTGGTCACGGTGACCGTGCCGCCGGCCTTGGTCGCCAGCGCCTGATTGCCGTTCAAACTCACGTAGTCGTTCGGAGTCATGGTGTAGGTGTAGTTACCGCTGACAGCACCGTCATTGGTTGCGCTCACGGTACCGGTATTGCCGTATTTCACGGTGTCGCCGGTGGCCGTCACCACCACACTGCCCCTGTGCTCCGACTCATACGCGCCCATATCCACGATGCCACCGTTAATGCCGCCATAAATACGATCATTGTTGGCGAGGTCGGTAGGATCGGTTACGCCAACATACGGAGTGTTGTCGCCGCGATTGATCGCGTACGAACCTTGCGCCAAATGGTAACTGCGGTCCAGCACGGCATCGGTGTTCTCGTACTCGAAATTCACGTAATACTCGCCGGCTTTGTTCGTGCCTTTGTTGGTCGCCTGCAACGCGATGTTATTGGTGCCGCCGCCGCCCCAGCCCTCGATACCGCTGTTTGAAAAATTACCGCTGTTCAAACCGACGTACTGATCGGGTTGTCCGTTGGCTTTATTGCCCCACAAGATCGAATTCTTTACGGCAACGTTGTTGTAGATGGTGCCTGCCGACATCGCCGCATAAATCCCGCCGCCGTTCGCCGCCGTGTTGTTGGCAATCGTCAGGTTCAGCAGCACCGCGACCACCGCCGTGTCAGCGAAATAAATCCCGCCGCCGTCGCCCGTGGCCGTATTGTCGGCGATCAGCGTGTTGTCCATGTTCGCGGAAACCCCGCCCACATAAACCGCGCCGCCGTCAACTTTCGCCGTATTCTGACGGAATTCCGAATGCGTGATCTCGGCGTTTCCTCCGGCATAAAACGCGCCGCCAGAGCCGGCCTGCGCCTGGTTGCCGCTGAACTTATCGTTGGCGATATTGACATTGGCCGCCGTATAAATCCCGCCACCGCTATTACCGCTCACCGCGATATTGCCGGTGTATTCATTTTTACTCGAATCGACATCGCCCGCGGCATAAATGGCGCCGCCGCTCAATTCAGCCTTGTTCGAGGTGAATTTGCTGCCGCTGACCGTCACATCTTTCTCACCGTAAATCGCGCCCCCCTTGCTGTTCAACGCCTGGTTTTCGGTGAACGTACCATAAATCGTCAAATCGATCTGTGAATAAATCGCGCCGCCATCAACACCGGCCTGATTATTGATGAATACCAAACTGTCTGCCTGGCTGAACGTACTGCCGTTCGCCAGGTAAAGCGCCCCGCCTTGATTTCCTGCCTCGCCGTTCTCAAACGTCATAGCTGCATTGATCTTCAGTGTGCCGGCGCTGTAAATGAGGCCGCCGTTATTACCTGCAAAACCGCCGTTGAACATATTCCCTGCGTTGAGATTCAGCGTGGCGCTGCTCAGATAAATTGCCCCGCCGTTAATTCTGGCCCGATTGTCATTGAACTCGCTGTTCGAAATGCTGACCGACATCGTCGAATCGTCATTCTGCCTGATGTAAATGGCGCCGCCGTAATCCGAACGGTTATTGTCGAATTTCGAGTTTTTCACGGTCAAATCCGCTTCGCTGTAAATGGCGCCGCCGTGGCCAACCGCAAAACCATCCGCATTCAATCGGCTTTCATTGTTTTTGAATTCGGCTTCGGCAATGTCGCCCTTGCCGACCACATAAATGGCGCCGCCGTACGATTCGGGACCGTTGCCGGTCATCAGATAATTACCGTCAAACACCGCCTTGCCGGTAACCGTCAAATCCGCGCCTGCATAAATGGCACCGCCATAAACCGCGCCGCTGGTTTTCGTATGCGACACATAATTGCCATTGAAAGTACTGTTGCCCGACACCGTCAAGTCGCTGTCCGAATAAATAGCACCACCCATGGCTTGAGCATTATTGCCGGTAAAACTGCCGTTGTTTATCGTCAGTGCGCTTTCCGCGTAAACCGCCCCGCCGCGGCCGGTTGCCGAATTCTTGGAGAAGCTCACGTTGTCCCCGATCGTCAGCGAAGCCTTGCCATAAACCGCCCCGCCGTTCACAGTAGCAGTATTATTGATGAAAATACTGTCAGACAGCGTCAATGCTGCAGTTGCGTAAATCGCGCCGCCGTTGGCCGCGCTGTTGCCCTGGCTTGCGGTGGCGCCGCCGAAACTGCCGCCGTTCATCGTGATGTCAATGGTCGTGCCGCCATAGATCGCACCACCGTTGCCGCCGGCGCTGTTGCCGTAAAAATACACATTGTTAAGAGTGAGAGCGCCGCGGCCCCAAATCGCGCCGCCGTCACCGCCCAAAGCTTTGTTTCCCTCAAGCACCACATCGGCGCCACCGGCACTGCCGATGTTGACCGTGGTATTGGCGGCATTCGAACCTGCGAACAAGATCGCCCCGCCTCTGGCTCCGGCTTCGTTATTCATGAAGTTGGTTCCACTGCCGACCGTCAGAGTGGCGGTCGAAGCAGCAGCATAAGCGTAAATCGCGCCGCCGTCTCCGGTTGTCGCGGTATTTGTGCCAAACGTGCCCCCCTCACCGATTGACATCGTTATCGTCGATGCATCCGCATACGCGTAAATCGCACCGCCATTGGTACCACCGACATTGCCGTTAAATTGAACATTATTCCCGATCGTCAGATTAACGGAACCTACGGTCGCCCGGATCCATATCCCGCCGCCGGTATTGGTTGCGGAATTGTCCTCGAACGTGACATTGTCACCAATATTCAGGGCGGTTCCGGCAGCCGCGGTCGTATAACTGGCGATTGCGCCACCATAACCGGCCTTATTGCCGGTGAATTGCGTGCCGGCTCCAACCGTCAGGGCTGCCACATTATAAATACCGCCGCCGTAGTTGGCGGCAATATTGCCGGTGAAGCTCACGCCGCTTCCAATCGTCAGGGCTGTGCCCGCGTAAATCGCGCCGCCATAGTTCGCCCGGAGGTTATTGAAACTGCTGTTCGTAACCGTCAGAAGAGAACTGTGTGTAAAAATACCTCCCCCGTACGCCGCGGCATTCGAGGTGAGCGTGTACTTGAAAACAGCTCCGTCGATCGTACTCAGATAACTGTTGCTGCTGTTGACGTGGTAAATACCGCCGCCATAGAGCCCTGCGCGGTTGTTGGTGAACTCGCCTCCCTCAAGAATCAACTGGCCGACCGAATAAATCGCCCCGCCGACATTGGACGCATAAAAATTACTGAACGTACTGTTTTTGACCGTTATATTAAACGGCATTGACGCTATTGTGGATTGACCGTAATAAATGGCGCCGCCATCGGTCGCCGCCGCATCGCTGCGCGTATAGACAAATGTCGCTCCGTCAATCATGGTCGCACGGAAAGCGGCAATCGCGCCGCCATTGGCCGCAGCACGGTTGTCGGTGAAAGTCGCACCCCTGGTGCCGCTGGAGCTGTCCCCGGCGTAGATCGTCAAAGGAACTTCAGGACCGGCATAAATCGCGCCGCCGCTGGCTTTGGCAACGTTATCGGTGAAAGCTGTTCCAATGGCTCCGGCATGAATAATCAAGGCAGTGGACTGAGCGAAAATCGCTCCGCCACTGTCGACGGACGTATTCCCGGTGAACACACTGTCGGTAATTTTAATTGTACCATCCGGATAGACGACGCCGTTTATGCTACCCGAATTGGAATAAATCGCGCCGCCACGATAAGCGGAAGTATTTCCCGTGAAAGTGCTGTTGGTAATCGTGACATTAGGACCGCAATGCAAGGCAATAGCCCCGCCGCCCATGCCGATGCCGGTTGCCGTGTTTTCCGTGAAGTTACTGCCGGAAATCAAAATATCGAGCGTGGTGTTGGCGTAAATCGCACCACCGGCACTCGAGGTGTTTTCGGTGAAACCGGAATCCGTTATCGTCATATTTTCCGAAGTGAAAATCGCGCCGCCCTGGAAATTGGCTTCATTCTTGGAAAAGTTGCCGTTGTTTATCGTCAGTGCGCTTTCCGCGTAAACCGCCCCGCCGCTGCCGCCCGCTTTGTTAAGGCTGAAACTGCCGCCAATCGTCACGCTCGAACCGGTCCCGGATACATAGATCCCGGCACCATTACCGCTGACGTTGTGGTTGCTCACGCTGCCGCCGCTCATTTCCACCGTGCCGGATTTCACATAAATCCCTCCACCGTCGCCACCAGTCACGATGTTGTGTGAAACTTCACCGCCGGTCATGTTCAATGAACCGCCCGTATTCATATAAACGCCTCCGCCGGCCGAGGCTGTATTAGCGTTGCCGCTGCCGCCGACGGTACCGCCGGCGATCTTCATCAGACCATCGGCATCCACGTAAATCCCGCCGCCGTTGCCGGCCGCGGTATTGCTGTTCACCGACGCCGTGCCGCTCATCGTCACGCTCGAGCTGATCCCGGACACATAGATCCCGCCGCCGTTGCCGCTGACGTTGTGGCTGTCCACGCTGCCGCCGCTCATTTCCACCGTGCCGGATTTCACGTAAATTCCGCCGCCGTTGGTTGCGTTGTTGTAGGAAATCTCGCCGCCAGTTATCTTCATGTATCCGTTGGCGGCCATATAGACGCCGCCGCCATATACCGCGGTGTTGGCCAGACCGACGGAACCGCCGATGGTACCGTTGTTGACTGTGATATTCGAGCCGTCGGAAGCGTAAATCCCGCCGCCGTAACCCTCGGTGGTGGAGCTCGCGTCCTTGCCGCGTGCCGTATTGCTGTAAATCTGCACGCCGTTGGTGCTGATGGTCAAGGTGCCGCTCATCCACAAGCCGCCGCCATTGCCGCCGAGCCCACTATAGGCGCTCGAACCGGTGACCGAGGTCCCCGCGTAGTTGTTGAAGATCTCGCCGTTCTCCAGCGTCACATTGGTCAATGAGCCTTTTGCCGCGTAAATACCGCCGCCGTCGCGGGCGGCGATATTACCGCTGATCTGGCTGCCATTGCCGCTCAGCTGCATATTCGAACCATTGCCCAGATAAATACCGCCGCCGTTATTCGCCGCCGTATTGTTGTTGACCAGTGTCGTGCCTGCCATGTTCAGTGTTCCCGTCGCTACATGGATGGCGCCGCCGTTATTGACGGCTTCATTATTACTGAAAGTGGTGGCAGTATTCAGGTTCAGCGTCCCTCCGTCAATATAGACGGCGCCGCCGTCATTGCCTGCTTTGAAGTTGCTGAATGCCATATCGGTGTTGACGTTGACTGTGGCGCCGGCGGAGATGAAAATCGCGCCGCCGTTGCGCCCGGCTTTGCCTTTGCTGTCCTGGCCGATCGAAAACGTGGTGCCGCTATTGATATTGATGATACTGTTTTTCGTCACATAGATGGAGCCGCCATCCAGTCCGGCATTGTTGCCGGCGAAGCTGGAATTCAGAATAACGAAACTGCCGTAGCCGCTGCTCCAGATGGCGCCGCCGTCATGCTTGGCCATGTTACCCTGGCTGTTCTGTCCGGTGCTGTCGCCAAAGATACTGTTATTGATCGTAATCATACTTCTCGTAGAGCCGCTGAGCGTATAAATGGCACCGCCATTGCCGTAGCCTTCTCTGTCGATACTGCTGCTGGCTTCATTGCGGATAAACGTGACTTTGCCGCTGTCGCCGCCGACCTCCATATTGATCAATGTGCCCGCCACGTAGACCGCTCCGCCGTTGAGCGGCGTAGAATTTCCAATAAAATCGACAACGCTCTCCGTGCCGATCTTGATAATGCCCGAGGTAAAATCATATACCGCGATGGCGCCGCCGATCGAGGCCAAAGCTTTGTTTCCTTCAAATTTGCTTTCTTCAACCGTCAACGTCACCGCTGTTGCGGCTTTGATACCGATCGCGCCGCCACCGCCGTTGGTAGCTACGTTATTGCTGAATTCGCCGGAAATATTCGCGGTTATGGGGTCGAAATCGCTTGTGAGGAATATCGCGCCGCCATTGCCGTTCAAAGTAGTCGAATTTCCGGTAAACTTGCCGTCGATATCCGCGGTTATAGAGCCCCATGAGGCATTGACACATATCGCGCCTCCATCCCAGCCCGCTTTGTTACCGTCGAACTCCGAACCGGTCTCTACCGTCAGCTCGACGTTGTTGCCATCTACATGCACATGCACCGCGCCGCCATAAACCGCCGCGGTATTTCCTGTATATGTACCACCGATATTGACTTCGGCGGCACCCATGCTATTAGAGCCTTCCACATAGACCGCGCCGCCGCTGCCCTGGATATTAACGCCGTTAACACCCGCCTTATTAGCGGTGAAGTCACCGTCGATATCCACGATTATAGAGCACCCGGCAGCATTGGCGTATATCGCGCCGCCATCCCAGCCTGCTTCATTCCCACTGAACGTTGAACCGTCCACGGTCAGCTTGATAGAGCTGCCATACTCATTGTACACGTTAATCGCACCACCGCTGTACATTGCCGTATTTTTTTTGAACTCACCGCCGGTAATATCGATATCAACTTCGCCCCAGCTTGTTACGGCGATTGCTCCCCCCTTGCCCCATACGGACGCATTTTCGGTAAAATCCACATCTTCAATTATCATCGTGGTGTTCTCGGTACTCACGTAGATTGCGCCGCCATCATTTTCAGCAGTATTATTGCTGAATGATCCGCCGGTAATGTTGAGCGTAATGTCGCCGGTTGTGTAAATCGCACCGCCGCCTAAGCTGCTATAAGAAGCATAACCCTTTCGCATCGTTACGTCAGTGAGCGTGAGCTTTCCGCCGCCGCCACCGCCGTCGCCGATAACAATGATCTGAGCGCCTTGTGTAACCGGAGTCCAGCTGTCAACGAAATCAGAAGCGCCATTGAGCGTAATGTCGGAGAAAGTGACATCAGCGCCATTGACCGTCTTAAACATGACGCCGCCGAGATCGCCGTCCCAAGTGAGAGTATAGCCGTCGCCGGTGATCTTGATCGCATCGGTAGTTGAGATTGTGATACCGTCGCTGATTGTAAAGTCATTTTCGATCGTGATGCTGGTTTCGCCATTATCCAACGCAAATTGCAAGGCCGATTCGCTGCCGACTCCATATAGATTATGGTTATATTCGCTGACTGCAATGGAGTTTGCTTCGATGTTTCCTATGGCATATTCAAGATCCCAGTTGCCGCTTAAACCGGTGTTGTCTGTAGAGGCGGCTACATCGGCGTTACTGGCCTCTGCCACCATCGCGATAAAGTCCTGTCCGGCTTCATCCGCCGCAAGATTACAGCTGTAAAACAAAATATCGCCGTCATCAGCCAGGTATGAACCGATGCTCATCCAGACTTCTGCATCGAAGTTCGCCGCGTCATAGCGCTCCCCGGCCAGCGTAATATAGCCGGCATTGCCATGGCTGACGATGTGAATGGCGCTGAATTCCGCTCCGGCGGCTTCCAGGTAATCATTGATCTGCGCCATGGCATCCTTGTCGGATTCCGGGATCAGCACTTCCTGGTTGGAATCGAGCGAAGCGATGATCTGATCGGCATCCTGTACGGAGGAATTGATCACGATCAATTCGCGATTGCCGGTGGTATATTCGTCGCTGAGGGAAATATCCGTCTGGGCTGCTTCGCTTTTCATGGCGTCATGGATGGTATCTTCGACGGCATCCGCACCGAAATCGTTGATAAGACTGTTGATGGCGTCGCCGACAACTTCACTGCCGATTCCGGAAAATGCGATATCGCCATCGATCAACTTCTGGATTTCAGCGTCAATATCAGCCACTTTGTCCGGCTGCTTTGCCTCTGCCTGCGGGGCGGCCGTGGCATTTTCCACCGGAACATTCTTGACCGCATCTTTTTCTTCCTGGGCCTGACGGTCATTTTCATTCATATTGGCGTTCGGACTGTTCTCCATCGCCTCTACGATCTCGGCTACCGCCGCCGCTTCAAACAACACCCGGTCTTCCAGCTTGAAAATTTCCATTTTACTCTTCATAATTCCAATTCTCCAGGTTTATATTAAAAATTAAAAATATCTTGTCACCGACCACTTGGCCGGGCGCGGTTCAGCTGTCCATCGCAGCGGGTCGTACCCGCCGTTGGTCGTCC
>JBEBXH010000012.1:0-101668 GCA_040391785.1 Victivallis vadensis
AATCGAGCGGATTGTAATCGCGATATTGATAGTACTCGTAATTGCGGCGGTAATCGTCCCGTCACCCATCATAAAACCGGGCAAAGCCAAACCGCCCGTCACCAGCAACGATAATATCCTGACCGTGATCCATGAGCGCCGCAGTGTGCGCGATTATACCGGCGAACCAGTGTCCATGGAGGAAGTTCACACCCTGATCAAGGCCGCTTTTGCCGCGCCGACTTCGCTGAACGCCCAGCCGTGGTACTTCATCGTCGTCACCGACCGCAAAACGCTCGACCGCCTCGCCAACGTGGTGGAATACGGCAAAATGCTGAAAAAAGTTCCGGTCGCCATCGCCGTTTGCGGCAAGCCGGCCGAATCGGCAGCGGTACCGCACGGCGTGCCGGAAACCTGGATCATGGACTGCGCCGCGGCCAGTCAGAATATTTTGCTGGCGGCGCGGGGCCTCGGCCTCGGCACGGTATGGATCGGCGCTTATCCCGATGACTTCCGGATAAAGGGCATCACCAATATTCTGGAACTGCCCGAAGGCGTGATTCCGCTGAACCTCATCGCCGTCGGCAGACCCACCGATGTCGACAAGCCCAAAGACAAATACAAACCGGAAAAGATCTTCAGCCAGCAATGGGGCAAGCAGTTCGATCCGGAAAAAGAACAATAATACCCGTTTATGCGGAAAGTCACACGGACAACCTCTCTGGTGTTGCTGGCGGTGACAGTGTTAATGACAATTCATTTCATTGTCAACCGTGCGCTGTTCCGTGATTTATGGTTCGATGAAGCCCTGACCTTCCTGAACTTCGCCATGCTCCCGGACATCGGCAGCATTTACTACAATTACGTCATTCCCAACAATCAGATTCTCTTCACCGTCTGCCTCAAATACTGGCATATGCTGCAGCCGTCGTTCATGTCGGCCGACTTTTTCATGCGCTTGCTGCCGCTGATCCTGGCGGGCGGATCGCTGTGGATGATCTCGCTGTGGCGCGGATTTTATTCCCGCCGGGCGGTGTACCTGAGCATGGCGGCGCTGGCGTTGTCGCTGCCCTTCGAGATTTACGCGGTGGCGCTGCGCGGCTATATGCTGAGCCTCTTTCTGCTGCTGCTGTGCATCAATATCGCGCTGCGCTTCAACCGCAAACCGTCGGCCGTGACCGCTGTGGGGTATTTCCTTGTGTCGCTGGCGGCGGTGGGCACGCTGCCCTCCAACATCGTGTCGCTGGGCGGCATCGCCCTGTGGTTTATGCCGTTCGAAAAACCGAAAAAATGCCTCGAGTTCCGCTGGTGGCTCCTGGCGGCGGCCCCGCTCATAGCCATGGCGTTCTTTTATCTGCCGATTCTCCGGCAGGTGAAAATGGTGCTGGCATTGCAGGAAGGTTGGGGCAGCGGCGCGGCGGCGGTCATGGTATTTTATGTGGCATTCGTGCTCTCTTTCCTGCCGCTGCTGGCGGTGGCGTTCCTGCACCGTGCCCATTGGAGCAAATGGCTGAAAATCGCCGGGATTGTACTGCTGGTACTGCCGTTTTTCCTGTCGCGGACGCCGGCGCCGTTCCCGCGGGTATTTTTCCCGTACTGGGCAGTGCTGCTGCTGGTGCTGACGGACGGCGTAAATTCATTTCTGGCGATCCGGCGCCGCCGGGTCGAGGTGTACCCGGTGCTGGCCGCGCTGGTGTGCATTTGCGCGCTGACGATGCAATTCGTCCGGCTGCCGCTCTCCGAAACCCTGGTCAATGGGCGCGGCATGGACGATTATTTTTATCCGAGCTATGCGCGGGTGGACTTCTGCCCGCATGATACCGTCCGGATGTTGCTTCAGCTGACCGACAACAAACCGCCGCCGGTTTACGTGAGTTTCCTGGCGGATTTCTACCCGATGGTTTTCTACGGATTGCTTAATGGCGTCGACGCGGCCACGTGGCGGTTTGACGGACCGCGCTCCAAGGTGGATTCGCTGCCGCGCGGCGCGCTGGTCGTGCTAAGCGACCATCCCGGCGAACTGGAAACATTCAGTAAGCGTTTCGGCGTGACGCCCGTCTTTGTCGCGCAAAACGGCTTCCAGATCATCTACCGTATTCCCTAAGTTCCCAGTCGAAAATCCTCTGCCAGCTATCGTCTGACCCCATGCCATAAACGGTGAGTAAACCGGAGGCGCTTAATCCGGCGGTGAGCCGATAGAACCCATCCAGTACGTATTCCTCCAATTCCGTCTCTTCGGTTTCGCGAAGGCCATGGAACGGAATAGCTACACCGCAGACTGTACATTCCATCGACAAGGGCGGATAAAGTTCCGGATTTTCCCCGCTGTTCTTTTTGCGGAATCCATATACGGAAAAACCGTCATGACCGCAGGGACAGATCAGGCGGTAAAACCGGTAATCCGGGAGCGGTTCAATTTTCGGAAACGGCTCCTTCACCGGCTCCGCGATAAAGTCCTTAAACACATGAGGTACTTCCGGCGGTGTTTCAGTTTTGGCCGGTTCCCCGCCGCAATCCATATCCTGAATCAGCTCCGGCAATGCCTTACCGAAAATACCGTAAGCCGGCCCCTCGCCGTCAATCTTTTCCTCGATCGTCATCACCAGCGGCTTGAGGCCTGGACGCGAATAAAATGCATTGATGATCACATGCCCCTGACGCGGCAGCCCGCAGTGAGGCATCTGCAGCATATAGTTCCGGTGCAGATGCAACTGCCGCTTCAAAACCCGCCAGCGGTGAATGCAGAGTTCCGGAATCTGGATCTTGCCATCCGTATCCGGGGGAACCCGCAGCCATTTTTCATTAACTTCATCGATCACATACGTATCGAGTCCGGCCTCGGTGCCATAGATAATCACCGCCCCGGAATAATCGTTCGCCACGGTCCCCGGCCGGTTTTCCAGTTCCCTGAAATCCGGAGTTTGTTCCGGCCACCAGCGACCGGCCTGTTGATGGATTTTCTTCTCTTTCCGCCACTCCGTAAACCAGTTTTTCGCCACGATAACCGCCACGAGCAAACCGGTCGCCGCCCAGTAAAAAACCCGCGCTTCCGGCTTCACCCGGGTATTGACCATGCGGTCCAGGAACCAGATGAAGAGAGCCGCCAGCACCACCGTAATCACGGACGTAATGATCCGCCCGACCACCGGCACCGGCATGGTCTTGAATGGATAAATAAAGCGCAGATAGTATTTGGTTTTGCTTGCGATCAGATAAAGATAATTGAGCTGGTCCGCGTAATTGGTGTCGCCGACCTGCTGCGCTTCTTTGTTCAACGCGGCGGCGAATTCGGCGGGGTTGCCGCACGGGTTCACGGCCAGGTCGCGGATGACGGCATTCGCCGCCGCCGCACGTACCAGCGGCTCCGAGTCGTGCAGCAATGGCCAGACCGTTTGACGGTCGATGTCCTCCCGGATCGCGGCGGCGCGGACGCCCGGCGATGCCGACTCCATCATGAACGGGATCAACGCCTTATCCTGCAGCGCCAGAATCCGCTTCATCAGCCCGAATATACCGTCCGGGCTTCCGTAACCGACCGATCCCGCGGCGGCGCGCGCCAGCTCCGGGTCCTTGTCGAACAACAACACGGAAGCGTACTTCAAGTACTCCTCTTTCCGGTCGTCCGCCAGGGTCCACTCCGGGCGCATCGGCTGGCGCTTCAGGAAATATTCTTTGGCGTCGGCCGCCTCGGGAAACTCCGGTTCATCAACTCCGCAAACCGGGGTATTCAAGCGTCCGATCAGCGACTCGGCGCTGTGCCCGGTTTTCGCCATCAGCGCCCGGAACTCCGGCAATATGGCCGCGCGCTCCAGGCCGTCGATCAACAATCGCGGCACCGGCTGCGGATAACACGTACAAATGATCCGGTCCCGCAGCCCCTCGGCCAGCTTTTCCGGTTCGCCGCGGTTGACGGACGCCACGATCTCCGCCATCGTCCAGAGCACAGCCAGCTCGCCGATACCGGTTTTCCCCTCCAACTCTTTCAGGGTTATCAGCACCGGGTAGTGCGTCCTGAAATCATTGACCTGGAGCCAGGCGGCAATGCTCTGCTGAATGTTCTGTTCTTGTTCCGAAATATTCATATTATATATTTCATTTCCTTCCCCGACAAAAGTCAGTAAATGGGACTCATGGGACGTATGTGACAGATGGGAAAATACTCTTTGAGTTCATGAGCCGTCCCATTTGTCTCATTTATCCCATGAGTCCCATCGAAAATTATTTTTGAGGGTTAATCTTTTCACTAAAGTATATAAGAGTTTCCCATATTTTTCAAGGAATTTGCGATTTTTAATTTGCATTTCCGAAAAATGACAGTATTATAGTATTGTTATACGATAATATAATTAATGAGGTACCCTATGTCCCATATTCTACAGATTTCCGAGGCGGCGGCGCTGGGTATCCACGCCTGCGTCATCATCGCCGGCAGTGACGGCAAATGCACCACGCCGCAAATCGCGACCACGCTCGAAGCCTCCCAGGCGCACCTCTCCAAGGTCATGCGTCAGCTGGTGGTGGCTGGGGTGGTCGAATCGGTGCGCGGCCCCGGCGGCGGTTTCGTGCTGGCGCGCACCCCCGGAAAAATCAGTTTGCTGGACATTTATCAGGCCATCGACGGCCCCTTCCCCGACCAGACTTGTCTTTTCCGCAAGCGCGTCTGCCGTGGGGACAACTGCATTCTCGGCTGCTTCCTGGACCAGACCAACCGCGAAGCTCATACTTACTTTGCAAATACCACTTTACGTGATATAATAAAGAACCAAAACAACTGAGGAGGAAGTATCATGTTTTGTTTTCAATGCCAGGAAACGTTTCACAACACCGGCTGCACCCAGAACGGCATGTGCGGCAAAAAAGGCGACACCGCCAATCTGATGGACGTACTTATCTACGCGCTGAAAGGCATCGCCGTAGCCACCGAGAAATCGGGCGAACCGGTGTCCAATGAAAACGGCGCCTTCATGATCGGAGCGCTCTTCACCACCATCACCAACGCCAATTTCGACCCGGCGCGCATCGCCGCCAATATCAAAAAAGCCCTCGAAATCCGCGACGCCATCAAGGTCAAATCCGCCGCCGATCAATCCGACCTCCTGAACTGGACCGGTAAAACCGTGGAGGATTTCCAGGCCAAGGCCCCGTCGGTCGGCATTCTCGCCCAGGAAAACCCGGATGTCCGCTCGCTGCATGAACTGCTGATCTACGGCCTGAAAGGCATTTCCGCCTACGCCGACCACGCCAAAATGCTCGGCTTCGAGAAACCCGAAATTTACCAGTTCATTGTTAAGGCCCTCGCTTCCACCACCAAGGTGCTCAGCGTCGATGAAATGGTGGCGCTCGTCCTCGAATGCGGCCACATGGCCGTGACCACCATGGCGCTGCTCGACGAAGCCAATACTTCGACCTACGGCAACCCCGAAATCACCCAGGTCGACATCGGCGTCGGCAAACGTCCCGGCATCCTCGTTTCCGGCCACGACCTGCGCGACATGTTCGACCTGCTTGAGCAGACCGCCGGACAGGGCATCGACATCTACACCCACTCGGAAATGCTCCCCGCGCATTATTATCCGAAACTCAAGAAATATCCGCACCTGGCCGGCAACTACGGCGGTTCCTGGTGGCACCAGTCCGTCGAATTCGGCCCATTCAACGGCCCGATCCTGATGACCACCAACTGCATCATCCCGGTCGGTGCGGCCTACAAGGACCGCATTTTCACCACCGGCATGGCGGGCTACCCCGAAGTCAAACACATCGCGGACCGCGTGGACGGCAAGCCCAAGGATTTCTCGGAAATCATCGCGCTGGCGAAAACCTGTCCGCCGCCTACTGAACTCGAAACCGGCAAGATCGTCGGCGGCTTCGCCCACAATCAGGTGTTGGCGCTGGCTGACAAGGTCGTGGAAGCGGTCAAGTCCGGCGCCATCAAGCGCTTCGTGGTCATGGCCGGCTGCGACGGCCGCCACAAGGAACGCAGCTACTTCACCGACGTGGCCAACGCCTTGCCCGAAGGCACCATCATCCTGACCGCGGGCTGCGCCAAATACCGCTACAACAAGCTGAACCTCGGCGATATCGGCGGCATTCCACGCGTGCTCGACGCCGGCCAGTGCAACGACTCCTATTCACTGGCGGTAATCGCCCTCAAGCTCAAAGAAGTATTCGGCCTCGACGACGTCAACAAACTGCCGCTCTCCTTCGACATCGCCTGGTACGAGCAGAAAGCCGTGGCGGTGCTGCTGGCGCTGCTGGCGCTCGGTTTCAAAGGCATCCGCCTCGGGCCGACGCTCCCCGCGTTCCTCTCTCCGGAGGTGGCCGCGGTCCTGGTCAAGACCTTTGACCTGAAGCTCATCACCGAGCCGCAGGCGGACGTCGAAGCCATGATGGCCGGCAAGTAGAATTGGACGGCGCAAGCGCCTGAATTGGAGAATTGGTGAATTGGAGAATTAAAATACTCCGTGCAAGTCCATGACTGTCCGTGTAACATCCCCCGATGGTACACGGACAGTTCTTTTTTGTGCCTGAAACTTGCAAATCTTAACGTCTGATGTTATTATATGTCAAACCAAGGAGATGATATATGAAATTCTACTGGATGCTGGCGGCTGCGGCACTGGGCTTCAATGCCTGCGCGGATACGATTCAACTCGAAAATCTGGTCCCGAACGGACATCTCAAAAACGGCAAAATCGAAAACGGCGAATACCAGGCGGAAGTCGTCGGCAACGATCCGTATTTCACCGTCAAAAACTTCCAGAAAGTCGATGCAGCTGAAATTTCCGTGTTGAAATTCGATATGAAAACCGGCCAGGGCGAAAGCAAAAACGGCCAGATCTTCTGGATGACGGCCGAAGCCCCCAAATTCAACGAGAAAAACAGCATCTATTTCCCGATTCAGAAATCCGACGACTGGGTCAGCTATCAGGTTGAACTCAACGTCAAACCCGGCTGGGCGGGCACCGTTACCGGGCTGCGCATCGACCCGGTGGCACATCCCTCGCACAAAACCCTCGCGATCCGCAACATCGAGCTTACCTCGCTCACCGTCAAGAACTTCCCGCTGAACGCCTGGGGCATCAACAACCACATGAAGGACCGCAAAATTCAGGAGGACGGCTCACTGAGTTGCGAAATGCTGCCCGACAAAAACGACCCCATGGTCATCGGCCCCCTCTTCTCGGCTCCGGCCGATAAACTGCGCTACCTCAAATTTGACCTGACCCTGCCGGCAGGAATCCATGCCGACGCTCAGGTGTTCTTCACGACCAAGGAAATGAAAACCTTCGCCGGCGACACCACGACTTACTTCAAGGTCGTCGCGGACGGCGAACCGCACAGCTACGTCATCGACCTCGGCGCCAACCCCAAATGGAAGGGCGAGATTACCCGTCTCCGCATAGACCCGACCGGCAAAACCGGCCAGGGCGGCACCATGATCCTCAAAAATCTCCGCCTCGAAGCGGAAAAATAAACCCTGTCTTTTGGTTGTAAACCACGGAGAACAGATGTGTGGTTCTTTCCCGGATTTTCCGTGGTTTATATTAAAATTACAGCGGATGGGCCATGGTGCAGTAATACGCCAGATTCGGCTGGCGCACATCCATACGGCCGTATTGAACAATGATCGGTACGGATGAGTTGATCCGGATGGCGTATTGCGTCGCGCGCGGCACCGTCAGCCCCAGTTCCTGCGGCTTGTCCAGCCGGATGGATTTGATGCGCCTGGCTGGAATAATCTGCTCAGGCGCGATCAGCGGTTCGCGGTCCTCGAAATACAGTTCGATCACCACTTTGGCAGGGTCATCCCCGGTATTCAAAAGCATCAGCGATTCGTGGTTGACCAGATCGCCGGAACCGCCTTCCGGAGGCAGCCAGCCATCCGGCACAACCCATGTCAAATTGCCTTCATTCTTCATTTTCCGCCTATCTGATTATTGATTCTGCAGGTATTTCTGTACGGCTGCCGCGGTGGCGGGCCATTTGGCTATTTCCCGGTCGCCCAGGATCACGACACCTTCGATCTGCCCTTTGGCGATGTATTCGCGGGCCCGGTCGAGCTGGTAAATCAGCAGTTCCGGCGGTGCGCCCGCGTCGGATATGCCGTAATCGTGCAGGAAAATCCCCTGCAGAATCGGCTTGCCCGGAAAGACTTCCAGACACTTCTGCACCGTTTCGTCGTACGACAGAATCTCCTGTTTGTTCCAGAACCATAAATTTATGACGTCAAAACTGGAGCCAATAAACGAGAAGTTCCGGGTGAACAATTCATGGGCATAAACGACGCCGTACATTTTCAGCGCATCATTGTGTTTTTTCAACGCCTGGTTCACGGCGGCAAAATCATCGGGCAGGATGGTTTTGAAAAAACCGGTGGCCACATCGTCCAGCGTTGCCCCGCGGATATTCGGATATTTCAGCGAAAGCTCGCTGAGCCGCTCGGCATTTTCGACATTGCTGCTGCCCTCCTGCGCCCCCGGGCTCCGGCAATTACTGTTCACCTGACAGAGCAGATTGTCGAAGCAGCTGTGGAGTTCCAGCATTTTGTCGCTGGTCGGCCCGTAAACATAAACGCCATTGTGGATATCGAAATATTCGGCATTGCGGACCAGCGTGTCATCCGCCATCGAACCGCCCCAGTACGGGGTGGGGCCGCCCCACAGCCAGAGATTGCCGCGGTCCAGCTTCGCCTGTTTGGCAGGATCGGTTTCCGGAGCGCCGGCCACGACTTCGAGCAGTACCCGGTCAAGAGCGGAATTTTCCGGCTCGATCAGCTCGCACCATTCGGAACAAGTCTCGCCGATCAGGGAATCGCGGACGTACCCGGCGGGTCGCGGAGCGGAGGTGGTGCCCAGTTTGACGTCATGATCTTGCCGCAGTTTTTTAATTTTCTGCGCCAGCAGTTCGCACTGATAATCAATACGGTTAACCAATTCAGGTTGCATTTTCATAAATCGGGAACTCCTTATGTTTTCTGACTATTATTATATATTTTCCGGACCGTTTTTTAAATGTCCCGGATCATAAAAAAATGTCTGTTTCTTTCATTCTTATTGAAATTGTTCAATATAAATGATATAATAGAACATGTACAAAAATTATAACATTGAAATTCTGCAATATGAATACATGCCGGAAGTGAAGGACTGGAACCATGCGAACAGTTACGGTTATTTCTGGCATCTCTATCATAATCGCGGGGCGGTCACGCAATTCATTGATTTGAACGGCAAAATCAGCGAACCGGGCGCGGATGAGTTTGTATTGATTCCGCCGTTGACCCGTTTTTCGACCCGGAACCAGGGGGTATTTGCCCATCTGTTTGCGCATTTCACCGCGCCCGCGTATTTCAGCCGGGTCAGTCCCGGTATCTATCTGCTGAAACAGAAGGAGCCGCCGGCAAGCGGCTGTTTCGGGCCGGAGCAGCTCCCGCCGGAAATCCGCCATCTGCATATTCAGCGGTGGGTGATCGATGCCCTGCTGTCGCTGCCCGCCGCAGTGATCACCCCTGCCGCACAACCCAAAATACCGGATGAACGCATCCGCAAGGCCGTCGAGCTGATGAAGCAGCAACTGGTCCAACCGCTGGACAACGCCAAAATCAGCCGCAAGATCGGCTTGTCGGCCAACAGCATGAACCGGTTGTTCCTGCAGGAATACGGGATGCCGCCGCAGCAATTCCAGCGTATGCTGCGAATCGAAAAAGCCATGGTACTGCTGCAGACGACCGACCACTCGATCGAACAGATCGCCGCCATGCTGGGCTTCGCCGACCGCTATCATTTCTCCAAGATCTTCAAGCGGATTCTGATGGTCAACCCGGCAGCTTTCCGCAAAAACTGCCCAAGATAATACCGAATTGAAAACCCAAACTTGATTTCAGATTTTTGTCTATTATATTGTTTACAATAGAGTATAGTTCAATAATTTCAGGTGTTTCCGGCAAAGATTTTCCGAATTCTTCCCGATTTACTCAATAGTGTATCCGCAATAATTGATGATAGATTCTCTCTTCAAATCTCCGGCAACAAAACGAAAAACAAGGAAGTTCGATATGGATAAAAAAGCAATGGCAAAGAGGATATGCGCGTGCTGCATGATCATGACTGGCATGAATCTGGCGGCGGCGGAAACGACCACCGAGGTAACGACCACCACAACCACAGTAATCACCGAAACCGTGGTGAAGGAAAAAGCCCAGTGGGCCCCGCTGCGCGTCTGCGTCCTTGACTTCACCTCCATTGACACGGAAGGGCAGAAGCGCTTTCTGGATGAATCCAACAAGCCCATCGAAATTCCGGCCCAATCCACGTTGAACAACGCCGACCGCAAGTCCATCAACAGCGTAATGCAGGGTTTTGTCCGCATGATCGACGCCTGGGACAACACCAGGACCAATCAAGCCAACCGCGGAACCCAGACGGATGACAACCGGTTCAATCGCATCAAGGCCCTCGAGCTGTACAATACGATCGTCAAAGGTGAATCCCGCCCAATGGTTATCGGCGCGGAATACCTCTCTTCCTATCTCGGCCGCCGCAGCGATGTTTTCAGCTGCCTCGATACCTCCCTGATGACGACCGCCATGAACAAACTGCAGCAGGCGGAGGATTTTCCGAAGGATTTCATGCTCCGGCTGGCCCGCGAAACCGGGGCCACCCACTTGATCTACGGGACCGTGTCCGACCTGCGGAGCAAGACCAATTCCTTCAAAGGATACGGCATCGAAACCAAAACCACCAACTATCAGCTGGACGTATTGGTCAAGGTGGTCGACCTGGTTCGCCAGCACACGGTTTACAGCAACGTCTATACCGGAAATTACCGGGAGCAGCGCCCGGTCAGCGGCACGCAGTTCGACAATAACATCTTCCAGAGCCTGATGACCTCCGCGCTGGAACAGGCCGCGGAAGACCTGTATGATGTCTCCAAGCCGGGCCGGAAGAATAAAATCACCCCGACCCCGCTTCCGTACAATCTGACGATTATCCCGGCCGGCGGCCTGCTTTTCAAGCCTGCCAAAGCGGAAATTTCCATTGACGGCGTCCGCGTTGGCAACGGCGGCGAGACCTTCGCCGTACCCGCCGGCAAGCACACCGTCGAAATCAAGGCTTCGGGTTACAATACCAAAACCTTCGACGTCGACGTCACGGCCGACGCCACGGTCAATGTCAAATTATAAATCCATAAAGGAAATCATATCATGAAAACAAAACTGATTTCGTTTCTCACAGTAATGATGCTGGGTCTCGGCATAGCAGCGGCCGACAAACTGGCCATAGCGGAACCCGTCGGCAAGGGCGGCTTGAAAACCGAGGAAATCGAAGCGGTCTGGAGCATGCTGGAAGCTTCGGTCGATGGCGGCTTTGAACTTATTTCCCGTTCCGCACTGCAGCAGATGATGACGGAAATCGGCCTTACCACCAGCTCCGACCTCGTGAACCTCAATTCGGCCCAGAAGGCCAAACTAGGCGAGATCAAGACCGTCAAATACCTGCTGGTCACTACCGTGAGCAAACTCGGTACCAGACTGAATATCTCCATGATGATGCTCGACGCCTCGACCGGAGAAATCGATCCCGACAAAAAGACCTCCGAAACCGTCAACAGCCTCGATGACCTGTCCGATAAACTGCCCGACATGCTCAACGAAATGGGCTTGGGGCGTGAAGCCAAAAAACGCGGGCGCTCGGCAATCCTGATCCCTGTGATCAAAGTCGCCAACGCCCCCGGGTATCTGGGAGAAGACTTCAACGTGCGGCTGGAGGAATCCCTGTTGAACAGCGGCGTCAAGCTGCAGAATCTGCAGTCCGTGGCCAAGATCCTGAAAAAGAACAACATCGACAACCTGTATGAAGTGGAACCGGCCATGTTCACCCGGATCGGCGGCCTGCTCCGGGTCGATTACCTGATTCAAGCTACGATCAATCGTTTTTCCTGCACAGTCAAAAAAGAGTATATTGCAGTCACCCGGAAAAATGTGATCCGCGTCATCGGCAATATCGAAGGCAACATCCGGATCATCGCGGTCCGGACCGGGGAAGTCACGGCCAGTATTCCGTTCCGCCAGCCGGTCGATTTCGACGATCTTACCGACACGGAAGACTGGGCCGCCGAAGATTACGGCAAATACCTGATCGAACGGGTCGTCCCCGGCATTGCCAAAAAAGTTGTCGTCAAGGTGAAGTAAAAGCATGAAATTGTTTGGGCGCATTTTCCCGCTATTCGGATTGGGGGGAATGCTGTTGCTGACGGGCTGTTCCACTGTGATCAATTCACACCGTCAGAAAGCTCCGATGATGGAAGAATACCTCAGCGGCCGGAATGAACCGGTCCTGGAACGGATTGCCTTGAAGCTGACGCCGGCGAGTGAACTGTCGTTCTTTGACCAGACCAGTTCGGTCGTGGGTTCGGGGGATGAGGTCATGTGGCGGCTGGAAGCGGGCGCCATGTATTTCCACGTCGGCAATTACGCAGAGAGCATCAAACAATTCAACATCGCCGAAGAATTGATCGCGGCGTACGACGAACGGGCCATCGTCAGTATGCGGGACATGGCGGCCGAGGGCGGCATGCTGCTGACCAATTTGAACGCGCTGCCGTACCGGGGGTTCTGCCGCGACCGGATTCTGCTTCCCGTTTACAAGGCCTTCGCCTACCTGGCAAGCGGCAGCGAAGAAGGGTTCCGGGTGGAGCTGTTCAAACTGCGCGAGAACCAGCAGAAAGTGATGGATGACTACCAGAAGTTCTTTGAAGCGGAAAAAGCCGGGATCGAAGACGCGAAGGCGAAAAATCCCGAGGCCGCCGCCGAAGCCTCAAAGGGCGACTCCGAAAAAAAGCTCGCCTCCAACCATGACAACGCGGAATTCAAAGCCGGGCTGGCGCAAGTAAAAGAAGCGGCGCACCGCGGTTACGGCGGCTTCCTGAACCCCATGGCGATTTTCCTCTCCGGCTTCGGATACATGCGCGACGGTGATTTCGAAAACGCCCAGGTCGACTTCGACCGCCTCTACCAGGCCATGCCGAATCACCCGATGATTCAGCAGTACTACAAGACGGTACTGGAAAGAACCGGCCGGTCGGTGCCCGAGCAGCTGCAGGGCGTGAAGTCGCTGGATTTTCCGCCGGACCGCGACACGGTCCTGGTGGTGTTCGCCAATGGCCGGAGCGCCGCGTTCAAGCAAATCGCCATCTACTTCCCGGTCATGACTGCCTGGCCGATGTGCGAATTTTACCCGGCCCCGTATAAATACCTGAGAATCGTTTCCGGCGGACAGGAATTCCGGACGATGACCATAGCCGACATGGACGGCATCCTGGCGCAGGAATTTGACGAACGGCTCCCGGGCATGATTACCCGCATCGTGCTGAGCACGGCCCTGAAAGAAGGCGCCAAATACGCGGCCTCTTATGCGGCCGGACGGGAAAATGCCTTGGTCGGCGCCGGCGTATTCATCGGCGCGTCCATTTATACCGCCGCCATGAACACCGCCGATACCAGAAACTGGGAAATCCTGCCGAAAGAATTCCAGATCGCCCAGTTTGCCATGCCGGAGGACCGGATGGTGACGCTCGATTTCAACGGCACGGGAAGTAAGACCCTGAAACTGCCCGGGGAATGCCGCTCGGCCATCATTTTCGTCAATGCCCCCAGCCATCAGGCCACAACGTATAAAATATTGCCCATGAACTCAAAATAGGAGATAAAATTATGAACAAAAAATGCTTGCTGCTGTCGAGCCTCGCCGCCGGGCTTCTGGCCCTCGGAAGCGGCTGCCAGAACACCGTCAATACGGTGGAAAACGCGGACAAAAGCGCCACCCCGAATACCATCACCGATAAACGCTACGTCACCGACGGCTTCCTGAAGGACCGCCTGGTCCTGCGCTCCGTAAACATGTCCCCCGCGGCCTCCGGCAACATGATGGTTCAAGTGTCGGCGACCAACGTCAGGACCGGCGTCCTCTCCCAGGCGTGGAGCGGAATCACCGGCGACAACCCCTACCCCGTCGACTACAAATTCACCTGGCAGGACGAAAACGGCATGGCGGTGGAGACTCCGCTCTCCGCCTGGCGAACGGTCACGGTTCACCCCGGCGAAACCGTTTATTTCAAGGCCATCGCGCCGGATCAACGCTGCAAAGACTTTATTCTCAACATAAAAGAATCAAAATAAAGGAGTAACCGAAAAATGAAAACAAACCTTCTCGTAATCAGTGGTCTGGCGGCAATTGCCTTGCTGGCCGGCGGATGTGCCACCCAGTCCGAATATGTCGAGGCCAGCGATACCACCATAGCCGTGAAAAATAAGGACCGCATGAGCTCTTCCGACTGGGTCGTCATCAGTCAGGAAGCAGCCAATGCCATGTTGAACTCCCCGTTGTTCGAGGAATATCTTACCGCTTATAAGATCGATTCGGCAAAGGCGATGAAAGAAGCGGAAGCCGCCGGCGAGGAACTCTCCACCCGCGAAAAACTTACCGCCTCCAAGCCGCTGCTCATGCTCTCCACCATCCAGAACAACACCTCCGAGCACATCGACTCCAAGCTGATGACCGAGCGCCTCCGTGAAGTGCTCTTCAACAGCGGCAAAGTCCGTTTCACCACCTATGCCGCCGGCGAGGGACAATCCATTGACAATGCCACCTCCGACGCCCGCCAGCTCCAGAAGGATCCCAATGTCCGGAAAAGCACGGTCATGAAGAAAAACAAAGTCAATGCATACGACCTCTCTCTGGGCGGCGTCATCATCAAGCAGACGGCCAAAGACGGCCGGGCCAATGAGCTCTCCTATACGTTCAGCCTGACCCTGACCGACAGCAACACCGGCGAAGGCGTCTGGACCTACACAAAGGAAATCAAGCGCCAGCATAAACAGGGCGGAGTCGGCTGGTAATAACCATAACACAAATGACGAGGCTTGAGTGATGAAAAAAAATGTCTTGTTTGTTATCGGAGCTGCAGCAATCTCCCTGATCATGACCGGATGTACCAGCGTGGGTACATTCGACTATGTAAACGCGCCCGGAACCATGGTTAAATTCCAGGAAGCCGGGAGCGGCACGAAAAGCATTGCCGTCCTGCCGTTCATGGACCAGCGCGGTACCAAGTATTTCGATCCGGCACAGGCGGCTCAGGCGTCAGCGCATCCGGCCGGCGACCACGGGTCATTCTATCTGGGGCTGATCCCGCTGATGCCGTTCGGCTATGTCGAAAAAGAGGAACCGGAAAACAGCGTGGATTTCGTCTCGCTCGGACGGTTTCATTTCGACCTGCAGAACGACCTGGCCGGTGCGGCAGTCACAAGCCTGAAGGCCTCCAATCTTTTCGCCTCGGTCGCCAAAGCCAATACCCTTGAGCAGGCCGATACCGATTATATCTGGCGCGGCAAAGTCACCAATACGTATTACAACGGCAAAATGTTCACCTACTGCATCACTTATTTTTTCACGCCGGTGCTTTGGATCGTGGGTGCTCCGTACGGGGTTTCCAACAACGAGCTCGGGGTGAATTTCGAGTTGGTGGAGCGGTCTTCCGGTCAGGTGGTCTGGAGTTACAACTATCGCGGCAAAGATTATATCGTTCACTGGATTTACGCCCGCGTCGGACAGGACGTCAGTCTGTACCCGCAGCTGATGAAGCAAGCCATGAACGGAGCACTCTATGACCTCAGCCACAAGCTGCCGGCATTGAGTAAATAATCAGGGAAGAAAGCGCGAGGAACGCGCAGTTCCTCGCATTACAAAACTTATATACTGCATCATATCAACAATGAAAAATGTCTTTGGACTTTTTGTGTTTTCATGCTATTTTATATTCCTGGAAATTGTGAAATATCAGGAGTAATTGATTATGTATATCAGCGTTTATTTCTTTATTCTGGTCCTGCCGCCCATGTTGTTTGCCATGTGGACCCAGCACTACGTCAATTCGACTTTCAAGAAATTCAGCACCATGGGAAACGCCCGCAATCTGAATGGCGCCCGTGCCGCCAGGAAGATCCTCGATGCCAACGGTTTGCAGGATGTTCCGGTGGAACACGTCAGCGGCCATCTCTCGGATCACTATGACCCGTCGAGCCGGACGTTGCGGCTGTCCGATTCCGTTTATAACAGCATGTCGGTCGCCGCCATTGGAGTGGCGGCGCATGAGGCCGGGCATGCCATCCAGCACAAGGTGGGCTATGGAGCCATGGGATTGCGCGGCGCACTGGTGCCGGCCGCGAATATCGGCTCCATGGCGGGGCCTTATCTGGCGCTTTTCGGAATTATTCTTTCGATACCGGTACTGACCCTGGCTGGAATTGTGTTGTTCAGCATAGCGGTTTTGTTTTATCTGGTCACGCTGCCGGTGGAATTCAACGCCAGCAGCCGGGCGCTGGAGTCATTGGAACGCTACGGCATGCTGGACCGTCAGGAACTGGCCGGTTCGCGTGAAGTATTAAGAGCGGCGGCACTGACCTATGTGGCCTCGGCAGCAGTGGCGGTGGCAACCCTGCTGGAATTGATTCTCCGTGCCAACCGGAACCGCTAAAAGTTTTTTGTGTCAGGGCAGGACTACCTTGAAATCATAAAAACGGTTTACGCCCTCGCTGGCCACAATTCCGATCCGGTATTCCCGGGGAATCGCGTGGTCGTGAAATCCGAAAACATGCCCGCCCGCCTGAAGCGTCATCTGCGGTCCGCGTGCCGTAAACTGCATCTGAACAACCACCTCATAAGGTGTATTGGCCTTGAAGTCGGTGGTCAGAAATGCCTTTTTCACCCATTTCTGCTTGCCATCCTCGAAATAATGATGCCAGACATTGATTCCCTTGTCGAAAAGAATGATTTCAAAATGCTCCCGGTACTCGAGCCCCAACTCCGTTTTCACCGGTTCCGCGGCGATGATCAGGCCCGGCGCCATCCGGTAATCGAAATCCATGGTGCACGAAATCGTCGCATTTCCCTTGAATGCCCGGTTCAGGATCATGCTGGTGAACGTTTCTCCGACCCGCTTGGATTCCAACTCCTGCGGAGTGGCATCCCCGGGCACTGCATTGGCAATGAAATCCTTACCCTGAACCCATTTGCCCTGATGCGGCCAACGCCAACTCTTGACCATGCTCCAGTCGGACTGTTTCCAGCCCTCGCCGGTAAATTTCGCCTCGAAAACCTCGCTCGCGCTCACCGCTACCGCCAGAAAACACAATACCGGCAACAAAATTCCTGCTTTCATAACCTCAATTCCTTTATTTTTTCGCAAATAACATACACAAAACAATATAAATCGGTTTTGGATGCATTACAAACAGACAATCTTCTCTTCGAGCAGCTTTTGCACCTTTTCCCGCGGCAAACTTCGTCACAATTTACCGGAAAACCTGGATTAAAAACCATCGGTCCATCAAAATCGATTTGCAATTTCAAGGAACCGGCATATATTATATCTTTTCAAAAGCCGGGATGTGGCGCAGCCTGGATAGCGCGTTTGACTGGGGGTCAAAAGGCCGAGAGTTCAAATCTCTCCATCCCGACCATTTTACCTCTTTAATTTCCAGCGACTTACGAAATCTCCTTAATTTGTTCATTCATCAGAAAATCACGATTTTCCCGTTAACTGTCCCAAAAACTCGAAATTTCTTGAGAATTCCAGTGTACCTTCGGCGCGGGCGTGAAAAAAGAGGAAAGTTACCCGTCCCGTCTGAATAAATTATTGAACGAAGAAAATTGATGGAGATAACTTCTGAAACTGTATATTGCGACAAGGCGGGCCGCATTAACTCGGTTGTCTTGATTTCGCCACAGTTAACCCCATTGATAAAGTTCAGGCTGAGGGACCGCAATCTGAGATCAGTTTTTTGAGCTCGGTTTCGAGATCGTCGGCGGTGATTTTTTCCCAGTCCTGGTTGAGGAGGCGGACCCAGTCGGCTTCGCGGGAGATCGTCAGGCATTGGGCATTTGCCGCCAGTTCGAGAAATACGCTGGCGTCCTGCGGGTGAATCGAGCGTTTGGTTTTGAAGTAATCGAGGTCGATATCGAGGATATAAGGCGTTTGTAAATCGCATTGTGCGAGGCATTGGCGGAGATGGTGCGACTCGAGGGCTTCGCCGTAGTAAGAGGCGAGTTCTTCACGGTTTTCCGGCGTCGGATATTCCGGGTAATTGTGAAAATTAACGATCTGGATATCCGGATGGTAATTCTGCGCATAGTTGACAGTGGAGAAAATGATCGAGCTTTTGATGATATTCGCTCTTAAGGCGTAGTCGATGTGTTCGTCGTGGCGCAGATTTTTGACGGCTTCGTCAACGCGGGCAAAGGTTTTGCCGGAAGCGAGAACGTCGGTGTGGTGATCGAGGGTTAAAATATGGGGCGGAGTTGGTTGCTCCGCCCACGGGATCAGAACATGATGGTGCTCCTCGACGATGTATACCGTCTTGGAGCCCCACTGTTCCCTGTGAACCATGAATTAGAACTCAACCAGGGTTTTGATTTCCACCGGGAGGCCGGTTTTCATGGACTTGTTGGCAGCGATGCCGATCAGGATCGATTTGGCGCCGTCGAGGGTACCGGCGGCGTGACCCAGCGGATCGTTTTCGGCACCGCGGAAGAGGTGGTCGAGCAGGCGGACGTCGCCGCCGCCGTGGCCGCCCACTGCGCGTTCATAATCGATGACCTGGGCCTTGCCCCAATGCGGCTGGAAAATGATTTCCGGCACCATGTTTTCCTTCGGCACGTCGAGCTCGTGCATGCCCGGCTGGTTGAAGTCGGCATGGCTGCCGCTCACATAGGGGGCCTCGACCACGTTGAATTCCAGGCGGCCCTTGGTGCCGTTGAAACAGACGCGGTAGCCTTCCCACGGGCAGTGGGCGTTCAGCGCATAGGTCATGATGGCTTTGTTCTTGTAACGGACCATGACGCCCATATTGTCTTCGATGGAGATGCCGTCGCCGAAAACACTCTGGTCGCGATAGTAGTTGTCCTCTTCCTCGGCCTTGCCGAAATAGAGACCTTTCAGGCGCTCGTCATCTTTGGTGACATGGAGGGCAAACGGGTCCTTGGCGGCGACTTTGCTGCCCTTGGCACGGGAGTAGAATTCGGTGACGCCGCGTTTTTCGGCGTTTTCCTTGCCGTAGAACAACAGGTCGCCCATGGCGAAAACGGTTTCCGGGAAGGAGTCGGTCCACCAGTTGACGAGGTCGAAGTGGTGGGTGGACTTATGAACCATCAGGCCGCCGGAGTTGTTTTTGTTGCGGTGCCAGCGGCGGAAATAGTCAGCGCCGTGAACCGTGGAGAGCACCCATTCGAAGTGAATGCTGGTGAGGTCGCCCACGATGCCGCTCTTGAGGACTTCCTTGATCTTGGTATTGCGCGGGGAATAGCGATAATTGAAGGTGACGGTGACCTTTTTGCCGGTGCGCTTGCTGGTGTCGATGATCTGCTGGCATTTTTCGGCGTCCACGGTCATCGGCTTTTCGGTGATGACGTCGCAGCCGAGTTCCATGGCGCGGCAAATGTAGGTGTGGTGGGTGCGGTCCATGGAGGTGACGATGACGACGTCCGCCTTGGTGTCTGCGATCATTTTGTCGAACTGGTCGGCCTTGTAGGTCGGGATCGGCTTGGATTTGTACTCATCCTTCATCACGGAATTCCAGTAGTCCATGCGGGCCTGGTTGGTGTCGCAGAACGCCATCAACTTGCCGACATCGGTATAATCCATGGCCAACGCCTTGATGTACATCGATGATCTGCCGCCGGTTCCCACCAGCACATACTTTTTCTTCTTGCTCATGTTATATAGTCTCCTTTATAGGTGTTAAACGCTTTCGCGATTGACGAAACGGGTTGAAAATACCATTCTGGCCGGCGGCATTGCCCGGGTGGCCAGACTGACGATCTGTTCATTGATTTCGCGGATCGGGTGGACGACAGTGCTCAAGGCGGGGCACGAATAGCTGCTCCACGGGTCGTCGTCGAAGCCGATCACCGAGATTTCCTCGGGTACGCGGATATTGTTCTGCCAGCAGAACTTGAGGAAACCGTAAGCCATCCGGTCGGTGTCAAAAAATACCGCATCGACTCCTCGCTCCAATAATGTAGGGCCGATCTTCATGCCTTCCTCGAACGAAGAGTCGGAGGTCGCCAGATAAAAGTGTTCCGCCCCCTGCCCCGTGGCCCCGGCAAACGCCTGATTGAACCCTTGTTCACGGCTCGAAATATTGCCGCAGCGGGCGATACGGCGCCGGCCACGGTGAAAAAGCTGCGAAACCCCCTCGCGGATACCGCTGCTGCGCTCAAGAAGCATCGAGTGATAGCCCGAAAAATCGTGAATGTCCACGAAAATGAATTGCTGAGGCAGCCCCTGCAGCACCTGCGACGGCTCCATCTGGAGATTCCAGCTCAGGAATACGACGGTATTGACCATGCCGGCCCATTCCTGCAAGATGCCGCGCAGCTCGTCGCTGGTTTTCGGCAAAATGCCGAGGATCGAGAAAAATCCTTTTTCTTCCAGCTGCTGCTGCAGGTTGTTGACCTTGCGCAGCGCCACATTGTTGTCGCTGAACGACGAAATAATGCCGACGAAGTTGCTGCGCTGCAGCCGCAAGTTACGGGCGGCGATGTTCGGAGTATAGCCGAGATGGCTGGCCAGCTCAAGAATCCGGGTGCACAGCTCCGGCTTCACCCCCGGCTGGTTCTTCAACGCGCGGTTCACGGTCCGGATGGATACGCCGGAGAGTTCCGCGATTTTTTTTAACGTCACATTACTCATTTATTGCCAACGTTGGCGATTTTTTAAATTTCTATTGCTTAATCAACAATTGCCAACGTTGGCATTATTATACAACCGAATTTTCAATTGTCAACTGCGGAAACCGGAAAATAATGGAAAATCGGGGGGATATGGGTATTCGGCCAGCGAAAAGCTCTTACTTCAACAATGGCTTGGTGAAGGGCCAGATTTCATACGGTTCTTTTCGGAACCGGAGTGGGGTTATCTGGAACCGGCGCCGGAACTGACGGGTAAAATAGTTACTGTCGTGAAATCCGCATTCGGAGGCAATTTCCGATATCGGGCGGGAACTCGCCGTCAGCATTTCCGTGGCTTTCTCCAATCGCAGATTCAGAAACCATTCCCCCGGTGAATGCCCCATGGCCAGCGCAAATGCCCGCCTGAAACCATTCACCGACAATCCGCAATAATCGGCCATGCGCCGCAACGGCCATTCCTCCGCATAATTGCGGTTTAAAACATCTACGAGGCGAAGAATCCGGAACTCCGGGATGTTCGGCCTTTCGTCTTTGCCGGTCGTTTCCGCAAGGGCATGTTTCAGCATGGACAAAAGTTTTATCAGGTTCGCCATTAAATGAAACTTCGAATCGGGCAATCGTCTCTTTTGTTCCAGCTGCATTTCCTCAAGAAGCATCACCATGGAATGCAATACTTCGGCGGAGGGGCGGATCAGCAGCAAGGGACCGTGCCGGAACAAATCCGATTTGACCGTCTCCGTCCATGGCCCCGGCACCAGAATGGATGTCAGGAATTTTTCCGAAAAGATGATATTGAAAATGGTCAGGTTGCGGGCGTCCGTGTAATGATGTTTCTGACCGGGATGCATGATGAAAACGTCGCCCGTACCGATTTTCGAGCGCTGATTGCCGCAGGTGTGGCTTGCCGTTCCTGCTTTGACCAGTACAATCTCGTAATAATCCTCGTGAATATGACGTTTGGTAATATTGAATGACGAATCATGAACACAGGAGAGGACCTCCAGCTCGAAATCAGGAGCATGCAGTTTTGTTTTGAGAATACTCATAATATCTATAAGAATAGCATTATTATCAAAATATGCAACCAAAATGGCAGATAATGCTTATTTTCGCCCATATAGTCAAGGCTGAAAACTCCTGCGTCTTGTATATTTAATTATACAAAAACCAAAGGACCGGATATGTCGAAAAATTATTATTTGAATACTGTAACCGAGTTGTCGGAAGCATCATGGATTGCCATTCCCGGCCGCTTTTTCACCTGGAAAAATCGCGAGTTCAAACCGGCGCCGCTGTTTCGCCGGGAATTTCACGCCGTTGCGGATGGTAAAGTATATCTGACCATTGCCGCCGGAGGATATTATGAAGTTTATATCAACGGCAGTGCCATAACCGGTTCCGTGCTTAATCCGACTCCGACCAACTACGATAAACGGCTTTACCATATCACTTACGAAATAAGCCGTTTCCTGCAGCAAGGCGTAAATACCGCGGCCGTGATTCTCGGCAATTCCATCTATAGTTGCAACGCCCAGGGAGTATGGATGCAGGACACCATAACATGGCGCGATTACCCCAAGTTCATCTGTCAGATCAACGACGAATCCGGCCGGGCCCTGCTGTACAGCGATGCCGCGTGGTCATACTATGACGACGGCCCGATCCGCATGGACTCCATCCGCAACGGGGAGATCTATGATGCCCGCAAGGAGGTGTCGGGCTGGATGCTGCCCGGTTTCGACGACAGTAACTGGTCAAAAACCGGTAAGATCCATTCCCCCGGCGGCGAACTTGTCCCGGCCGGGCATCCGCCATGCGTAATCTACAAGACCTTGCCGATGAAAAGGATTTTCGGCCAGACCTATGACTCGGGACAGAACCTGGCCGGCTGGGCCCGGCTGCAGGTCAAGGGCCGGGCGGGAACCGAAATTATTTTGCGCTATGATGAAGATATCGATGAATCGGGACGCCTTATTTCGCAGTTGGATTTTGTCGACAGCGGAGAACCGCGGACGGATCATTATATTCTGAAAGGCGGCGGGGTTGAAACCTGGTCCCCGCGCTTCAGTTATTACGGTTTCCGTTACATCGAGTTAACGGTCAAAGGCGATGCTGAGATCATTTCACTTGAGGCTTGCGCGATCGGCACGGACTTGAAGAAAAACGGCGAACTCACCACGTCCGATCCGGTCTTGAATCAAATACAACAGATGACTCTTTGGAGTTACCGTTCCAATATGATGGGCTTCCCCACGGACTGCCCATCCCGCGAAAAACAGGGATGGACCGGCGACGCGTTGGTGGCGGTTGAAACCGGGCTTTACAATTTCGATGCCATCGGCAACTATTCCGACTGGCTCGATTCCGTGGTGGATACCCAACGCCCGAGCGGGCAGATCGCCGCCAAGGCCCCGATCAGTTCCAATGGCTACAACTGGGGGTACGGACCGGCCTGGGACAGCGCGCTCATCCTGATTCCTCAGGCGATCTATCAATTTACCGGCAATGACGAGCCCATTCGCCGGCATTATCCGGCCATGCAGAAATATCTGGATTTCGCCGCCGGTATGATGACCGGTCATATCGCGCTCGGCTTCGGACTGGGCGACTGGTGCAATCCCGATGATTGCATAAAACAGGTGCCAGGTGAGCTTGTCACCACCGCGTACTATTATCTGGATCTGATTGCGATGGCCCGTTTTGCGGAATTACTGGATAAACGGCAGGACCAGGCGTATTACCTGAACCTGGCCTCAACGGTCCATAAGCGTTTCAATGAATATTTTTATCATGGCGAAGGCTGCTATGCAAACGACGAATTGACGGCGCTGGCCGTACCGGTTGCGTTCGGCCTGGCCACGCATCCGCAGGAAACCGCCGCGCGCTTGAACAGAAAGGTTCAGGAAGCCGGTTTTAAATCATACTTCGGTATTATCGGCGCCAAGTATGTTCCGAGTGTTCTGGCGGAATATGGCTATATCGACACGGCGTTGAAAATTCTTACTCAAATGGAATACCCGGGATATGGATATTTGATCACTCAGGGCGCCACTACCCTGTGGGAAAGATGGAATGGCCGGGATTCGCGGAATCATATCATGTTCGGCTCGGTAAGCGCCTGGATGTATCGTTACCTGGGCGGCTTCACATTTTCACCCGACGCCCCCGGCAGGATTTGCCTGAAACCGCATTTCACGGTCCTGCTTGAAGAATTCACCGCCGAATACTGCGGCATCGTTTCCCGGTGGACCAGAACCGGCGACCATTTTTCTTATCAGGCAATACTTCCTGATGATGTGGAAATCACTCTGATCCTGCCGGACGGAACACAAAAAGTACTCACCACTGGCAAATACGTTTTCACTATTATGAGCTAGAGGAAGACCGCCGGCAGCCGGGTTTTTCCCCTGCGGACAATATTACGGGGTGGCCAGGATCATCAGTTCCGCGAGATTTGCGCCTTCGCCCTGGTTTTTCGTTATTTTCAGGCGGTAGTGGCGGTATTTGACGGGTTGCTTCAACTCGAATGTATACGGCATGGCGCGCTGCGCAAATTTGTAATCGCTCTGCGAATCGAGAGTGGTCCAGCTGTGTCCGTCGTGCGAACCTTCGAACTCCCAGTCGACCGGGTCCATCTGCTGCTCCTTGTAGGGAACGCCCAGCGCGTAGGCCACCACCTCCCGGGAGGCGTTTTCCTGGCCTACGTCGTAACGGATATTGGAGGTCGATTTTTTCTGCGAAGAGCTCCAGAAGTTATCGAAGCTCTGGTCGAAAGCTTTGTCGGAACCCTCCGGACCGTCGCCGCCGTTCCGGCTGGCTTTTGAAGCTCCGTCTCCGGTGATGGTGAGCAGCTTGCGCTGCGGCGTGGCGGAGGCGGAAGGCGAATCCGGGCTCTCGCCTTTCTTATTCACTGCGCTCACTTTGTAGTGATAGGTGCGGCCGTTTTCCGCCGTGGTATCGAAGTAGAAGGAATGTTCCGTGGAGTCCAGAACTTCATAGGGGCCATTGGCTTCCATAGCGCGTTTGACCTGGTACTTGGCGGCTCCGGCGGACTGCGACCAGCGGATTTGCGCTTCATGACCGGCGCCGTTGGCCAGGATCGCCAGCGGGGCGGCGGGAACGGAAAGCGGGGCGTTTCCATCGCCGCCGGTAATGGAGACATTGGAGAAATTCACCTTCACCGGAGTGCCGTTCTGCAGCGAACAGACCGCCAATCCCAGATAACCCTTTTCTTCGAGTTTTTCAAAATATCCGGTACTGATGCAGCTCCAGCTGGTGCCGTCCGGTGACCAGTATTGGTAGATCACTTTGCCGATCTTGTCAATTTTCAGCCAGACCGGAAAATTGTCCGAAAACTGGCGCGCGCCTTTTTCCCAATTGCCGCGAATGGTGGTCCAGCCGCTCATGAAGAATTCCGTATGTTTGTCCGGAATGGCGGCGATCCAGGATTTCAGGCTGACCGGAGAAAGCTCCTGGCGGTACATCACGGCGGCTTTGCTGTTGCCGCGCGGCCCCTCGATCGAGTCCACCCGGGCGATGATGGTGCAGTCACCTTTCACTTCTTTGAACGCGTAGAAAAAGCTGTCGCCACCCTGTTTGTTGCCGTGGCGCCAGATCTCCTCGCCGCCGCCGGTAAGCGTCCAGACGCCATCCTTGTAAACGGCCTTACCAGACGGGGTACTGTTGCCGATGTCTTTGGTTTTCAGGCCTTCCGATACGGATTTGGTCTCCGGAAAATTGAATGCCGCAGCTTCCGCGGTCGATTTATCCTCCGGGCAGTAGTGGCAGAACGCCTCGGCGTCGATCGGAGCTCGCAGGCGGCTGAGGTCGAGGCACGGAGTCTGAATGCCCTTGCGGAACTGATAGGCGGTAATGAGCATATTCATGCCGCGCCGCCCGTGGTTCCAGCCCGGCTTGGCCGGAGCGTGATACCAGAAATCGGTCGTGCCGTAGGTCAGGAACGGAATATCCCGCCCCTGCGCGTGGCGCGAATAATATTCGCCCACGGCCAACAGGCGGTTATCGAGGTAACTGTAAACATCGTAGCCCTGTTTCCATGCGACTTCGGCGGCGTAGACAATGGAGAGCCACTGTCCGTAATTGTGCCCGAGGTCGCGCCCGGATTCGCCGATCTGCCCGGTCGAAACCGTATTCGGAAACGTACTCGGCCCATGCGAAATCAGCAGCTCCATGCAATAGTCGAATTTCTCGCGGTCGTCCATGAACACCGCCATGCCGATACCGGCGGCAACCGCCAGCGTGCCTTTGTTGGCGGGGCCGATCCACTTCTGCGACAAGCTCGTGGCCGGCCAGTAAACGTCGTTGAAAAGTTTCGACACTTTGCGGGTATCTTCATCGGTCCAACCGGACCAGGTGCCGCGCAGGATATCGGCCCCGCCGGCAAAACGGTGCACGAAATCGCCCAGGTCGAGCATGGCTTCCCAGCCGTCGAATTTCTTCTGCGTTTCGGCCCAGGCGATGATGATGTCGCGCCCCTTTTTCGCATATGCCTCGTCACCGGTGAAATACCACATGCGCGCCAGGTTATAGACAGCGGTCATATCATCCCGCCACTGCCCCAGATTGATGTTCCTGCCGGGGAAGCGGGCGATTTCCTCGCAGGGACCGCGCATCTTGTAATCCAGCTTGGAGCGATGATCGTTTTTCAGCATCCGGTAACCGCTTTTCCACGGTTCCCGATGCAGGTTTGCCTTGACGAAATCGAGGTCCTCCCGGGTCAGCGGCGCGCCCGGATGGACAAACGCATCTTTGCCGAAAACGGCCAGCGACAGAATAACGGCCAGAAAAATTAAGAGCTTTTTCATTGTTTCCCCTGAATGTTTCACTTATTATACAAAAATATATCAAATACGCAAATGACGTGATTGCCGGTCGGCGTAAAGCGTATCCGCGCCTTTTCCGGACCGGATGGAAGCTCGTAAACGAGCCATTTCCATTCGTCGTCGGGCTCGCAGGATCCGGCCAGTGCCAGCGGAACGCCGTTGGCCGTAATCCGCCAGAGCGAATCGTCAAATGTCCGCTTCACCAGCAGTTCCAATTGCTGTGGCTGCCCCGGGTCGCAATCCAGCGTGTATTCGAAAAATCCGCCCGGTTCGCACCGCCGGTATTTCCATTCAAAAAAGTTATGCGTCCGGCTTTTTTCGCCATGATATTGATGCTCCACTTCGGATTGCTGATATCCCGGCTGCACCCGGTCGGCGACCCGGGCGGCTTTCTCTTCGTTTTTGAGCCTCTGCTCCTCCAATTCCGCCAGGGTTTCCCGGTACTGCTCCGGTGTGAAGCGATCCAGATACAGGGCGTAATGCTCCTCATACACATTCATCAGGGGCATCAGCCGCAAATCCTGTTCTTTCAGCAGCCCGTCCGTCTGGAATTCGCCGAACTTCCCGGTTTCAAGCAGGTGCCCGGCAATGGAATCCGTTTCCGGCAGGACCAACACCGGCGGTCTCTCATTCGTGCGTCCCCGGGCCTTCAAATGATCCTCGAAACGCTTCTTCGCCTCGTCCCCCGGGTCATTGCCCGGCGGCAGGACCGCCGCCAGAAGCAATGGGCCGTAGAAAATAGCATGTTTATTGAGATTTCCGCCGAGATTTTCGGTGGTGATCCGCATGTCGAAAACGATCTCCAATTCGTCGCCATCGCTCCACAAATGTTCGATTTCCCAATAGCCGGAATCATTGAGCGGCGGTACAATTTCCCCGCCATTCAACGAAATCGCCACAGCGCCCGCCCAGCACGGTTTACGGAGCCGCAGGGTAAACCGCCGCGGAACTTCGGCCCGAACCGCCAGCCGAACCCGGTTGGACAGCGGATAATCCGACTCCATATTCAACTGAACGCCAAACTCTTTTTTCGCATCCAGCCGGGCGCCGAAAAAGCTGTTGACGATGATCCCCCGGTCATCATGTGCAAAAAGCAATTCGCCGTAACGGGTCGGATTTTCCAGCCCGGTGCCGACGCAGCACCACCAGGAATCGAACGGAGTCGAAAACACTTTCAGCGACACGCCCGCCATGGAAACAAAATAACCGAATTCGCCGGGCTCGCGGCCAATGTTGGCGCAGATATGATTGAACAGGGCACGCTCGGTAAAATCGATGATTCCGGCATTGGAATTATACTCAAATAAAATTTTTGACAGCTTCTGCATATTATAAGAATTGCAGGTCTCCGTGGCGCACGTGGACAAATGTTGTTCCCAGCGGTCCAACGGGAAAAAGTGCTCGCTGTCGCCATGCCCGCCATTGGCGTAACTGCGGAAATTCACCACCCGGTTCCAGAAAAATTCCGCCGCTTGCAGATAACGTTCATCGCCGGTGAGCCCGGCCTGACGTGCCAGTCCGATAACTTTTGGAATCAGCGTGTTGCCGTGCTTTCCATCCAGTTCGTCCACCTGGTTAAAAAGCGGATTCAACGAACTATTTTGATAGAAATATTTTTGCGCCGCATCCAGGTAACGCTGCCCGCCGGTATCTGCAGAAAGATCGGCCAGCACCTCATTCATGCCGCCGTACTCCGCGCCCAGCATTTCCTGTATCTGATGATCATCCAAATCGGCCAGAGTATCGAGGATGTAATCGGCCAGCCGGCGCTCCATTTCCAGCGCTTTCGCGCTTCCGGTACAGCGAAACGCATCTCGGAGGCCGGCGAACAGTTTATGCAGCGTGTAAAACGGAACCCAGACCTTGTTCAGCCCAAACGGCTCCACCTCGAGCCGTCCGCCGCGGATCGACTGCCACAGCGATTTCGGCACGCTGCCGACATAGCCGTCCGCATCCTGACATTTTGCTAATTCATCAATGATATAATCCAGCCGTTCTTTGGCCCGCCCGTCGCCGGTCGAGCTGAAAAGCAGGGCCAGAGCCGACATATAATGCCCCAATGAATGACCGAAGATATCCCGTTTCTCCCAGCCGCCGTAACCCGCGGCTTTTTCCGCCAATCCGGCCTGCCGGCAAAATGGTACCAGCAGACTGTCCGGTGACAGCATTTCCAGCAGGTACCGGCGGTTGATTTCCTGACGGGCAAACAATGGGCCGGGATTCAACCGCACCTTCGATAATTCAAAAAAATGGCACTCTTTTTTCATGATTATTTGAGCTTATTTCCCAGCGGCAAGGCTGTCTTGAATCTGTTTTACTTCGCGGTCGCCGAGCGGAGCGTTGTAAATCTGGATTTCGTCGAAGGTCGCCGCCAGCGACTTCGGGTTGCGCCCGGCAAATGCGCCGAACAAACCATAACGGATATCGCCGCCCAGGCTGCCGGGGCTGCGGACATAGGCGAGATCCATGATCTTCGCGCCGTTCACATACATGTTGATCTTCATGTGTCCCGAATGCCTGGTAGCGGAGATGACAATGGCGTTCCATTCGCCGATTTTCAGGTCGACTTCCTTTTCGTCGCCGCTCTGTTTGGCCTGGCCGCCGACACTGGCGAAAGCCGATATTTTGTTGCCGTTCTCGCCGGTAAACGGGATGATATTGTAGTAGCGGACATGGTCCTTGCCGGTCGTGAAAAGCGGCACGCTCTGATTTTTGTCGAAGCGGACGATCATCACAATCGTGTAGCGGTCACCCAGTTCAAAGGCCAATTCCTTGGGAAAACTGAAGGAATCGCCGGTGCCTTCCAGCTTCGCCGCTTTGCCGAAAACACCGTCGACGATTTCGGGCTCGCCGGTGATCGTCAGGTCCATGCCCGGTTTCTCGGCGGTTCCGACCGCGTCGACAATCTTGCCGTCCTTGTCTTCCGTGAAATTCCAGGCGTGAGTCAGCCCGTTGAAAACCGGCAGTTTCTTCGCTCCTTCCTGAGCGTTCAGACTGCAGAGCGCCAGAGCCGCCAGCATGGTCATTGCAAACATCTTTTTCATTTCATATCCTCCATTGATTGATTATTGCATGTTACTATCTTTCCAGCGGCTTGCGCCGGGAATGTTGGTTGTTTGCGGGCGCAATTTTTCCACGTGCCCGTCGAGGAAGAGGTAGCCCGCCGTGTGATTGTGCATGTTGTGCGGCGTGGCCGTGTTTCCGTCGAAGTAAAGCTGGCGCTCGGGCATGACATTATAACAATTCGTGACGTCGATGCTGCGCCCGTTCCACATTTCGCCGAGGATGAACAGCCAGGAAGGCGACTTCACATTGGTTATTTTGGCCCCGGATATCATGCCGAGAGAGGGGTTGAACCCGCGCGAACCGCCCAGCTGGTCGGTCCCGACACCGCCTTTCGCCAGTGCATACTCGGTGGCATTATAGCCGTAGGAACGCTTGAAAGTGCTCCACTTCTTGTGCGTCACCGGGTAAGGATCCGAGGGACAGTGGAAGATGTTGTTCTTTTCCTCTTTCAAGTTGAGTTTCAGCATCTCCTCCATGATCAGCGCCGGGTAATAGATCCAGGCATTCGTGACCCCGTAATGCCCCAGGATATGATCGTCGTAAGCATCGATATAAAACTGCGCCCCGGTTCCCATGCTTTTCATGTTATTCGTGCAGTAAATACTTCTCGCCGATTCCCGCGCCCTGCTCAAAGCCGGCAGCAGCAGCGCCGCCAGTATCGCGATAATCGCAATCACCACCAGAAGCTCGATAAGTGTAAAATATGTTCTATCCGATATCCGTTTTCCCATTTCCGATCTCTCCTTACTTATGTTCAATATTCATGGGTTAAATTCACAATATCCGGGGTCAGGATCAAATTCGCGCGCGGCAGGGTATTGTTGCTGTTGATCTTCTTCAGCAGCCGGTCCGCCGTGTGACGCCCCACGCCCGCCAGTTTGATGTCGATACTGGCGGGAATATTTTCAAAGAAATCAAGCATCTGCAAGTTGGCGTTGCACCCCAGCAAGTGATATTTATCGAAATTCCCGCCCATGGCCCGGTATTCGATCATCACACCGGTCATCACACTGTCCGAGGCAAAAAACAACCCGGTCACATCCCGGTACTTCGGATTTTCCAGCAGTTCCTTCGCCACGTGCCTGGCCCGGACGGGATTGGAATACTCTTTTTCCGGCAGGGACTGGATGGTATCCGCCTCGATTCCCAGCTGTCCGGCGTATTTGAGGAAATCGCGTATACGCGTGGCATATGCGAGATGGTCGCAGGTATTGGTCAAGGCCAGCACCTTTTTGTGTCCTCGTTCGAGGAAATAATCAACTGCGATCTTGCCGACCACACTGTTGTCATAAATGATTTTGTCGAATTTGGTGTCGGGGTCATACGAGTTGCTGAAGGACCATACCACCGGTAAATCTTCAAGCCTTTCATAAAGGTATTTCATGAACCTGGCGTTGCGCAATTCCTGAAACAGGATGACGCCGTCGCAATACTTCGACGAAATCCGGTCCGGAACTCGTAAATCAGGTGTCAGACGGCAAAATTCCAGCGAAATATCCCATTTATTGAACTCGCTGACCATAGACTCTACATACAGGGAATAAGCCGGCATGCTGAACAGCGACGCCGGGGCGATATCGCCCAGCGTAAGCAAAATCACTTTGTAATGCTTCAACCCGACGCGCTCGGACGTTTTCCGGCCCGGACGCCGCGGGCTCGGGATATAACCGAGCTTGTCCATCGCGTTCTTTATCTTCAACGCGGTGCTTTTTTTCAGCGCTTCCGGCTGATTCAAGTAGCGCGATACCGAATTGATTCCAACCTCCGCGCAACTAGCAATATCTTTTATATTCGCCATTTTGCACCTTCCATAAATGATTTGTTCTTTGTATCTATTATAATCATTATTTTGAAAAAATCAATAGCATTTTGGTGAATAAATCAAATTTAATCATCATTATTTTATCTAAATCATACATAAAACAGTGAATTATTTAATTATATTTTACTTTTCCCTATTGATTTTATTTTTCTTCGCTGTATAATTATTCCAGAACACAAACCCAATGAAGGTCTCTATGCCGAAAAACAACAATCCGGTTCTCATGGGCACCTATGCCGACCCCGACTTGCGTTATTTCAACGGCAGGTTTTATCTGTACCCGACCACGGACGGCGTGGACGACTGGCTCGGGACGCATTTCGAGGCATTCAGCTCGGACGATCTGGTTCACTGGCAGCCGGAGGGAGAGATCCTGCGCCTGGGGCGCGATGTGAAGTGGGCGGAGCGGCGCGCCTGGGCCCCGGCGGCGGCGGAGAAAAACGGCAAATTTTACTTTTACTTTTCCGCCGATGCCAAGGTCGGCGTCGCCGTCGCGGATTCCCCCACCGGGCCGTTCCGCGATTGCCTGGGCGAACCGCTGATCGAGCCGGGCGAAATCACCCGTTACGGGCGCGGACAGGCGATCGATCCTTATGTATTTCAGGACGACGACGGACGCAATTATCTCTATGCCGGCAACGGACAGCTGGTGGTAGCCGAGCTGAATGACGATATGATCTCTTTTAAAGAACCGTTTCGCTGTATCACTCCGCCCGAATTCCGGGAGGCGATGTGCGTGGTCAAGCGCCGGGGCCGGTATCACTTCACCTGGTCCGACGACGACACCCGCAGCGAGGATTACCACGTCAACTACGGCTATGCCGACAATCCGTACGGCCCGGTCAAAATGGTCGGCCGCATCCTGGAGCAGCGCCCCGAAGCGGGCATCGCCGCCACCGGACACCACTCCATCCTGCAGCTGCCGGGCAAAGACGAATGGGTGATTGCCTATCACCGTTTCCGCATCCCGGACGGCAACGGATTCAACCGCGAAACGTGCCTCGACAAGCTCGAATTTGATGATAACAACCAGATGAAAAAGGTAACTCCATCGTTATGAAAAGCAAAATCACCGTTAACAAAAAATTTACCGTCAGCCCGATTGACCGCCGTATTTATTCCGGGTTCATCGAGCAGGGCGGCCGGGCCATTTATGAGGGGCTCTATCAGCCGGATCACGCCTCGGCCGATGAGGACGGTTTCCGCACGGACGTGCTCGAACTTTTTCGCGAGCTCGATATGCCGCTGACCCGTTACCCGGGCGGCAACTTTGTTTCCGTTTACAACTGGGAGGACGGAGTCGGGCCGAAGGAACAGCGCCCTGCCCGCCTCGAGCTCGCCTGGCAGGCGCTGGAACCGAACCAGTTCGGCACCGATGAATTCATCCGCTGGTGCAAAAAAGCCAACACCGAGCCCATGATGGCCGTGAACCTCGGCACCCGCGGGCCGAAGGAAGCGCAGGAGCTGCTCGAATACTGTAACTTTCCCGGCGGCACCGCGCTCTCCGACCGCCGCCGCGCCAACGGCGCCGAAGAACCCTACGGCATCAAGGTCTGGTGCCTCGGCAACGAAATGGACGGCCCCTGGCAGCTTGGCCAGCGCTCGGCGGATGACTACGGCCGGGTCAGCCGCGAAGCCGCGAAAATGATGAAATGCATGGATGACTCCATCGAGCTGATCGTCTGCGGTTCCTCGCACATTGGCATGCCCACGCTGGGCGAATGGGACGAAACGGTGCTGGACCACACTTTCGACCTCGTGGATTATATTTCGATTCACCAGTATTTCGGCAACCCCCGCAATATGACGCCCGGCTACCTCGCCCGCGTCGAGGCCATGGAAAAATACATCAATAACATCATCGCCTGCTGCGACGCCGTCGCCACCCGCAAGAAATCGGACAAGAAAATCATGCTTTCCTTCGATGAATGGAACGTCTGGTATCATTCGCACGGCGACCGGAACCTCAGCCCGAAATGGACCGTCTCCCGCCCCCTGCTGGAGGATATTTACAACACCGAGGACGCGTTGCTTGTAGGCATGATGCTGATGACGCTGATCAACCACGCCGACCGGGTGAAAATCGCCTGCCTGGCCCAGGGCGTCAACGTGATCGCGCCGATCATGACCAGCAAGGACGGCAAGGCGTGGAAACAGACCATTTTCGATCCGTTCCTCTATACCAGCAGATACGGCCGCGGCACCGCGCTCAAAACCATCGTCGAATCCGAGAATTACGAAACGGAATTCCAGACCATGCCGCATGAAAAACCGGAAAAAGTGGTCGCCCCATATCTCTACTGCAGTGTGGTGGACAACACGGAATCCGGCGAAGTCGTCATTTTCGCCTGCAACCGCAATCTGCAGGAAGCCATGGAGCTGGAAACCACACTCGAAAACTTCGCGCCGAAGTCCGTCATCGAGGCGGTCACGCTGCATCATCCCGACCTGAAGGCGGTCAACTCCGAGGAGAACGAACAGGTCAGGGCCGAACCCCTCACCGGAGGAACCGTCTCCGGCAATACCGTAACCATCAAGCTGCCCGCCGCGTCATGGAACATGATCCGGGTCAACTATTAAAAGAGGAAGATTTATTATGTCGGCATTTCTATTCATTCATTTTCGCTATGGCAAACCGGAAGTGGAGCAGGTCCATTTCGCGGTAAGCAAAGACGGCCTTCATTGGGAAGCGCTTAACGGCGGCAAACCGATCATGGAGCAGACCGAGGGCGAAGAAGGCGGCATCCGCGACCCGTTCATTTATCGAAAGCCGGACGGCACATTCATCATTCTCGCCACCGATTTGTGCCTGTTCAAGCACTGGGAGCGGGGCTGGGAGCCGGTAATCAACAACGGTAGCAAAGACATCATCATCTGGGAGTCGCCGGATCTGGTCAACTGGAGCGGTCCGCGGCGGCTGACCATCGACCTGCCCGGCCTCGGCTGCGTCTGGGCCCCGGAGGTATTTTTCGACGAAACCCGCCAGAAATCGCTGCTCATCTGGTCATCCAAGCTCGCCGGCGAGGAGTTCATGAAGGTTTACGCCGCGTATACGGACGACTTCATCACCTATGAGAAACCGTTCATGTTCGTCGAGGGCAAAAAAGCCGTTCTGGACACCGATCTGGTCCGGGATGACGACGGCACGTACTACCGCTTCACCAGCAATGCGTTCCATGACATGACCGTGATGGAAAAAGCGCCGGCGCTGGAGGGCCCGTGGACGATGGTTGAGGACTACAATCTGATGGACCGCCGGGTCTATGAGGGGCCCATCGCATACCGGCTGCCGGACGGCCGCTGGTGTCTGCTGCTGGACCACTTCGGCCCGGTGAAATCCCGTCATGGCTACAACGCATTTTTCGCCGATGATCTGGCTTCCGGCAATTTCATTCAGGCCAGACCGGAGGAGTACTCCATGCCGTACAAAATGAAACACGGCGGCGTCATGAAAATCACCGATGAAGAATATCAACGCTTGAAAAACGCATTCTGAAATCTATAATATATCAGGAGACTTACCACTATGAAAAGCAAAATCACTGTCAACAAGAAATTCGCCATCAGCCCGATCGACCGCCGTATTTACTCCGGATTCATCGAACACCTCGGCCGCGCCGTGTACGAAGGCATTTACCAGCCGGACCACGCCACCGCCGACGCGGACGGATTCCGCACCGACGTGCTCGAACTGGTGCGCGAGCTCGATATGCCGATGACCCGTTATCCGGGCGGCAACTTCGTCTCCATTTACAACTGGGAGGACGGCGTGGGACCGAAGGAACAGCGCCCGGTCCGCCTCGATCTCGCCTGGCAGGCGCTGGAGCCGAACGAATTCGGCACCGATGAATTCATGCGCTGGTGCAAAAAGGCCAACACCGAACCCATGATGGCCGTGAACCTCGGTACCCGCGGCCCCAAGGAAGCGCAGGAACTGTTTGAATATTGCAATTTTCCCGGCGGCACCGAGCTCTCCGACCGCCGCCGCGCCAACGGTGCGGAAGAGCCCTATAACGTCAAAGTCTGGTGCCTCGGCAATGAAATGGACGGCCCGTGGCAGTTCGGCCAGCGCTCGGCGGAAGATTACGGCCGGGTTTGCCGCGAAGCCGCCAAGATGATGAAATGCATGGACGACTCCATCGAGCTGATCGTCTGCGGCTCCTCCAGCAGCGGCATGCCGACGCTGGGCAGCTGGGAGGAAACGGTGCTGGATTACACCTTCAATTATGTCGATTACATTTCGATCCATCATTACTTCGGCAATCCCCGCAGCATGGCCGCCGGCTACCTCGCCCGCGCCGAAGTCATGGAGCAGTATATCAACAAAATCGTCGCCTCCTGCGATGCCGTGGCCACCAAGAAAAAATCGGACAAGAAAATCATGCTTTCCTTTGACGAATGGAACGTCTGGTTCCACTCGCACGGCGCCAAAGACGTCAAGCCCAAATGGACCGTGGCCCGCAATATTCTGGAAGACATTTACAACACCGAGGACGCGCTGCTGGTCGGTATGCTCATGATGACCCTGATTAACCACGCCGACCGGGTGAAAATCGCCTGCATCGCCCAGAGCGTCAACGTGATCGCGCCGATCATGACCAGCAAGGAAGGCAAGGCTTGGAAACAGACCATTTTCTACCCCTTCGCCTACACCAGCAAATACGGCCGCGGCACCGCGCTGCAGACCGTCATCGAATCCGGCAATTACGAAACGGAATTTCAGACCATGCCGCACGAAAAACCGGAGAAAGTCGTCGCGCCATATCTCTACTGCAGCGTGGTGGACAACGAGGACGCCGGCGAAGTCGTCATTTTCGCCTGCAACCGCAATCTGCAGGAAGCCATGGAACTGGAAACTACGCTCGAAAACTTCGCGCCGAAATCCATCATCGAAGCGGTCACGCTGCACCATGCCGACCTGAAAGCCGTCAACTCCGAGGAGAACGAACAGGTCAAAGCCGAACCGCTCACCGGCGGCACCGTCTCCGGCAACACGCTGAAAAGCACCCTGCCCGCCGCCTCCTGGAACATGATCCGGGTCAAATACTGATATTCAAGTTACGGATTCGGTTCGGCGATGAAGTCGCGTCCGCCGGGCGGGATATGACCATCGCCGAAGTACCAGGCGGTACCCGGCGTGCGCTTCGCCAGCGCCGGGTTCGGTTGGCCGCCGCTGTAAGGCTGGTTGGTACGGATGTCGCAATTGCGCAGGATAAAGCGGGTCGTTTCCGCTGAACCATTGAGATTACGGCTGGCGACCGCCGGGCGATTCAGATCATAACTGAAGATTGAAAAACGGCAGTCATTCAGGTTGGTATGAAAGTCGTTTTTATCGTCCGAGCCGTCGTCCAACAGTAATATTGCGGGCAGTGACTTTTCGCCGGAACCGGCGATAGTCACTTTGGCGGTGGCATTGTACAAGCCGCGGCGGTTCAGCAGGTATCCCCGCGCGCCCTCGATACTGCCGGTATGGTTGAACTGAAAACAATTCCAGATTTCCAACGCATAGACATGGGAACCATTCTGGTGCTTGAATCCGGCGCCGTCCTCCCCGGAATTCCTTTTCTGCATAAAGGTCCATCCCAAATCAACCATGCCGGCCATGTTGATCAGCACGCACGGCGAGACATAATCATAGGCGACCAGGCGGTTCAGCCCGGTGAGGGCAAACACCGTATTGCTGTATCCGGCGACCGATTCGAGCCCCAGCGCCGATTTGACCTCCAGTGCGGTGTCGGAAACATAATCGCCATTGGTACGGCGGAGCGCCGGAAAACGCCGGACATCGGTGCCGCCGGCCGTCTCCCGTCCACCCGACCAGCTGATGATCAGCGGCAGATTCGCCCATACCTGCAGATTGTGGTAACGCGTTTCCTCACCGGCGATATTGATGACTCCGATGGTCCCGAAGCCATTATTGGCCTTGACGGCACTTCCCATGTTGATATAAATATTTTCATGGTACTGGTCGCCTGCCCACATGCGCCCAGCGCAGCGCGCCTGCAGAATTCCGATATCGCTCGGGCTGCGGCTGCCACGGAGAATACCGAGATTTTTCAGGTGGATGCTGTCGGCATTGCTGCATTCGATGACCGGGTTGCCGCTGCCGGTGTTGCCGAGCAGCAGCGTTCCTTTCTCATACTGCCCCGACCGCACGGAACCTTCCAGCGTGACCCCGGAAAAATTCTGCGGTTTGTTTCCGCCGAGGCGGATCACCTTTGCAACATTGTAACGGCGGTTCAACAACGAAACCTTGTGAACTCCGTGAGCCGCCCAAGCCAGCGCGCGGTTGATCGCCGGTGACCAGTCATCCGCCTCGTCGTTATATTTCCCGTCATGAAACCATTCAGGTAAAACCGCCGGAATTTTCGGCGTACCGGCAAGCTGTCCCTCGCCGGAAAAGATGCGGTAATATCCGGCTTCGAGGCCGCCATTGATGGTCAGGGTACTCCCAGTGGCAATCCGGAATCCGCCCCCCGCAGAAATTTTCAGGGTAATGTTTTCCGGCACGGTCAGGTCGGCGTTGACCGGAATCTGCGTGGTGATATGAATTTCGCCGACGACGTCACCCTGCGCGGCAATGCGCTGCGCCAGCTCGGAGGCGTTCAGGGAAAACGTTGCGATAAAGAGTAGAATCAGACGATGCATTATTTGACCTCGAGGTTGACGACATTGTCCAGATTGCCGTTGAAATTGCATTTTTCAAGCACAAAACCACCTTGTCCGCCGAACCGTTTGTATTCCGCCAGCGGCCGCTCATTGTCGTAACTGTGGAAAGTCAGGTTTACATTGCGCCACGAATGCTTGCCGCCGTCGTCATAAAACTGGATGAAAGGCTGTTTATTGTTTTTGCCGACTCCGGCGACCCGGACGTTGATTTCAGCCTCACCGAGTGTGCGCCGGTTCAGCATGAATCCAGCCGCACCTTCGATCGCTCCGAACAGACGGAACTGGTGAAGATTCCAGTTTTCCACGGCATAGCGGTAACTTCCAGCCTGCACGCCGGGTTTCCCGGAAGCGCGCATTTGCAGGAAGGTGTGGCCCATATCGACCGTACCGGCCGCATTCGCCAGAAAACACGGCGACACATAATCATAAGCGATCAGCCGCCCCAGCCCGCTCATGGCGAAAACCGTATTGGATGCGTTCTGGGCCAGCGGACGGCCGCACGCAGAACTGAAACGGTAATTGCGCTGACTGCCGTTCAGGGCCGGATTCGTGACCATGATCGAGTCGGTCCAGGTAATGGTCATGGGCAGATTGGCCCAGATCTGCAGATTGTGGTAACGGCTCTCCTCGGCGGCGAGATTGACCAGTCCGATTGTGCCGATGCCGTTGTGCACCTGGGGATTGGACCCCATATTGATATAGAGGTTTTCGTAATAGTGATCCCCGCCCCAGCCGATCTCCGCGCCGCGCGCCTGCAATACACCGATGGTGCTCGGATTGCGGCTGCCGGCACGCAACCCCAAGTCCACCAGATGAAGCCCGTCCGTATCAGTCGTTTCAATGACTGGCTTGCCGTCCCCGGTATTGCCGATCAGAAAAGTACCGCGCTCATACTGGGTACTGCGCAATGCCCCGGCGAGTTTCATTCCGGCGCGATTATTCCCTCTCGCCGAAGTCAAGTCGATGACGGAGTCGACATTGTAATTACGCGGTTCAAGCCGGACGATGCGACAATTGGTATTTGCCCAGTCGATTGCACGGTTGATGGCCGGCGCCCAATCGCTGCTTTCGTCGTTATAAGCGCCGTCAAAGAACCATTCCGGCAGAACCGCCGATATTCTGGCGTCACCGGCGACCTTGCCGCCGCCGGCAAAGATCCGGTAGGCCCCGGCCTCTAGCCGTCCATTGACGGTGAGCGTGGCCCCGGCGGCAATATCGAGGTACCCGCCCGGTTCGACGCGCAGGGTCTGCCGGGGCGAAATAACGACATCGGATGTAACGGAAAACGGTTTATCGATCACGATCAAGGCCGCGGAAAAATCAGCGCCACAGGCAATTATCGAAGCAAAAAAGGACAGGATAAGGAAATATGTTTTCATGTTCTCACCAGAAAAATTCACGGGTTTTCAACTCTTCAAGCGTCATGCCGGAAACGGAGCCGTCGAGACGGGTAATATTCATGCGTTTGTCATGATGCAGCACGGAATCGATCATATTACGGACTGTATTCCAGTCGGCATCATTATTGACCCGCATAAAGACATCGGCGGTACAACGATGCGCACGGCTCTCCCAGTATAGAATCTTGCTGGAGTCATCCAGGCGGGTGATTTTCTTGTTGCGCCCGTAACCGTTCATATAATAGGAGCACCCCAGATAATATTTGAAGTTGTTATTTGCCCCCAGCGCATCGATGATGATTTCCGGAGCCGAAGGACACCGGAGCAGTTCATTATTCAGGATGCGGTCGCCATTATAGCCTCCGATATCCCAATATCGAAAGAGCTGCCACGCCCACGCCGGATTGCTTCCGCTGCCGTTGGAGCCGAGGACATTCCAGCCCAGTCCGTCGAACCGTGGCGCGCTCATGATACGATCATCATTGTCATCGGTGTAGAGTGCGGTCCCAAGAACCAGTTGCTTCTGATTATTCAAACACTTGGTCATTTTCGCCCTGGCCCGCGCCTTATTCAATGCAGGCAGCAGCATCGCTGCCAGTATTGCGATAATCGCAATCACTACCAATAACTCTATAAGTGTGAATTTTGCTCGCTTTTTCATATTGTTCTCCTTCAGTTGATATGTTCGGATTCAAGATAAACTTTGGTATTGATGGCCGCTTCTTTGTGGAGCAGCCGGTTCATCAGTTGATCGACGGCGCATTCGGCCAGATTCATCAGGTCGAACTGGAAAAAATCCACCGGATGCGGCGAGGGAATCGCCATCGGAATCTGCAAATTCCGCACGCACATGAATTTGGGCCGGTAATCACTGTAGGCGAGCCGCGAAGCCAGCCCCATAGCCATGGTATCGTCGCAGAGAATCAGCACGTCGGGACGCTGCGCTTCAGGAAGCTCCAGCAACCGCTCCGCGATCCGCCCTCCCCCCTCGACATTGAAATCGGCGAAATAATTCTCTTCCGGATCCGTCCCGGGAAAATGTTTCGTGCAGAAAGCGGCAAAACGCGGAAACACGTAATCGCGGATCTGATTGTCCGAGGATATGACCAGTCCCGGATGCCGGTATCCTTGTTTGACCGCACACCGGAGCGCCTTTTCCGCCATCCCGGCCATGTCGATGAAAACTCCGTGCGACACCGGCAGTTCAGTACCGGCGTATACCCACTCCACCCCATGCGAAAACAGCAATTCATCGGAGATATCCTCCACCCGCGTCAGCCACAGAATTCCCTGCAAGGCGCCCTGCTCGATTTTGCGCAGCAGGCCGGGATAGGATTCGGCCAGCGTCACCCCTTTCGGCGCAGCGCTCAGATGATGATAAAAAAGCTCGCTCCGGCAGCCGCGCTCCTGCAAGGCCCCCTGAATATAGTGGGTCAGCAGAGAATTGAACTGGCTGGCATCCAGTTCGGCGCAAACCACGCCGATGGTGCGCCCGGCATAACCGTCGGCGGTGGTATTGCGAACGAACATGCCGACTTTGTCGCGCACCTCGATCACCCCGTCATCCGCCAGGTGACGCAGCGCCCCCGAAATCGCGTGATTCCCCACCCCGAGCTCGCGCCGCAGCACCGCGCAGGACGGCAGTTTATCGCCCACCTGCAGCCTGCAGTCAAAGATATAGCGCACAATACTGCGCTTGACGACCTCTGTTTTCAATTCTGTCCGCATCTGAAACCTGTTATGATTTTTCATTGTATCCCGATTTCGGTATAGAGTTATTATAACGGTATTTTCCGGTTTTGTCAACCCCTGTGCGATGAAAAAAACGCAATAAAATCCGGACGGGTCCGGGAAAAACTTCCGTCTATTCCGTGGTTTCATCTCATTCATAAGTCTGAATATAAAACCTGACTTGATATTTAGGATTTCCCGATGTACATTCCAGATAGGTATCAATCAGAATATTAAGACACATGTTTCCTGAACTCGATAAAATTACAGCCAATGATCCAGATGCGCTGGCGGAACTCGACGCCGGCGGGCTGCTGATTGCCCCGGGGGAAAATCTGGAAACTTATATCGGGCGGATCCGGGGATTGCTGGCCTTTAACGAACAGGTTGAGAAGGACCTGGCGGAGAAAGGCGAGTTCGAACTGGAAGAAGGTTTCATGCTGTCGGCCGCCGATCGCATTCCACCGGAAATCATCGATGAGGGCGCGGCCATTACTGAGCCTTTGTACGCGGTGGCGATCCGCTGGGTGCCGGGATTTTTTCTTTCGCAGAGCCTGGGACTGCTGTGGGGCGGATGCTCCTTTACCGAGAGCGGCACCGATTTGAATTTATTCCTGATCCGGGGCTGCTTCGCCAGGCGCAAGCGCTGGTTCATTTACCGGCGCGAAGAGCTTACCGCGCATGAGTTGTGCCACGCCGCCCGCAATGTCCTCGAGGATGAACCTTACGAGGAGTATTTCGCCTATCAGACCTCGCCGATCAAGAGCCGCCGCTACATCGGGGCTTGTTTCCGCACGCGGTTGGATGCATTGTTGTTCCTCGGTCCGGTGCTGATTTTGCTGATCGCCGAAATCATCCGGACCTCGACCGGCTGGAATTACCCGATCTGGCCATTCTGGATTTTCGCCGGACTTTATCCGCTGTTTCTGCTGGTCCGCAACCAGATGGAGCGCAACCGCGTGCACCGCGCCGCCGCCGCGCTGCGCCTGGCCGGAATCAAAAACCCGCAGGCGGTGCTGTTCCGCTCGGTGACGGCGGAAATACGGCGTTTCGCCGCCATGAAATCCGCCGCTGAAGTCACTGTTTACATCGACGAACTGGCCGCCGCAGAACTGCGCTGGCGGCTGATCAAATACCGTTTCGTGGAGGAGACGCATCATGAAAACGATTGAACTGGCCGCATATCTGAACGATTACCTCGATTTCCCGTCCTTCCGCGGCGACGCCTCCAACAACGGGCTGCAGGTGGAAGCCAACCCCGAAGTCACGAAAATCGTCACCGGAGTAGACGGCTGCATGGCGCTCTTTGAACAGGCCGCCGCGCGCAAGGCCGATCTGGTGATGGTCCACCACGGCATCAGCTGGGGCAGCGAGCCGAAACGGTTCATTGGGGGCGTGGGCAAGCGCCTGCAATATCTTTTTAACCATCAGATGTCCCTGTACGCCGCGCACCTGCCGCTGGACGCCCATCCCGTCAGCGGCAACAACGCCATTCTCGCCGACATGATCGGCCTGACCAGCCGCGCCATGTTCTGCCGTTACGACGGCGCGGACATCGGCGTCCGCGGCCTCCTTGCCGCCCCCCGGACCGCCGCCGAGTTAAGCGCCGTTTATGCGAACAAACTCGATTGCAACGCGCAGCTCTACGGCGATACCGGCAGGCCCCTGCAGCGGGTCGGATGCATTTCCGGCGGTGCGGGGCACTCCGGGCTGGCGGCGGCCGTCGAAGACGGGCTGGAACTGCTGGTGACCGGCCAGATGGAGCATGAACTGTACCACCCTGCCCTCGAGGCCGGGCTGACCATTCTGGCGCTCGGACATTATTGTTCGGAAACCGCCGGCATCCGCGCGCTGGGCGGGCTGGTCGCCGAAAAATTCGGCATCGAAGTCGAATTCATTGACATACCGACAAATTTGTAATTATGGAGTATATGAAGATGAAAAAAATGTGTTACATGGCTGTAGCCGCCGCCGCGCTGCTGTTCGGCTGCGAGTCCCCGCAAGCGGATTCCGATGACTATAAACCGCTCAGTGAAAAAGAAATGACGTATATGGAAAATTATGTCACCTACAACGTCCGCCGCGACAGCCGGCTGACGCAGGAACAAAGCGACATGATGAAGGATATCCGCCCGGTCGTCAAGATTCACTACGACGGCGACAAGGAAGGCAAGGCTTATCTCTACTGGAACATCCCGCAAACCGAGGCGTATGCCCGGCAAGTCGCCGAGGACGCCAACGCGATCGTGCCGTACAAAACCATCAATGTCCGCGGCTACGGCGATTTGAGCGACCCGGCCAGCGTCATGTGGCAGGTTTCGGTCGTGAACCAGGGGGATATCATCATCACCCCGGCGGCCGAACGGCTCATGAAGGAACAGGAAGGGAAGAAACCGGAAAAAGCCATCACCCCCGAACGCTGGAACGACATCATAAACCGCTAAACGGAGCCGAAAAAATGCGTATTAACTCTTTATTGATTGGATTGGCCGCGGCCATTATTTTATCCGGGTGCAACAGCTCGAATGTGGAATTCGACGCCTTGGCGAGAGGCAGAGTCGTGCCCATCGAGGAGGCGGAATGGGGGAATGGAGCCGTAGCTGCTCGCGCCGGCGAGTTTGTTCCGGCCTCGGAAACGGCGGAACCGCGTTTCATTGCGGAGCCGGGCCGGAAAATGATTTACAATGTCTACCTGACCATTGCGGTGGATAACCGGGATGCCGCCCTGACCGCCGCCCGCGAGATCACCAAAGCGCGCAAGGGTTACATGGAAAATCTCGACGACTACAAAATCACCCTCCGCATCCCGATGGAACAGGGCGACAACGCCATGAACGAGATTGAAAAACTCGGCACCGTGGCCAAACGCCAGATCTTCGGCGAAGACGTGACCAAAGTTGTCACCGACATCGAAATCCGGCTCGACAACCTGAAGAAACTGCGCACCCGCCTGACCGAGCTCCTCCAGCGCGGCGAAAAGGTGGAGGACCTCCTGAAGATCGAGACCGAGCTCTCCCGCGCCACCACCGAAATCGAGCGCATTCAGGCCCAGCTGCGCGACTACGAAAACCGCATCGCCTACCTGACCCTGACGCTGACCTTCGAACCCCGGGCCATTCAGGTCGATCCCAGTTATTTCGCCGCGATCCCGTGGGTAAACAGCCTCGGCAACTCGCTGGAAAAACAAAACATATCGATGAACAGTTCCAAAGATACGCCGTATGACATCGATTTCCCGGAAGATTTCGTGCAGGTTTTCGGCAGTTCGGATCTGGCGACCGCGATTTCCGCCGACGACTGCGTCATCCAACTCACGCGCCGCGACAACCTGAAGGGCGGCACCCCCAAGTTCTGGAACAGCCTGATCGAACGTACCCTGACCAAGCGCAATAATTACGAGATTGTCGAGCGGAGACAGGCGGAAATCGACGGTTTGACCGTCGACATCATTACCGCCGAGCGCAAGGTCGGCCGGAGCAGCGTCAAATATCAGATCCTGATCGCGATTTCCAAAGAAGGTTTCTTCTCCTCCAGCAAAATCTACCTCATGGAAGTTTGGGGACCAAAGGAACAATTCAACAATACAGCCGAGCAACTGGCAAAAAAATGGGAAAGCATTAAGTTCTGATGAAAACATTTCTGCTGACAATTGCACTGATGTTCGGGCTGGGCCTGTCCGCGGCGGACAAGCCGGAGGATATCGCGTTTCAGGCGGTCCAGAATTTTCTGGCCGGAAATCTGGAAGCGGTACATTCGCTTTCCAATGACTGGTTGAAGGCAGCCATAACGCCGCAGATGCAGGCCCAGACCCGTGGGGCACTCACTGCGCAATATGGTAAGCTCCAGACGATTCACCCGGCCAAGCCGCAGCCCCCGTCCAACCAGGCTTATATCGTCAAATGCGAGTTTGATCAAGCCGTGCTGTCATTTCTGGTGAACTTGAACGAACAGCAAAAAGTCGCCGCTTTTGTCATCAATCAGGTCGACAAAAAATTCGATCTGGAAAATACCGATGTGCTCAGCGAGGAACAAATCGTTTTCGGCGATGGGAAAAAACTGCCGGGCGTCTTGACCGTACCGAAAGGACAAGCGGATTTCCCGCTGGTGATTCTGGTGCACGGCTCCGGCCCGCAGGATTATGATGAGACGGTCGGGTCGAATAAAGTATTCCGGGATATCGCGCACGGGTTGGCGAAGCGCGGCGTCGGCGTTTTCCGCTACAGCAAGCGGACGCTTGTCTATCCCGGAATGGTCTCGACCGTGGAAGACGAAGTCATCGACGATGTGGTCCATGCGTTCGGAATGCTGAAAGAACGCGGTTTCAAGAAGATTTACGTTCTGGGGCACAGCCTCGGCGGTATGCTGATCCCGCGGATCGCCGCCAAGCTCGGCGAAGGCGCCGCCGGTTACATCGCGCTGGCCGCCCCGGCCCGGCCGATGGAAGACCTGATGGTCGAGCAAACCGAATACATTGCGTCGATCGCCCCGGCCGCCATGACTCAGGCCGCTATGACCAAAGTTGAGGTCGCCAAGATCAAAAAACTCACTGCAGACAGCAAACCCCATGAACTGATCCTGCATTGTCCCGTTTCCTACTGGCTGGACCTGAAAGATTATAACCAGGTCGCGATGGCCGCCTCGATCACCCGGCCGGTGTTTTATCTGCAAGGCGGACGGGATTATCAGGTTACGATGGTTGATTTTGAGATTTACCGGGATAAATTATCGATGAAGCCGAATTTCAAGTTCAAGGCATATCCGGACCTGAATCATCTGTTCATGACCGGTCAGGGGAAAAGCACGCCGATGGAATACGGCATCAAAGGCCGGGTTTCGGAGGACGTTCTCGACGATATCGGCAGTTTTATGAAACAACCACCACAGGAGGTTCGATAATGAAGATATTGATGGCACTGGGATGTGCGGCGGCGGCGCTGTTTATGGCCGGCTGCTGCTGCAACAGCGGCGATGATAATGTGATCGTTCTGAAGGCGAGCGAGTTGACGATTCCGCCCCATTCGGCCTATCACGACAATCTGGGGGGACTCTCTTACACCGTTTCGCGGACGGTGGAAGTGGCCGACACCGCGGCAGCAAAGACAGCACTGGAAAAAATCATCGCCGATAACGGCGGACACTATCTGGAATATACCCCCGATACGGTTGCGTTCAAAGTGTACAATGATAAAGCCGCCGGGGCCGTGGATGCCGTCGAAAAACTCGGCAAGGTCACCGTCCGCACCCTGACTACGTCCAACGAATACGCCAACAAAGTATTTCTCCTCTATTCGATGCCCTACAATGACCGCCAGTATCAATTCTGGGCCAAAACCGTCAGCGACCAGAAGCTGCTTGTCCAGATCCGGGAAGCGGGCGAACTGCTCGAACTCGCCGAAGACAATTCAACTGTCAAAGCTAACTTTGCGCAGCTGATGAACAAAATTTTCGGGGTTACAATTCAGGTAACCTTTAAAAGTCCGAAACAATGACGGCTGAAGGGAGATCATCAATATGAAATCAATATTCACATTTGGATTCGCCATCGCAATCGCGCTGTCAGCTGCCGGCTGCGGCCACCGCAATTATAATTATATGAGAGTCGACCTGAGCCCCGACTATAAATTGAAGATGTCGGACGAACGGGATAATTCCCTTTATAGCAACCGGAACGAGCTGCTCTCGTATCACTTTTTCCGGACTCTGGAAGTAGCGGACATCGACTCCACTTACAAGAATCTCGAACAACTGATTGTCGACAACAAGGGATACTACCTGAATATCGCGGACAACTGCTTTGAATTCACGGTCCCGGTCGAATCGGTGGAATCCGTGGTCGCCGCAGTGGAAAAACTCGGCAAAACGACCGACAGCCGCCTGGTCAGCGAGGACATCACCCGCGAGTACCGCTACAGCGCCGACCGGTTGCAGGAAGCAAACGAGCAACTGCAGAGAATGAAGGCCATGATCCGCAAAAACCGCAAACTGATGCGCCGCACCCGCGTCATTGATACCGTCAACGACCTGCAGCAACGCCTGGCTTCTATCACCGCCGACTACATGATCACGAGCAATAAGCTGTATTATGCTAAAGTTTCCGTGACACTGAAACAGCCGGAGTGACCATGAAGTTTGCCTATTTATCCGCTGTACTGCTGGCCGCCTGGCTGATGGCAGGCTGTACGAATCACGTGACCACGCCCGAGCCTGCGCCCTATGTGCCGCTGGCGCTGCCGGCGATCGAAGAATCCTCGATGTTCGCGGCGGCCAACCGCAAAATCTCCTTCAAGGTGACCAAAACCATCGAGACCAATAACCTCAAGACGCTTTTTCGCAAAGCCTGCGATATCGTCACCAATTACGATGGCATGGTCAAACAGCATCAGAGTAACTTTCTGGAAATATCTCTGCCGGTGGCAAAAGCCGAACAAGCCCTGGCCGAGATCGATCAGCTCGGCAAAGTCACCCAGTCGGATTTCATGGCGCACAATTTCACCGAACTGATGAATTCGTTTGATATCCGGCTGGCCGACCTGACCAATCAGCGGATCCGGCTGATCAAATTGTGGAACCAGGCCGGAAGCATCGAGGACCTCATGCGGATCGAACGCGAAATGGGAGCCAACTCCACCGATTATGCCCGCATGATGACCAACATGCGCGAAACCTACGACAAAATAACCAATGTCTCGCTGACGATCAACATGGTACAAGCCGAACAGGAGCAAAAATGAAAAGTTACCGCAAGGAATTATGGTTCAAGGCCGCGCGCCGCCGTCAGTTCATCAATATTACGCCGCAGGTGGAGGAGTGCCTCCGCGAATCCGGCATCAAAGAGGGCTTGCTGCTCTGCAACGCCATGCACATCACCGCCTCCGTATTCATCAACGATGACGAAGGCGGACTGCACCGCGACTTTGAAGTCTGGCTGGAAAAACTCGCCCCCGAAAAACCCCACAGTCAATACGACCACAACGGTGCCGAAGACAACGCCGACGCCCATCTGAAGCGTCAGGTCATGGGCCGCGAAGTCGTCGTAGCCGTCACCAACGGCAAGCTCGATTTCGGCCCCTGGGAACAAATCTTCTACGGCGAATTCGACGGCCTCCGCAACAAACGCGTCCTCGTCAAAATCATCGGCGAATAAAAAAATCCCTGAATTTACAACTCATGAGCGGGAATTGTTATCTGGGTTCATAGGCAAATAACTCTGATTTTTTTCTGCAACCTGATATTGGAATTCAGCGAATCGAGGTTATATTCATGAGAAAATTCGGAGAATTGAATTATGAATGTAAGAGAACGGATGAAAAGCGGCAAGCTGTATTTCTGCACCGACGCGGAACTTGCCAAAGAACAACTCGAATGCCTCGACAAACTGTATGACTTCAACCATTCGCGCCCGTCCGATATGAAGCGCCGGATGGAGATCCTGAAATCCATCCTGGCGGAAATGGGCGACAATGTCTATATCGAGCCGCCGCTGCACGCGAACTGGGGGCGCAACACCCATGTCGGCAACAATGTTTATGCCAATTTCAATCTGACGCTGGTCGACGACACGGATATTTTCATTGGCGACAGCGTGATGTTCGGCCCGAATGTGGTTCTCGCCACGGCGGGGCATCCGGTGGATCCGGAGCTGCGCCGCAAAGTCGCGCAGTTCAACCTCCCGATCACCATCGGCAACAATGTCTGGATCGGCGCCGGCGCGCTGGTCATGCCGGGCATCACGATCGGCGATAATTCGATCATCGGCGCGGGCAGCGTCGTGACCAAAGATATTCCGCCAAACGTCGTGGCCGTGGGGAATCCCTGCAAAGTCCTGCGCGAAATCGGCGAACGCGACAAAAAATTCTATTACAAGGACCTCGAAGTCGATCTCGACTGACCGGGGAGTTTTTTTTAACACACTATCTTGTATTTGGAGCCGGGAACGTGTATTTTATGGCATGAAACAAGGTCAGGTGAGATTATGATACAGCGCGATGATGTCAATGAAATTCTGCAGAAGTTGTATTTTATTACCGGAGCGGATGCGTTTTTCGATCCGCCGCTCATGAAGATTGCCGCCGCGGATGATCCGTTTTTCCTGAAATTCAAAGAGGTGATCGGCGAATATCACTGGACACCGGAGGAAATCGTTCCCGGGGCAAAATCGGTGATCTGTTATTTCCTGCCGGCGCGTTTGGATGCGCGCGAAAGCAATCGCAGGGAAAACGAATTTCCGTCGCTGCTGTGGGCGCGGGTGCGTTCCTATGGGGAACTGGCCAACGAACAGATGCGTTATCAGCTGTGCCGCAACCTGGAAGGGCGCGGCTATGCGGCGGTGGCCCCGCATCTGCTGCAAATGAAGCAGGGGCTCGATATGGCGGCAATGGGGTTTTCGTCGCACTGGTCGGAGCGCCATGCGTCGTTTGTGGCCGGACTGGGTACGTTCGGGCTGTCGGCAAGTCTGATCTCCGAGCGCGGCTCTGCGGGGCGCTACGGCTCGGTGGTGACAACATTGGAGCTCCCGCCGGACGTGCGCCCATACGGTGACGATCCCTTCGCCTGGTGCAACCGCTGCGGCGCCTGTATCCGGCGCTGCCCCGCCAACGCCATCGGCAAAGAAATCGCCGACCGCGACAAACCCGCCTGCGCCATGTACGCCTACAAAAAGGTCGAGGAAAACCGCCTGGAACGTTACGGCTGGGATACTCTGACCCTTGGCTGCGGCCTCTGCCAGACCGGCGTCCCCTGCGAAGACAAAATTCCCCGTTCACGCCAGGATTAAAGAGGAACTCCGCGTTCCCCACATCTATTATGCCGAGGTAGGCAGAATCGCTTCTTTGCAGGATTTGCCGGCCGGAATCATCGGCAGCACGTGATCGCTGTACTCAATATGACAATCGAGCAGGAACGGGCCGGGGGTATCCAGCATTTCCCGGATCGCCTCTTCGAGTTCGCCGGGCGAGTACACGTCGCGTCCCGGAATTCCATAGGACGCGGCGATGCCGGTAAAACTTGGGCCGCTGCGGTGATTTTTCACCCGCAAATCGGTATTGCCACGACAACGGTTGAAAAAGCGGTCCTCCATCTGCGCCACCATCCCGAGATGCTGATTGTTGAGAATCACCATTTTCACGCCGATATCCTCGGCGGCAATCGTGCCAAGTTCCTGGATATTCATCTGGAAACTGCCGTCACCGTCGATGTTGATTATGGTCTCCTCCGGCAGCGCCAGTTTGGCCCCCATGGCGGCAGGCAGTCCGAACCCCATGGTACCGAGCCCGCCGGATGTGAGGAGCTGCCGCGGCCGCGAAAATCCGTAAAACTGCGCCGTCCACATCTGATGCTGTCCCACCCCGGTCACCACGGTCGCTTTGCCGCCGGTTTGCCGCGCAATGGCCTCGATGACTTCCTGAGCTTTCAACTCGTCATGCTCGCGGTGAAACGAAAACGGATACTGTTTTTTCCACGCCGCAATCTGCTGCAGCCATGCCGTGCGGTCCCGGTTCGCCGGACGCTGGTTCAGCATGGCCAGCACGGTTTTCACATCCGCCACTATTTCGATATCGGCATGGATATTTTTGTTGATCTCCGAGTTGTCGATGTCGACATGGATGATCTTGGCGCCGGGGGCGAAATGCGCCACGCTCCCGGTCGAGCGGTCGGAAAAACGGGCGCCCAGCGCCAGGATGAGATCGCTCTCGTGGACGGCAAAATTCGCGCTGCAGGAGCCATGCATCCCCATGAAGCGAAGCGCCAGCTCATGATGTTCCGGGAAGCACCCGATGCCCATCAGCGAAGTGGCCACCGGGATGCTGCAGGATTCGGCGAATTTCAGCAGTTCCTCCGCCGCGCCCGCGAGGATAATCCCGCCCCCGGCGATGATGCACGGGCGCTCCGCTGCCTGGATCGCCACCCACATGGCGCCGATTTTTTCCGCCAGGCCATTTTTCGGCGGCATATTGACAGACGCGGTTTCGGGTGCCGGGCGATATTCGATCCGCTTCATCAGGACATTGCGGGGCATGTCGATCCACACCGGGCCGGGCCTGCCCGACGACGCAATGCGGAACGCCTCGATCAGCGTCGGCGCGATCTCCTCGGTGGCGGTAAGCAAATAGCTGTGTTTGACCACCGGACGGCTCATGCCGATGATATCGACCTCCTGAAAGGCGTTCGACCCGATTTTGGCGGAATCCACCTGCCCGGTGAGGACGATCAACGGCACGGAATCGGCATAAGCGTCCGCCACCGCCGTCAGCAGATTGGTCGCGCCGGGCCCGCTGGTGGACATGCAGACGCCGACCCTGCCGGTAGCGCGGGCATAGCCCCCGGCGGCAAAAGCGCCGCCCTGTTCGTGACGGGGCAAAACCACCCGGATCGGCGACTCGATCAACGCCTGATGCATCTCAATCGAGGACGCGCCGGGATAAGCGAAAATCAGTTCAATATTCAAAGCCTCAAGCGTCTTGACCGCGATTTCGGCACCGTTAAGCAAGTTGGAGCAGCAAGTATCGTTTTTCATAAATTGACATCTTTCTTTTCATTGAAACCATAATGGGGGGCAATAACCTCTCCCGTGCTTCAACGGCAAAAAGAAAACGATTCCGGAAAAACGAGAGAGACTCTCTCAGGAGCGCGGACGGCATGAATCATCCGTCGCATTGTGGGTCCCGGCCGCATTACTGAGATATCATTGCGACCGGGCAAATAACGGCGACAGTTTCAATAAATGAAAGATTGTAAACGCATTTTTTCATATTGTAAATATAGCATCAAAATCCATAATTGCAATATCTGTTACGGAAAAATGAATATGCGGACGGTGCCGTTGAGTTTGAATTATGATTCAGCAGTGATAAATTAATGATTGCATATGAGAATTCGATTTGGAGCAAAATTATGAGCAGTTTAGATTTCGAGCAGATACCGGAGTTCGGCCCCGTCGCCAATCTGGGAATTCCGGGGCAGTCGACAGCGGAAATCTTCGCGTCGCAGGCGCAGAAAGCAGTGGACCTGAAGCCCGACCTGACGATTATTCTGGCCGGAACCAACGATATGCTGAATTCCTCCAAACTTTCGTCATTCGAGAAATACGAAAAGGACCTGCGCAAGCTGGTCGATACGATACTGGCCGGCGGCAGCAATGTCATGCTGCTCAACCTGCCGCCCTGCTCGGAAACGCTGCTTTTGACGCGGCACCGCCGGGAAGTCTTCGGCGATGATTCGCCGGGCGAACGCATCAAAAAGGCCAATGAAATCATCGCCCGGCTCGCCGCCGAAAAAGGCCTGCCGCTGGTTGACTTCAACAGTGCTTTTGACCCGGATTCACTGGATGCAGCCACCTCATTTCTGCGCAACCCCGCCAACAGCCAGGTTGACGACGGCGTCCACCCGACCGCAGACGGTTATGCGGCACTGGCGCGATTGATCGCGGACAAAATCGCGGTCGACAACCTGCTTCATGCCAGAGTCGTTTGCGTGGGGGACAGCATCACGTTCGGGGCCGGTGTGCAGAAGGGGGAAAACTATCCGTTTCAGCTGGGTAAATTGCTTTATTAACGGGCGATCAGGTACAACGCGCTGCGGAGTCCGTCGAACTCGCCGCCGTTTTCCCAGACGATCCGGAGTGTGTTGATGCCGGGGCGACAATACGAAGCGACTTCGCAGGTCAGGTTGAACACATCGTAAACGAACTCGCGTTTCAGTTTTTTCAGCTCGATTTCGCGGTCATTGATGAACATCCGGCACGGTCCGCTCAGCGTATCGCCCTCCAGAACAAGCGATAACGAATTGAATGAATCGAGCGTGAAGTCCGCGGCGAATTCCGCCCGCAGCGGATACTCCGATGGCCGCGGCGCGGTCTGGTCGAAAATCGGGCGCGGCTGCTTGACCATATGCCGCAATTCCGTCCCCGTCAGGTCGCGCAGCAGCGTAAACGGATGATCCTTGAAATTGCGATCACCGAGGGAGATATCCCAGCGGTGAAATTCAGCGACGCAATCGATGCCCGGCGGCGAGAAATCCCACTGCGGCTCCGTTTCAAACGGATATTCGCGGGGAACAAGATTTGTCGGCGGGCAGTACGGCGGCGCGGCAACCGGCTCCCGCCGGAACTCGATGACCGCCGCGTCGAAGCCCCCGCAAACGCAGCTCATCGAAGTCATGTCTGCGTAAGTATCATGTTCCGCATCATACACATAAGCATACGGATACTGCTCATTGCGCCGCAGTTTCAGCGTTGCCGGTTCGGGGAAATTGTTGAAAATATAGATCAGGATACCGTCGGGCGTTTCCTTGACCAAGGTGTATTGTTCGCGCAAATTCTCCGCCTCCAGAACCGTGAGCCCGGCGCACTGCGGCAGGGATTCGCGATTCAGGATTCCGCACGCTTTCAACTCATTGACACGGGCCAGAATCGCCGGGTCGAGAAATCCGTTGGTTTCAGTCAGATGAATCACGGTATTGTATTGCTGGCAGCCGCAAACCAGCTTGCCGCCGCCGATCACCCCTTGCTTGAGCGAGGTTTCATCGACAATGTCAAACTGTACCTGACTCCGCAGCAGCTTCTGGACGATGTTGAACAGCTTTTCCCGGATGGCTTCGGCGGCGGTACGCTCCGCCGGGCACAGGCTCCGCATGGCGCTCAGCGGCAGCAGCACCCCGACATGGTTCAGCGAGCGCGCTTCGCCGAGCTTGCCGCCGACCCGCCGCGCATACTGAGCGAAGTCCGGGAAACGGTCGAAGTCCTGCGACTGAAAGAAGAACGATTTCCCCGCATCGTATTTGCGGTAACCATCCACCGAATAGAAAAAGCCGTGCGGCACCAGAAAATTCACGCCGAGCGAAAACAGCCAGTTGGCGATTTTCTTCATACCGTCCGTATCGAAGTTGAACGGATTGCAGCCGAAGCATTCGCTGAGGACCTTTTTCCGGCCCTGCCGCAGCGCTGCGGACGACACCAGCTTGCCGCCGAGGTTCAGCGAGAAAAAATCGCCGTTGGGAATATGGCTGGTGATATGGTCGAAGCCGGGCACGGCGAAATATTTCTGCAGGTCGCAAGTATCGACCATGGCCAGCGGGTCCTCCTCACTGATCAGGTGTCCGCACAAAGCAAGCGAATGTTCGCGGCACCAGGACTCCACGGTTTGGAAAAAATTGTGCTCGAAAAGATGATGCACCGTGGCCCAGTAATCCCGCCGTACCTTCCGCGCCTGCGCGGAACTCGAACGGAACAGGCTATGATAGCTGCCTGCCAACGCATAACCGTGCAGCTTCGCGAAGGTTTCTTCGAAGCGGCCGGTCCACGGCATGTCGCCGCCGGGGCTGGTTTCGTCGGTGAAAATACCGGGAATCACCTTGCCGAATTCATCGCCGCAGTATTCGCGGTATTTCTCATGGGTGGATTCCAGAAACAGCTTCACACAATCGGGGTTCAGATTGTCCGGCAGCAGGCCGTATTTTTCATCGGTCAGGACCGTTTCGGCGGTAGTGATGCAGACGCGGTATTCGGGGCCGGGCAGTTGGAGGTCGATATGCAGCCGGGGATTGAAGGTTTCGGCCCGGTAATGGTCATAAGTGATTTTGTCGCAAAGCTGGATATAATAGGCATTGTGCCACGGCGACATGAAGTAGTCGGGGCGGATGATGCCGACATGCTCGGTGACATCTGTACACTCGATCACCGTGCCACCCGCATCACAGCGCAGCATGACGGCCTCCAGCAGCCTGCCGGTACCGGCATCCCCGGAAATCCGGTTATCCCCGCCGGGCAGAAATTCATAAAATTTCAACGATCGCGCCGCGTACTCCGGATGCTCGAAAAAGACCTTGCCGCCCGCGGCTCCCGATGGAAACGGGTCCTCGTCGTACAGCCAGGCCTTGAGCTCCTGCTTCCCGGCCTCGTCCACGATGACCCGGACCATGTCGAACCACTCCTTCGAACCGTACGGCGTGCGGAGGCCGGCACGTGCGTGCATAAAGAAGCCGCCGGCGCCGCATTGTTTCATCAGTCTGATCTGACGGCGCAGCTCCGGCTCCTCCAACTTGTGGTTGAGGAACCAGAATGGCGCCGGCCGGTAATCGTTGTCTGTAAAATGACTCATTATACCATTAAATTACTGTAACTTGTTACATTAAATATATCCACTCCCCGGGCATTGTCAATAGGTGAAGCGGAAAATCGGTGGAAAATATTTTTCGGAATCTTGGATTTTCATAGGACTTATAGGACTTATAGGAGGCGGCTTGTAAGCTCAAAAAATAGTTTCCTATTCGTCCTATTGGTCCTATGTGTCCTATTTCCCTTATCTTCCAAACCCGGGGATCAGATTTTTCGTCGAAAATCGCCATGGGGTACTTGACAAAGCTGCAATCTACCTGTATAATTTATAACAAAATGCAACAAGTTACAGTAATCAGGCATATACGATGATCAACATGGACGATGTCGCCGTAAAGGCAAAAGTATCGAAAGCCACAGTATCGCGGGTATTGAACGGCAAAAAGCTGGTTTCACCGAATGCCCGCGAAAAGGTGTTGGCCGCCTGCCGCGAACTCGATTACAAACTGAATCACAACATTCAGGACCTGATCCTGAAAAGCCGCAACGGCGCCACCCGCAACATCGCCTTTGTCATCGTGGACAAGGAATTCGCCGACCCCGCCTACGCGCACCTCGTCGACGGCATTTCCGAGGCGGTGAACGCGGCGCATTATCACCTGCTGCTGGTCAAGCTCACCGGCAATGAAAACAATGTTTTCGACCTGCCCCCGATCCTGCGCGACGAACGCGTGGACGGCATCCTGCTGACCGGTGAGCTCGTGCGTAATACCGTGGAACTGGTGAAAAAGCTCGATTCCAAATGCGTGGTCATGGGTAATTACAGCGAACGGCTGCTGAGCGGGCTCGGCAGTGTCCAGAACAAGGTGGAAAACCAGATTTACAGCCTGATCGACGATCTGGCGAAAGCCGGGAAAAAGCGGATCGCGTTCGTCGAAGAATGCCCTGACAACTTCGTTTCGGCGAAACTTTTTGCCGCTTACCGCGAAGGGCTGGCCGAGCACGGACTGAAGTACGACCGCAACATCTGTTACTTCGGCAACGGCCCCTTCAGCGGCATGTTCGATGCACTGCTCCCGCTCATGCGCGAGGATACGCTGCCGTTTGACAGCATGATCTGCCCGGATATCCGTATCGCGCGTGAAGTCAGCCATCTGTTGTTCGGTCATTTCGGTCTGAAGCAGCCGGTCAATGTCATGCTCGGCACTTTCCGCCAGTTCGGATATTTCAAGCTACCGGTGCCGACGGTTTTCGCCGATGCGAACATCCGTAATTACTGTTCCAGCGCCTTGGAACATTTGATTAACCAGATTGAAAAACAGGAAACCCCGCGGACCATATTGATCGACTGATTTTTTATAAACGCTTAATGAGATAAGGAAAAAAGTTATGAAGGAACAGAAATTTACGCTTATCGAGCTGCTTGTGGTGATCGCGATTATTGCCATCCTCGCGGCAATGCTGCTGCCGGCGTTGAACAGCGCCAGAGAGGCCGCGCGCAAAACCTACTGCATAAACACCCTGAAGCAGACCGGGACATTCACCCACATGTACCGCAATGACAACGACGATTTCGTCGCCCCGCACTATGGGCGGTTCACCTATGAATTGGGTGTTCTCTATAACAATGCCCGTGTCGATACCGCCGCCACGCCGCGTCTGTTCGATAAATTCTGGTTTTGCCCGAGCAATGCCCGCCCGAATGCTCAGCTTGTTACGACAAATGGAGCCGTCGACAACAACCGGGCCGGCTATTTGATCAATCACACCATGTATCAGGTCAAGGGAGCCGATACCAGTACCGTCGCGGCGGGAATACATGGCATCAAAGCCAAGGATATCAGCAAGCCTGAGCACAAAGTTTTTGTTGTCGAAGCCGACAATGCGGCTAAAACAACAATCTGGTCGCTTAACAGCATGAAGCTCGGCGACTGGCCGAATTATTGGTACTCCATGCATGGCAACAAGGGGAACTTCCTCTTCTTCGGCGGCCACGTGGGCTCCTATTCGAAATCCGAACCGATTTATGGTACTTCCGCGTCGATGGATACCAAAAGAATCTGGAACTCCTGGGAAACCTGGTAACATTAAAAATTAAGAGAAGAATGATGAAGTATTTGTTGAGTATATTGATGTCAGGAATAGCGCTGCTGGCCGGGGCCGCGGAATCCGGGTTTGCGCTGGTGGAAAACGGCACGGCGCAGACGGCGATCGTCCTGCCCGCCCGCGCCAAAAAGGTTGAAAAATACGCGGCCGAGGAGCTGCAGAAACATATTGCGCTGATCACCGGCTGTGAACTGAGCATCGTGCGCGAGAACAAGCCGGAAGGGAACTTCCGGAATCTGATTTATCTCGGCGACACCGAGGCGACCCGGAAGCTGGGCATCGACGTCACCACCCAGCCGAACAACAGTACGTTTCAGAAAATCACCGACAATGCGATATACCTCTTCGGGCTGGACGGCGGCGGCGCACCGCCGATGGAAGACAACACCCCGATGGGGACGCTGTTTGCGGTTTACGACTTCCTGAACCAGCAGTTCGGCGTCCGCTGGCTGTGGCCCGGCGAGGCCGGCATTTACGCGCCGAAAAGCCCCACCGTCTACAGCGGCGCGCCGCGCGAAATCATCAAAACCCAGAAGCTGCTCCACACCCGGCTGCGGGATAACAGCGGGCTCGGCAACTACAAAAAAGTACTGTCGGAGGAAGATTACCGGCGCGCGCTTTTTGAGCGCCAGCAGTGGATGCGGCGGCATCAGTTTGCGCGCGGCACTTCGTTCGAATACGGGCACGGTTTCGAGAAATACTGGTCGCGTTTCAATGAGAGCCATCCGGAGTTTTTCGCCATGCGTTCCAATGGCGAGCGGACGCCCTTTGACATGAAGCGCGTGGACCTGGTCCAGATGTGCGTTTCCAACGAAGGTTTCCGCAAGCAGGTGATCGAGGACTGGATGACCGGCAAACAGTCCTACAAAGGGCCGTTCATCAACAGCGCGGAAAACGACAAGGTCGTGGGCGACGAGTGGTGTTTCTGCGAGAACTGCCGCGCCTGGGATCCGCCGTCCATGCGCATGACCGCCGAGCAATATCTCAAGATCAAGGCCGCCGACCCGGTGCCGAATATCCTGTCGGACCGTTATTCCCGCTTCATGCTGGAGCTGCAGAAGGAAGCCGCCAAACATAAGGAAAATCCGATCGTGCTGGGCTACGCGTACTCTGGTTACAGCAAACCGCCGGTCGAGGCGAAACTGAATGAAAACATCATCGTCGCCATCGTGCCCCGCGAATACTATCCGCTGGAGCCCGAAGCCCGCCGTATCATGCTCAACCAGTGGGACGGCTGGCGCAAAACCGGCGCGCGCCTTTACCTGCGGCCGAATTACCTGCTGGCCGGTTATACGTTCCCGTTCATTTTTGCGCGTCAGTTCGGCGAGGATTATAAATACTGCTACGAAAACGGCATGGTCGGCACCGACTTCGACAGCCTGACCGGCCAGTTCGGTGTGCAGGGCCCGAACCTCTACATGGTGGCGCGCCTCACCGACAAACCGGAAATGAGCGTGGACGAGGTACTGGCGGAGTATTATGACTCGTTTGGCGCAGCCTCGCCGCATGTCCGCGAATATTTCGAAATGTGGGAAGCGCTCACCAGCAAATGCGACCAGGCGTTCGGACGCAAAAACAACAAGGGCGGCTGGAACAAAATGGGCTTCCACGGACACCAGATTTACAGCATGGCCGATGTGGCAAAGGGCGAGCAAATCATGGCCAAAGCCCGGGAAGCCGTCAAGGACAATCCCGCGGACGCCGCCCGCGTGGAATTCCTGCTGAAGGGGTTGAAACACACCCGGATGACGCTTGAAACCATGCTGGCTTATCACGAATGGCACACGAATTACAACCAGGCGAACAAGGACGCGTTTGAAAATTCGTTCAAGGCGCTGGAGGAATACCGTCAAACCATCAGGCACGACCATGTCGTCAATCTGGTGTTATTGGAAAAACTTGAAACATGGATGAGCTGGAGGAGATAACACATGAAAAAATTTGCAGCATTGATTGTACTGGCCGCGCTGGCGGTGAACGCGGAAAACCTGGTACCGAACGGCTCCTTCGAGGAAGGCGTCAAGGACTGGCGTTATTTCTCGATGAAGGGCGAGGTGGAACTGCTGGACCGCAGCACTCAAGTGCGCGAGGGCGATGAGGCCGTCACCATGCAGATCAACTCCGCCGATACGGAAAAGCTGATTTCCGGCAAATACGGCGCGTGGGGACGCCTACACAAAGAAATACCGGTAACGGCCGGCAAGACCTATCGCTTCAGCGCCTATGCTTACCCGGACAAAGGTTTCGACGGCCAGATGTCGGTCATGGTGATCGCCGGGGCCGGAAGCGGAACCAAACAGTCTTTCGGGCAAAGTCAGGCCTACGGCAAATGGCAGGAAATCAGCGGCGAATTTGTGCCCGTCACCGAGAAATGCATGATTTTCCTGAACGCCATGGGGAACAAGGGCGAAGTCAGTTTCGACGACGTGGAACTGGTTGAAGTCGTCCCGGATACCGCGCTTCTGAAAAACGGCAATTTCCAGCGCGGCACGGCCAGCTGGGGCTTTTCGGTACCGGATGGCAAGGTCGACGGCAAAGTGACCGCCGGAAAAGCCTTCGCCATGAAAATCCTCGAAGCTCCGGAAGCGAAACCCGCCTGGGCGCGGATTTACCAGACCGTGGAACTCCCCGCCGCCAAGAAATATGATTTCGCAGTCAAAGCCATGACCAGCGAAGACTTCACCGGCAACCTCGCGATCTGGATCAAGGACGCGAAAACCGGCGCCAATCTGCGGATCTTCAACGCCGGCCCCACCAAGGGCGAATGGAAGAAATTCAAAGGCGATTTCACCACCTCCGTCACCGGCAAGGTCGTCGTTTATCTGAACATGACCGGCAAGAGCGGCACCGCCTCCTACAGCGAAGCCACCATCGCAGAAAAGGAATAAAAAGGGCCTTATGAGAAATACATGGTATTTGATCGTCCTCGCCGTGAGCATGCTGTGCACGGCGGCCGCCGCTGAAAAACTGCTGCTGGTCAAGGATAACCGGCCGAACAGCGCCATCGTCGTGCCCGACCGTCATCTGCCGGCAGTCGCTTACGCCGCCGCGGAGCTGCAGTATCACATCAAGCGCGCCAGCGGCGCCGAGCTGCCGGTCGTCAAGGAAAGCCTGGCCGCCGAACAGAAGTTTCCGCACCTGATTTATATCGGCGAGTGCAAAGCCACGGTGGCCAGGGAATTGAACCCGCGGACGATGATACCGAACAGTTTCATCATCAAAACCCTGGATTCCAATCTGTATATCGTCGGGTTCGACGGCTCGGGACAGGTGCTGGGCGCTTACAACAATACCCGGCTCGGCACCTTGTTCGGCGTCTATGAATTTCTGGAAAAACAGCTGCAGGTCAAATGGCTGTGGCCCGGCGAATTGGGCGAAGTCATTCCGGCCGTCAACAATATCAGCGTCGGCGACTGGGACCAGACCTCCGAGCCGCGTTACCGCCACAACCGCTGGCGGACCCAGGACATGGTCGAGGGCTGGTCGTCCGAGGAAGCCCGCAAGCGCTACATGACCGAACAGGATGTCTGGCTGCGGCGGCAGCGCTTTGTGGTCGACGTGCCGATGAACATTCACCACGCTTTCACCCAGTTCTGGAAACGGTTCGGCGAGAGCCATCCGGAGTATTTCAATCTGCTGCCGGACGGCACCCGGCGGCCGCAGCCTCCCGCCAGCGGCGATTATGTCTCCATGGACGTCTCCAATCCCGCGCTCTGGCAGCAGATCATCGAGGACTGGAAGGCCAAGCGCTGGCCGCAGCATCAGCCGTACATCGACGCCAGCGAAAACGACGTGGTCGGCAAGTGCGTTTGTCCCGAATGCCTGAAGTGGGACGCCTCCGATGTACCCGCCGAAAAACGGCTGGCCGAGGCCACCGCCGCATACAAAAAGGGCGATCCGGACTGGATGATTCCCCTCGGCTCGCTCTCCGACCGTTACGCGAGATTCTATCTCGCCGTCCAGAAAGAAGCCGAGAAGGTCAAGCCGAATGCGGTGGTCATGGGTTTCGCCTATGCCAATTACTACAAGCCCCCGGAAAAGACGAAGCTGAACGAGCGCATCATCATCGGCATCGTCCCGGCCATGATGTTTCCGTGGAGCGACGAAAAACGGGCGGAAACGCACCAGCAGTGGAAAGGCTGGAGCGCGACCGGCGCCAAGCTGCTGCTGCGCCCGAACTACACGCTCGCCGGGCATTGTTATCCGATTTTTTATGCGGACAAACTGGGCGAGGATCTGGCGTACTGCGCCAAAAACGGCCTGATCGGCACCGATTTCGACTCCCTGACCGGCCAGTGGGGTACGCAGGGCTTGAACCTGTACGTGCTGCCCCGGATCCTGAACAATCCCGACCTCCCAGTCGAGCAGGTATTCGACGAATATTACAGCGCCTTCGGCCCGGCCAAAAATCAGGTGAAAGCGTATTTCGAATACTGGAAAAAAATCTCGGACGGCGTGACCGATGACTACTGGAAACAGATCAAGGGCACCTGGGATTTCTACGCCATCGCCCATCACATTTTCACCCCGGAAGTCATGAAAAAAGGATTCGAGTTGCTGGAACAGGCGAGGCAAGTCGCCGCCGGCGACAAGACCGCATCCGCCCGGGTAGCATTTCTGAAAAAAGGGCTGAAAAATGCCGCGCTCTCGCTGCAGGTCCAGCAGGCGCTGACGCAGTACCGTCAGGACGGCAATTTCGCCCCTTACAAACAGGCCCTGAACGCGCTTGACGAGTACCGTCAGCAATGCGAACCGGACAACATCGCCAATATGGGCACCCTCCGTTACCGCGAGCGCACCCGCTGGCCGCAGGCAAACAGCAGCCAGGAATGGGGCAAACTGCTTGATATCCGCTGGAAATTCAGCTTCGATGCCGATAAAAAAGGCGAGGAATCCGCCTGGTACGCGGACAATTTCAACGATACCGCGTGGCCGCAAATCGCCGTCACCGACTTCTGGACCGAGAGCGCCGTCGGCAAAGAATGGCACGACCAGAACGGCAAAGATTATCAGGGCCTCGGCTGGTACCGTACCACGTTCAAGCTCGAAAGACCGCCTGTTCCGCGCCGCTATTTCCTCGTTTTCGGTGCAGTGCACGGCACCTGCCGGATCTGGATAAACGGTCAGGAAGCCTACACCCGCCCGTACGGCGGCGCGACCGATCAATTCCTGCGCGGTCCCTTCCAGGTGGAAATCACCTCGCTGGTCCGGTTTGACCGCCCGAACACCGTCGCGGTCCGCACGGAGTACGTCGACGGCGCCGGCGGCATGTGGAAACCGGTGTGGCTCTACGACGCAGAAACTACCGCCGAAACCGGCAAATTTCAATCCATAGAACTCGACTCCGCCAACAAAGCGCTGACCGGATTCACTCAGGATATCCCGGTGGAAAAAGGCAAGACTTACAAGCTCAGGCTGTGGGTAAAAACCTCCTACAAATTCAACGGCCGCGCCGAGATCGCCATCGGCAACAAAACCGCCGCAGTTTCCTCCACCGACGACGTCTGGGCTCAAGTAGTGATCGACGGCATCACCGCCTCCGAAAATCAGCTGAAGCTCACGCTGAATCTGGCGAACGGCATCGGCAGCGTCTCATTTAACAATGTCGAACTGATGTCAAACTGAAATTTTTGAAACACGGAATTCACGGAAAAACACGGAAATTTCATTAAAAGATTTTCGTGTTTTTTTATGGACAAAAAAAGAATTTTTCTTCCGTATTTTCCGTGTTTTCCGTGGTTTAAAATAAAGAATGTGAAAAGTGCCCATCTCTTGAAAATCGGTAAAGCGGTGCTATAATAAAGTTTCAATTCTTATTCACAGGAAGTGACCGGCATGGAACTTATTACCGATTTTATTTTGATCCGCCACGGGCAGACGGGCGATAATCTCACCGGCCTGCTGCAGGGCCACCGCAACAGCTCACTGGACGAAACCGGCATTCAACAGGCCGAGTGCGCCGCACGACGGCTGCAGAAAAATCATTTTGACGTCATTTACAGCAGCGATCTGGACCGTTCGTTCAAGACGGCCGAAATCATTGCGGTTCCTCATAATCTGCCGGTGATCCCCTGCCCCGCCCTGCGCGAATGGCACCTGGGCGATCTCGAAGGGCGTCACCGCCAGGAATTGATCGAAAAATATCCCGAAATCATGAATTCGTTCAAATACGAGAGCGGCGATATTCCGGTGCCCGGCGGCGAATCGCGCAAGGATCTTTACCGCCGCGTGTCGGACTGCCTCGATGAACTGGCCGCGCGCCACGCCGGACAAAAAATCCTGCTGGTATCACACGCGGGAACCATACGGGCAATGTTCCATCACATCGTGGGGCGCGTGTCAGGCACGGCCATGCTGCCGCAGGTCGGCAACGGCTCATACAGCCGTTTCTGCCGCCGCGAAAACCTCTGGCAGCTCTGTACCTGGAACGATGTTTCTCACCTGGCCCAGATCGGCTTCCGCGACAGCGTGACCTTTTAAGGGAATTTAAACACGGAATTCACGGAATTTTTTTAAACTTCCTTTTCCGTGCTTTCCGTGTTTTCCGTGTTTAACAAAAAAGCGAAGACTACCGCCATTCAGAGGGGCGTTTGCCGGTGCTTTTTTTGATGAAACGGCAGAAATAATTGACGTCGCGGAAACCGGACTGCTCGGCGATATCCACCAAGGTCAAGCGGGTGTTCTGAAGCAACGACAGCGCCTTCTGCAGCCGCAGTTGGCTCAGGTATTCGGAGGGCGTGCTGTTCGTTTTTTTGCGGAAGATGCGCAGCAGCGTGGTCCGGTCGATTTCCAGCTCGTCGGCCAGGGTTTTGATGCTCAGGTCAGGATTGGCCAGTTGCGAACGGCAGATCTGGAAAATCTTGTGCAAGGTCTGGTTTTCAAAGGTGGCGGCTTCGTTGGTGCCGCCGGCAGCGGTCAGGATGTTGCAGATTTCGCAGAACATCCGGCGCCAGCTGTACGGCGAGCGCTCCAGCAGGTGATTTTCGAAGTTGATGAAATTCTGGTGCGGACACGGCCCGGCATGGAAAGCCGTCCGCGGATATTGGAAAGACATCATAAAATCAGCTGCCTGGGGTCCGTCGAAAACAAACCAGCGGTACTCGCAGGCCTCCGAGCGCGTCCGGATCACATACGGTTCGTCCGGCAGCCGGTAAATGACGTATTCCGGCCTCATAATATGAAAGGTACCGTCGATCTCAAACTCCGTATTGCCGCTGATCCCCCAGAAGAGCTGGACGAAATTTTTCTCGCCCGGCTTGACGTTTTCCTGAATGCCCGGCGAACAGAAAAAGTGGCCGATCGAGCGCGGAAAAACCGGCAACGCGATGTCCGGATAACGGTTGAGCTCGGGACGGAAATAACAATGGCTGCGATTTAACGTTTTTTTCTTATTCATGCATCAATAATCCAGTATATACTGCTAAAATCCTATATATTTTTTAAAAACTTAGTGCTATAATAGATTAAATGCAAATTTTTCGGAGGAAAAAATGGCGAAAATAGCAATCATCGGAGCGGGCGGGGTAATCTTCGCCCAGAACTTCATCAAAGATATTTTGCTGGACGAGGAACTGCGCCGGAGCCAGGTGACCCTGATGGACATCGACCGCGGACGGCTCGACAATGCCGGCAAAATGGCCGAGATCACCTCGAAACAGCTCGGTGTGGACTTCAAACCGGAACTCACCACCGACCTGCGGGCAGCGGTTCGCGGCGCCAATTATGTGATTACGATTTTCCGCGCCGGCACGCTGGAGCATCAGAAACTGGAATACGAGATTCCGGCGAAGTACGGCGTGAAACAGGTCGTGGGCGACACGCTGGGGCCGGGCGGGGTGTTTCGCGGGCTGCGCACGCTGAAGCCGCTCTTTGAAGTGCTCGAAGCCATGGAAATCGAGTGTCCCGGCGCTTACCTGCTGAACTACGTGAACCCGATGTCGATGAACACCATCGCGCTGAGCAAGCGGGCGCGGACCGTCAAGGTGCTGGGCCTCTGCCACAGCGTCCAGTGCACGGCCGCCGATATGTCCAAATGGCTGAACGTTCCCCTCGAAAAACTGCATTATTACGCCGCCGGAATCAATCACCAGGCGTTCATGATGAAGCTGGAAACCGAAGGACGCGACCTCTACCCGGAACTGCGTAAATGCCTCGATAAGCCGGAAATCTACAATGGCGACAAGGTACGGTTCGAACTGATGCGCCATTTCGACTTTTTCCCCACCGAAAGCAGCGGCCACGGCAGCGAGTACAACCCCTATTTCCGCAAGCGCGAAGACCTGCTGGAAAAATTCTGCTCCGTCACCACGCCCATCGACCTGAAAGACTCCTGTCATGCTTATCTGATGTGCGCCGGCGTCTCCGGGGCGTCGCTCACCGTCTGCTCGAAGCTGCAGGTGCTCAATGAACAGAAGCTGCAGCGGCTGCTGGCCGGCGAAGAAAAGATCGACCCGAAACCGAGCCTCGAATACGGCGTCCAGATCATTCAGGCGATGGAGAAGAATGTGCCGTTTTCGGCAAACCTGAATGTCATGAACGACGGTTTGATCCCGAACCTGCCGCCCGCCGCCTGCGTGGAAGTCCCCTGCCTCGTCAGCGGCGGCGGCGTGTTTCCGGGGCGGGTGGAGAACTACCCGGAGCAGCTGGCAGCGCTGAACCGCGGCATGATCAACGTGCAGATTCAGGCGGCGCAGGGCGCGCTGAACTGCAGCAAGCGCGATATTTTTCATGCGATCGCGGCCGATCCGCTGACCGCGGCGGTGCTGGGGCTCGACGAAATCCAGCAGATGACCGATGAAATGTTCGAAGCATTGGCATCGGAAGTCGACCCCGGTTTTTTCCAGTAAAATTATTCACAGTGGCACAGATGTATAATATGAAACCTTAAAATCAATAAGGAGAACCGGGTATGAAGGGAAGCAGACACGGGTGTAATCAAAGTTTATGTAAATTTACTTTGATTGAATTGCTGGTCACGATCGCAATCATCGCCATCCTGGCGGCGATGCTGCTGCCGGCGCTGAGCCGGGCCAGAGAAGCAGCCAAAAACAGTAAATGCGTCAGTAATTTGAAGCAACTCGGCATGGCGGGATTCAACTACATCGATGACAATAACGGCTGGCACATGTCAGGCGGCAACATTGAAAACTATCTCTTCTCCAAAGCTTCCACTGTCAGTACTATCGGGGGCTGCATGGGTGAATATGTCCAGTACAACCCGGATGACGTTCTATACGTATCGGAACTCCTGAGATGCCCCAGCGGCGGCAGATTCATCCCCGGTACTACGATCGATAACCCGAATTTCAGCTATACGTTCAATCAGCGGTTTCTGGGAAAAAATACCGTCCCACTGGAAACCGTCGCCAAGGTGAAAAATCCTTCGGGAAGACTGTTTGCCGGAGCCATTGGCTATGACGGCATCTATACACTCGCAAAGTATAACGGATACGAGCTGATCCAGAAAAACCGGATGGCTTTCCGTCACAACAGATGGACCAATATCACCTATGTGGACGGCCATGTCGGCAGCCGTCAACATAGCGAAATTCCCAACTACGCCAGTATCCCCAGTGGCGATAATATCGTAATGTTCTGGGGCCAGGACTATTAATCAAAAAAACCATACAAGGAGATTGCACATGAAATTCAAACACCTCTTCGCCGCCGCGCTGGCCTGCACGGCCTTCTACGCCGCAGCCCAGGACACCGCCAAAGATCTGTCGCCCCTGCAGCAGGCCAACAAATGGACGCTCGAACGCAATGCCGTCAAAGCCGCCAACTCAACCGTCGACATCAACGGTGAATCCGCTTCGGCCCTGAAGCTGACCTACACCATCTCCCACAAACAAGCTGACGGCTCGCTGAAGCCCGGCGGCTGGCCCTACGCCCACTATGTCAAACTCCCTGCCGGCCTCAACGACTGGAGCACGGGCAACGCCCTGAAGCTGAAGATCAACGCCCAGATCAGCCGCGCCGACGCGGAAAATCTCTCCTTCATCATCGCCATCATCCCGGCCAAAGGCAAGCGCGTGGACACCACCGTGAAGCTCACCCCCGGCAAATGGATCGATTGCGTCATTCCGATGGATAAATTCGAAAATACGCAGAAAATCAAGGACATCAAATTCTTCCTCGACGGCTCGAAATACAAGCACGACGACGTGCTGACCGTCGAAATCGCCAAAATGCAACTGGAGCAATAACGGCTCCACCTCCGGGGCAGAACCTCCCTGCCCCGGATCTTTCGACTTCCAACGGCAAAATCAGAATTGAAAACTGCCGCATCGATATTATATTGAAACTCAAGGAGCACAAAGCCTATGAAGACCAAGAATTTTTTTGCCCTGATCCTGGCCTGTTCGGCCATTTCAGCTACAGCACAAAATACTGCAAACGAAGAAGTTAAATCACTGCGCCCGTTACTGGAGACGAATCGCTGGACGATTGAAAAAGCATTCGTGACAGCCGAGGATGTCGCTGCCAACCTCAACGGCAAAACCGTTTCCGCAATGCAGCTCACCTACAACATCAATCACAAACGCGAAGACGGTTCTTCGCGGCCCGGCTGGCCCTACGCCAACCTCCGCACCATCCCCGCCGAATTCAGCGACTGGAGCCGTTTCGACAGCGTCGAAATGAAAATCCATGCGACCTTTAACCGCATCGACGAAGAACACCTGCCGTTTATCGTCGCCATCATCCCTGCCACCGGCAACCGCACGGAAACCACCACCACCATCTATGGCGTGGGGGCACTGAAACTGGTCCGCGGCAAATGGGTCGATCTCTCGATTCCGATCGCCAAAATCAATAACCCGCAGAAAATCAAAGAGATCAAGCTCTTCCTCGACGGTTCCCAATACCGGCAGGATGATGAACTGGTCGTTCAGATCGCCGATTTCAAGCTGGTACGCGAAATCGTCAGCCGCGTCAAAGCGCTCAAGATACTCGCCCCCGCCATATTTACCGATTCACAGGTATTGCCGGTGGAGCTGAACTCCGTAGGCAAACAGGAGGAGCTCACCGCCGGGCTGCCCATGGAGATCGTCAACGCGGACAACGCAATGGTCTGGAAACAAACGGTCCCGCTGGAAAAGGGCGGCAAGCGCTACGACCTCGATATCGCCTCCGCCAAACTGCCGGCGGGCAGATACAAACTGGTGATCTCGCCGCAGTCCGGAGCCATCCGCCAAGAAGCCGCTTTCACCGTTGTCAGTTCCCCCTGGCAGTAACCCCGACGAGGTTCACATGAAAAAATCATCTTTTTATCTTGCCGCCGCCCTCCTCGCCGCCGCCGGATTCGCTTACGCCGCCGAGCCACTGATGCTCGACTTCGGCAGTGCCGATTCGCCGCTCTACGAAGGTTTCACCGCCGTCACCGGCAAGGGCAACGCCCAGGTGAAATGGGTCAGCAAAACCGAATTGATGGAAGTCGCGCACAAAATCAAGCGCGGCGGACGCCTGGATGCTTATTATACGCCGCTGAATTGCGATTATATTTCCGGTACCGGCCCGGCTGAACTGAAAATTTCCGTGCCGCCCGGCAACTACAAGGTATGGGTCCTTCTCGGTCATCCGGAGGGCGGCGTGAACAAGGTCTGGAACAACCGGATTTCCACAAGCGGAAGCGCCGTCGAAATCAACATCCCCGGCAACTACGAAATGCGCTGCGCGGTGATGGACGCCGCTGCGGACAAGGACGGCCTGAGCGTCCGCTTCGATACCGCCAATTCGTGGCTGGTGAACGGCATGGTCGTGGTCCCCGCCGCCGACTGGGAAAAGGTTGACGAAAGCGTGATCGCCCCGCTGTGGGAGGAATACGAATTCCTGCCCAAGGATGTGGCCAAACAGTGGAAAAAAATTCCTGCCCCGATTCTCGACGTTTATCCGGAGCCGAAGTGGAGCGAACAGCAGAAAAAAGACGGTTTCGCCACCTTCTCGCGTTCGCAGTGCGCGGTGATCTGGCCGGAGGATTTCCCCGCCGCCCATGAGATCGACGCCCCGGTACGCGCTTTCGCCTCCTGGAGCGAATACGAAACGCTGAGTTTCTCCATTCACCCGCTACAGGATTTCCGCAAAGTCACGCTCAAGGTCAGCGACCTGGTTTCCGCCAAGGGCAACCGCATCGCGGGCGAACTGCAGAAGGATTATATCCGGTATATGAAGGAACGGCCGCATCACAATCTCTGGGGAACTTATTACGAGGGCCCGGACATCGTCATGCCGTGGCAGGAGCAAAGCCTGAAAAAAGGCCGCAATCTGCAGATCTGGCTGACCGCCTATGTGCCTCCGTATACCCCTGCCGGCGACTACAAGGGTACCGCGGAAATCAACCTTGACGGCAAAGTGAAGCAGATTCCCCTGACGCTGAAAGTACTGCCGATCACGCTGCAGCGGGACCCCGACGTGTACCTCTCCAATTATTACCGCCATCCTTTCTGGAAAATGGAGCGTGCGCCGGACGATTTCTCCCGCGCCTGGTGGCTGAAAAAGGCCGAATACGAATACGCCGAAATGCAGAAAACCGGCTTCACCAACCATCCGCAGCTGCACCTCCAGGGCTCCTGGAAGGGCGACCGCTGGGTGTATGATTACGATGCGTTGGACCGGCTGCTGGAGTTCGGACGCCGATACGGCTTCGAGGGCCCGTTCGTCAGCGGCTTCCCCTTCCGCCAGCTCTTCAAAAAGCACATAAAGGAACCGCAACAGGAGCACCTGCATGACCTGAAAATGCCGTCGGATGCGTTCTTCACCGAGCTGACCTCCATGACCCGCGAGATCATGGCCGAAGCGAAGAACCGCAACTGGCCCAAAATGTACCTTTATCCGGTCGATGAACCCTCGGCAAACCCGGTCGTGGTGGAGTTCGTGACCCGCGTGCTGAAGGCGATCAAGGATGGCGGCGGCTACACCTACGCGGCCGTCGAACCGGAAGACGCCGCCACCGTGGCCTACCGCCCCTATCTCGACGCCTGGAGCACCCCCAAGTTCACGCTGACCGCCGCCGAAGTCGAGGCGCAGCGCAAGCAATATCCCGGCACCCAGTACTGGTGTTATCCGAACTATGCCGCCGGGTCCAATGACCATGTGGCGACTCCTGCCGCCCGCATGACCTTCGGATTCGGGTTCTGGAAATCCGGTTTCCAGGGGCAGATACCCTGGAATTATTCCGACTGCTACGGCGACCAGTGGAACTTCCTCGACGGCCCCGTGGCCGACGCCATGAACCACAACGCCGACGACGCCTCGGTGATCCCCGTGGCCAACTGGATCGCCTTCCGCGAGGGGCTGGACGACCTGCGTTATATCTATACTCTGACGCGCTGGATCACGACCGCCCGGAACCTGGGCTTCAAGGACGCTGCCGCGACCGCAGAAGCCACTCTGGCGAGGCTCAAAGATTCCATCCCGGCGCTGGAACGTTATCATAACTTCGAACTGAATTCCGAGACGTTCGACGCCATGCGCTGGCAGATCGCGGAGCAGATCATGAAGCTGGAAAAACTGGTAATGAAAAAGTAAGGTGGTTATGTATAAATATCTCATACTGTCGATCATGGCGGCGGCGCTGAGTGTCGCGGGGGCGGACTTCCGCTTCGACTGCGGCTCCCCGGCCTCGCCCCTCATGCCGGGCTTCAAGCGCCTGACGCCCGCCGGCGGCGACGGCGCCGCCTGGAAAGGCGCGGGGCTCACGGCCGGCGAACAGCCGATCCCGCCCCTGAGTCCGTCCCCGCAAATTTACCTGAACGAGCTCACCTGTGATTATGTGACCAGCCATGCCCCGGCGGAACTCACCTTGAGCGTGCCGCCCGGCAAATACAAAGTCTGGATCGCCATGGGCAATCCGAACGGCCACGTATCGCAGGTCTGGAACACCGTCGTGGCCAGTTCCGTCGAACAGAAGGAAACGAATATTTCCGGCAAATACGGCATGCGGGCGTTCACCCTGTCCGCCGAGGCGGACGCCGGGGGCCTTAAACTGAATATTTCGACCCAGAGCCGCTGGCTGCTGAACACGGTGATCGCGGTACCGGAAGCGGAGTACGAACAGACTTACAAGGCATCCATCGCCCCGCTTTGGAATGAGATCATGACCTTCCCGCCTGCCGAGGCGAAAAAGTGGAAAATGCTGCCGCCGCCCATGCTCATACACCACCCCGAGCCCAAGTGGAGCGCGGAGAACCTCGCCAACGGCTACGCGCTCTTTGCCCGCGCCTGGTGCGAACCGGTCTGGCAGACCGAGTTCCCGCGCCAGAGCGAGCTCGACGCACCCGTGCGGATGTTTGCTGCGCCGGATGAATTCGAAACCACCAGTTTCACCATCCACGCGCTGAAGGATTTCAAGGAAATCGACCTGAAAGCCGGTGTACTCGCAGATGCCGCAGGCAACACGCTGCCGCTGGACACCCACTACATCCGTTACATGTTCATCCGCTCCTATTACAACACCCGCGGTACCTATTTCGAGGGGCCGGACGTGGTCATGCCCTGGTCCCCGCAGTCGCTCGACAAAGGGCGCAACCTGCGAATCTGGCTCACCGCCCACGTGCCGGAAAACGCCGTGCCCGGCGACTACAAAGGCACCGTCGAAGTCACGCTGGACGGCAAAATTCAGCAAGTGCCCGTCAGCCTGAAGGTCCTGCCGATCAAGCTGTACAAAAACCCGAAATATGTCTTCGGTTTGTACTACCGCCCCGCCGCCAATTTCTTCAGTTCCGCCCCGGACGCTTACTCGCTCAAATGGTGGCAGGGCCGCTACGATGCGGAACTGGACGATATGAAAAACACCGGTTTCAACATGCTCATGAACGGCATCGGCCTCCATCTGCAGCATGCGAACAAAACCGTCGCCAAACTCGCCGCGCACGGCATCAACCGCGAAGCACCGGTCGCGATCCCTGCCCGCGCGTTGTACAAGAAACACATGGGCGAGCCGCTCATCCACCATTTCACCAATCTCAAGATGCCGCCGGATGCGTATTTCACTGAGTTCCAGGAACATATCCGTGCGATCATCAAGCTTTCCCAGGGACAGAACTGGCCGGAAATGCTCTTTTATGTGGCGGACGAACCAAACAGCGCGGACCTCTCCCGGCAATTCCTGCTGCGGCTGCTGAAAGCGGTCAGGGCGGAGGGCGGCAAAACGCTCCTCGCGGCGGAATTGTCCAAACCGGTTTTCGAAGAGTTGTACCCCTATGTCGACGTGTGGAGCACCCACGATTTCTCGCTGCCGCCGGATGAACTCGCCGCACTCAAGCAGCGCTATCCGCACATGCGTTTCTGGGTGTACCCGAACACTGCTGCCGCTTCGAACGACCACGTGGTCCCGGTCGCCGCCCGCATGACTTTCGGCTTCGGGCTCTGGATGTCCGGGTTCGAGGGGCTCATGCCGTGGATTTATCAGCACACCGAAGGCGACCAGTGGAACAATCTGGACGGCAGCACTGCCGATTGCATGAGCAAAACCGGCGACAATGGCGCGCCCATCGCCGTGACCAACTGGGTCGCCTTCCGCGAGGGCATCGACGACGGCCGCTACATCTATACGCTGGAACGCCTCATCGACGCCGCCGCCCGGGCTGGCCATCAGGCCGAAGCCGACGCCGCCGCCAAAGTGTTGAAGGATATCCGCGACGCCGTCCCGGTCGAGGAATTCTACCGCCGCGAAAACGTCTGGGAAGGCGGTTCGCTCGACGCCGCCCGCTACCAGGTGGCACAGCAAATCCTGAAACTCCAGAAACTGGCATCCGTGGAGTAATATGCGAAACGAATTGAAAATAATCGCGGCACTGTCCTTTGTCGTCACAACGGCGTGCACACAGGTTCAAAAGGAAAGTGGAAAAATGGTTGATCGTGATTTTTATTTCATCGCCCACCGCGGTGAATATCTGGTCCTGAAAAATGGTGAGCCCGCCGGTTACGCGCCGGAGGGCTCCCGTCCCGCCTATGAGCGCGTTCGCGACCGGAAAATCAATGGCGTCAAACTGGACATCCACTACACCGCCGACAAAGTCGTCGTCATGTCCCACGACCCCAACCTGACGCGCATCGCCGGTCAGGATCTCGTCATCGGCGAAACGACGCTTGCGGACTTGAAAAAGGTCCCCTTTCTCAAAGTCGGCGAGTTCGCCAATGAAAAAATCCTGACCTTCGACGAAGCTCTTGAAATCGTTAAAGACGTGCCGCTTTATTACCTCGATTTCAAGTATTATTCCGCCGAAATGATGAACGATGTTTTCGCGACGTTGGATAAACACGGCATTCCGAGGTCAAAGGTGATTATCGCCACCTTTAATTTTGAGGGCCTGCAAGGCGCACAGAAGCTTTTCCCGGACATCCGCCGTGTCCAGCATATCAGCTATGTGGAACAGGAGGACGGAACCTTCCTGCTCAATGGCACGCTGATATGCCCGGATTTCGCCGCTGTCAAAGCACAGATGTTCGCCTGGAAAAAGGAACTGGACTTATTCGGTTTCAATATTCCGGTGCACCGGGCGCAAACCACCCCGGAATTCATCCGGAAGCTGAAAGCAAACGGCTGCTGGCTCTCCGCCTGGTTCATTCACTCAACCGAAAACGCGGATAAATTCTACCCCACCGGCGTGAACGCCTTCGTCACGGGCATGCCGAGCACCATCCGCGATTACCTCAACTCGAAAAAATAATTTTATACCGATTTGCATCCTAAGGGTTAGTAACCGCTGATGGAATTGCGGAGCACAAATTTGGTATGACGAGCTGATGCTAATGGATTAGCAGCTGCGAATCAAACCGGATTTGAGCCCGCAAGATCAAGGCAGTTACAAGCCTTATGATTGCAATTCGGTATTACTCCCCTGAACGGTAGGCGCTGGGGGTCCGGTTATACTTCTTGCGGAACTGGCGCGTCATGAACCCGGCGCTGGCGAAACCGCATTTTTCGGCGATCTCGCTGATCTGCAGGTACGGCCGCGACAGAAGCGCGCAGGCATGTTCCAGCCGGATGTCGTTAATATACCGGATCACCTGCGAATCCATGTGGTCCTGGAACAGGCGATTGAGGCTCCTGATGCTGATTCCGGCGTATTTGGCGACCTCGCCGCAGGAAAGCGTGTTTCTGGAAAAATTCGTGCTGATATACTCCAGCGCCTTGTTCAGCGGTTCCGGCAGCGAGCTGTTCTGCCGCTGGGAATACACCTCCTGCAGCAGCTCGAAAAACATGCCCGACAAATGCGCTTCGGGGTAGTTCGAATTCTGCATGGTCGTGTAAATCGAATCCATGATTTTGTCGACCGCGCCGACGTTGTTCAACTGGATGACCGCCCCATCCGTCAGCCCCAGGCAACTCATGATCATGTCATGAATTTTGTTGCGGTAAACCAGGCAGCATTTACGCTCCAGCGACACCTCGCCGCCCACCCGGATCGTCGAATCCTCCCGCAGCCCGTGCGACACGGTGAATGAGCCGGGGTCCACCGTGATTTTCCGGCCGTCCCGGATGCGCTGAAAACTGCCGTGCAGGTTCAGGCTGTACAACACATAAGGCGTCCGTTTTCCCTTGCTTTCGTAGCCCTTTTTCATAATGGATTTGAAATAGGCGTGAAACTGGATCAGATCCGTGCTGCCGTCGAAGGGGCGCGGATTGAACAGGAACTCTTCGTAATAGGATTTGCCCGTGTAAATCATGTCTATTTTCCCGGTTTGGCTGCTTTCTGCATATCTTTGGCTGAAAAATACCATTGCACCATATTGCCAAAATCGTCTTTATGCAATATAATTTATAAAAAAGGAATTTACCAATGCTGGAAATTACAAATATTCGAAATGGTGCGGTGCTGAACCGGAACCACGGCCGGGAAACCGCGCAATTTCTCGAATTCGAACTGCAGGGACTGGCCGACCCGCAGGCGCTGGTGAAAATCAACGGCGTACCCGCCTCCGGCCGCGACGACCGCCGCTTCTCCGGCAACATCCAGCTGACTGAAAAGTTCAACCGTATCGAGGTTGCCGCCGACAGCCAGTTCGGCGAAACCCGCCAGATCCTCACCGTCGTCTGGGACAAAAAATCGTTCAAACGCTACAATTATTACATCGACGACTGCATCTTTTTCTACACCGATATCGCCAAATCCCGCCCGAAATCGCTGTTCGATCATTTCTTCCTGAAACGCCTGCGCGAAATCCATATACGCTACGGCACCAAATTCACGCTGAACAGCTTCTACCGCAACGATCATTTCGGCTTTGAGCTGAGCGATTTCCCGGCGGATTACAAACAGGAGTGGCAGGCAAACGCCGACTGGCTCCGGCTGTCGTTTCACGCCTACTCCGAATTCCCCGACCGCCCCTACCAGAGCAGCCGGGCGGGTCACCTGCTCGCCGATTACGATTTGCTGAAAAGTGAAATCCAGCGTTTCGCCGGGGACGGCGTCTTCATCCCCCCGGTAGTGATTCACTGGGCCATGGCCAACCCGAAGGAGTTTGAAGGATTGAAGGAACGCGGCGTACAATATCTGAACGGAAACTTCTCGGAGGCCAGCGGATTCCGCGTCTGCGACATCGGTTATTTCTACGAAAAAGACATCGCCATGTACCTGGAGAAACACAAGGTTTTTTACGACAAATTCACCGGCATGCTGCTGGGCATCGGCGCCGGGGTCTGCGCCAACCAGTACCCGATGGACGTGCTCAAAAAGCGCCTCGCCGACGCCATTAACTCCCCGTATTACAATGAAACGCTCGGCATGGCTACCCACGAACAATATTCTTACGAGTACTACAAACATTATCAGGCGGATCATCTCGACCGCATCGAATATTGCTGCCGGACCGCTACGGACGCGGGCTACCGCCCGGTTTTCTACGCCGAAGGAATCCTCGGCAACACCGCGTGGGAAAATTCCGTCACCCCAAAGCATAGTAAACGTTTAAAAAACAGGCCGGAAGTATATGCATAAACAAACCAAAGGAATATTGACCATGAGAAAGCAGGTTCATTTTACGCTCATCGAGCTCCTTGTCGTGATCGCCATCATCGCCATTCTCGCCGCCATGCTGTTGCCCGCATTGAACAGCGCCCGGGAACGCTCCCGGTCGATCTCGTGTACCAATAATCTGAAATCGCTCGGCACGGCTCTTGCGTTGTACGCCGACGATTTCGATGGCTATTATCCGACAATCGGCAGATACCTCAAGGAAATTCCCTGGACATACAGTCTGGGGTTGTATATGGCCAAGAACTATGCCGCTGCCAGCAATTCGCAAGCGGATATCCTGGGCGCGATTTTCAAAAATGACGGCCTGAGCAAATCAATGGGATGCCCGAGCGCGCCGCAGGCGATCAAAGCACCACCCGCGGCCAGCGGTGCTTGCTCAACCGGTCTTGCATATGGCATGTCGCCCATTGTGGGCGGCCAGTATTCAGATGATATCGGCTCGAACCCATCGACTCCCAGACCATACCGCTACGTCAAGAATTCCACCTTGAGAAATACATCCAGCCTGATCGCATTTGGAGACCAGGCTCAATACACCGGTGTGCTGTATTACGGCTGGACGAATACGGAATTGTCGGCGACGGGGCTCTTATCCTATCCGGGATTTTACTATGCAGTCTACTTTGCCCCCGATAATGCCAAATGGACCGTCACCAGCGAGGACTACATACAGGCGGACACCAGCGGAACGTATGATTTCAACTACGCGATGCAGGTCAAAGATAATAGCATCGCATCTTCGAGCTATCATCAATACATGCCGGTCAACCGCCACAGCAGCAGTGCGAATTACGCGATGGTCGACGGGCATGTGGAAAAAATCCGCGCCGGCGGCCTCCGCAATTATCACGTTTCACCCAATATCAAGTAACGGGAGCAATTTCATGAAAAAATTCAAAAAACTTATTTACACAGTTCTCTGCGCCGCCACCGGAATAACCGCCGCGGCGGTCGAACCTTACGTTTTTCCGGTGCCGGACCGCCAGCCCGGACAAAAGAGCGTGCAGGATCTGCGGGTCGCCCCGATCAAAAACGTCCGTATCGCCTTCATCGGCGTCGGCGTCCGCGGCGGCAGTGCGCTGAAGCGTTTCGCCGCGTTCCCGGACAACGCCACCGTCAAGGTCGCCTGCGATCTTTACCAGAACAAACTCGACGCGATCAAAGAGTATCTGGCGGAGCAGAAATATCCGCATTCCGTGGAGTATTTCACCGGCGCGGACGACTGGAAAAAGATCTGCGAACGCGACGACATCGACCTTGTTTACGTGGCCACTCCGCCCGATCTGCACGTCCCCGTTTCCGTCCATGCCATGCGCAACGGCAAGCACGTGGCACTCGAGGTCCCCGCCGCCAGAACCGTGGCCGACTGCTGGAAACTCGTCGATACCGCCGAGCAGACCCAGCGCCACTGCATGATGCTCGAAAACTGCAACTACGGCGATTACGAACTGGCCGTCATGAACATGGTCACCCAGGGGCTTTTCGGCGAAACGATCCATGCCGAGGCCGGTTATCTCCACAATATGGAGGCCTATCGCCTCAATTTCAAGGACAAGGACAACTGGCGGCGTCTCCGCAAGCCCAGCCCGACTCCGATTCTCGGCGGCAACAGCTATCCGACTCACGGCCTCGGCCCGATCGCGCACTGGATGGACATTAACCGCGGCGACCGCATGACCACGCTCTACTCCGTCTCCGGCGGTGATTTCACCCTGAAAAATGCGGCCAAAGAAGCGCTTGGCGAAGATACCGAATACGCCAAGGGACATTACGACCCGGATATGAATATGACGATTATCCGCACCGCCTTGAACAAGACGATGCTGCTCTTCTACTCCGTCAACCTCCGCCGCCCCTACAGCCGCGCCTATCTGCTCAACGGCACCAAGGGCTTCACCGAAGGCTACCCCCAGCGCTTCGCCTTCGCGCCGGATTTCGAAAATGACATGAGCAAAGAAAAAGTCGATGCGCTGATCGCCAAATACCGCCATCCGGTTTACGCCTATTTTGAGAAAGAGGCCCGCGCGTTCGGCGGCCACGGCGGCATGGATACGGTGATGGACCTGCGGCTGCTCTACTGCCTGAACAACGGGCTGCCGCTGGACATCAGCGTTTACGACGCCGCAAGCTGGAGCGCCATCAGCGAAGTCTCCCTCCAATCGGTCAAGCTCAACGGCGCGCCGGTTGAGGTCCCCGATTTCACCCGCGGCGACTGGGCCAAGGCCGAACCGGTCACATATCAGATGCTGAAGCCCGGCCCCGGCGTCATCGAGCTGAAGGCCAAGGGCCTCGACCGCGCCCCGGAATCGTTCATCGCTCCGGTCGGTGACCAATCCATCAAGCTGACTGACCCCGCCGACGATAATGTCGCGGGTGCTCCGGTCGATTTCGTCGGCGGCACCCTCCGGATCAAGGACGGCAACCTAGACCTCTGCTATACCGCTTCTGCCCCGATCGACCGCGCCAAACTCAGCCATCACGTGAAGGCCTTCATCTCCGTCGGCTCCGAGGGCGGTTACGCCGGTCCCGAGAATGGCGGCCACGATCAGAACGGAGCCAACTACCTGGTCGAAAACGGTTCGCTCTTCCGCTTCGCGGGCTCCAAAACCTCCGAGTGGAAATGGGAAAAAATCGCCCCGATCAAGGTGCGGACCCAGGAACAATTCTGCGAAATGAGCGTGCCGCTCAATCTGATCTCTCCCGAACCGGACCGCATTTCCGTCCGTTTCCGCTGCCAGAAGGATTATATGCCCGATGCCAACCTCGCCGCCCCCGTACTGACCCCCGGCAACCACGCAAGAAATCCGCAGACCAAACTGGATACGTCGCCGTCCCGGGATAAATATTCCCCCAAGGCCCTGAACGACGGCCAGATATCCCCCCGCATCTTCTGGGCGGACGCCGCCTGGGCCTCGCAGGAAAATGAAGATGATAAATTCATCACCTTCACCTTCCCGAAACCGGAACAGCTCACCCGCGCCATCATTTACTGGGAGAAGCCGTCTGCCGAACTGCTCATCCAGTACCCGGACGGCGGCAACTGGGAAACCGTGGCCGAGGTCAAACCGGAGACGAACAACCGCGTTTCGGCCATCAAGCTCGGCGCGGAATTGCCGAAAACCGACCGCGTCCGTTTCCTCCAGAAACCCGGCAAGGGCCACTCCGAACGCCCCAACCTCCTCTGGATACGCGAAATCGAAATCTATTGAAACGCCCTATTGACCCAATCAGATTAGTGTAAACCCGTTCCAACCCCGGAACGGGTATTTTTTTGTCGTTTAATGTCGTTTCATTGTATATTTACATGTATGATTATTTATTTTTCTCAATAAACTATAACCAATTGAGCTCAATGATAAATCATTATATTTTACATAATTCAATGAAAAATCATTGACAAAACGCTATAATTACTGTATATTGTATATAGCATCTTGTTTACATGTAATGAAACCTGTTTATTTCATTGTACAATATTATACTCCGAAGGAGAAGAGCATCATGTCGAAGCAAAAAGGAAGTTTTACCCTGCCGGGCGAAGCCGGATATGAAAAATTGACGCTGCAAATGGCCGAAAAATGGGGCGCCGACGTCATCCGCGACAGCGACGGCACCGTGTTGTCCGACGAAATCCTCGAAGCCGGTTACGGCATTTATTCCACGATCTGCATCATCCGCGACCACAACGAATGGGCCCGGCAGAACATGGACAAACTCCAGCAGACTTTTCTGATGACCCAGCCCGTCGTGGCGGTTTCGGAAAACCTCGAAATCGAGCTGATGAAAGACTTTTTCGCCGGACAGTTTATGATCAACGGAACGCCGGATTCGCTGAAATACTGGCAGGTCTACGACCGTACTTCCAACACGCTGCTCGACACCGCCAAATGGCGCTACACGAACGGCAAAGTCACGCTCAGCGGCATCACCCCCTTTCACAAATACACCGTCAGTTTCATGGCGTACCGCATCTGGGAAGAAATTTCCATGTACAACCACACGACCAACAACTGGCAGAAAGAGCACCTGATGCAGCTCGATCCGCGCCACGCCGAAACCCGCGAATACCTGCGGGCATGGATGGTCAACTGGTGCGAAACACACCCGGCCACCACGGTCGTGCGTTTCACCTCGCTTTTTTACAATTTCGTCTGGATCTGGGGCAGCGATGCGCGTTGCCGTCACCTCTACGCCGACTGGGCCTCCTACGACTTCACCGTCAGCCCGAAAGCGCTGGACGAATTCGCCATCAAATACGGTTATTCGATGACCGCCGAGGACTTCATCAATCAGGGTAAGCTCCACGTAACCCACGCCCCCGGCACGAACGCCAAGGCCGACTGGATGGCGTTCATCAATGATTTTGTGATCGGTTTCGGCAAGGAACTGGTCGACATCACCCACCAATACGGCAAGCAGGCCTATGTGTTTTACGACGACAGCTGGGTGGGGCTGGAACCCTACAACGACCGCTTCAAAGAGTTTGGATTCGACGGCCTGATCAAGTGCGTCTTTTCAGGTTATGAAGTGCGCCTGTGCGCCGGTGTCGACGTGCCGATTCACGAGCTGCGCCTGCATCCCTACCTCTTCCCTGTGGGTCTCGGCGGCGCGCCGACCTTCAAGGAAGGCGGCAACCCCACGCTTGATGCCAAGAAATACTGGATCAGCACCCGCCGCGCCCTGCTCCGCGAGCCGATCGACCGCCTCGGCCTCGGCGGCTATTTGAGCCTGACGCAGCCCTTCCCGGATTTCTGCGATTACATTGAGGAAGTGACCGACGAATTCCGCACCATCAAAAGCTTCCACGAAGCCGGCAAACCTTACAGCATCAAGCCGAAAGTCGCCGTGCTGCACTACTGGGGCAAACTGCGTTCCTGGACGCTCAGCGGCCACTTCCACGAAACCTATATGCATGACCTGATTCACATCAACGAAGCGCTCTCGGGCCTGCCCGTCGACGTCTCATTCATCAGCTTCGACGACGTGAAAAACGGTTGCCTGAAAAATTATGATGTCGTGATCAACGCCGGTTATGCGGGCAGCGCCTGGAGCGGCGGCGGCGCGTGGGCGGACGACGAACTCGTCACGCTGCTCACCAAATGGGTCTACGATGGTGGTGTATTCCTCGGTGTCAACGAACCCTCGGCGGTGGCGGGTTACGACACCTTTTTCCGCATGGCCCCGGTATTGGGTATCGACAAAGACACCGGCGACCGCGTCTGCCACGGCAAATGGTCGTTTGACGTCTCAAAAGTCGACGGCCTGATCCCTGCCGACGGCACGATCAGCGAAAAACAAAACCTGTACCTGACCGACGGCAAAGCGCAGGTCTTAATGGCGCAGAACGGCACCCCGGTTTTCACCGTCAACGACTTCGGCAAAGGCAAGGGCATTTATCTGGCGGATTTCAAGGTAAACCTGCCGAATACCCGGCTGCTGCTGAACACAATCCTGTACGCCACCGGACAAAAAGGTGATTACCTGACCGACAACGCCGCCACCGAATGCGCCTATTACCCGGATCGGAAAATGCTGGTGGTCATCAACAACAGCGACCAGCCGCAAACCACCACTGTCGGCACGGTGAAAGTGAAACTCGAACCGTTTGCAACGAAAATCATCAATATCTGAGGAGAAAAAACCATGCTGAGAGCTGCATTTAAAATGAAACTGAATCCGGGTTGTGAAGCGGAATACAAGAAACGCCACGACGAAATCTGGCCCGAACTTTCGGCCGAGCTGACAGCGGCGGGCATCTCCGATTACAGCATTTTCCTCGACGAGGAAACGCTGACACTTTTCGGCGTTCAAAAGCTGACCGACGATAATACGTCAGCGGCGCTGCCGGAGAAGGCGATCATGAAAAAATGGTGGGCGCATATGGCCGACATCATGGAAAGCAATTCCAACAATTCACCGGTCTGCATCCCCCTCAAAGAAGTCTTCCACATGGACTAAGCGAAAAATGAAATTCGCCCTCCGGTATTTGCTGGAGGGCTTTTTTTATTTACAGCAAAGCGGACAGGCGACGGAATGGCCGGGGGAGACTTCCATCAGCTGCGGGGGCTCGGTGCAGTGTTCACCGCGATGGGGGCAGCGGGGGGCGAAGGCGCAGCCTGGCGGCAGGTTGCCGGCGTCGGCTACTTCGCCGGCGGCGGGGGGCGTCAGGCGGCGTGTGGGGTCGGGGATTGGTGCGGAGGCCAGCAGCAGCTTGGTGTAGGGGTGTTGGGGATTGGCGAAGAGTTCGTCGGTGGGGGCGATTTCGACGATGCGACCGGCGTACATCACGGCTACGCGGTCGCAGATGTGTTTGACTACGCCGAGGTCGTGCGCCACGAAAATGTAGGAGAGCCCCATGTCGCGTTTCAGGTCGTCGAGCAGGTTGATCACTTGCGCCTGTACCGAGACATCGAGCGCCGAAACCGCCTCGTCGGCGACCACGAACGAGGGGTTCATGATCAGTGCGCGGGCGATGCCGATGCGTTGGCGCTGGCCGCCCGAGAAAGCGTGCGGGTAGCGCGTTTTGTGTTCGGGCCGCAGCCCCACTTTGACGAGAATGGCGTCGACTTTGGCGTCGAGTTCTTTGCCCTTGGCGAGGCGATGGATGCGCAGGGGTTCGGCGACGATTTCGCCGACGGTCATGCGCGGATTCAGACTCGCGAAGGGGTCCTGGAAAATCATTTGGATCGAGCGGCGCAGGCCGGTCAAATCGTGCGAATTGAGTTCGCCGAGTTCGACGTATTTGCCCGAATTGTCGGCGTCGAAAAAGGCTTGTCCGGAGGTGAAATCGAGCGCCCGTAGAATCGTCCGGACGGTAGTCGATTTGCCGCAGCCGGATTCGCCGACGAGCCCGAGGGTTTCGTTGCGGTAAAGCTCGAAGCTGACGTGGTCGACGGCGCGGACGTCGCCGATTTTTTTGCGGACCAGTCCGCGGCTTTTGATCGGGAAGAATTTGCAGAGTTTGCGCACCGCCAGCAGCGGTTTTGGCGCGTCCGGCGCAAGGCCAATATCATTGGATGAGTAATATTTCATTGGGACGCCTCCATTTCGCCCTGCCGGGCGACCAGCGCTTCCGCCGCTGGACCGCGTCCGGGTAGCACCCGGTGGCGAATTTCTTTTATTTTTTTCATTTGAGCACCTCCGGGAGGAGTTGGGGCATTTCGGCGGAGCGGTAACAGCAGATCGTGCGGTCCTCGCCGTTGGTTTCTTCGGGCGGCGGGCCGCCCACATCGCACAGCCCCGGTTTGCAGTATTCACAGCGCGGATGGAACGGGCACCCGGGCGGGATTTCGGTCAGGGACGGCACCGAGCCTTTGATCGACGGCAGGCGTTCGTGGCGTCCGTGCAAATCCGGCAGCGAGCGCAGGAGGCCGCTGGTATACGGATGGCGCGGATGTTTGATGATATCGTAAACGGAGCCTTTTTCGACGATGCGCCCGAGGTACATTACCGCCACATAGTCGGCGGTTTGGGCGACTACGGCGAGATCGTGGGTGATCAGCAGGACGCTGCACTGGGTTTCCTGCTGGAGGTTTTTCATCAGCGAGAGGACCTGCGCCTGGATGGTGACGTCGAGCGCGGTGGTCGGTTCGTCGGCGATCAGCAGTTCGGGCGAACTCAGCATGGCCATGGCGATGACGATGCGCTGGCGCATACCGCCGGAGAGCTCGAACGGGTATTGCGTGAAGCGCCGTTCGGGGGCCGGAATGCCGACTTTGCGCAGCATTTCAATGACGCGTTCTTTCGCATCTTTTTTGCTGATTTTCTGGTGCAAAAACAATACTTCGGAGAGCTGATTGCCGATGGTGTGCACCGGCGAAAGCGCGGTCATCGGCTCCTGGAAAATCATCGAAATGCGGTTGCCGCGAATGTCGTATAATTTGGGTGATTTTTCGTCGAGTGCGGCAATGTCGATTTCTTCATTATCGGTGCCGTGAAACAGGATCTTGCCGGAGACGATTTTGCCGGGCTTTTTGATCAGGCGGAGGATGGAATAACTGGTCACGCTTTTGCCGCAGCCAGACTCCCCGACCAGCGCGAGAATTTTGCCGCGCGGCACGGCGAAGCGGACATCGTTCACGGCGCGGGTTTCGCCGCCGTCGGTGAAGAAACTGACTTTGAGATTTTCGACTTCAAGTACGTTCGAATTCATATTTTTCTCCTCACTTTGACGCATACGGGTCGGCCGCGTCGCGCAAACCGTCGCCGAGGAAGTTAAAGCACAGTACGGTAAAGACCAACATCAGCACCGGCGCCAGCAGCCACGGGAAACTGATGACCATTTTCACGTTCATGCAGTCCTGCAGCATCACGCCCCAGCTGACCACCGGCGCGCGGAGGCCGAGGCCGAGGAACGAGAGGCTGGTTTCGCCGAGGATCATGCCCGGCACCGTCAGCGTCAGCGTCACGATAATATGGCTGGTGAAGGCCGGCAGCAAGTGCCGGAACAATATGCGTTTATGACTTGCGCCGAGCAGCCGCGCGGCTACCGCGTAGTCTTCTTCGCGCAGGCTCAGGATTTTGCCGCGCACCACGCGGGCGAGCCCGGTCCACGAGAGCAAACTCAGTGTAATCGTAATCGCGAAATACGCCTGCAGCGAGCTCCAGTCTTGCGGTACCGCGGCGGCCAGCGCCAGCCACATCGGCAGCGATGGAAACGAGTTGATGATTTCGATGAAGCGCTGGATCAGCGTATCGATTTTGCCGCTGCAGTAGCCGGAAATGCCGCCGATCACGATGCCGAGAATGAACGACATCAGCACGCCGATCAGCCCCACTGACAGCGAAATTGTCGAGCCATGGATGATACGGCTGAACACGTCGCAGCCGAACTTGTCCGCGCCGCTCATGAAGTAGACATAACGCTCCTCGTCACCGGGCTGGAAATCCTTGATTTTGGCCGTATTCACGCCGAAAAAGTGGCGTTCCAGCGGAATAAATCCCCAGAGTTTGTACGGCGTGCCCTTGACGAAAAATCCGAGCGGCGCATTGTTCTCCTGCGCGTTCTGATAATAGTGATTCAGCGTCACCGGATCGACCATTTTCTTGAGGCCCTTGGCATAAAGACCGTCGCTGAAATTGAAGCCGAGTTTATGCGGCGGGCAATACATATATTCGAGGTTGCGGTCGTACTTTTTGTACGGCGCGAAGAACGGCGAAAAAATCGCCATCGTGTAGAGCACCACCAGCAGCAGCGCGGCGGCCACGGCGAGCTTGTGTTTGCGGAACTTCAGAAACGTCAGCTGACGCTGGTTGAGCATGTCGTAGGTCAATGCTTTTTTCATTATTTCGACCCTCCTTCCAGGCGGATGCGCGGGTCGACCATCATCAGCAAGAGGTCACTGATCAGCGTGCCGAAAACCCCCAGTAAACTTAACACCATCAACATGGAACCGGCCATATTCATGTCCTGGCTGAACAGCGCGCCGAGCATCAGCGGGCCGACCGTCGGCAGGCTCATCACGATCGCCACGATCGAACTGCCCGACACCAGCGACGGAAACAGCCCGCCGATCCCCGAAATGAACGGATTCAACGCCAGCCGCACCGGGTATTTGAAGAGCAGTTTCAGCGGCCGCACCCCCTTGGCGCGGGCGGTGGTGACGTACGGTTTATTGAGCTCGTCGAGTAGATTGGCGCGCATCACGCGGATCATGCCGGCGGTGCCGCCGATGCCGGTCACCAGCACCGGCAGCCAGATGTGCTTCATCATGTCCGCCACCTTGCCCCAGCTCCACTCCGGCTGGATCGCGTATTCCGCCGAAAACAGCCCCGACATCCCGGTCAGCGCCATCAACACCAGCGCCAGCAGGAACGACGGGATGCACATGCCGAGAAATCCCAGCACCGAAATCACGTAATCGCCCGGCGAATACTGTTTACACGCCGAGTAAATCCCGATCGGCAGCGCCAGCGACCAGGTCAAAATCACCGTGCCGAGCGAGATCAAAACCGTCAGCATAATGCGGTCACCGACCATCGAATTCACGCTTTTCAGCGTCTCCATCGAATACCCCATATTGCCCTGCAAAAGCCCCGCGTCCTTGGCGTCGAAACTGGTGAACCAGGTGAATCCCATCCAGCGACTGTAACGCTTCCACACCGGATCGTCGAAATGGAACAATAATTTCAGGTTTTCCATCTCCGATTCGATTTGTTCCGGGGTGGACCCGGACTCCTCCAGCTGCATGATGCGCGTGCTCAGGAAATCCCCCGGCGGCAGCTGGATAATCGTGAAAATACAGATCGAAATCACCAGCAGCGTCGGCACCATAATCATCAGCCGCCGCAGGATAAACGGATGCTTCAGAATCAGCAGCGTCAGCAGCAATAAACCGATCCCGGCAATCAGCACCTGAAAGATCCGCTGCGAACCCGGCACCGCCACGCCCGCGGCCGGCGGCAACTTGTCCTGCAGCGTCAGCTGCTGAATGGTGTCGCGGTCGGCCACGCTCGAGGGACGCACAAAATAATAGGTTTCCGGCGCGGTGTTGCCGGGGCTCATCACCATGATGCCCTCGACCGCTTTTTCCGGCACGTTTTTCATATTGTCCGACACCACCACCAGCTTCGGCGCGGCGCTGGCCGGATTGATCGTCCAGAGGTTCTCGCGCGTGATGTCGGTGATCTCCTGCATCAGCGCTTTCTGACGCGCCGGATCGAGCGTCCGCAGCAGCTCGTCATAATTCGTCATCGAGCGGTACATCGGGTGGTCCTTCGGCACCGGTATCGTACCCGGATTGTTCGACCGCGGATCGCCGTACATTCCGCCCAGGTTGAACCAGTTGCCCCAGCCCACCGCGTAGGCCGATTCATTGTTCACCGCCACGAAACAGCGCGGCGAAAGCTGCGGCAGGATTTCCGACTCGCTCGACCACACGAAAAAGTCGAAATCACGCGACGATTTGCGCACATAAAGCAGCGGCCGCGAACAAAACTGGTAAATGCAGCGGATGCCGATTTCGCCCCAGTCGTCCACCACAAACTGCGCCGGACCGTTGCCCGTGAAATCGGTGAAAATCATGTAAAAAGTCAACGGTTCGCCGTCGCGCCCGCAGCGGTAACCATTCTTGCGGACCGCCGGGTCGAGCCCGTGAGCGCGCCACACAGCGTCGAGCATGCTGTTCGCCAGCTTCGGATCATATTCCGTGTAAGCATGGCGCAATTTCTCGTCCGGAAATTTCGAATACGGCCCCGGATCGACCTGCTCGGGCTTGGCCTGGCCGCTGTAAAACGCGTTAATCAAATCCTGGCGCCGCAACGAATGCGAGAGCGCCTTGCGGAAGTCCTTATCCGCCAGCAATTCCGCCTTCATCGCCGAACCCGAGTCCCGCTCCGAAACCGCGCGGTTGATGTTCGGGCTGATCAGCCAGTCGCTGCGCGAACCTGGAATCCAGCAGCGCACGCTGTAATTATGGTCGAATCCGCGCTCCATGAACTCCGTGTAATTGTCGAAACGGATGTAGCGGAACTGCATGTCCGCGCGCCCGCTCGACACCGACAGCGGCAGCATCATCGAATCCACCGCTTCCAGCTGCAGCCGGTCGATGTACGGCAATTGGTTTCCCTGCTCGTCCACCGCGAAATAATACGGGTTGCGCACATACGAAAACGGCGACATCGTATTGTACTTGCGGTAAATCCACGGATCGAGCGACGGCAGCTCCGGATTATCCACCTTCATGAAACTGTACAACGACTTAGGTGTCTGCATATTGTATTTTTTCATTTCCGCCGCGATAAACTCGGGATCGCCATAATCCGGATGATATTTCCGCAGATAATGCGACGGCCTGAAACCACCGTAAATCACCAGCGCCTCCAAAAAATCCGTCCGCGGCTCCGGAAACGAATAACGGATCTTGTGCGGTCCCAGTTTTTCCAGCTTGCCAGGCTTGCCGCCGGCCGTGAAACACTTCTGTATCCTCCCACTGCCGAGCGATTTGCACAGCATTTCATCATACCAGTGATACATCACGTCATCCGCCGTAAACGGATATCCGTCGCTCCAGCGGATTTTACGCAGCTCAATCTCCCACACCCGCCCCTCGTCCTTCATTTCATATCCTTTGGCGATGTGCGGCACGATCGGATAACCCATCGGACTGAACCGGAACAGACTGTTGCCGCCCAACCGGAACATGACCTGGTTCTTATCCGCGCCCGAACCCGCGACAAACTGTACCCACACGCCGCCATAATTGCCGACGCCCTCGCACCCGCGCATGACCACCGGCTCGGGCCCGACGCGATGCGCCACATCCGGCAACTCAATCCCATTCAAAATCGGCGATTCACCGCGCGGATACCACGCAGGCAGTTCCCCCGCCTTAATTGCCTGCTCGATATCACTTTTCACCGCCACCGGATACTTCCCATAAAACGCCGCCGCCTTCGCATACTCCCCCTCCGCAATATCCTGCGTCACCCGAGTCTCCACCCCTTCCAGCGACTCCGGCATACTCCGGTCCTGCTTTGCCTTCCCCATCTCTTCGGCGGTCCAATGCCGCTCCCGCGGCGCCGTATCCGGCGTGACCAGATACGAAAAAGCCAACATCGCCAGATAAAGTACCCCCAACGCCACGGCCATTCCCGCAAATATCCTCCACTTAGCCACCGGGCGGATTATTTTTACCTGACTCATATACCTCAACATCCTTCTATTTTGTATGAAATCAAATTATGAAATCAGTAAATGAAAACAAATCTATTACTACATTATACATATTTCATGTGGAAATGTCAATCCGTTTATTTAAAAAAAATGGATTTTTTATTTTTCACAAAATGGAATCAGAAATGAAGCAATTTTTGAACTGAAATTTAGATTTTTGCAATACATATCCAGTGCTCATAAATTATGAAACCGGATTTAAGAAAGTTTCATATTTCTTGCGTCCGGAGATTGACATTTCCGGAGTTTTGCTGTATAATTCTGATAATGGTTACATAACATGAAACCAGAATTTTACATTGCCGATTGTTTGTTATGGAGAATCTCGATGAAAAAATGTTTTTTATTGTCATTGTTTGTGCTGTTCGCGGCCGGGTGCGGGGATGCGCCCGAGGCGGCGTATGAGCAGGCCAACGTCAAAGCCACCAATTACAATTTCGCAAAACTGAAACGCGAAAAGCTCGGGCGCGGCGTGATCGCCGTCCGGCGCAATGCCGAGGAGGTTTTCGTGACCTGGCGCTACCTCTCGCGCGATGCCATGGACACGGCGTTCAATGTCTACCGCGACGAACAGAAGATCAATGCCGATCCGGTTAAGGATGTGACCTTTTTCGTCGACCGGAATCCGGGCGGCGGCGTGTACTCGGTGAAGCCTGTTACCGGCAAGGGGCGGGAGCTCAATGAAAAATCGACGTCCTGGACGCTGCCCGCAGACGCCCCCGTCGGCTATGTCAATATCCCGCTCGACCGTCCGGAGGGCGGCACCGCCCCCGATGGCCGGGCATACACTTACGAGCCCAACGACGCCTCCATCGGCGACGTGACCGGCGACGGCGAATACGAGATCATCCTCAAATGGAACCCCACCAATGCGCACGACAATGCACACGACGGTTATACCGGCCACGTTTTTGTGGACTGCTACAAGCTTGACGGCACAAAACTGTGGCGGATCGACCTCGGACGCAACATTCGCGCCGGCGCACATTATACGCAATTCATGGTGTATGATTTCGACGGCGACGGCATTGCCGAAATCGTCATGAAAACCGCTGACGGCACCGTTGACGGCAAGGGCAAAATCATCGGCGATCCCAAGGCCGATTACCGCGACCCGGGCAGCAACGAAGTTCAGCTGCCGGAGAAAGATTTCAAGAAAACCGGATTCCACAAGCCCGGCACCTACAATCGCGGGCGGATCATGACCGGGCCCGAATACCTGACCATCTTCTCCGGCGCCACCGGCGAGGCCCTCGACACCATCGATTATTACCCGCCGCGCGGCGACATGATGAAATGGGGCGACAATTACGCGAACCGCTGTGACCGCTTCCTGGCCGCGGTGGGGTATCTGGACGGCGTCCGCCCGAGCGTGATCATGTGTCGCGGTTACTATTCGCGCACCGTGCTGGCCGCTTACGACTGGGATGGCAAGAAGCTCAAGCAGCGCTGGATTTTCGACACGGATTCCGATCCGAAGTGGAAGGATTATGCCGGACAGGGCAACCATAACCTCCGCGTCGGCGACGTGGACGGCGACGGCTGCGACGAAATCGTCTATGGTTCCATGACCGTGGACCACGACGGCACCGGCCTCTACAACACCCGCCTCGGGCATGGCGACGCGCTGCAGATGACGCAGTTTTCACCGGATTATTTCGGGCTGCAGGTCTGGATGTGCCACGAAAGCGGCAAAAACGGCGTAACCTTCCGCGATGCCGCCACCGGCCGGATCATTTTCCAGGAGAAAATCAACGACGACGTGGGCCGCTGTATGGCCGCCGACATCGACCCGACCAGCCCCGGCGTCGAAATGTGGGCGATTTCCGGCCTCGGCATGTTCAACATCAAAGGCGAAAAACTCGGCAAAATAAAAGGCCTCTCCTGCAACATGGCGGTATGGTGGGACGGCGACCTGCTGCGCGAACTGCTGAACAGCAACAAAATTTCCAAATACGACTGGGAGAAAAAAGAGGTCAATACCATCATGACTTTCGAGGGCTGCTCCGCCAACAACGGCACCAAGTCCACGCCGTGCCTGCAGGGCGACCTCTTCGGCGACTGGCGCGAGGAAGTGCTGATCCGCGCGAACGACAACAACGCCATGCGACTGTACGTCTCCACTATCCCGACCGAGTACCGTTTCCACACGTTCCTCGAGGACCCGGTCTACCGCCTCAGCATCGCCACGCAGAACGTGGCCTACAACCAACCGACCCAGCCGGGATTTTATTTCGGCCCGGACCTGCTGAAAAAGGCCCCGTGCGTTTTCCGCGGAACTATTTTGAAATAATCGAGGTTATTTATGAAAAAGAAATTGATCATGGCCGCAGCGCTGCTCTCCGGGGTATGCTTTGCCCAGACCATCTTCGTCGTCGGCGACTCCACCGCTTACCAGTACAGCCAGGAGCAATATCCGATGGCCGGCTGGGGGCAGAAGCTGGCGGAGCACGCCAAGCCAGGCGTGAAAATCGACAATCGTGCGCTCGGCGGCTACAGCACCATCAAGTTCTATACATCCGGCAACTGGGAAAAGATGCGCGGGGAACTCAAGGAAGGCGATTTCGTCCTCATTCAGTTCGGTCACAACGACCAGAAATCGAAGAACCGGCCGGACAATTACGCCTCGGCCGACATCATTTATCCGGCCTTCCTCAAGCAGTTCATCGTGGAAGTGCGCGAGAAAAGGGCCAATCCGGTGCTGCTGACTTCGATCGCCCGCCGGTTGTACAAAAACGGCACCATCGAGCAGAGCCACGGCAAATACCCGCAGGTCGTGCGCGACGTGGCCCGGGAAACGGACACGCCGCTGATCGACGCCAACGTGTTGACCATGGACTGGCTCAACCGCGAGGGCAAGGAAAACCCGGACAACACCAAACAGTATTTCACCTGGTGCGCACCGGGTGAGTTCCCGCGTTATCCGAAAGGATTGAAGGACAACAGCCACACCAGCGTCAAAGGCGCCGAAGCAATCGCCCTGATGATCATCCGCGATGCGCAGAAACAGAAATTGCCACTCGGCGACTGCTTCCTGGCGACAGAGAATAAACAGTAAACCGGAGCTGATTAACCATGAGCATAACCATCAATGATATTGCAGAACAGGCGGGGGTTTCCACTGCCACTGTGTCACGCGTGCTGAACAACTCCGGATTCGTCAAGGCGAGCACCCGCAGGAAAATCACCAAGATCATGAAACAGCACAATTACACGCCGCAGGAATCCCAACGGCGGCGCGTGGGGGGACAGAAGAAAGCACCGTCGTTGAAAAACAACAATTTCGCCATGATCTGGGCCGGTGGACAGGAAGCCGCCGCCGGAGTCACCGCCCAGCGGATGATGCAGGGTCTCTCCGAAGCCGCCAGTCATGTCGGGGCGACCATCAATATCGAATTTCTGGCCGAAGACGGCGATATTTCGGACATTCTGAACCGGAAAAAGATCGATGGATTTTTCCTGAACGGCGGGGGTTTCTCCTCAGCATTTGAGGAGAAAATCCGGCAGTTCCCGGCCGTCTGGCTGCTCCAGTCCGGTTCCCATGATTACGGTGACCGGGTACAGCCGGACCACTCCGCCGTCGGCTTGCTTTCCTACCAATATCTCCGTGGAAAAGGGTGCAAGAAATTGTGCTGTATCACCAATAAATATAACTATTTCTACCGTTACTGGCGGACTCGTGAACAGGCCTTTTGCAATGCCGCGGAGATCGACGGCGTGGAGTGCAGCACCATCCTGATGGATAAGGGGTCTTTCGCCTCGATCGCGGCGCATTTCAAATCAGCCAAGACGCGGCCGGACGGTATTTTCGTGGCCAATGAATACGGCATGCCCGTGTATGTGGAACTGATCGGCTGCGGACTGGTGCCGTACAAAGATTTTGAGATCGTGGTCGGCGACAAGGAAGTCTGCATCGGTTATTGCAAGCCGGAACCGGTGAAAATCGACATCGGCGCCCTGGAGCTCGGCAAAATGGCCATGGAAGCCATGATCTGGCGCCTTCAGCACCCCGACATGCCCCGTGTCACCTACATGGTCAACCCCACTCTGGACATCCCCAAAATTTAAAAGGAATTCTACAGATGAAAAAGATTTTAAGCGTTGTATTGTGTGCCGCGGCCGCCGCTGTTTTCGCGGCTGATATTCATATGGCCGGTGATTCCACCATGGCGAACTACGGCGAGCGTAGATTGCCGATGTGGGGCTGGGGGCAGGCCCTGCCGGAACTGTGCGCGGAAAACGTCGCCGTCAAGAACCACGCCAAAGCCGGGGCCGCGCTGCCGGATTTCCGGAGCAGAAAACTTTGGAGCAACCTGTTGAAAGACGTCAAGCCGGGCGACTTCGTCATCATCCAGTTCGGGCACAACGACCAGAAGGCGGCGACCAACCCGGAAATCGGCCCGGAGAAGGCTCTGGAAACGTACAGAAATCTCCTCAAAACCTGCATTGATGACGTCAAACAGAAACAGGCCAATTCGGTCATCGTAACCAGCATCGTCCGCTGTACCTATGATGCGGAAGGCAAGATCGTCGACGAAAACAATCTCCGCACTTACTGCGAGGCCGCCATGCAAGTGGCCAAGGAGAACGATGTCCCGGTAATCGACCTGAACAAAGTCAGCCGCGAGAAAATCACTGAAATGGGCAAACCCGCCGCCGAGAAACTCTATATGGTCAGTGCCAACCGCAAGGACCGCACCCATCTCCGCGACACCGGCGCCAAAACGTATGCCGCCTGGTTTGTCGAAGCGGTCAAAGCCGAAAAACTCCCTCTTGCGGAGTGCTTCAAGTAATCACCATGAGACGAGGGTGATGTCGTCGAGGAGCTGGGCGTCGTTGCCACGAAGGTAAATCCGGGTGAGCGGGCCGAGAGGTTCCGTCAGCTTCGCCGTCAGGATATTTTTGCCGTCCACGGACAGCTGCAGACTTCCGGTGGGCTGGTGATAGGTCAGCACGAATTCTGCTAACTCATTGCTCAGCGCATAGTGTCCGCTGCTGCCGGACGCAAGGGCTTTGCCGGTCTTGTTCCAGCTCATCGGCGCGGCTTCGTCCAGGAGGCGGAGCGAGGCGATGCCGTGGGCGTTGAACATTTCGACTTTGGCGGAATCCCAGCCGGCTCCGACGCCTTTCGCCGTCTCGCCGTTCGTCAGCCAGACATTCAACAGCCGTTGATGCTTCAAGTGGGTCGCTTTGAAATAGAGCTGGAAGCTGCCGGTGACCGGAGCGGGCAATTCGCGCCACGCCAAGCCGTTGGCAATGCGGATCCGCGCGGGCTTCCGCCGCTCGTTGAGGATACGGAATGAACCGGAGGGCTCGGCCTTCCATTGTTCGATATTTTCGCCGGAACCCAGCTTGACCGCGCCGGGGATTTCCACGGCCGGAGCGGCAAATTGTTCGCGCTCGAAATTTTCGTAATTCGGCACGGCGTACAGGACAGGGCTGCCCCAGTTGCCGGCGCTGTCGCGGCCACGCAACCAGACGAAGTGCGCGCCGGGCGTACCCAGTACACTTTCGGGAAGCGTGATGAAGAACTGCTTCTGCCTGCCGTCCGTGCCGGGCACGGCCTCGCCGGAAGTGATGACGCGCTGTTCCTGCGGCGGGCCCAGCAGTGAGATCAGGCCGAGCTTCTGTTCCGGAGCCTTCAAGGTGATTCCGTCTTTGGCGAAATCGGCCGGGCGCGGGTTGACGCCGACGCTGGTGCGCCAGCCGTTCCAGAGTTCCGCCGGAAACTGATCGTCGCGGGTATGCGGGGTGAAATTGAAGGTATAATCGGTCTCTTTGCCGCCCTTCGGCTCGATCCGGAGCACCGGCTCGCGATTCGGCACCGAAACCCGGATTTCCGGGAAAGGACGGTCCGGCTGAAACGCCACGGCAGTACCGATGGCAAACGCTTCGCCGAACTTCTGCAGTTCCGGGGATTTGAATTCAACCGCCGGGGCCGCGACCGGAGCCGCCCAGCCCGGGGTGTATTGAAAGACATTCATCAACTGTTCCGCCTTGCCCATGAAGCCGGAAGCCATCTGCAGATTGCCGGAGGGCTTGCCGTTCGCGGCCTGCGGCGCTTTCCAGTAAAAATCGCCGTTCCAGACCACTTCCAGTGCGGTGACTTCGGACACGGTGTCGCGCACCTTAACAGTCAGCGCGCCGCCGCGGTTGTGCGAACGGGCAATCGAATCGATCACCGGGCCCGCGCCGTCGCCGTAACCGAGCTTTTCCCAGATCGAGGGGTGGACGCTCTCTTTCGGCGGCGGGGGCGGCGGCACAAAATCAATTCCCTTCAGGTGCGCCAGCAGCCGGCAATAGAGCCAGGGGTCCCCGGCGAAGCCGTCGAAGTCCCAGCCGGGCTCGAAATTCGCACCTTCTTCCCAGTCGTTCCAGGAGCTCATCATGATGAAATCGGGTTTGGCTTTCAGTGAATTCAACAGCGTGGTTTCCAGCCGCAGCCCGCTTTCGCCATAGGCGGCCACGCCGGACTGACGCCAGTTCTGCGCGGTACCGTCGAACTTCGGATACTGCATATCGGTGATTTCTTTGCCCATTTTGTGGGCGTCGGCGAAAATACTTTCGGGATTCTGGGTGGTGAGCGACCATTTGCGGGTGACGGGATTTTTGCGGGTCAGGCTACTGCCGGAAACGATGCGGCGCACCTGCGGTATTTTGCCGAAGCGCTTGACGTCGGCGAAAAGCATCCAGTACACCGGCCCGGCTTCCTTCTCCACTTCGCTGAAAACCTGTTCCAATTGCTCGGGCGTGACCGCAAATCCGTAGGTCTGGAAATAGATTACCGGCTTGCCGTCCACTTTCAGCAATCCCGGGTGGCTGCCGTACAGCTTGATGAAGCGGCTGAAACGCTTGACCATGACTTCCGGTTTCTGCGCGGCCGAACCTTTGCGGAACGCCACTTCGTCCATGAAAAACACCGGCATTTTTTCGGCGGCGGCAATGTCCAGCACCGTCTTGATGATGTTCGATTTTTCTTCCTGAATGTACTCGACACCTTCATTCCACTCGGGGTGGAGCATGGCGGAAACGGCGTCCAGCCCGGCGGCTTTCATGCAGCGGATCTGCCAGCGGATGACTTCGGGGTTGGCGGAATCGTAGGGGCCGATCAGCGGATAGCCGTTGCGGTTCCAGTAGAGGCGCCACGGTTCGCCGTCCGCCGTCAGCGTGCTGTCGCAATGCAGAAACGACTGCTGCTTATCCGGGTACGGGAAGCCCCACCAGAGGTGCCATTCCTGCACGTAGGTGGGGATATTTTTCAGCACGCCGCGCGACTCGGGCGTGAATTGTTTCGGTTCGGCGGCGGACGCGGAAACGACGAGGGCCGCCAGGAGCAAAATGTATAATTTCTTTATCATAATTTTTTGATACTCTCGCGTTCTTTGAGTTTGACGTCGACGGCGATGGAACGCGACTCCACCGTACCGCCGTTTTCGATGATCCGCATGGCGGTGCCGATCGTCACTTCGAAGGGCTCAACCACCGTGGAAAGCTTCGGACAGGTGTACTCCTCCAGCCCCGCGTCCTCGTAAGCGGTGATCACGCTGACCTGCTCCGGGCAGGAAATGCCCATTTCATGCAGCGCCCGCAGTGTACCAATGGCTCCGGGAAACGTGTCCACCACCAGCGCCGTCAACTCGGGATGCTCCTTCATCACTTCCAGCGTCTGCCGGTAACCGGCCTCCATCGGACTCTGCCAGAAATCGATCCGCAGCGAGGGCTTGACCATGTCGTGGTAACGCAGTTTATGGCGGTACAGAGCGGCCTTCATGCCGCGCAGCGTCTGCTGTCCGGCCAGGGACGGCGGCTCGTTGGGAATCCAGCCGAGATTGCGGTGCCCGGCCTGCAGCAGGGTATCCATTTTCAGGAAACCCGACTGGAAATGATCGATGCTGATGGCGAAAAGATGTTCATAAGCGCCGGGGTCGCTCAGCTCCCCGATCACCACCACCGGGCAGCCGATCGTATCCAGTTTGCGCAGTTCGCTGTCCAGCGGCACCGACGCCACGATCACGATGCCGCGCAGGTGGCGGCACTCGTCCACCAGCTCGTAAAACGGCGACCAGTTGACTTCCGGGTGGTTTTTCACGCTGACCAGGCGGTAATTGGCGCGCATGGCCATGACTTCCGTCAGGTGGACGCGCTGCCAGATCGGGAACGAATAAAAATCGGGGTAGACGATGATGATTTCACCGCGCGACGTGCCGCTCTCGGTGATGCGCGCCACGGGCTGCGGACGGGGCATGACATAGGTGCCGTCGCCCACGCGCCGCGAAAGGTACCCCTCGTCGGTCAGTTCCTTCATGACTTTGTTGATCGTCATCCGGCTGACTTCAAACTGCTCGGCCAGTCCGCGCTCGGCCGGCAGCCGGGTGCCGATCTTCATCTTGCGGATTTCCTCGAGCAGGCCCTGTTTGACCTGGCCGTGAATGGTTTTTTCGGAGATCTTGCGGTTCATGATGATACTCCTTATTCCGACAACACAATCCGGGCGGTATAGGGATCCGGAATCACGCCGAACAGGAACGTTTTGAATTTGCGGCGCTCCGTCTCGACATGGCCGTCGTAAAAGAGCAGGTTGCCGCGCTGCTGGTGCGTGAGACTGAAGTTCTCAAACGAAGCGTAACAGAGCTGGCTGTAGCGGCCGCTGCCGATCGACTGGTAACTGTCGTAGGTGGTGATAAACATCGAAGGCGAAACATTGCGGCTGTCGTTCAGGTCGGTATCGGTGGGAAAAAGAGGAGCGGAATAACTGAAGCGGTTGCCGGTGTTTTTCCAGTAAGCGTCTTTATTGTCCGTGGCATTCAGGCGGATGCCGCGCTTGGCATAGGTCCGCTGTTCATGGTCGAAAATTCCGAAGGGAAAAACCGACGGGCAAACCGCCACCCAGGCTTTCTTGTTCGCCGTATGATAATCGTTGATCAACCCCAGATGGGCCATACTGACCGCCCACGAGTTGGAATCCACATGCCCGGCGGAAACCGGCGGCGCGACCTGCAGCCGCGGACCGTACAGCCAGCCGTCATAAATATTGACGTACTGGGCGTCCGCCAGGCCGATCTGGCGCAGGTTATTCATACAGGTGACGCTTTTCGCCCGCATCCGGGCACTGTTCAACGCCGGCAGCAGCATGGCCGCCAGAATGGCGATGATGGCGATCACAACGAGGAGTTCGATGAGTGTAAAATTTTTCCGCATATGACAATTCCTTCCACAATGGTTATTGGTATAGTGATAATTATACATCAATGCTTCGTTTTTGTCAATATACCAATGTGAATTTTATTCGATTTTTTTCTTGAAAACTTTATATTTGTGCTTATTTATATCTTTTTCCAGAGAAATGCGCAGCAAATCATACCAATTATGACAAATCAAATTTTTAAGAAATGGTATACTGAAAAATTCATCGAAAAAATCATTCTGAAGTCTTGAAAATTCCACTTTGGCGGATATTATAAGATTATATAGGTAAATCAGTTTATATCAACAATTATTTGAGGTTGAATGATGAAGTTCAGGATGTGTTTTTTGATCGCCGGATTCGCTCTGGCCGCCGCCGCCGTGGAAATGCCCGCCGTATTCAGCGACAACATGGTTCTGCAGTGCGACCGCGCCGTTCCGGTCTGGGGCACCGCCCGCCCCGGCGAAAATATCACCGTCGAATTCCGTCAGCAGAAAGTATCCGCCCCCGCCGGCGAGGACGGCAAATGGCAGGTGAAGCTGCAGCCGATGACCGCGGACGCCGCCGGTGCGACGCTGACCGTGAAGGGCGACAATACCCTGACTTTTCAGAATGTCCTGACCGGAGATGTCTGGCTGTGCGCCGGACAATCCAACATGCAGTTCGTCCTCAAAGATATCGACGGCGGCCAGGAGCTGGCAGATAAGGCGGAAAATCCGAATATCCGGCTGTTCAAATTCAAGCGCGACTGGAGCCGGACGCCCCGGACAAATGTCGAGGGACAGTGGCTCATGTGCGAACCGGAAAGCGCCAGGGCTTTTTCAGCGGTGGGCTACCTGGTCGGACGGGATATCGCCGCGGAGGTCAAAGTGCCGGTGGGGCTGATCAGCATCGCCTGGGGCGGCTGCCGCATCGAGTCCATGATCGACCGTGCCGCCTGGAGCGAAGCACAGGCCCCGGAAGAAATTCAGAAAGCAGTAGCGGGCGCCTTCGGCGAGCTCGACGGCCGGGAAGATGCCAAGCTCCGCGAGGACAAGCAGCGCCTCCCCTCGGTGCTGTTCAACGCCATGGTGCATCCCTTCTCGCCGTTTGCCGTGCGCGGCATGCTCTGGTATCAGGGCGAGGACAATCACTCGGAAGGAATGCGTTATGCCGAGAAACTGCGCGTGCTGGCGTACTGCTGGCGCAAAAATTTCGCCTACGAAAATATGCCCATTTTCATCGTCCAGTTGCCGCCATTCCAGTATGGCAATGAGAACCCGACCCGGATTCCGAATTTCTGGGCCGCCCAGCAGTATTTCGCCGAACATGACCGCAATTCCGGGTTCGTCGTCGCCACCGACAGCGGCAACCCGAAGGATATCCACCCCACCAATAAGGCCCCGCTGGCGGCCCGGCTGGCGAAACTGGTGCTTTACCGCGAATACGGCATCGGCGACGATTCCGCCCTGGCCCCGACCTTCCGCAAATGCACGCGCGACGGCAATAAACTGATCGTGGAATTCAACCATCCGAACGGCCTAAAAACGCGCGACGGACAGGGCGTTTCGCACTTGATGCTCTCCGGCGGCGGCGATGAGTTTCACCCCGCCTCCGGGGTCATCGAAAACGACAAACTGATCGTCACCTCCCCCGAAGTCCCCGCCCCTGCCCGCCTCCGCTTCGGCTGGGACAAAGTGGCCAATCCGAACCTGGTCAACCGCGCGGGCGTTCCCGCCGCCCCCTTCGATACCGGCAAATAATACCAAAAGCCCCTGGTAGGGTCGCCTGTCCTCAGGCGACCGTTCCCCTCAAGCCAAATATCCTGTCGGCATAGGCGAAACTGCTAGACGAATCGAAGCGAACGGCGCTCTGAGACAGAGCGCCCCACCCACAAGAAAAAGCCCGGTGAACAGGTTTCCCCATTCACCGGACCCAGGAGCGCTGTTATAATACTGATCGGTATTACACCAGCAACATTTCATCGAGGAGAAGGTCGAGAGCATCTTTCAAGTTCTCGACTTTTTCCATCACGGTCACATCCGTGAGCTCAACACCGCTGAAGTTGACCACATTCACGCCGCCAGCTTCGATGTTGATGGTCGACGGCATGGTGTGCATCGGGTGATCGCTCTGGAAGCTCGTATTCTGAGCGCCGCTGAAATCATTCACCGGCATCTGCACCTGGACGCCGCCGGCCTTGTCATTGACCTTGTATTGGGAATCGAGTACGCTCTTTTCCGCTTTGTCGGCGAACAATCCGGATTTAACCAGCATCGAATTGGTCCGCTGCTGGACGGCCTGCTGGTCATAGTCCTCGAAGCTCTTCTTCTGACTGGTTTCCTTCAAGTTCGTTTTCATCTTGCTTTCGGCCTTGGCGGAAGTCTGGTGCGAAGCACTGCCGACGCTTCCGCTGTTTTCGGTATCGAGCACGGCATCCACGTCGCGGTTCGCCGTCATGGTCGAAAGCGAGTTGATCAGACTGGCCTGGTGCTGCCCGTTGATCACATAGCGCCTGGAGGAAGCGTCGCTGTAGATATTGATCCGCGCCTCGTCGACAACGGCGGCGGTAATCGTCAGCGTGCCGTTAACCACGGTCACGTTGTAGTTTTTGCCGCCGTTGCCGTCCTCAAGCTGATATTGGTCGATGCCGTATTTACCCACGGCCTCGCCTTTGTCGGTGCGGTTGTAACCGAAGGCGGTGTCACCGCCGACCAGACCGGTCGTGTTACCGGTGAACGCCGGATCGGCCTGTCCAACCACCTTGCCCTTGTCGTCGATGACGATGAGCAAATCAGCCGGAGTGATGTCCGCGCCCTTGTCCACATAAACCACGTCGTAGTTACTGAGATCACCGGTCAGTGAATCGCCAATGAAGTTGACGTTTTTGTTGTCGCCGACATGGCGGTCGTCGAACGATGCGGTGCCTTTGTTATAGGTGACATTGTCGACAGCATAATCGCCGGTGACGGACCACTGGTAATCGGCGCTGGTGTTGCCGTCGTAAACCTTGTCATCGCCATCGCGGGTTACCGTGATCGTGGCCTTGGTGATGACCACTTCGCCGGCCACATACTTGATCGAGTAATTACCGGTCATATTTTCGTTGCCGCTGTTTTTGATCACCGCACCCGACTGCAGGTTGCTGTAAGTGTCCGCATTGCGCCAGCTGTACTGGCCGTCAATCGAATCAAGCCTGTCATCGCCGACCAGACCATTGACGCTTCCGACGCTGTAATCATGATATTGGCCGTCGTAAGTGCGCTCGTCGCTCGTGCCGGTGATTGTCAGCTCGGCTTGCTTGATCACCACTTCACCGGCCACGTACTTGATCGAGTAATTGCCGGTCATAATTTCGTTGCCGCTGTTTTTGATCACCGCGTTCGACTGCAGGTTCTCGTAGGTATCCGCGTTGCGCCAGCTGTACTGGCCGTCAACC
>JBEBXH010000013.1:0-99761 GCA_040391785.1 Victivallis vadensis
CTCGCAAAAGGAAAGTTGCAAGCATCACAGTAATTAACATACAAAATACACAAAATTTCACAAAAGGACTTTATTCCTTGTACGTGATGTATCGATTTTTTGTGTATTTTTGTGAGTTTTGTGGTTAAAAAAATTTATGCCCGCTGGACGATTTTCAGCGTGGTGTCGAGGCGGAGATCGGCGACGTCCTCGCTGTATTTTTTCATGTGCGGAGCGGCGAGGTGGGCCTTCAGATGGTCGAGGCTTTCCCAGCCTTCGACCACGGTGACGAGGTCGGGATAGGACAGGGTCAGTTCGCTTTCGAAGTCGGTACAGGGTTCATAGCTCAGGCAACCGTCTTCGGCCAGCACGTTCGGCACGTTGGCTTCGAAGATTTCCAGGAATTTGTCACGGACGCCGGGTTTGAGCTTGATGGATGCCAGTACGTAGATCATTTTGTAATCCTTTTTTATTAATTGAGAATTGAGAATTGTGAATTGAGAATTGGGGAAGATGAGTTCACCTTTCCATTATTTCATGAAGTAGCGGAGGTAGAGGTAGACGCTGGAAATCAGCAGTCCCGTCACCGCGAACGGCATGCCGTAGGCCGTGAAGGCCACGATGCTGATGTGGTATTTGTTGCGCTCGGCCAGGCGTTTCATGGTATAATTGGTGGAAGAGCCGAAGAACGAAATACTGCCGCCCAGCGTGATGCCCAGTACCAGCGCCCACAGGAGCGGATGGCCCACATTCATTTCCGCCGGGAAGGATGTGGCTACTTTCTGGACCAGCGGCACCAGCGCGATCGACAGCGGGATATTGTCCACCACCGATGAGAAAAAGGCCGCGCCCCAAAGGATGAACATGGTCGTCATGAACATGTTGCCGTCGGTGTATTTGGGGAGCCATACGGCGATATCGTCGAAGCCGCCCTGCATTTCCAGCGAGCCGATGATGACGAAGAGGCCGCCGACGAAGATGATCGAGGGCCAGTCGACTTTCTGCAGTACATGGCGCATTTTCAACCGGCAAACCAGCCCCATGACGATGGAGCCGAAGAGCATGATCACGCCGGGTTCGCTCTTGGTATAGGAACTGACGACCAGCGCGATGATGATCAGTGCGCCGACGATCAGCACACGCCGGAGCATCGAGGCATCGGCAATGGCTTTTTCCGGCAGCGCCTTCATGATCTGCTGTCTGGTGCCGATGCCGGCGGTGAAGCAGCGTCCCCGGAAAATCGCCACCAGGCACAGCCAGAAAATCGTGATAATCACGACCGCCGGCGCCAGGTGGATGATGAACTGCATGAAATTGACTTCGGCCCGGGAGCCCACGATGATGTTGCTGGGATCGCCGATCAGAGTGGTGGTACCGCCGAGGTTGCCGAACAGCGCCAGCAGGACCAGCAGCGGCCGCACCGGCAGATTCAGGATCTGGGCCAGCAGGATCGCCACCGGGATGAACAATATCAGCGTGGTGATGTTGCCGAAAAACGCGGAGCACACGGCCACGGCAATCAGCAGTCCCAGCACGGTCAGCAGCCCGTTGCCCTTGGCCTTGCGCGCGATTTTGATCGAGATCCACTCAAAAAGCCCCGTCTGCGACACGATATCGCCGATGATCATGATCCCCATCAGCATGAAAATCACGTTCATGTCGATGGTGTGCGCCAGCGTTTGAAACGGCACCACATTCAGGAACACCACCAGGCATGCGCCGATCAGCACCGTCAGCGCCTTGCTGATCCGGTCGGTCATCGAAATCACCAGATAGGTCAGGATGAATATGACGATAATCGCGTAATACAACATGGAAGCGTTTTCTCCTAAAAGTTGATGATCTGTTCAAGCACCGTGCCCTGGTCGATCATGCCGACGAGCTGGTGACCGTCCACCACATAGATCATCGGGTAGTTCCGCGTGGTCAGCGCGTGGACGATTTCCAGCAGTGTGGCGACGGTGTTCATGGCACAGAAATCGCTGGTCATCACTTCCCCGGCCAGCGCATTGTTTTGCTCAAAAAAATATTTTTCAAAGGGTTCGAATTCGCAGATGAAAGAGACGCTTTTCAGCCGGGTCATGAACTCCGGCATGCCGAGCTGGAAGAGCCGGGCACCGGTGATGTGGCCGACGATGTTGCTGTGATCATCCACCACGGGGACGGCGGAAATGTGTTTTTCGGCCATCAGCTGGATCACCGCGGGCAGGGGGGTGTCGCGGCGGATGTCGTAGAGCGGAGGGCTCATGATGTCGCGGGCCATGATCGGGATGTCGGAGGAGGCGCCGCACTCCATCAGCAGATTGAGCACCATGCGGCTGTCGCGCACTTTCAGGATATTGTCCTTGATGCGGCGGTCGGAAAAGAGGCGGATGGTCTGCGACATGACCTTAAGCGCCATGGTCGGGTTCTTCTCGGGCGCCAGCACCATGCAGACGATATTTACCGGCATTTTGTCGGAGGAACCGTATTCGAGCGGCTTCTGCAGGAACGCCATGCTGACGGCGAGTCCGTGCAGCCCGGGCAGCCGGGCATGTGGAAACGCATAGCCGTTGCCGACGCCGGTATTGCTGTTCTTTTCCCGTTTAATGACCGAATCGAGGACGCTATTCAGGTCGAGGTTTGCGTGTTTCACGGCCGGAGAAGTCGACAGGGCGTTCACCATCATCTCAAACAGTTCCAGTTTGTCTTTGGGTTCCACCCCGACCAGGATGGAGTCCACTGAAATCAGATTTGCCAGGTTCATCGAATTTCTCCGTTTTTCTATAACTACATAGCCTGAGGCACACCAATCGTCAGCGTTTTCAGGCCGTCCGTCAATACTGTCCGCACCGCCATGCAGAGGGCGAGCCGCACTTTTTTCAGTTCGTCATTGTCGGCGTTCAGCACCGGGCACTCGCGGTAAAAGCGGTTGAAGGCCTTGGCGGTGTCCAGCAGGAAATCGACCAGCCCGGAGCAATCCTTTTTCTCGGCGGCGGCCTGCAATACCTGCGGGTACTGCCAGAGCAGCATCGAAACCGCTTTTTCCTCCTTGGTGGAGGCGAGCGACCAGTCGACTTCGGCGGGGTTTACGGCCAGGCCGTCGGCTTTGCGCTCGATGGAGTTGATGCGGGCGCAGGCATATTGCACATAAGGTCCGGTGTCGCCTTCGAACTTAACCGAGGCTTGCGGATCGAACATCATGGTGGTTTTCGGGTTGAACTTGAGCAGCATGAACTTGAGCGCACCCATGCCGATGATCTCGGCGCGTTCGGCCAGTTCTTCGGGGGATACGCCGTCACCGGCGCGCTCTTCGGCCGCGGTTTTGGCCAGTTCGACCATTTCGGCGAAAAGATCGTCGGCGTCGACCACTTTGCCCTCGCGGCTCTTCATCTTGCCGGTGGGCAAATTGACCATGCCGTAGGAGAGGTGGAAAAGGTTATCGGCCCATTCGTAGCCCATTTTCTTGAGAATGGCAAAGAGCATCTGGAAATGCAGGATCTGCTCGTCGCCCACGACCCAGATCTGGCTCTGCGGATGGTAGTCTTCGTATTTCTTGAGTGTGGTGCCGATGTCCTGAGTGATGTACACGCTGGTGCCGTCGGAGCGCAGGACCACTTTCGGGCCGAGCTTGCCGAGGTCAATGAAAATCGCACCGTCCGGACGCTTCTCAAAAACGCCGCGCTCGAGGCCGTCGTAAATCAAATCCTTGCCGAGCATGTACGTTTCGCTTTCCAGATACGTGTGGTTGAATTTGATGCCCATGCGGCGGTAGGTTTCGTCGAAACCCTTGAATACCCAGCTGTTCATCATTTCCCACAGCGCGCGGACCTCGAGGTCGCCCGCTTCCCAGTCCTGCAGCATCTTCTGAGTGGCGCGGCCGAGCTCGGTTTCGAGGAAAAGATCATCATCGCTCTTATCGCCCAGCTCGGGGCGCTCCTGCTTGAGCTGATCGATTTCGGCCTTCAGCGCCTTGCTGTATTTTACATAAAAATCGCCGACAAGGTGGTCGCCTTTGGTGCCGGTCGACTCCGGCGTGACGCCGTTGCCGAAGCGCTGGTAACCGATCATCGACTTGCAGATATGAATGCCGCGGTCATTGACCAGGTTGATCTCGACGACGTCGTGGCCGACGCGCTTGAGCAGCGACGCCAGCGACATGCCGAGCGTGTTGTTGCGGACGTGGCCGAGGTGCTGCGGCTTGTTGGTATTCGGTGCAGAGTACTCGATGACGATGCGCTGACGGGCCGATTCGCCGAGGGTGGCGTCCGCCAGCACGGCATCGAGGTCGCCGGCGGTGCGGCGATGGGCGGCGGCGGCCTTCAGCGTCACGTTGACGAACGCCTTGACCTGCTCCACGCTCTCGATGTCCGGGTGACTCCCCAGAAACGCAGCCACGGCCCCGGATACCTGATCCGGCGCGGCCTTCAACGCCTTGCCGAAGCGGAAGCAGTTGATGGTCAAATCGCCGTTCATATTTTCGGGACAACGCTCGGGCACAATCGCCAGCGAGGCATCGGCATTGGGAAACACGCTCTTCAGATGAGCGACCAAGTCATTAACAAAATCAAACTGTATCATAAATTCTTAATTCTTAATTCTTAATTCTTAATTTTCACCAGGTTGTGGTTTTCAGCACGGTCACTTCGCCCTTGACGAGGGGCTTGACGATGTAGGTACCGAAACACGCCGGGATCAGACAGGTTTCGCCGGCTTCCAGACGGGTCACGCGGGTATCGTGGCCGACTTCCACCGGGCCGTTGATGGCGCTGATCATGTGGAAACTGGTCCCCGGATCGGTGGTGTCCTGCCATTCCGCCTCCAGCCGCAGGTCGTCCACCTTGAAAAACGGACAGCGGTTGATGACCGGGAACTTGCGGTTGTGCTGCGCGTGGCCGGAGACCCCGGAAATGCGCGGCGACGTGCGGTTCGTGAAGTCGATCGACTCCAGCCCCTGTTCCAGGTGCAGCTGACGCGGCTGACCGTCCTTGCCCACCCGGCCCCAGTCGCTGACGCGATAGGTGGTGTCGCTATTCTGCTGGATTTCCAGCAGCAGATTGCCCGCGCCGATCGCGTGGATGGTGCCGGAAAAAATGAAATAGGCGTCGCCCGGTTCGGACTTGAACACCTGCAGGTGATTTTCCACATCCATCGAATTGATGGTGCTGAGGAGCTGCTGCTTGGTGGTGCGCGGGTTCAGCCCGCCCATGATTTTGGCGCCGGGCTTGGCGGCGATGATGTACCACATCTCGGTTTTGGGTTCGGCGCCGTGGCCGATGCGCTTGCAGGCGGCGGCGTCGGGATGAACCTGGAGCGACAGCCGTTCGCCGGCGTCGATCAGCTTCACCAGCAGCGGGAAGCGGCTCCCGGATTTGTAATTGCCGCCGAGCAGCGCGGTACCGCCGCGTTCGATCAGTTCGCGGAGCGTTTTGCCCTGAAGCGGGCCGTTGGCCACGACGCTCTGCGCGTCATCGCGGTCGACCACTTCCCAGGATTCCCCGATCGGCTCGGTCGTTTCCGGCAGTTTGCGTCCCAGAACGGACGCCAGTTGGTCGCCCCCCCAGATCACCGGCTTGTAAAGCGGCTCAAAACGCAATGGATAGAGTTCTGAAGTGTTGATCATGCTTACAATTCCTGTGTAAAATAAATATCATACAGGAATTTACAGCAAAAATCGCCAATTTCAATCTCAAGCAGCTAAAAAACCACGGAATACACGAAAGTCTTGTCGGATAAGCGGCTGGTAGGGCTGCCTCTCCGCAGGCAGCCGTTTTCCTCGGGCCGAATATCCTGTTGCCACAGGCGACCTGGCAGACGAATCGGAGTGAACGGCGCTCTGCGGAGAGAGCGCCCTACCCGGGGAGGGGTTAAAAATCCCTCATTTTTCCACCGGGACCACGATACCGCGCATGATCACGTTCTGGCAGAGCATGAACACCAGGAAGGTCGGGATCGACGCGATAATCAGCGAGGCGTAAACAATCCCTTCGCTGCTGGTCATCTGCAGCTGGTACAGCCACGGCATGATCGTCCACATGTTGCGGTCCTGGCAAATCAGCAGCGCCATCATGAAGTTGGAGTAGGCCGCGGTAAACGCCTGGAGCGCGATCACCGCCAGAATCGGCTTGGAGAGGTTCATGGTCAGCTGCAGGAAAATGCGGGGTTCGCTGGCGCCGTCGAGCATGGCGCTTTCGTACAATTCCTGGGGCAGCGAGTCAAAGAACCCTTTCAACAGGAAGATCTGGTAGCCGTTGGCCAGCCCCGGCAGGATCAGCGCGCCGAAGGTGTTCAGCAGGCCGAGCTCACGGAGCATCAGGAAGTTCGGAATCTGCGTCACCATTTGCGGGAACGCCATGGTCAGCATCAGGAAAAGCAGTACTTTGTAGGAGGACGGCGGGCGGAAGCGGCTCAGCGCGTACGCCGCCAGCGGGTTGACGATCAGCGCGCACATCACGGCGAGGAAGCAGTAGATGGCGGTATTCATCAACCCGCGGCCGTGGAACAGGATGTAGTCGGAGACCACGATGAAGTTACGCACGGTGTATTCGAAACGCCATTTGGCCTTGTGCTCCATGATGTTGCGGTAATGGGACTCGCGCTGCGGCGGGTAGATGTCGGTGATTTTTTCGATATTGAGCCCGCAGGCTTGGTTAATGCCCTCGATGGTCTGGTATTTTTCCAGCAGGTAATCCTGGAACTCGAATTCCACGCTCAGGATCGACAGTGCTTCGGAGGGGACTTTGTGCAGGATTTCGGTAGTCGGGTCGAGCCAGCCCTGGACGAAGGAACCCCAGTCCGCCATGATTACCCCGGAGTACGGGATACGCTCCACCAATGGAATTTCGGTGAATTCCTTGTATTTGGTGCCGTATACTTTGTTCAGACTGTCGATTTCCAGGTATTTGGCCTTCAGGTAATCCTGGAACGAAGGGAGCGCGGAGGCGTCCACGCGGGTCCAGAACAGGTTCAGCACGTTACGGACGAAGAAGTCCCAGTCGCGCTGTTCCGCTTCGGATTTATCCTTCGGGAAATAACGCGAGAGGACGATTTCGTCGTAGCTTTTGTATTCGGTTTTGTGGGTATCGTTGTATTTTTCGATCTTGTCGCTGTACTGGGTCAGCAGGAAGTTGTATTTGTAATACCCGATTGCAGTGGTGTAGGTGCGCTCGGGCTGGGGGCTGGCGTCCTTGAACTTGTACCAGGCGACCTGAAATGGAATATGCACGTTCGGCATGGTCCGGCGGTAGATGAACGAGGTTTCGGAGACCATGAAACTGGGCCAGGCCACGAATTCGGTGCCTTCGGCGGCATTCATTTTGTCGAGGTCGCCGTTGTATTTCTTGTAGATCTGCGATTTGAAATCGCGCAGATTGATCGGGGCACTGCCGCGAGAGGTGTTGATCAGGCTGTGCCCGAGCTGGAAATAGATGAAGGGATATTCTTTTTCGACCAGAAACTTTTCCCAGACGTCGACGAATTTGGTCCGGGGATCTTCCGGCACCGGGAAGGTCCTGAACTCCGTGATGGGAGTATTGTAGACGATTCGCGCGGTCGGGGCGGATTCATTGAACAGCCCTTCCAGAGTTTTCTGGTACAGCGCAGTGTCATTGTGCAGATACTGCGGAATTGGATTGGCGTCGGTGGCGTCCACGCCGCTCTTGGTGGTGCCGGTGATCATGAGCCAGAACGGATAGATCATCGTGAGGGAGCCGAGAATCAAGGCGAGGTAAATCGCGCCGATCAAGGCCCTGACCTTAATACTTTTGCGTCCGATGGTGGAAATAATGCCCATTTTCGATCTACCTCACTTTTTGCCGGCTGTTCTGAATTCGACTTTCGACAGGATCTGCAGCTGGTACACCGTGAATCCGATCAACATAAACGCCAGCATCCACGCAGCCGCGGTGGCGGGCCCGAACGACAGATAGGTAAACGCTTTGTACCAGATAAACAGCCCGGCGGTCTCGGTACGGGTGGCGGCGTCGCCCCCGGTCATCACCAGGATGTTGCCGGTGGAGGCGTACCAGGAGTTGATGAAGGCGCCGACGAAGTTGATCACGACCAGCGCTTTCAGCGTGGGGAACACCACAAAGAGGATTTTGTCGATGAAGGTGGCGCCGTCGAGGTCCGCCGCTTCGTAATAGTCTTCCGGAATCCCCTTCAGCGCGGCCAGGTAAATCAGGCAGCCGGGGCCCATACCCGCCCAGACCATCGGCACCACGCACGCCACCATGGCGGTGTTCGGGTTGGAGAGCCAGCGGTAGGGTTCGGCGGTTGACTCGATCAGCCGCGGGAAGAAGTTCGCCAATATCGTGCTCAGCGAGTCCCCGGGCGGGAACAGAATTGGCCTGGCAAATGCCGACGCCGCGGAAAACAGAATCAGTCCGGCAATGATGAAAAGCACCATCGGCAGCCACATCTGGTAGAACCACAATCGCCGCGCGAACGACAGGCAGATCAGCAGCAGCAGCAGCCCCAGGAGGATGAAGCCGATCGCCGGAATCTGCAGCACGATCCGGTTCAGGATACCGAATTCCGAGGGTTCGTAGAACTGCTTCCACAGCAGCATCGTCACCAGCCCGGAAATCACTGCCGGCAGGTAGAAGATCATCCGGAACACCAGTTTGCCTTTTGGCACTTCCTGCAGCAGAATCGCCAGGATCATCGGCGGCAGGAAGGTCAGCGCGATCACCAGCATGCTGTAGCGGATGGCGTTCCATACCGACTGCCACCACATGTTGTCCATCAAAAGGTTGCCAAAGTTATCGACGCCCAGGAAAATGGACTTGCCGAGGATTTTATAATCGAAAAACGCCATGAACGACCCGCGCGCCAGCGGCAGGTAGTTCCAGGTAAAGATCGTCAGTACCGCCGGTATCAGCAGGATATAGGCCCATTTGTATTTGGCGAAACCCCATTTGACCTGTTTATGACCCTTGGTGGCCGGGGGGGTGAAGATTTTGAAAATCTTGCGGAACACAAAGAAGTAGGCGACAGTGACCGCCACCAGAAAGACGACCGCCAGCACCCGGCGCTTGGTCTGCTCCTGGGGCGTGATGTCGCCGATCATCAGTTCATTGGCGCGGGCGACGGCCTCATCAAGGAGTTTCTGCAATACGGTGTGACGCGCTTCCGGTTGATCGATTCCGGGCAGGCTGCCCTCGATTTCCATCTGTTCGGCCTTCTGAATCGGGATGGTCATCTGGTCATAGGCGAAGTTACTGTTCTTGCCGTAGGGTTCCGGTTTGCCGGTTTCGAGGGCCACCTTGAAAATGTCGTTCCAATCCTTGGGGGAGAGGCGGACGATGTCGTCGTAGCCGAATTTGCTCAGGTATTTGGGCATGATGAACTGGCCGAGGCCGCCTTCCACGAGCATATCGGTCTTGATCCGCATGGAGTCGTCGCTGTCCCAGAAGAAGATGTATTCCCAGGCGGCGTCGCGGATGGCGGGCTGGGTGATTTCCGAGAAAATCCCGTACATGCGGCTGTTCAGTTCGGCGCCGCGGATGCCGGTCGGGCCCATCGGCACCGGGGCCACGCCGTTGATTTCGGAGTTGAAGGTGGAGAGCGTTTTGTCGTCGATGTAAACCATCTGCATGCCGATTTCGCCGCGGGTCCACTTGTTGCCGGCATCGCGGGTATCCTTGTAAGCATAGCCGCGGCGGACCACGCCGTTCTCATCCACCCAGCGTTCGGCGGAGAGCTGGGTATAGAAGTCCAGTGCTTTGACGGCTTCGGGCGAATTGAAGGTACAGGTCCATTCGCCGGTTTTCGGATCGATCATCATGACTTCGCCGCCGGCGGACCACAGGAAGGTGATCCAGTACCACGACTCGCTTTTGCCGCGGCCCAGTGCGATGCCGTAAACCCCCTTGGCGGGGTCGGTGATTTTGACGCAGGCCTTGTACAGGTCGTCCCAGGTCCAGTTCGAATTCGGGTATTCGAGACCGTTGCGCTCAAATAAATCTTTGCGGTACATCAGGGTTTTGCCGAGCGGCGAACCGCCGTAGGGCAGCGCCCAGGTATGGACGTCGCCGTTGGCTCCCGCCCGCTTGATCACTTCCCATACTTTGGGGTGGACACGGTCGGTTTCCAGCGATTTTTTCTCTTCGGGGGTCAGGTTGTCGATGTATTCGTCGAGCGGATAAAGAAAGCCGTTGCGGATATAGTTGTCCGATTTGCGGAAGTTGATATAAAGCACGTCGGGGGCCATTTTGCCGGCGATCGCCAGCAGGTCGTTTTCCACCCCCTGGACCTGGATGCCGGAGAAGGGATGCAGCCGGATCTCGATTTTGTCCCAGTTGTAATTGCCGTATTTGACGGGATCGGCTTTGTATTTGTCGCGGTACTTGCGGGCAAAAATTGCCGGAAACTGTTTGACGAACTCTTTGACGGCGGCGACGTCGGCGCGGGTATAAAGGTCATTGGCCGTGGGGTTTGGCAAGCCGTCAACTTTGATGTTGATAATGGTGGTACCATCTTCCCCTTTTTCGATCCATCCGCCATATCCGCTGAGGCCCGCAAACAGTCCGATCAATCCGCCGATCAGGCAGGCTACGGCTTTCATTTTCAGCATTACATCCTCCGAAATTGGTTCTGTGCAGCAATCATCTTCTCTATAGGCAAAATATAAGCATTAAACATAACGCGAAATTGCCGGAATACAAGCCCCCGACATGACAAAAATATAATTTTTTGATGAATAATTTGATGGAAAAAGATTATTGGTAGGACCAATATGACATGTCGGCGCGGGAGATTTATGGACATTATGGACCGGATGGACATTGTGGACAAAATGGACAATTAAAAATAAAGATTCACACCTGTCCATGATGTCCATCAGGTCCATGATGTCCATCAGGTCCAATCAAATAATATGATTTTCCTTGCCGATTTTCCTTGACGAAATGAGGTCGGAAGTGTATTTTGGTCAGATACTGCTACATTCAGGAGAATTTTCGAAATGACTCATGATGATATTATCCAATTGGAAATTGCGGACGGGATTATTCACGGGGCCGCGGTGCTGGTCGGAGACTCGGAACAGAACCTATATGAGCAGGGCTACGGCCTGGCCGCCGGCGGCTCCACGGTGCCGATGACCCCCGAAACCCTGATCGATATCGCCAGCGTGACCAAAGTGCTTGCCACTACCACCGCATTGTTGATCTGTCACGACCGCGGGCTGGTGGATTTCGACGCGCCGGTCATCCGTTACCTGCCGGAGATCACGGGAAAAGCCGCAAATGTCACGCTCCGCCACCTGGCGGCCCATACCTCGGGCTACGGCGCCGCCCCCGGCGAAACTCAGCGGCCGTATTCCGACGACGACGGCCGCGAGATCCTGCGCAAAATCCTCAAATACCCTCCGGTCCGCGAGCCCGGCGAGATGGTTGAGTATGCCTGTTGGAACTTCCTGCTCCTCGGCGCGGTCGTCGAGCGAGTCACCGGTGAACCGCTGGCCGGATTCTGCCGCCGCGAAATTTTCGAACCCCTTGAAATGCATGAGACCTCGATGAGCAAACCTGTTACCGACGATCCGGCGCGCCTGGCCCAGACGATGGGCACGCAGAAGCCGGGTGAAATTTCCGACTGGGCCGCCTTCCGCATTTACCGCGACGGCGGCTGCGCCGGCAATGCCGGGGTATTTTCCAGCGCCCGCGACCTGGCGAAATTCTGCCGCTGCCTCCTGAAGCATGGGCATTACGGTCATGGCAAGCGGCTGTTCTCGGAGGAGATGTTCGCTGAAATCACCAGTTGCTCCACCGGGGCGCATGTCAAGAAACGCAGTTTCGGCTGGATACTGGACGACGAGTCCACCCCGGCATCCGCCTCCGGCAACCGGATCTGGCACTCCGGCTGGAGCGGCCAGACCGTGTTCATCGACCTGGATAAACAGCTGTTCGTCATTCTCCTGACCACCCGCTGCGGGGATTATGACCGCGCCAAAAAAGACCGTTTCCTGGTAGTGGACTCCCTGCTGGCGGAATTTGCGGCGGAGTTGTGACCATGTACTATTTACGCTCAATTCTGGCTGGAATCGTCCTTCTCTCCATTTGCGGCTGCGGCAAGGAGGAACAGGAAAAAGCGGAAGCGCCGCCGCGGGTGGTTTATGTGCTTCCTGCACCGCGACTGCCCAAATACCGCGTTCCGGTCACCGATCCCCTCTTCGGCAAGCCTTTCAATTACGACCGGGCGGTCTCCGGCAATATTGCTTCGGTACCCGGCAGCCGCCTTGCCCGCAATGGTATTCTGGTGGACTTGAATACCCGTCAGGTACTGTGGGAAAAAGACAGCCGGACCCCGACCCCCATCGCCTCGCTGACCAAGCTGATGACCATTTACCAAGTCATGGAACTGCTGGAAAAAACCGACAAGCCCGACCTCGATTCGCTGGTCACGGTATCGCGCGAGAGCTGCAGCACCGCCCCCGTCAAGGCCGGCCTGCAGCCCGGTGAAAAAATCCCGCTGCGCGACTTGCTGGGCGCCCTGATGTTGCGCAGTGCCAACGACGCCGCCCACCAGATCGCGGAATATTTCGGCGACGGCAACGCGGATAATTTCATCCGCCAGATGAACACCACCGCTCATGCGATCGGTGCGACCAGTGCTTACTTTGTCAACCCCAACGGATTACCGATTTACCGCAAGGATGGCGGCACGCTGATGAACCTTTGCAGCGCGCATGATTTGGTGATGATTTCCGAGCGGGCCATGGAGTTTCCGCAGGTGCTCGAACTGACCTCGGCGAAGAGTTTCGCATTCCGGCACGGGGTGACGTTCAACAACACCAATCACCTGTTGACCAGCAGCCAGGGGGCCGATGGCCTGAAAACCGGCTATACCAATGCCGCCGGACACTGCCTGGCCTTCAGCTGCGAGCGCAACGGGCGGCGCCTGATCGGCGTGGTCACCGGATTCCAGAAACGCCCCGACTGTTTTGAATTCAGCCGCCAGCTGCTGGACTGGGGCTACGCTCAAAAGCCTTGATCAGCAGGAGCCGGCGAGCTTGATTTTGGATATGATTGTGGTGGACGAAAAGCCTTCGACGAACGGGATGAAGCGGAATTCCGCCCCGGCGTTTTCCAGTGCCGCGCGCTCTTCCTGGTTCAGCTTGTCGATGGTGTAATCGCCGCCCTTCACATAAACATCGGGTGCGAGCGCGGCGAGTTCGGCGGCGCAAACCGCCTGATTGAAGACAATCACACAATCCACCGATTCCAACGCCGCCAGCATGTATGCCCGGTTGAATTCGTCGATGATCGGGCGCTCCGGCCCCTTCAATTCCCGTACCGAGGCATCGGAATTGATCAGCACGGCCAACGCGCCGCCGAAGTTACGGCTTTCCCACAGGTACTGGGCGTGGCCGCGGTGCAGGATATCAAAGCAGCCATTGGTCACCACCAGTCGTTTCCCGGTAATCCGGAACTGCTCGCGCCACGGAATTGCCTGTTCAAGCGTCATAATTTTCTGGGCAGGATCGATCAGCATAATTTACTCCTTAAATTATGAATTGATAATTGAAAATTGAAAATTGAAAATGAAGGAAAGGGAAGAATCCCTTTGACCCTCTTTGATATTGCAACAATCTTTCGTATTGTTATTTTTCTTCATAATTATCCATTACCATTAGCGCGCGCTGGCTCTGTAATAGCCGCGTTGTTTTTCCCGGTCGAATACTAGTTTGTAACCACCGCCATTACCCTGAGAATAAGTGGAATATAATCCGTTACTCACATAAATATAATCGGTTCCACTCTCTGTGATGGATGTAGTATCGTGTTTTATCCTTTTGATTGCTACCGATCTCTCCGTTATTTCATTCAGTGGCTGTGAGAAATGAGTTGCTAATTCTTTGAATTCCTCCTCCAATACGTCGAAGTCCATTGCTTTATTAGTGTAGCCGAATATATAAGTGGCATTTCTTACTGATCCCCATCGGAGTTTGTACTCGGGAACATCTTCGCCTTTTTTAGGATGGGTGTCCTGATACATGACTGAACCGAACCAACTCGGCAACACTAGAATCAATGCAAGGTAGAAAGAAACAAATGCCGCCAGTGGGGTCAGAAGCACCTTCACTATTACTGACAGTTTGGCTTTCAGAACAAATCTCACCCCAAGAAAAATTGCCGTCGACATATAAATCAAAATAACAGAGACCCCGATCATATTGCGGACAAAAATCATGCATACCCACACAATCGGTACCAACAGGAGAAATAACCAATACTTTTTCTCTTTGAACAGTTTCATTTACCATTCCTTAGCGCACTTTGTCACGGTAGTAGCCGCGTTTTGCACTGCGGTCGAAGACGAATTTGTAGCCGCCGCCGCTCGGTTTCTGGTAAACGACGGCTATTCCGTTGTTGATCCAGAGATAACGTCGGTCAAAGCTGACATTGGATGATTTCACGCATTCCATGTTTGATACTCGTACCGGCTTGGTTATTTCTTCCAGAGGATGACGGAACTTCCGGGCCAGGATCCGGAATTCTTCTTCGGTGGTGTCGAAATCCACCAGATTGCGTTCATGGCTCAGGTAGTAAGTGGCATTATTGATGATTGTCCCGTAGAAATCATAATGGGAAATGTTTTCGCCGCTGTCCGACCACGAATTGCGAGCACGGTTCACCCCCAGCCAGGCGAGCAGTACCAGCCATGGAATCAGGCACAGCAGAATGATGCGTCCGTATTTCATCTTTTTCCGTGGAGCCATGAGGGATTTTATTGTCTCGCCCAGATGCGGATATTCCAGTTCGATTTCCTCGTCCTCGGCTCCGATGAAATCCTCGTATTTGAATGCCGGAAACACGGCCGCACCGAACAGCCCCCATTTTTCATTGCTGCCCGGCAATAGAATCGCGGTCTGCCAGACGCCGCCGGGGATTACATTCTGGGGCCGCTGCCCTTTGGCAGTATCGGGGCCGATGACCACTTTTTCCAGGCGTCCGTCGGGATGAATCATCAGCTGTAAAGCCGGTGCGCCGGCGTGATAATACCAGATCTCGTCGGACTTGATCTTGTGCCATTTGGAGCGTTCGCCATTGTGGAGCAGGTAGTAAATGCTGGTGCCGTGTGCTCCCCGGTAAATCTCCGCGAAATTGCCTCCCTCGACGGTCAGGGGGTTCAGTTGCAGGTCGTGGATGATTTGTTCAGGTTTCATCTTTTCGGCACCACTCATCATCGGGCATGCGTCTGCTGTGGTCGAACTTCACGACGCCGCCGTCCGTCGGTTGAGTTTTCTTATCCGAGGCCGAGTTCGTGTTTTTCTTTGCTGGTGATCAGGGGGCGGACGCAGATGCCGGCTTCGCGCAGCAGTGCCAGCGCATTGTCGGCAATCGTGTATTCGCGGTGGTAAACCACTTCGCTGATCCCGGCGTTGATAATCATTTTCGAGCATTGCAAACAGGGGCTGAAGGTCGTATAGAGTGTCGATTCCTTGACCGCGATGCCGTGATAAGCCGCCTGGACGATGGCGTTTTCCTCGGCGTGGCTGCAGTAGCACTCGGAGAGGCCGGTGCCGGACGCCACCTCGGGGTTGGCGCAGCGCGGACAGCCGCCGTCGCAGCAGTTCTTGATGCCGCGCGGGGTCCCGTTGTAACCGGTGGAAATGATCCGGTTGTCCTTGACGATTACCGCTGCCACCAGGCGCCGGCTGCAATTGCCGCGGCGCGCGGCCACATGTGCGATTTCCATAAAGTAGTTATCCCAATCGGGACGCTCGTTCCTGTCAGCCATGGTTATCCTCGGAGTTGTCGGTTAATGTCGTAATTTAACCGCCCAACTCCGTTTTTGCAAACTCCATAAATGATTTATGCCGCCGTTATGTATACAGGAGCTCGGCAAGGGGCTTGCTGACACTGTGAATATCTCGGTTTGGCTGCGGGGGGAAAACATCCGGGAGCCAGAGCTTCGTTTTGGCGTCGGCGATGCCGAAGTAAAAGGTGGCATGTGACAGCCTTTCATCCTGCTTGAGAATTTGCACGGAAAGTTCGTGTTTGCCGGGGGCAAGTTCGAGGTCGCAGAACTGGCCCATGGCGGTGCGGTGCGAGGCGGGCATCATGACCCCGGCTTCGCGCCCGAAGCGCATGACGCCGTCGACAAAACAGCGGTGCCAGGCATCACAATTGAACATGACCCGGACATTGGTGACGTCTCGGATATAAAAATCCGTTTTGAGGCTGAGCACCCCCTCGTGGGCGACATCGGGCAGGGGTAACGAGGCTGTCCAGCCGTACGTCTGGATCCGGTCCACGGCGGTGATATTGAAAATATCCTGCCGGAAGTCGGCCCACGGAATCAGGCCGCTCTGCCAGCAGACCGTGCCGGCGGATAAATCGGGCGTGGAATCTTTGTGGCGGTCGGCCGGTTTCAGGCGTTTCCGCAAATCGCAGATCATGTCGGTGAATTCGGGAATTGTTTTCGGTGCATCGAGGCCGACCAGATATTCGCTCAGCACGATTTTGTCGCCGATGGGGCGCAGCCACGCTTCGGGAATGCGCTCCGGGTGCATGATGCCGAAAACCGCCCCGGCGGTGGCGGCGGTGCAATCGGTGTCGTAGCCGCAATTCGCCGCGTGGCAGACCGTGCCGCCGAAGTCGCCGTGGCCCAGCAGCAACGCCAGGATCACAAACGGCACATTCATGACCACGTCGGTGAAATTATCGCTGTGGTAATGCTCCAGTATCCGCGAACGGACAGCACTGCGGTCGTTCAGTTCCCAGCACCAGTCCACGGTGTGGCGGATGGCCTGCGCCAGGCGGGTTTCCTGCGGGATATATTTCAGGGCGGTCCGGATGAGTGCCGGCACGTCGTTTTCGACAAATGCCGCACTCTCCAGCGCGGCGAAAAAGATCTCGGCATAAAGACCGTTTCCGGCGTGGTCGATGCACGCATCCTCATAAGCATAACGGGCCGCCAGAGCGGGGTCACCGGGGGCGAGACACGCCCACAGTTCGCTGCGGATCGCCGCGCCGAGCCCGTCCGTGAAAAAGTTGCCGAAGCGCCCGGACCACGGCGGGCGGATGCCCCACTGAAGGTTGCGCCGGGCAATCGCGTATTCGTCGCAGGGATAAAAGTTGTGCCGCAGCCAGGCATCGGCCAGGACATCCCGGTCGGCCACCGGATTTCCGGCCTGCGCGAGCACGGTTCCCCAGAGAACCTGCAGTTCGAGGTCATCGTTTGGAAGTAGTTCCGTGGGTGTCGGACGGTAAAATTCGAGGTCGTTTTCGCCGCAGACGCCCTCGGAAATCATGCCGAGGGTGCCGCCGATGGCTTTGCCGAGCCAGCAACCGAGAACTTTCTGGCGATAAGTGTCATTGTCAATCATCATTTTTGAGCCTCAAGGATAATGATGGCACCGGTGCCGGGGGTGACATCAATGGGTTTGGTGATATCGACCGGGCCGCCCTGCTGCATGTGTTCGATTGCCGGGCGATAAGCTTTGACTTTCGCCGGATCGAGCCCGAGGGCCGTGAAGTCAATTTCCAACTGGACGGCCGGAGCCGCGACACTCTTCTGGCTGGCAGCGGAAATCTGGCGTTTCTCTTTGTCCAGCGTCAACAGACCGAATGATTCGGGGTGGTGGATTTTCTGAGTCGGCGACCAGGTGGAATAAACCATGCCGTTTTTCGAGAGGTAATCGCGGAAGGCATTGAAAGCGATCTCGAAGCCGGGCTTGATTTTATCCGGAGTCACGTTCAGTGATTTCCAGGAAACCGAGAGCTCGCCGGACCATGAATCGTCGCCGACATTGACCTTGTATTCCCAGTCGCCGTTCCACTCTTTTTCATAGACTTCGGCATCGTAAAAGACACCGGCACTGTTGCCGATGAAGTGGAAATATTTGTCGTTGTTTTTTGGGTCGGGCTGGATCAGGAATTCCATGGCGTCGTCTTCCCAAACGGAATCGTCGCGGGTTTTATGCTTGGCAGTGAGCTCGCGGCGGCCCTGTCCCATGCAGTTGAAGGCAATATACAAGCGCTCGCTGTCATAGGTGACATAGACGCGGGTTTGCGGCAAGGCACGTTTGGTGTCCTGGTAGAGGAAGAAGCCGGAGAGTTGTACGGCGTTGGCCCATTCGGCAGGATCAATCTTGCCGTCGATCCGGATCGGGGTGGTGCGCAAGCCCGGGACGGCCTCGCGATTGCGCGGGGCGCTGTCCGGCCAGTGCCCGACGGCGATCATGGTACGTTCGCGGGGATGTACATAGGCGGTGGCCCTGAATTCGTGGTTCCGGGTTTTCACCGGCGGATTTTTTTCCCAATAGCCTTTCATTTGTGCATCGGCAATGGCGAACGAATCCCACAGGTCGTACATGGCCGGTGCCGACGGGTGCTGACGTCCGGTCATGCCGTAGACCATGCCGCGGAACGGCGGAATACCCGGGCCTGAATCGAGCATGTCGTTCATGACGCCGAACGGTATCCCTGAAACTTCGATGAGGAAATAATCCGGTTTGCGCGAGTAATCACAATACTCGCCGAACCAGGTGCTGCGCATATACGGGAGATGTTCCATGTATTTCTGCGCGGCGCTGTACGGTAGAATCTTTCCGGGGCGGTTCCAGGGATCATAAGAGTGGAGATCCAGGCGGTAATCCGGGTTATTACGCTGCATGACCGGGGCCATCCGCCGTGTCACGTCGCGGGTGAAGCCGATGCCGTCGAGATACATGCCGTCGATGCCGAATTCCTGCATCAGATAATTAATGCCTTCCACATAGTAATTGTGGAACCGGGATTTGCCGGCGGTGCCGATGGCGGCATCGATTTGTCCGTTCCAAAGCGGCTGCCGCCAGGCGGTGACATAACCGTCGACAAGGTGTTCCTGGAGCCAGGGATCGCCGCCGCCGGGCGAGTTGTACAGAGCCTTGCCGACGGCGTAGACCTCGACGCTGGTCTGCTCGTAGATCTCATTGCCGAGCGAGCGCAGCGCCCATATTTCCGGTAGCCGGCTTGTCAGTTCTCGGAGCGTATAATAGAGATTCACTCCTACCGGAATCGGCACGATGCCGCCGCCGATGGCGGCATAGGCGTCCGAGCGTTCGACGGCGCCGGAAATTTTGGCTTTGCCGCCGGCCCGGTCATCGAAATTATTGATCTTCACTGCGCCGATGGCCCACATGGAAGTGGGGAAACGCAACGTTTCGAATTTGAGGCTGCGCCAGGCGTCCGGGACAGGCACGGACGCGGCTTCCTTGCCGTTGATCAGGGTTTTTATGGCGGAGCCGTTCCACTCAAGCGTGATCCGGGGGTTCGAACCCTTGGCGAACGGCAATGCCTGGAGGCGGGCCAAAGCCGTGTTGCGTTTGCCGTCGTTGAGCAAAATCATCAGGCCGTGGATTTCAGCGTACCAGACGCAATTGACGGTCATGTTGTCGGCGCATTTCAGCGACCATAACTGCTGGTTCTGATGAAGCACATTATTCAACAGTTGTCCGGGGGCAAAGTCGAGCCTGGTTTCGGTCTCGATCCGGCCCTCGGCCGCAGTCAGTTTGTCTGCAACTCCGTACTCAAGTGAGCCCGGCTGGAGCCGCCCTTTCTGATTGCGTGCCTTGTCCACGGTTTCGCGGAATTTCGGTACTTCCAGGAAGGGAAAATTGATGTAACTGTTGCCCGGCCAGCCCTGGAAAAAATTCATGATGTTGGCGCGCGGCCCGGCATAACGGTAACTCCAATGCGCACGGGAGGCGCTCAGCGGTTTGGCCGGGGTGGTCATCAACCGGAAACGGAGCCTGAATTCCTTGCCGGGCTCGAGGACACGGGAACCGGAGAAGGCCGTGACCTGCAGCATACCGTTTTCTTCCACGACGCGGGCGCCGCCGCGTTTCTGATTGTCCCAGGATTCAGCGATAAATCCCTTGCTGGGCCAAGTGTCCACATCATCAGACAGCTTCAGTTGCAGTCCGTGTGCCGCGTCTCCTGCCCAGTACTGATAATTGGCGTGTTCAATGTTCCATTTCCAGTCGATTTGTTTACCGGTACGGATCCCGCCGCGAACGCCGAAACCGGCCTCATATTTGGCGATTGCCGGGTCCAGCGGGATCGTCAGGGAGATGTCTTTGACCGGCAGGGATTTTTCCGGCAGCAGGGTCAGGGTGTAGAGCATGGCTCCATCCTGTTCGAGGCGGCAATGGAGCTTTGTCGCTAGGCCGTTGGCGGAAGCGGTGGTTTCCCGTTCAATCGCAGCCGGTTTTTCGAGAAGTAACTGGGTTACCGGATTGGCGGGAACGATTTTGCTGCCGTCTTCGGCGGTAATGGTGAAATGAACGGGGGCTTTGAGTAGTGGTTGCTCGTTGGTGACAATCTGTTCCGGCAGTCCGTCATTGGCGAAGAGTATTTCCGTCAGTGTCAGTTTGACCCGATTGCCGTTAAGTTCGAGTGGTGTGAACGGCTCAAGGGATTCATCGTCATTGCCGAGCGTGGAGTTGAGCCAGGCCAGACGCGACATACGCCAGAGGTCGCCGGCGCCGTGATGCTTGACCGGTTCTCCGTCAACCAGCAATTTGACATCGACCGTTTGAGCCTCGCCGTTTTCCGGCTGTATGGTTACTTTGCCGGTGTACTCGCCTTTGGTGTCGGGCGGGATTGTGACCAGTATCCACAGCGGCTGAACCTTGTCTTTGGCGACGTCGATGTTTTTGGTGAAATATTTGCCGTCCGGCCCTGTTCCTTCGGTGTTGATGCAGGTGATTTGCGCTGCCGGGATTACACTGCCGGAAGCTCCGGCCAGGTCACTCCAGCTCACTTTCAGGTTTTTCAGCTCCGAACCGCTGGCCCATACCGCGATCTGGAAGGGGTAATATTCATCGGGTTGCGCCTTGCCGTTGAACTCATGGGCCGGCCCGGAAAGCAGGAACTTGACCGGAATTTTGTTCAGCATGCGAATCGGCCGGATCCGGTCTTCCGGAAACAGCATATAAGCGGGATTGCCCTGGCGCTGTTTCAGGCCATCCAGTTCCGCCTGGGTCGGCACGATTTCCATCGGGTCGAAACGGTGAAAATCGCCGACGGCCTGAATGATTTTTAGCTTCGCTTCGGGGCATTGATTGATATTCCAACTTTTCAGCCAGTCTGCCGAGGCGGTTTCTTTCGGTTCGATATAAGTGCCGTTGTCGTCCCAGATGCCGGTACCCATAGTGAAGGGCATGTAGTAAACAGCATAATCACCGGCGGTTTTCGCCTCGAAAATAATTTCTCCGGCATCGGATGAGAATTTGATGACTTTGGTATTGATGACCGCTTTCCCGGCCGGGTCGTATACCAGGACGGCCTTTTTCTCCGGGTCTTTGTCATGACGGCGCCACGGGATCAGGACCTTGACGGCATTGCCCGGTTGCTCAACCGTTACCAGTGCGCGATGATTGCCGAAATTGCGGAATGCCCACGAGCCGGTACCGTATTCCGCCACCGGAATCTCCAGCCCTTGCGCATCCAGACCGGCTGCGGAGAGGTTGCAGATCAGCGATAAAACCAAACAGAAAGAAAAAAACTTCATTGATAGAACTCCATAAATTTATAATTTGTAAAGACAAGTCGGTTCGGCGCTTTTGTAACTGCCGCTCATCCGGTCTTTGATCGTTTCATATTCGGGGGCCATTACGATGCCCATGATGAAAATCACGTCGTAAATGTATTCGCCGGATTCGCGGACAACCAGGAAATTCTCGTCAACCCGGGACCGGACCGAACCGTCGGCGAAAACGGTGTTATAGGTTTTGTCCAGGTGACTGCGTTTTTTGTGGTTCCAGTTATCGGCGGCGAGGGCGAAGTTGCCGCTGCCGTTTTTACGCGGATAAGTGATGCCGTATGACATCATGGCCATGCTGGAGGCATTGTAGGGCTCGGGTGCGGTGCGCCATTTCCGGTACGCTTCGGCGAAAGCCGGCCCGCCGGTGTCCTCCGGACAGGTCAGGATATCCGGCTTGTCCATATAGTCGTAGGTCAGCGTGGAGATGCCGAAACGGTTCTTGGTGCCGATCCGGGTATAGTTCAGCGGACGGAAGACCAGACACAGCTTTTTGTCGTAATAAGAATCCGGGGTGACGGAATCGTTGTCATCGGTATACGAGAGCATGAATTCGCCCAGTGCTTTCAGGTTTTTCTGACATTGTGCGGTGCGGGAATTTCCCTGCGCCTGCGCCAGAAGCGGCGAGGCCAGCGCCGCCAGAAAGGCGATGCAGCAAACCACCACGATCAATTCAGTCAGTGTAAATGCTTTTTTCTTCATGGTTTTCCCTTTATTATAAATCGCCATACGTGAGAAGGTGTCTTACCTTGGCATTGCTTCCGCCCTCGCGCATTTGAATTTCATCGTAATTGGGAGCTAGGGCGATTCCCATGACATAGAGCACATCGTTGACGCCGTAGCTGTAAGTCATGGAGGTAAGGAAATAGTCGCGGCGATTTCTGGCACTGCCGTCGGAGAATGCGGTGGCATAGGTGCGGTCAGGGTGTTTGCAGCGTCCATTGATCCAGGCGTCGGAAACCAATGCAGTCTGCGGGTTTATACCCAGCCGCCGGGCAAAGGAATATATATAGGGCGAACTCGGCGTTGCAGCGGTGCCATCCAGTATCCATTGGTCATAGGCTTTTTTGAAAGCCGGGTTCCAGTCGGCCGCATGCGGACACATGAGAAGTTCGGCGGTATTTATGTAGGACGACAGCAGCGTGGCGAGCCCGCAGCGGTCCTTGCCCCCCTGATCCGGTGCTTTGGAATAGTTGAAAATATAAAAAACATGAAGCAGGCGGCTGGTCCCGGAGTTCTCGGTCAGTGGATTCGGAGTAATATCATTGTAATCATTGGCGTAGACGATCATCTGCTGCCCGATCGACTTCAGGTTCGAGGTACATTTGATGGTTTTGGATTTGTTGCGGGCAGCGCTCAGCGCAGGGAGCAGCATGGCGGCTAGAATCGATATGATCGCGATTACGACCAAGAGTTCTATAAGTGTGAATGATTTTCGATTTGAACGGTTCGGCATTTTATTCCTCCTGTTTGCTTTGTATTAATTCAGGGTGATACGTGATTAACCGGCTTGCGCCGGGTTTGTTTTGGATGATTTCCAGCAGCAGTTCTACTGACAGTTCGGCAATTTTCATGGTGTCGATCAGGTAATATTCGCCGATATTTTCGTGCGAACAGAAAAACGGCAACTGGCGGTTCCTGAAATAGACGAAATGCGGCATCCAGCGCTCGGGGCCGCGCTGCAGATACAGCAACTCATTGTAGAAAATATTGGTGATGATATCGTCGGGAATGATTATGGCGTCCGGACGCTGCTCCGGCGGCATGGACAGGAAGTCCGCCGCACACTTCCGCACCTCACGGTCCAGCATCCAGGGTTCTTCATGCTCCCTCATGTCTTTCTCGAGAATTCTGCAGTAGTCCGCCGGGTTCAGTTCCGGGAAAAAACGGGCGGCATTCCGGTGAAATGTCCTGTGGACGGTTTCGGTGATCGGGTAGCCGCTGCAGGCCAGGGCAATGCGTTTGAACCCGCGCCGGTGCAGCGAGTTCATCGAATCGTCGATCAATTTCTCGTAATCCAGGATCACCCCCGGCGCTTTCCGGTTCTGGGTATTATGCGTATACACGACCGGGATATTGTTCCTGGTCAGAAATTCCTGCGAAGCGTCATCCAGCGTCACCGTCGAGATCAGCCCGTCGATGCGCCGCTGGCTGATATTCCGCTCGAGACCGTTGAAAAGCGAAAGATTGTCTTTGTCATAGAGCGTCTCGATATCGCGCAGGAACGGCATGCCGAGGCAGGAACGGTCATGCAGCTGGATCTGCAGGCACTGCAGGAGACTGGCGCCGGCGGGGTAATGAGTCAACCGCATGCAGGCGATTCCGATATGCCGCCCGATATAACCGTTCGTGTTCGAATTGCACAGAAAAACACCGACCTTCGGGCGGATTTCCACGATCCCGTCCTTGTGCAAAGCATCAAGGGCGCGGATAATGGTCGTCTTGCCGACGCCAAGCTGTTCCATCAGAACCGCATGCGACGGCAGTTGATCGCCTTCCTTCAGCTTCAGGTCGGAGATGCAGCAGACCAGCGCCCGCTTTGCCCGTTCCGTCTGATTTCCCTGGTTGTTTTTCATGACTTAAAACCTCTGGTCCATAAATAGACTACATCATAATTATACAACCATCCTTAGAAATATCAATACCTTGAATAACAATATTCCACAAAATTTTTGCAGACTACGATATGTTACATCAGCGGTGTGGTTTTTGAGGAATTTGCTGGTCGGGTTCAGTAAGCTCATGAATATCCGAAGACTTGAGGAGCCGCTTGATGATCCCGATATCACGGCGGCAAGGGCACTCCTGCCTTCGCCGCGCACAGACGTCGTGACTGACAAACGTATTGAGTTTCTGGGCAATGTACCACGTACACCCTACCAGCGTTCCGATAATCGAGCATGTTTCAAAAAATGTCATAAGTACCCCGTCAAAGGGCGAATCCTTTATTTTATCCGCATAGTCTGCGGAGCGGCTTGCACATGAACCGTTTGGTATATGTAAGCCATTTGGTATTATCATATGATCGCGCGGATCGCGGCAGTGGCCGCAATCGTCAGGGCGGTGGTGCAGATCGCGATCAGGCGTTCCGTCAGGTCCAGCCCCATCCGGGCGCTGATGTGCGCCAGCGACGCCTTGATGTGCTTCAGGTTGGCCTCCGCACGTTTGCGGTCGCCTTCCGTGGCCGCATTCAGGTAGTTATAATACTGATCCGCAAACTTGTCCGACAGATCAGCCAGATCGGTCGAATATTCGGCTTTGGCCGAGTTCACCAGTTTCATCAACTCTTCGCGGATGTTTTCGATGAATTCTTCACGTGTAATAACTTGTTCAATCATGTTACCAACTCCACCTGGTTGACTTGAATTTGTCGACGGTCCGGCGGGCGTGTTCATGGTTCGCCCGGCGAATGGCCTTGTCGTTGTCGTCGAGCGCCGGATCGGATTCGATGTATTCGACGTATTCCGTGCCGGCTGTATCGAGATACTGGCCGTAGGATTCGGCGAGCTGGCGGTTGACGCAGCCAAAGCCGCAAGCGGCAATTAAGAAAGAAGAAAGAAGAACTAAAAAAATCTTTTCCATATGATTTCCTCCGGGATCAGGTTGATTAGTTTATGGGCGGTAGCGATGCTGCAAGCCGTCGACTCCGGCTTCGGGGGTATGCAGCAGTTTCTGGATTTCGCGGTCTTCGGATACTGCTTTCAGGAATTCTTTGTTTTTGAATAGATTATTTTTTGCCATGGAATTGTCCTTTTGTTTAACTGTTCCTGTATAAGTAATGAAAATGTCAATATTGCGGTTCAATAACGATGGATTTCTTTAATTTGCCGCCGGCTGCTTTTTCCGTTTGCGGCAGGGGCCCTTGCGGAAGTCCGTGCGGCTTTTGCGGATCTTCAGGATCACGCATTTCAGCAGGCTGGAAAGTTCCGGGGATTTCCGGGCGATATCCAGAATTTTGCGGTGCATTCCCTGCCGGGAAATGCCGTGTGTCCGCGCCATTTTCGCCACGGTCAGCCGCGAACTGCTGTCCTGCGACGGCGCCACGATCTCCGCCAGTATCCCAAGCGTGTAATTGTCCAGATGAAACAGAAAATTCAGGAACTCGGCCAGATCCTGTTTTTCGCAGCTGCATTCGCCCTCCTCGCAACCATTGCAATGGCGTATATTTGTTTCATTGATTTTGCGGTAAACTTCCGCATCAACCATCAGGTGTTCGTCGAATTCCGAAATTTCATCGAAATCCTGTCCGCCAAGCGGCTGATCAAGTTTTCGTTCTGTTTTTTCAACCAGCTGGCAGGCAATATGATATTCACATTTTTTGCAGCTCTCTTTTTCCTGGCAATAATGACCGAAGCATTTGGTGTCCGACATATATTTTGTTCCTCTGTTGATATCATATAATTATACAGAAACGGCTCCCGGAAATCAATAGGTCATGGGAATAAATCTATTATTTGTTAGTGTTTATTGAGTGCAAGAGCGTTTGCCCGGGGCAGTTTCCGCTGACTGGAAACCGCCCCGGGCCTTTCGGGTGGGGTACGGATGAGGTGTGAAATCAGATGATTTCGGTCAGCATTTTCCGGGGCGGTTTGTCCTGTACCAGGTCGTGCATGATCTCGCTGAAAATCGCTTTGGCTTCTTTTTCGGTTTTGGTTTTGCCGGCGCTTTTCAGTTTGCGGGCGTAACCTTTTTCCAGCTGGGAGGCGGAGACGGTGCAGAAGGTGAGAAATTCGGTCGAAGAGAGGACTCCGTCGACTTTATCGAAAGCCGCGTTGATGTCCTTGATCTCGCGTCCGCCCGAAATCTGCTTCAGCGCCAGATTGCCGCATTGGCCCTTTTCTTCGCAGACGGTGCGGATGCGCGATTCAATCCGGTTCATGAGCTTCTCGATCATCTTGCAGGAGTGATACAAGCGGCAGAGTTCCTGCTCGGGCAGATGGCTCAGCGAAGGGCAGGCTTCCAGTTCACCGGCCTCGGCGGCGACCAGCTCGGCGGTTTTGAGAAACGCGGGGCAAGTCCCGTGCGCCGCCGCCCGGCAGTAACGGCACTGTTCGCGCCCGGGGACCAGCGGCGCATCCTCCTGTCCGCAGGCGGAAATGATGCCGCTCAACTCGGCGAGAAGCGCGTGCTGGTCGTCGAAAACCTCGCTGCTGTATTGCTCAAGCCACGGATTGTAGCTGTGGACCTCGACGGTCGGCCGGTCGAACGTCTGCATGGCGCCCAGGGCGTATGCCGCGGCGCGAAGCCGTTCCGCCCCCGCCGTATTCAGCTGCCAGGACACCTGCCAGTTCACCACGATGACGCGGTTCGTGCCCAGCAGGATCAGGTCCGGACGGCCTTCGAATAATTTTTTGCCGAGATAACTGTAGGACACGGTGCTTTTCAGGCTGCCGCCGAGGATTGTGCGGTCGCCGATGATCCCGTAGAGTTTGCGAATCATTTTCTTGATGCATTCGGCGTCTTCGGCGGACTCGTAATCCGTTTCCGGCAGTTCACCGGCGAGCTCGAAACCATAGATCAGGACGAGCTCGGAATCGATCAGATTACGAATACGTTCCGCCTCGGGATTGGGTTCTTCCCGGAAGGATGGCAGGTTCTTTTCCATGCGGCAGGAGCCGGGGCAGAGTTCACGTTTCCGGAAGTTGGAAGGGGAGAAATCATAATGGGTATGTTCAGTCATTGGCGACCTCCTTGGTGATCGAATCGATGATGAATTCAAGATTGGCGGCAATCAGATCGAAATTGAATACTTCGCGGCGGTTTTTCAGGAAATTCGCAATCTGCACGGCCGTGACCGGCGCGTTGCGTTTCTGCAGGTATGCGGCGAGCCTTTTCTGCTCGCTTTCGGCCCAATCCTGACACGCGGGATGGACGGGGGCGGCGGGCGCGATCTCGTCTTCCGCTTTCAGGCCGAGAAACAGGTCCGGGGCGTACTGCCGGGCAAAATGGATCGCCGCGAAATTGGCCAGCATCAGCTCGGGCATTTCCCGCCATTTGGGGTTGCGTTCCGTCCAGCCGGCGGCTTCGGCCATGTCGAGGGTAACGAGCGGCCCGCACAGCAGCGTGCCGTCGGGGCGCTTTGCCGTGGCGCTTTTGCCGCAGCTGCCGGTGCCGGGGGTGCCGTGGTCGTTGTAGCGGAGATCGTTGAACCGGCCGCAACTGCTGATGTGCACCACCAGGAACGGCGTGCGCCAGACCGGCTGCTCGTCCACGATGTCGATGTTCTGCATCAGCAGCAGGGGGCTGATGCCCGACAATGCGGCCGCTTCAAGCACGATGATGCAGTCATCGGGGCGGCGGCGGAAAAACTCCGGAATCAGGCGGGAACCCGCAAGGGATTTCGCCATTCTGCGGGCTTCGTCGAATCCGGCGCCTCCGAGAAAAAACGAATGGCTGGCGGGATGCGGAATTTCCGGTGCATTGAACTGGATTGCGGTTTCATTTTCCATTTGCGGTCTCCTGGTTTTGCGGCAAATATTTGGCACTGATATCACGGATTTTCTGAGCGTATTTAACCAGTTGGAGAAAACGGCGGCGGCGAAGCGGCGCGCCTTTTTCCCAGCGGCGGTATTCCTGTTTGCGCTCTGCGGGGGTAAGGGTTTTTGAATCAGACATTTTTCTTCTCCTTTTTTTAAAAAATTAACTAAATGGTTAAATTATTGATTAAAAAAGTTCTTTTGGATTTTTTGATATTTACTTTGGGCGGATGATAAACAGCGATTGCGGAATTGTGCTCTTTTCGGGAGCGTTTTGCTGGAATTACGCTTTAATTGTTATTGTTCTTGCTGTATGGCGGCGATGGAAAGTGGCCCGGATTCTGATTTTCATGACAACACCTCTCTTTTTGTTCATGTCTATAATTTACACCTAATGGTTAAATATGTCAATAGGATAATGGGAAAAAGATGAAAATAATTTAACCGCATACTTGAATTTTATACTTTTTGGTTTATATTATAGTATAGACATAAAACGAATGAGGTACCTGATGAATAAGTATATACGTTTCGGAACATTGCTTTCGAAGATCATGGAGGCGGCGGAAATCAGGGCGGTCCAGATTGCACGGCTCCTCGAATGTACTTCGGCCTATATTACTAAATTGAAGCAGGGGAATGCGTTGCCAAATCCCGAGCAGCTCCAGAAGATCCTGAATTGTTTTCGTCAAGCCGCGGTCAATGAGGGCAATATCGAACAGCTGATCCAGATCTATACCCAATACCGGACCGGGATGACCGGCGCGTCGGAAGGAACCGCCGCGCCCGGCAAGGTGATGGATACCATCGGCAATACGCCGGAACTGCGTTTGTGCATCAAGGATGCGATGATGGCAAAAGGATTGACTTCCGCCGCCGAGCTGACGAAATACATCGGCTATGATTCGGTCCATACCATCGAACGGCTGCTGAACGGCAAATTGAACTGGTTTCCGGACGTGCTGTCTTCAGTGCTGGAGGCGCTGGATATCTCGCAGGACGATATTCCGGTGACGCCCGCGGAACGGCTGCTGCTGCTGCCGGAAGGGATGTTCCGCAACGGCGGTGTGTTGGTTCGCCCGTTGCCGGTGGTGGACTGGGCCAACGCGGCCAGCCACCTGGCCATGCTGGAAAACTGCGACACCGCCGTCCTGCGCAAGTGGGACCCCGAATCGGTCGAAACCATTGCCGCTCCGGTCGGCACCCGCAAGGATACGCAGGTATTCCGCATTTTCGGTGAATCGATGGAGCCGACCATCTGCGACGGCGAAATCATCTTTTGCGAACCTCAATACCGTCTGGATGATATAGGCAACGGCAAAATCGTGGTGGTCAAATTTTCGGAACACAGCGCGAACCCGGGCACGATTGTCTGCAAGCGCTTCCGCAAGGAAAAAGACACGATCATGCTCTCCAGCGACAATGCGCGCGACGGCAAAATCTTTACCGGCATCACTCCCCGCGACATCGCCTGGATCGGCACCGTGACCCAGAAAATCTGCGACGTCCTGTAACAACTTTTGCCGCCATTATACATTTCTAAATACGCTGATCGATATAAATCGTATCTTGTTTTTTTTCGTGAAAGACTGTATAATAGAATGTTGAAAACAGGAGTGATGCGTTTCAATGAAAACCCTTTTGTTTGTGCTGATTTTGGGTATATCTGGTCTGTTGTTTGCGGAAAGGTCGCAGCAGGAGAAGAAAGCAGATGATGTCCTGCGGATGTTTCGTCGCGGCGACATGGTGGAAATCAAAAAATATTTTGAAGCGGGAAATGACGTCAATGCTTTGTTCGGTACGCCGGGCTGGAACTCGCACACGCCCCTGGGCTTTGCGGCTACCTATGGCGACGACCGGTTGGAGTTGACCAAATATCTCGTCGGCAATGGAGCCGATGTCAATAAACTGGATGGAGACGGGCTTACCCCGTTGTGCCGGGCCATTATCCAGGACGCGGTCGGGACTGTGCGTTTTCTGCTTGCAAACGGAGCAGACCCTGAGCCGGTCGGCAAGACCGTTCAAAATGATAACCCGATGAGGAACAATGCATTATTGACTGCGGCGCAGTCCGGTTGTCCGGCTGAAATTGTGGCTGATTTGCTGGCGCATGGCGTGAAGGTGGATGTGGAAGATCCGTATTGGGGGATTGGGTCGCCGCTTTGCTATGCGGCCGGAACTGGAAACCTCGATGCTGCTGCTCTTCTGTTGAAAAACGGAGCCGATATCGAACGCAGCGGACTGAATCGTAAGACGCCGTTTTTATGCGCGGCGGGCGGCAGTCGCAATGCGGTGGAGATGATGAAACTGTTGATTGCGCATGGTGCGAAACCGGATGCCCGTGGGTTGAATGGACGTACCGCCGTTTTTTATGCCGCGCAATACGGGGGCTCCGATGCCCGGAACCTGGATTTTCTGCTTTCCCAACCCTTCGATAACGGTAAGAAGTTTGATCTTGAAGCTGTCAGCGATACTTTTACACCATTGAGTCTGGCTGCGCATCACGGCAAATTGGAGAATATCAGGAAACTCCTGGCATTGGGAGTGGATATTGATTCTGCCGGCGACCCTGGGATTTACTCCCCGCTTTTGAGCTGCATAAGGATCGGGCAACATCCGGCTGCCGAGTTACTGATAAAAGCGGGGGCCGATGTAAACAGGGTGCCGGAAGAAAAACCATTAAAGCTTGGAGAAAAATGTCATGGGTTTGTCATGGCGCCGATTTATTACGCAATTCAGTCGGAGAAAATTGATTTGGTTAAATTACTGGTCAAGCATGGAGCCAGACTTGACCTGAAGTTATCCGCCTGGCGCAATCAAACCCCGTTGGAATACGCCGAATCTCTGAAATTACAGGAAATCGCGAATTATCTGCGGGAACAACAAAAGTAAGAGGGGCCGCCTTTTCGCAGGCAGCCCCCCCCCAGAGTGCAGTCGATTTTTGCTGGTTCCTCAGCGTTCGATCAGGATGACGCGGTCACAGCTTACCCGGTTCGGCTGGCCGTCAGCACCGCCGTAGAAGGGGCCTTCGAATTTGATCGAAGCGTATACGTCCCATTGTTTGTCCGGATAGCCGACCACGTAGGCGCCTTCCAGCCGGAAGGTTGCAAACCACGACCCGGTCAGCCAAAACACGGAATCAGAGGCGAGTTTCGAGGTTCCAATCTTGTAGAAGTGATACTTCCCGGGCTTGATGTCTTTCCGCTCGATTTTGGCGCTGAGCGTCATGACTTTGTCGACGGCATTGTAGGTGCCGGCGGTTACCGGAAGCTCGGAGATTTCACGGCGCGAGGCTTTGCCGGACGCCGCATCAGGATCGTCGGCCAGGTTACGGAAGGGCAATGCCTCATAGATGCGTTCCGGGGCGATCCTGGCGAATTCCGCCGGCAGCGGCTTGATTTTTCCCTGGGCCCGCAGGATCCTCAGGCCGAATATTTTATCGAATTCCTCGACGGTGACCGTGCGACGCTTTTCGGTCGTGGTCTCGACGGCGTTGCGGTAGCCATCCCGCAGGCGCTCGATGAGTTCATCCAGCGTGAACGGGCATTTCAACCCGGCGCGGGTGATCTTTTCCCAATTTTCCAGTGTGGCGGCATCCAGCGTCACCCGCAGCATTTTCACGTAGTTTGCGGCGGCCGGTTCGGCGGGCGTGATATTCTCGAAGTCATTCTGCCATTTGACAAGGTTTTTCGGGGTCAAATATGGGAACATGGCGCTGGAAGGATTCCAGCTCATTGGAACCCGGGTCGAGTTTGCGCCAGCTTCCAGTTCTTTCAGGTATTGGCGAATCTGCGGTGCGGCACTGCCATAATAAAACTCAAGAAACTCATTGATCAGCGGCTCGGCGTCGAGCGTGATATCGTTGAACAACCGCGTCAGCAGCCAGCTTTGCATTTCCGAGAAATTCAATCCGCTATCCACCCATACATCGTGTTCGAAAAAGGCTCCCTTGGCCCCGGCCTGATGAATCAGCTTGGTGTCGTGAATCAATTTTTCCACGTTGCCCATCGGCAGAATGGGGCCGTAGGGGTTCGGGTAGTACCACAGCCAGACCTGATCGGCGATTTCGCACCAGCGGCGGAGGTTTTTCAACGTATCGAGGTTGGACGGCGCATCCAGCGTCTTGGAGAAATCCGAGTCGATCGGCGCAAACGTGATGATCAGGTGCTCAGGCAGTTTGTCCACTGCGGGCGGGATTTCGCTCTGGTCCTTGCGGTAGGCCAGCGTCCGGACATAGGCTTGCGGATAAACCGCGGTGATCTGCGGAACCGCCTCGATCAGGTAATCGATCAGCGGGCCGCAGGGAGCCTTGTATTTCTTTTCCAGCGCCTTGCAATTGTCGCAGTAGCAGAACCGGCCGGGTACGTCGTGGGCCGATACGTCAACCACGCCGGTACCGCCGAAATGGGCCAGCTGGGCCAGCAGGTGTTCGGTCAACAGCTTCCGCATGCCCGGATTGCTGAAGCACAACTGTCTGCTGTCGATGCGCGTACCGTGCTCGTTAAGGCTGAAATATTCGGGGTTGGTGGCAAATAAATTCCGTTTTGCCGGCCAGGGTGTGTGATAATCCTGAAACGGTTTTTCTCCCGGACTCATATAGAAAAAGAACGAGTGGACGAATGGACCACGCGAATTGTAATCCTGCGGAACCTCTTTGTGAACCCGTTCGCGGACGTTCAGCCGGCTGCGGGTCAGGAAGTCCACCACGCCGGGGAAGTTCAGCGGGTAATACGTGTTGGTATAATGCCGGGCCTCGAAGCTCGGCAGGCGCCGGATGTCGAGTTCCGCCACGGTCAGGGAGTCCATCCGGGGAATGTGCTTTTCGCCGCGGACGGTGTACCAGCGGCAGCCGAGGACGTTGCCGAGGAGCTCATACACCGCGTACAGCGCGCCGTTGGCGCCGCCGCCCTGCAGATACAGATTGCCGTCCTTCGTGTAAACGTGATACTCTTGCGCTTTGTACGCATCATTGTCCGTGACAATAAAAATGGCCGGTCCCTCGTTGCCGGGCGCAACGGCGAATTCCGCGTCGGAAATTTCCTTCAGGTGTTGCGCCAGCTCCCGCGCCGCGAAGGCGCTGGAGTCGCCCTCGACCCCGGCGACGTGGATCTTGTAAGCAGTTTTGCCGTTTTCCGCGAGCGTGATTTCGGCGGCGCAGGCCGTTCCGATCAGAACAGATAATAAGAGTAATAAAGTTTTCATTAGAGCCCCGATAATTCTTTGGCTTTTGCAAGGACGCTTAATTCGATTTTGGCATAGCTTTCGACATGCCCATCCAACATCAACACATTGGCCCGCTGGTTATGGGAAAAGGAAATTCCGTAATTGTACCAGTCATACAAATACCAGCGGCGGAGAGGAGTGGTATCAAAATCCGTATTTAACATTTCCGAAATTTGTCCGCGGACAGTTGGTTTTTTCACCGCGGCATATTTCAGGAATGGACGGGAGTTGACGGTATCGTAAACGCCGCCCAGGTAACCGCTGTAGTTGTAGGTTACTTTCCAGTATTGGAAAATCGAACCGGCAGTGGCCCAGCTGGAGCCGCCCGCTCCGAGCCTTGCGTCCTTGGCTTCTGCCGGACACCTGAATACCCTGAATTCCTCGGTCGGCGTGCCGGTCATGATATAGGGGAGCATTTTGGAATACCAGGCCTGCGGTGCGCTGTTGACAAAGCAGATCGGAATGACGTAATCGTCATAATCAATGGCATACAGAGATGATGCCAGCCCCAGCTGTTTTTGCTGGTTGATGCAGTTGGACTGTCTGGCTTTGTCGCGGGCTTTGTTCAGGGCCGGCAGCAGCATGGCCGCTAAAATCGCTATGATGGCAATTACTACCAATAGCTCGATAAGTGTGAAAATGTGATCTCTTTTGCATGTTTTCATTTATGAACTCCTTTTTGAGAGATTTGCTTTGGCTATGGAATGATCCGGGATGAATTCCGGGCGGATCAGGTTTTCGTAGCAGTGGAGGGTTTGACCGTCGATCAGGTTTCGCAGCAGATCGAGCGAAGCATCGATCATTTTTTCCCGGCTGGTGAAAATATTGGAAATGCCGGGAACCGGGTCGAACCACAAGTACGGTGCGGTGATCGACACGTCTTCCGGCACCCGGATGCCCATTTCGCGCAGGTACTTCATCAGCGTGGCGGCATAACACACGTTCACCGAGGTGATGGCGGTGATTTTGCCGCTGCGGATTTCCGGGGCGAGTTTGTGAGCCGCTTCCAATACTTTCGAATCATGGTTTTCCGTGTTGATGTATTCGAGTTCGCCGCCGGGCAGGATTTTCATGTCGGAGAGCGTAGCGGCCTCGCGCATGGAATGGATGACATAGCGGTCGTAAATATAAGCATCATTGTTCGCCGGTCCGGGCGAAACCGATATCACACTTTTGTGGCCGAGCCGTTTCAGTTCTTCAAACGCTATCAGGAAACCGTAGCGGTAGTCGATATTGACCATTGGTACGTCCACCAGCTGGGTGGAAAAAGGCACGTCCATCAGCACGACCGGAATTTTGGCTTTGACGGTATTGACCACTTCCATGTGCGGCGTGCCGATGATCGCGCCGTCCACCAGGCCGTTCAGCAGCGGCGGACACTGGAAACCGTCCTGTTGATAATAGCAGTAGGGGATGACGAACTGTCCACGCGTCTGGGCCTGCCAGGACAGGCGGTAAACGTCCGCTTCCTGGTCGCGGTCATGTTTCGGCACGGTATTGAGCATGTGGACGATGTGCATGATGACGCCGGTTTTGCGGCGTTCTTCGCTACGGCTGGCGCGGAGTCCGCGGGCGGATTCGCTGGGCGTATAATTCAAACGGTTGGCGATATCCCATACATGCCTGCGGGTTTTATCGGAAAAGCGCGTCTCGCCGTTGAGCACGCCGCTAACGGTGGCGAGGCTCATATTGGCATGACTTGCTATATCTTTTATGGTTACGCGTTTTGACATTTTTCTACTTCTAGTGATGTTTCTTTGAAACGTTTTACTAATTAAATTATACTGCCGGAAATCATTTTGTCAATACCTTCGGAGATATAATTTTTCGAAAAAAATATGCTGGAGATCAAAATCTCCAATGAATTGAGCGCATTTCGTATTTATGGGGTGCATCGACCTCGGCATAATAGGCTGTCAGGAGTTGCCCCGGGGCTAATTCAACGGTCGCGGGGTATCCGCCGTCGTGCGATGGCATATTGGCGAGACGATATGGTTTGGCCCAGGTCTTGCCCTCATCTTCGCTGATGCGGGTTTCGATGCCGAATTCTCCGGGAATACGATTACCGTAGCTCAGTAAAATCCGGCCGTCCGCCAGGCGAAGCAAACTGCCGGATACTTGAAGCTGCCGGGTAAGGTTGCCGGCGAAGTGCCAGCTCTTTCCGTCATCCTCGGAGTTGTACTGCAATAACCCATGCTCCTCGGTGCGGACCATGGCAAGCCAGCGCCCGCCCTTCAAGGGCAGTAGCCAGGTCTCGTTGCCAGGGGTGGCGATGATGGAAACGGCTTTCCAGCTACACCCGTAATCGGTGCTGCGCATAAACAGATTCATTTCCAGACCGGCAAAGGGGATGTAGCTTACCATGCAGTAATCTCCGTTTTCAGCGGCGACAATAGGGCCGAAGGTCACACAGGTCGTCGGGAAAAGTCCCTTGGGACGGGCGATAAACTCCCAGCTCCGGCCGCCATCCTCAGAAACGGCGCCCACCGGCGGCAACAGATATTTCCCATATGGCTGATCCGGTGAAAATTGCCAGCCGCCGCAAAATACCAGCAGGCGTTTATCGAACACCCCGACTGCCTGGTTGCAGCGGCATACCCCGGGGACCCGGTCGAATAAAGCCGATCGCCGCTCCCAGGAGTTCCCGGAATTCCGGCTGAAAATGATATCCAGTTCCCCTTCCTGTTGAGCGTGTGACGGTTGATTGTGAAAGACGATTACAAGTTCACCGTTACTGAGTTTCTGCATGTTGGGCCAGGCACAGACGCCCTTTGCGATACATTGTTCAGCTATTATCATCTTTTTTCCCTACTAATATTTGGTGTTTTGTGAAATTCAGAATGTTTCTTTGAAACGTTACACTGAATAAATTATACTGCCATAAAGCATTTTGTCAATAGGGGGTGGAGACCATTTTGCTGAAAAATTTTACGGGAAGCCGTGAGCCTTACCTGAAGTCTGATCAAAGGACTAAAATGACGAAAATGACGCAAAGAACAGTCAATTTTTGAGCAGAAGCCGTCTTTTATGTCATTTATGTCTTTTCAGTCCTTTGTTTTTTGCAAGGCTGTCTGTTTCCCGAAATATCCGGAAAAGGCGGTTGAAAATAATCCCCGACATATATAGATTATACCAATAATCGATTAACAGGACATGGAACTATGAAAAAATTATCGGCTATCGCGATTCTGGTTTCGCTGGCTGCTGCCGTGACGGCGGCGGAGTATCAGGTGGACGTCAATAACGGCGACGACAACGGAGAGATCCTGCGGACCTTCGAGGCCGCGCTGGCCAAGGCCGCCCCCGGCGATACCATCCGCATCCTGCCGGCGGACCGCCCCATCAACGCCAGTCTGGTCATCAAGGACAAAAGCGGCGCGCCCGACCAGCCGATCGTCATCGACGCCATGTTCAATACGTTTGTCGGGACGAAACCGGTCAATCTGGAGGAATGGCACCAGATCGAGCCGGGGCTGTATCACACGACGCGCCCGATGTCGGACAGCCGGATCGGGCGTTTTAATATGTGCTTCAACGGCGAAATGCAGCGCATGGGGCGCACGGTCAAATGGAAGTCGCCGCCGCTGAAAAAAGTCTCCGAGCTGCAGGATTACGAGTGGACCGTCATCAATAAAAAAGATGTGTATTTCCGCATTCCGAAGGATTTGAATCCGGCCGACGCCGACATCCGGGAGTCGATTGAGACCGATTCCGGGGTGATGCTGACCGGCAGCTCCAGCCATATCACCGTCCGCAATATGATCGTGAAAAACTTCTGGAACGACGGTTTCAACATCCATTACGACTGCAAGGATATTTTGTTTGAGAATGTCGCCGCGATCGACAACTACGACGACGGCATCAGCGCCCACGAGGAATGCGAGGTCACGGTACGCAATATGTATGCGCGCGGCAACGGCACCGGCATCTGCCACGTACAGGAAGCGGTGGTGACGCACGAGAACGTCTACATCGCGCCGGGGACGTTCGGAGCGGATATTTATCTCTTGAACAAAGAGAATACGCTGCGCAATGTGATCGTGGAGGGGACTTCGCCGCGCGGCGTGGAGTTCGCCAGGAAATCGCAGAACGTGCTGGAGTCCTGCGTATTTGTCTGGCCGGATCAGCGCCGGTTCATCATCGGTGCGGAGTCCGTGGTCCGGATTACCGGCACGGTGATCGATTCTCCAGTGGCCGACAAGCGGGTGGATGCGCTGAAAAAGCAGCTGCGTGAGATCTTCGGCGCAGCGATTGTGAAGTGAAGTACATGCTGAAAACGGGATTTTTTTTCCAGTAATTTGGAAAATGAATTTGAAATATTGGAAAGATGCGGCATAGTAATATAAGAATTATTTTATTCGAAGTAAACAAAAAAGACAAACGGATAACCTTAAAAGGAGGCTCAGATGTCTCAAATCGCAGAAAAAGTGAAAAAAATCGTAGTGGATCAGCTCGGCGTCAATGAAGATCAGGTCGTGCCGGAAGCCAAGTTCATCGAAGATCTCGGCGCGGACTCCCTGGACCAGGTCGAACTGGTTATGGCTCTGGAAGAAGAATTCGGTTCTGACATTCCGGACGAAGATGCTGAAAAGCTCACTACGGTCGGCGAAGCCATTAAGTATGTTGAGAGCAAGAGCAACGAATAATTTCTTGTCTGATATACCTTGTAAATGGGTCACGGCTGTAAAAGTGTGACCCATTTTTTGTATCGACAATGGAAATTAACCCCAGCAAATGAGGAATTGATGAATCGGCGAGTAGTTATAACAGGTACTGGGATTGTGTCCTGCGTGGGCAACAATGTGAAAGATTTCTGGCATGCGTTGACCAACGGAATCTGCGGTCTTGACCTTGTACAGCAATTGGATTTGACCGAATATCGTACCAGGATTGGCGGAGAAGTGAAGAACTTCGATTTCTCACAGTACATGTCGCCCAAGGATGCCAAGCGGCTCGATCCTTTCTGCCAGTTTGCGGTAGCTGCCGCGGACGAAGCCATGAAGGAAGCCGGTTTGATGAATCAACTTGATGGGGTGGACCCCACTCGCGTGGGATGTCTGGTTTCCAGCGGTATCGGCGGACTGCATACATTTTTTGAACAGACCAAGAGCATCATCGAGCGCGGCCCGAACCGCACTTCGCCGCTGTTTATCCCGATGATGATCGGCGATATGGCCAGCGGCACGCTGTCGATCCGCTATGGTGCCAAGGGCCCGAACATGGGTCTGGTCACCGCCTGCGCCACCGGCACGCACTCGATCGGTGAATCTTACTGGATGATCCGCCGCGGCGATGCCGATATCATGATTTCCGGCGGCAGCGAAGCCGCCATCAATCCGATCGGGTTCTCCGGTTTCTGCGCCATGAAGGCGATGAGCCAGCGCAACGACGATCCGAAGCACGCCAGCCGTCCGTTTGACATGGACCGCGACGGTTTCGTGATGTCCGAAGGCGCGGGCGTACTGGTTCTCGAGGACCTCGAGCACGCGCTGAAGCGCGGTGCCAATATCCTGGCGGAAATCGTGGGCTACGGCGCCACCGGCGACGCATACCACATCACCTCGCCGGACCCGGAAGGCATGGGCGCGGCGCGGGCGATGATGATCGCCATGAAGCACGCCGGCATCAACCCGGAAGAAGTGGACTATATCAACGCCCACGGCACCAGCACCGACCTGAACGACAAGTACGAAACCAAGGCGCTGAAAGCAGCCCTCGGCAACGCCGCTTACAAAGTTTCGGTCAGCAGCACCAAGGGTACCACCGGTCACGGCCTCGGCGCCGCCGGCGGTTTCGAGAGCATTGCCTGTATCAAGGCGATTCTCGACGGCGTCATCCCGCCGACCATCAATTACGTGACTCCGGACCCGGAATGCGACCTGGACATCACCCCGAACACCGCCAAGGAAAAACCGGTACGGTATGCCATCAATACCAATCTCGGTTTCGGCGGCCATAACGGAGCGATTGTTTTCAAGCGTTTCGAATAACTTTTTTTCGTAAAAATTCAAGACGATAATGCTTTTTTGCATTATCGTCTTTGCTTTTGCAGCGATTCAGTTTATATTATAGATATGGTATTTACGAGAATCGACATAAATTGCATATGGAGGATAATATGAAATTTGCGGTATTATTTGCGGCGGCGGGAGTAGCGGTATTTATGACGGCGTGCGGGCCGAAACTGGCTCAAACACCCTACACGGCGGAAGAAACCCAGTGGGAATCTTACCTGAAAGAAAATTACCCGGGCTGGCGCGCTCCGCAGACCGAACCGCCGAAGGAAGGCGCGGCCGTCAACCAGGGCGGCACCGCGCCCCAGAAGCCCTATGTGGTGGAAGAGTCGGCCACGGTGACCGATCTGGACAAGGAATTTGAAATCGTCAGCGATACCACTTACAGCGACGGCACCAGGATCCATAGCGATACCCGCATCAGCGAAACCCCGGTTTCGAAAAACAGCGGCAGCTCGATCCAGTACACGGTGAAGAAGGGCGATACGCTCGGGTCCATCGCCAAGGCGCATTACAACAAAGCAAGCAGCTGGAAGAAAATCTACAATGCCAATACCAATGTCATATCCGATCCCAACAAGTTGAAAATCGGTACGGTCTTGCGCATTCCCCAGCAATAAATGGAGTTAAAATCAGTTCCTGATGTCGGACGACGGGGATAAATACTATCTTGAGGACGGTGTGTCCCTCAATGACTTATTGGCGGGACACATTACCAGAAACCTGAAACTGATCGAAGAACAGCTGTCGCTGAATCTGGTGGCACGTGATTTCTTCATCGCTCTGTCCGGCAGCAAGACGCGAGTCGAGCGCTGCCGGAAATTTCTTCACGAGCTGACCCAGGTTTACCACCTGCGCGGCAGCCATCTGGACCAGAACGACTTCGAGCAGACGCTGAAAGCCTTCCGCGACCGCCGCGACGATGAGCTGAAAATGCTCTTCGCCGAGCGTATTCCGGTGGGCAAGCGCAAACGCGACATTGTGCCGCGCTCCCGCGCCCAGCTCGACTACGTCCGCAGCATCCGCGAAAAGGACATCGTTTTCGGCATCGGCGCCGCCGGTACCGGCAAAACCTACCTCGCCATGGCGCTGGCCGTGTCCGAGCTTTTGAAGGGCAATTACAACCGCATCATCCTGACCCGCCCTGCCAAGGAAGCCGGCGAAAACCTCGGTTTCCTCCCCGGCACCCTCGAGGACAAGATCATGCCGTACCTGCGGCCGCTGTACGACGCGCTGTACGATATGATCGATTTCGAGGAGGCGTCGCAGCTGATTTCCCGCAATATCATCGAGGTGGCGCCGCTCGCGTTCATGCGCGGCCGTACCTTGAACAATGCTTTTATCATTCTCGACGAGGCCCAGAACACCACCGAGGAGCAGATGCTGATGTTCCTGACCCGCCTCGGGTTCGACTCCCAGTGCGTGATCACCGGCGACCCCTCGCAGAACGACCTCGCCAAGGGCGAGCGCTCCGGGCTGGTTCACGCCGAGAAGACCTTGAAAAGCGTCCCCGAAATCGCCTTTTGCCGCTTCGGCACCGACGATGTGGTCCGCCATACCCTGGTCGAGAAAATCATCAAAGCCTACCAGAAAGACCGCAAGGCAACCAACCAGTGATATAAACAATTATGATTAGATGGTTGAACAGTTATATAAACCGTAAGCTCGCGCAGCACCGCATGAAGCACAATCACAGCGGCATGCCGCAGCGCCAGTTCTGGCACGAGAAGCTGATGGAGCAGCTCAATTATTCGCGCGTGATCGGCGCGCTGATGATGATTATGCTGTGGTGTTTCTGCTCGTTCATCATGATCCTGCCCAAGCTGAAACCGCACGATTACAATCTGGTTGTGAACCAGAAAGCGCCCGAGACGATTATCGCCGAAATCGATTTTCTCTACGAAGATACCCGGAAAACCGAAGCGCTGCGGCAGACCGCCGAGGCGTCCGTCCAACGGTATTATAAATTTTCCGCGGAAAAAAAGGCTCAGGCGCTCCGTAATTTCGGTGAATTCACTGCTGCGCTGGCCAAGCGGATCAACCTCGAAAAACTGAAACAGCCCTACCGCCCCGCGGACGATGACGTTTACGGCAAGCTGGTGGCCACGCTGACGCCGCAGGTGCTCGAAGATTTGAGCATGCTTTTTGAGGACGAGTCGAACAGCGGCTTCATGCGGCGGGAATTCGAGAAAATTTTGAACCGCGGCATTTTGAACGAGCGCGACAAAAAGGCGCTGCCGCCGGAAGAAAAAATCCGCGTCATCGACGAACTCGGACGCGAAACCGAGCGGGCCGTCGGCGAGCTGCCGAACTACCGCGAGGCCGCCGCCCGTTTCATCGTGGAGCTGGCCCGCAATAATCCGAATATGTCCGTGCGCGAGATGACGGAGGCCGGGCGCCCCCTGATCGGCATCATCGAAAACATCCTCAGTACCGACGGCGACCTCGACCGCATGGAGGACCGCCGCCGCCAGATCCAGCGCGAAATCCGCAAGCAGGTGAAGCCGGTACTGGAAAATATCAACAAAAACCAGGTCATCGTCCGCCGCGACGAAGTCGTCACCCCACAGATCATGGAGATCATCGACGCCTACAGCAAAAATTACAGCAAGCAGGTTTTCGACTCCGGCACCTACAAACATATGATTTACATCATTTACTGGTGTCTGCTGCTGGTGCTGTTTGTGATCATTTACCTCTACCATATCCACCCGAAGGTGGTCAAGGACAACGGCAGCATGATGCTGTGCACGTGGATCATCATCCTCGGCATCGGTTTGAATTATGTCATGGCGGAGGCGTTTCACGCTTCGTGCCGGATCTGGAACATTGCGCCGGAGTGGATCGGCGTGGCGCTGCCGGTCGGCTTCAGCGCCGCCTTGCTGGCGGTTACGGTCGGGTTCCGGGTGTCGCTCTACATGGGATTTTTCGTCTCGACCATGACGGCGATGATGATCGGGGATCATTTCGACAGCGCCATCGGCGGTATGCTGCTGTGCGGCGTCACCGCGCTGGCGGTACGCAATGCCGACAATTACCGTTCGTTTTTTATGCGCACCATGCTTTCGGTGGTGATTTCGTTCATCCTGATGGGGGTGGCGATCATCGTGGTGACGAGTGACAGTATCAGCTGGCATAAGCTTTTGTGGGGGCTGGGGCTCTCGGCGTTAAATGGATTCATGACGGCGACGCTGGCGCTGCTGGCGCTTTTTATGATGGAAGTATTTTTCCGGGTCAGCACCAATATGTCGCTGCTGATGTTTGACTACAACCATCCGCTGCTGGTCGAATTGCGCAAGAAAGCGCCGGGGACCTTCCACCACAGCCTCACGGTGTCGACGCTGGTCGAGGCCGCGGCCAAGGAGATCGACTTCAATCCGATCCCGGCGCGGGTGGCGGCGCTCTTCCACGACATCGGCAAGATCGGCAAGCCCGAGTATTTCGCGGAAAACATTCCGGCCGAGAACAAGCATGACGAGCTGCATCCGCACATGAGCAGCATGGTGATTATGAATCACGTCAAGGCCGGGCTGAGCTTGGCGGCCAAATACCGGCTGCCGCGCATCATCCGCAAGACCATTGAGCAGCATCACGGCACCGACATGGTGTATTATTTCTACCGCAAGGCCCTCGACGCCCAGCCCGGGCGCGAAGGCGTGGAAGAGCACGAATTCCGTTACCCCGGCCCGCTGCCCTCCGATAAAACCGTGGTACTGGTCAGCCTGGCCGACGCCTGCGAGGCCGCCTGCCGTTCGATCAAAAAGCCGACCCCGGCCAAAATCGACCAGATGGTCAGCGATATTTTCCATCGGCGCATCCGCGACGGGCAGCTTGACGATGCCGATATCACCGTGGGCGAGCTCTCCGCCATCCGCGATTGCTTTATCCGCGAGTTAACCAGTATACACCATGCGCGCATGGCTTATCCGAAGGAAGAAGAAGAACATGAAGACCGGCCTTTCGTGGCGGCTGAAAAACCGAAGGACCCCCCCAAACCGAAAACTGCTGTCGAAGTTGATTGAGCGGGCTGCCGCGCTGTGCAAACTGCCGATCGGCGAAAACCAGGAGTTCAACGTGGTTTTTGCCGGCGACCGGAGCATGGCATCGATTAACCGCGACTTCGTCGGTCATGAGGGGACCACCGACGTCATCACGTTCAATTATCTGGAGGGCGACGAACCCCCGGAGGAGTACGACGTGGCCGTGGAGCTGGTGATTTGTCCGGACGTGGCGTGGCGCGAAGGGGAGGCACGGGCCGATTCTTCGTATGCGCGGGAGCTGGTCCTGTATATCGTTCACGGCATGCTGCATTGTTCCGGCTGTGACGACCTGACCCCCGGGGACCGCCGCAAAATGCGCCGGGCCGAGCGGCGCGTGATGACCGTGCTGGAGCAGGAATTTGATTTTGAGATGATTTTTCCCATATCAACTGGAGGTTGTAAGTGAGATACGAACTGATTGTGGGCGCATACCTGGCCTATTTCTGGTGTATGACGGCCTGGAATTCGCTGTACCGGATCACCCGTGGCAAAATTCGCCTGATCGAGGACAAAAATGAGGAACTGGCCGAGAAAATGGAGGTCTGGCGCGATAATCAGACCGAGTACAACCAGGTTTTCCGGATCATTTTCATGCTGACCGTCTCGATCATGGGCATTTCGGTATTTCAGTATCTCGAAGTTCACCTGGCTGAATATAAATTCACCTGGAACATGCTGCTGCTGATCAGTGTCGGCGTGCTCTGTCTCCTTTTTCTCTTTACCGCGCTGCTGATCCGGTTCATCGTCAGGAAGTTCGACGTCAAAATCCTCTCGTTCACACTGCCGCTGGTCGGGTTCATCTTCAAGCCGGTCATGAAAATTTCCGACTGGCTCAGCGGGCTGCTCGAACAGGACGAAGCCGAGGCTCCCAGCATTGAAGACGAAATCATGTCGTTCGTGGAAAACGACGACGAAGCCAACGAAGACGGCGCCCTCGAAGAAGAGGAAAAGCGCATGATCAAAGGGATCTTTGACCTCGACGACACGCAGGTGCGCGAGATCATGACTCCGCGCGTCGACCTGGTGGCGCTCTCCGACGCCGCCACGTTTGACGAGGCCCGGAAGAAATTCGTCGAGTCCGGCCACAGCCGGATTCCGATTTACAGCGGCACCGTCGACGAGATCAAGGGGATTTTGTACGCCAAGGACTTCCTGGAGGAGTCGGCGAAGGGGAAGAGCCTGATCGATATGGCGCACCAGCCGCTGTTCGTGCCGGAATCGAAAAACGTCAGTTCGCTGCTCAAGGAGTTTCGTCACTCCTCCATCCACGTGGCGGTGATTATCGATGAATACGGTGGTACCTCCGGCGTCGCCACCCTCGAGGACATCCTCGAAAAAATCGTCGGCGAAATCCGCGACGAATACGACGATGTGACCGACGGCGGCATTCAGCCGATCACCCTCGAGGACGGTTCGGTGATTTTCGAGGCCCGCAGCCTGATCAGCGAGGTCAATGACTTCCTTGATATCAACATCCCCGAAGACGAAAACGTGGACACCATCGGCGGCTTCGTTTCCAGCGAATTCGGCCGTATCCCCGCCTCCGGCGAAGTGCTGAACATGGAAGGAATCGCCCGCATCACCGTGGTCAAATCCGACCCGCGCAAAGTCATCAGTGTCAAGATCAACATCGTGGAAGAAGAATAAGACTTTTTGTCCACAAAATACACAAAATAGCACAAAAAAAGCAATCCCATAGGCGATCGCCTATGGGATTTTTCGTGGACAGAAAAAAGAGTTTTAGTGCTTGACGCGGTGGCGGAACGGGGTGGCCGGGAGCCCTTCGGTGTTGTACAGGTTTCCGGTCGGGAAATTGCTCCAGCCGTAATAGAGAATCTGCGGCGATTTGACCTTGGAACAGGAGAGCTCCACGGTGTCGTCGGAAATAATCGTGGCCTTGGCGCGGTACAGATTGCCCTTTTCGCCGATGGCAAAGCCGTCCGGCTCGCCGTTGAACTGCAGTTTTGAGCCGAAGGTATTGAATTTGACCTGCAGCTTGGCGCGGGTCCGCGTCACGGAGTGCATCCGGGGCGAATAAGGCGGCTTGCGGTTATTAATCAACGCGTTGGCGATGGCGGCGGCACGCTCGGCGATAATGGATTTGTCGGCGGGGTGAATGTCGTTTTCGGCGCCGGTGTCGCAGGTTACGACCAGCGGCTCGCCGCACTGCAGCTGGGCCTCGCGCAGAAGCGCCCACTGGCTGTGCGGAGAAACCAGGCGCTTGGCCTGATAACCGGGCAGCTGGATGACGATGAAGTCCATCCGGGTCTGCGCCCAGCGGTATTTCCAGTCTTCGATCAGGCTCTGCAGCATGCTGCGGTACTGGGCCGCCTGCGAAATAGCGTTGCACTCGCCCTGATACCACAGCACGCCGCGGATGGCGTAGGGAATCAATGGCGCGATCATATTGTCGAACAGGATATGCTGGGAATGCGGTTCGCCGGGGCCGCTCATGACCAGCGATTCGGCCAGGTTGTTGCCGGCGTTGTGTTCCATGTGGTAGCGCCACTCGACGTTGAGCGGAATCTGCAGATCGCCGACCTTGGCGAACATCAGATCGGCGGGGCCGGTCAGCCCCCCGGAAGTGGCCACCGGAAAGAGCGAACTGACGCGGATCGCAATGACGTTGCGCCCTGCTTTGACCAGTTCGCCGGGGGCCGTGTAAATGCGCGGGCGGTCCCAGAAGTTCATATCGATGCCGTCGCCGGTACGGCCGATTTCCGTGCCGTTGAAGTAAGTGAGATCGCCCTTGTCGACGGCTCCGAGGGAGAGCGTGAGCTCCTTGCCGGCGCAATCCTTGGGCAGGTCGAGGGTGAGGCGGAACCAGAAAATGCCGCCGTGGATATAACCGGCGAGGTTCCAGCTGTCGGGCAGTTCCAGCGTCCGCCAGTAGCGGTCGTCGAAATCGGGGGCGGCATAGCCCAGGCTCAGGCCGCGGTTCATCGGCAGTTTGGTCATCTGGTCGGCCAGGCGGTTCATGATCAGCTCATCGGGCTTCGGGAGCAATTGACCGGGCGGAAGCATATTGTAAATGCCGGTGCCGAACAGGATATTGTCGTATTCCAGGACCTTTTCGGCCCAGTTCGGGTTGCGGAGCAGGGCCTCGCGGGACATCCAGCTCTCGGCGGCGGTACCGCCGCGGGCGGCTTCGATGATGCCGACTTTGATATTGTTTTCGGCGGCGATTTTTTCGGCGAAGAGAAAACCGATGCCGGAGAATTGAGGTGAAACAGCGTCCGTGGCCGTGGTCCACTCGCCATCAAGGTAACTGGCCGGAGTGGGGAGGGCGCTCATCTGCACTTTGAAATAATGAATGTTGGGATTGCTGAGCCGCCCGGAATTTTTGATGACCTCAAAGTTATTGAGGTCGCTGAGGGGAAACGCGATGTTCGACTGTCCGGAGGCCACGTACACTTCGCCGACCCAGATATCCGAAAAGGCCACCTTTTCGCCGCTCTGCAGGTCCTCGAAAATAAGCTCGTGCGGCCCGCCCGCGGCCTGCGGCGGGAACCTCAGTTCGAAGCGGCCGCTGCTGTTGCTGACCGTCATGGCCACGCTGCGGCCGAACGTGCAGCGGACCTGGTGCATGGGCTCGGTATCCCCCCAGATCGGGATACTGATATCTCTTTGCAAAACGGCATGGTTTTGAAAGACCGGTGAAATTCTAAACGTCATACTCTTATCCTCGGAGCGAAAATTATTAAATTATAATTTAAATAAAGTTAACCCCTTTTTCCAAATTATCAACCGGAAAACGGGGTTCACTCAGTATTTTTTATCTATTCAGTCGGGGATCATCCCATGCTACAGGGCGGATCGGAGCTTTCCGGAATTGACAAGACGGTATCGAATGGTATATTTTCATTACAGGATACTTCATCGATGACGGAACAGAATTTCAAATTGCAGCATAATGTTATCCGCAACCCGGCGGGGGAGATTTATATTGATGAATCTTTCTATTTGAATCAGCAACTCAGCACGGACAATCAGTTGCTCCAATGTTTCGGTTACGGGGATTGCCACTGGCGCAAGGGCAAGCCGATCATGCGCTCGCCGATCAGTGCCTATCACTCATTCGCCTATGTTTATGAGGGTGATTGGCTTTTCTGGCACGAGAACAAAAAGATCATCGCCCGGCCGGGCGACATGGTGGTGGAGAAATTCCGGGAAGGCACCAAATGGAGCGCCGGCCCCAGCGGATATCTGCGCAAGCGTACGCTGCTGCTCAGCTATACGCCGCTTTTGACCTTTCTTTGCGACTCGATATTCTCGCATGGCTTGAATATTTTCCACTTGAATAATCCGCGGAAAATCGACGGCATCATGCTCGAAATCAGGAGCCTCATCATCAACGGCAGCCCCAACCAGCAGGACGATATCGCGTTGCTGATTTTCCGTTTCCTGCAGGAACTTCACTGCCAGTTCAACCAGGCCGGGTACCCGGAGATGCTGGTCCGGGCGCTGAACTTCATCAATTCAAACAAATGCATCTCGCTGAACCTGCTGTCGGAACATTGCAATACCAGCATCAGCACCTTGTCGCGGCTGTTCCGGAAATACCTCGGCTGCAGCCCCGGCCAGTACCTGATCAAGCAGCGCCTTGAGCGGGCCTGCAAACTTCTGCAGGTGCACAATCTGAGCATCAAAGCCATTGCCGCCGAATGCGGCTACGGCAGCCCCATGTTCTTTGCCCGTGAGTTCAAACAGCATTACGGCACTTCGCCTTCGCGCTATCGCCGCGACAGTTGACATTTTCTCACGATGCTAAAAATAAGTCGTAATATTGACAAGATAGTGCATTTCTTGCTTATTGCCAAAATCCGCTTTATCCTGTATAATTTTACTAATGTCAAATAAAAATAAGGTTTCAGATTATGAAAAAATTATGCAGTATTCTTTTATTGTTCCTGTCGGCTTTTATTTTGGGAGCCACTACCGTTAAGATAGACCCCGGTCAGGCAGCGGTCGTGCCGGCGAACCCCGGGGCCCGGAAAGCAGCGGAAACGCTGCGCGATTACCTGAAGCTGGCTTCCGGCGTCGACATTCCTGTTCAGGAAAATGCCGGGGACCGGGCTTTTGTGTTCCAGCTCGATATCGACGCCACACTGCCGCCGGAGTCGTTCAAGTGGCAGGTATCCGGGGCGCGGGCGGTGCTCAGCGGAGCCGATGCCCGGGCGCTGCGCTTTGCGGTTTACGATTTTCTGGAAACCAATCTGCAGTTTCGCTGGATCAGGCCGGGCGACACGGCTTACCGCCAACGGGAAACGTTTGAATTTGCGGAGGGCAGCCGCGAATGGCAGCCGAAATACCGGATCCGCGGCCTCCGTGGCGGCGTCATCGGCAGCAAAGTCACCAATCCGGAGCTGAAGGAATTCGAGATCACCCCGGAAGTCAGGCAGCAGCGCCTCGCGGAACTGGAGGAGTGGCAGGCGCAGATGCGTCTGGGCGGGCACAATACCCCGGTTTACGGTCATGCATTCAATAAATACTGGAGCCGTTACGGACAGGAACACCCGGAGTATTTCGCCTTGAATTCCTACGGCAAGCGCGCCCCCGCACCGCGCAACAAGGCCCAGGCGGAAAATCCCGCCGCCACCAGTTACGGCACCGCCGCCAGCATCAAAATGTGCTGCAGCAACGAAGGTTTGGTCAAGCAGATTCTCGCGAATTGGGACCGTACAAGGCCCTATGTCAACGTTTGCGAAAACGACAGCCCGCCGGTCGAATACTGCCGCTGCGAAAACTGCCGGAAGCTGGATGCCACGCTGCCCGGTGAGAATTTCGAATCACATCTCGCCGACCGTTACGTATACCTGACCAACAAAGTGGCGGAAGAAGCCGCCGCGCTTGATCCCGCCGCCCGCGCCACTATGTATGCTTACAATGAAACCGAGCAGCCGCCGCGCCGTGTCCGGGTTTCGCCGCGAACCACCGTCGGAATCGTTCCCACGGTATTTGACCTGAAACAGACCGAAGCGCTGTTGAAAGGCTGGCGCGATATGGGTTCCAACGAAACGTTCTGGCGTCCGAATCAGCATGTATATTTCGCGACCGGGGCCATGCCGTTCGGTTTCGAGAAGCATTTTCATGAGTTGATCCAGTTGGCCGGACAATATGGAGTCATCGGTTTCGATTACGATTCGCTGCACCATAACTGGGGCGCTACCGGGCTGTCCGATTATATCATGGCGAAAACCATGGCCGAGCCGGAAAAATCCTTCGATTACTGGATGCAGCATTATCTGGCTGCCTTTGGCGGGGCCGCGCCGGAAATGGACCGTTATTTCCTGTATTGGCGCGAGAATGTCTGGGAAAAACGGATTGCGCCGGATTTGATCGGCATCCTGGAAAAAGGCCGCTATTTCAACTTTGTCCGCGGCATGATGTGGAACCTCAAAAATTACTATAACGAGAGTGATTTCAACGCCACCGACGCCATGCTGCAGGATGCCTTGAAAAGAGACCTGAGCGACGGCGAGCGCGCCCGTGTCGAGGAATTCGTCCTGACCAACCGCCACGCCCGGCTGTTATACTGTGCCGTAACCAAAAAGAACAGCGAAAATACCTTGGCGCTGCTTGACTTCCGCCGTCAGCACAAGGAACGGCCATTCCTGAACTGGGCCGACCTTTTCAACAAGGAAAGCTACTGGGGGGATGTGGCCGGAACTAACGAAACGCTGGTATTCAAGGATTTCACGCCGCCTTATCTGCCGACTCCGCTGTACTGGCACTTCCAGCTCGACCCGAACGATATCGGCGTCAAGGAAGAATGGATGAAAAAGCCCGCCCGCGAGCTGGTCAAATGGGATATGATGCCGACCAACAATTTCTGGGAAACCCCCTACAAGCATTACCCGCACCCGTCCGCCGAAACCCGCAAACTCACCGCGAATTATGATGGCATCGCCTGGTACTTCATCCGCATCAAAGTGCCGAAGGACTGGCAGGACCGGAAAGTGTTCCTTTACTTCGGCGCGGTGGATGAATCCTGCTGGCTCTATGTCAACGGGCAGGAATCGGGCTCCAGAATTCATACCAAACCCAACGACTGGACCACACCGTTCACCCTGGAAATAACCAGCCGGATCAATTGGGCCAGTACGGATCAGGACATCATGGTCCGGGTGGAAGATACCAACGGAACGGGCGGCATCTGGAAAAAAGTTTACCTCGTTTCAATTCGATAAAACGGAGAAAGCAAAGATGAAAAAAGACCGTAATTTCACCCTCATTGAACTCCTCGTAGTGATCGCGATCATCGCCATTTTGGCTGCGATGCTGCTGCCCGCCCTGGGCAAGGCCCGGGCCGCGGCGGAAAAGGCCTCATGCATCAACAACCTGAAAACCCTGATGAATTACTCGCAGCTTTATTCCAACGATTACGAGGACTATATTCCGATTTCCTACGCCAATACCGAGCTGATCAATTATGCCTCGATCGCTACTGCTACCGCCGGGGCGGGCGGTATTACCCATTATGTGAAATACGGGTATAACAGCTACAGTTATGCTGAGTCTATGCGGATACGGTCGCTGTACATGTGCCCGGGTTCGAGCAAAAGCGCCGGAACCAGTGTCGAGCAGTATTTCGCCCGGCTCAACTACGGCATGAACCGCAATTTCAATTACGGTTATACCACCAAGCTGAGCAAAATCTCCTCCATCAAGCAACCCTCGCAGGTGTTCATGCTGATCGAAACCAAATATTATGATGGCTCCGGCACGCTTTATCCGTGGGAAGCCATTGAAACTGCCCGGACCGCGTGCTGGGCCACCTTCGGGCGCTTCCACAATGCGCAGGGCAATCTCGGGCTTTTTGACGGCCATGTAGCCTCGTGGGCAGGGAGCAACCCGAAGGATCAGGGCTTTTTGTGGGAGTGATATGCTATGACCGCTTATAAAATGCTTGACCGCCGGGAATTGTTTCTGGATGGTTTCCTGGCGGAACACCTGAAAAATGTCTCTTACCGGATTCATCATCCGGAACGCCGGGAAATCGTCCTGCAAATGAACCAGCCGCATGAAAACACCAATAATTCCTGTTTCCAAACCATCGTCAAAACCCCGGAACGTTATTTGATCTACTACCGGGCCGGATTCCGCGTTCCCTGTCTGGCGTCGCCGGTCCTTGATTGTGCCAACGCCTGCCTTTGCGCCGCGGAAACCACGGACGGCAAGAGCTGGCGCCGCTGCGACGTCGGAATCAGTCCGGTCGGCGATAATGTGGTGCTCGACAACCGCATGACTCAAGTTGTTTCTACGGCGGCGGATTGCCCGGGGACAACCACGGTGTTCTACGACACCAACCCGGCTTCACCGCTGCGGGAAAAATTCAAAATGATCGTGACGGACGAGTCCAGCGGCAAAACCCGGGGCATGTACCTCTTTACCTCCCCCGACGGCCTTCGTTTCAAGTGCAAAAGCAAAAAGAAATTCGCACTGGACAGCATGTATGACTCCCAGAACCTGGCCTTTTTCGACCCGGAAATCGGTGAGTACCGGGTGTATCACCGTACCTGGGGGAACGGACGGATCCGCATGATCCGGACACATCGTACCGGGGATTTCAAAACGTTTACCCATGGCAGTGATGTCATTTTCGACGATCCGTATTTCAATATGGAACTCTATACCAATCAGGTACAACCCTATTACCGTGCTCCGCATATCCTGATTGGCACGCCCATGCGCTACTGCGACTACAATTTGGTCTGGGATCAGAGGATTTACGCCCGTCCCGGCCTGCAGGAACGGGTATTCCGGGCCGGGGGCGACAGTGAAAAGCCGGACGTTCGCAGTGCTCTGGCCGCCACGGACAGCATCGTCATGGCGTCCCGCGACGGAGTCCACTTCAAGCGCTACGCCGAAGCTTTCGTGCGTCCGGGTGATCAACTCCAGGGCAACTGGTCCTACGCGGATAATTTCCTGTTCAGCGGCTGCATTCAGACCAAATCCGATCTGGGACCGGACTTTCCCGATGAAATGTCATTTTACCGCACGGAAAATACCTGGCAAAGCGAAGGAACCGCCATTCGCCGGCTGGCTCTCCGGCTGGACGGTTTCGTGTCGCTGAACGCCGGAGCCGACGCCGGTGAGGTTATTACCCGGCCGCTGGTCTTCAAGGGCGGGCGCCTGGTGCTGAACGTATCGACCGGAATATATGGTTTCGCCGCCTGTGAAATTCAGGATGCCGACGGGTGCGCCATCCCCGGTTATTCGCTGCAGGATGCTTTCCGGGTGCCCTGCGACGGACATGCCGTTGTGATGCGCTGGCGGAACCACGGTTCCGATCTCCGATGCCTGGAAGGGCAAGCGGTCCGATTGCGCTTTCTGCTTTGCGATGCGGACCTCTATAGCATGCAGTTTCAGCCTTTCCAGCCCGATCCGCCGTTTCCGAAACCAGGAGCGAGAATCAATCCCGAAGAGTTCCGCTATGTTTAATTTTTATCGACCAGGATCAGGCGGTCGCAGCTGACCAGGTTTTCGGTTCCCTGGCCGCCGTAGGCCGGACCATCGAATTTCAGCGACACATAAACATCGAATTTCTTGTTCGGATTGCCCAACTCATAAGCCTGTTCCATCTGATAAGTGGCAAACCAGCCCCTTGAGAGATAAAACATGCATTCGGTCGAAACGGGGCTGACGCCCACCGGATACAATTTGTATTTCCCCGGCAGGATGTCTTTTTTGGCGATGGTTGTTTTCAGAAAATAATGTTTCCGGGTGACGTCGTAAACACCCATCGTCATCGGAAGCTCGTCGCTGACGCCGACCGAAGCCCGGCCGATTGCCGCATCGGGATCGTCGCGCAGGTTGCGTTCCGGGAAAAGCTGGTAAATCCGGTCCGGGGCGATTTTCTGGAACTGCGCGGGCAGCGGCTTGACCCGGCCTTGGGCGAGGGCGAGCGGCAGCTCATACTCTTTCAGGAACTGTTCATGTTTGTATTCGCGCTGGCCGCCGGAAGCATAGGAGACCGCGTTCCGGAGGTTCCGCTCGAGCCGCTCGGCCAGTTCTTCCGGCGTACAGGATATTTTCAGCTGTGCCCGTTGGATTTCCGGGAATTTCTTCAAGGTGGCGGCGTCCAGTGAAACGCGCAAATTGCGTATCCGGGTCAGGATTTCGGGGCGGTCAGGGGGAAGCGGCATGGCTTCGAGCCGGTCGAACCACTCCTGCCAGCGTACCAGGTTCTGCGGTGTGAGGTAGGCGAAAACACTGATGGTCGCGCGCCATGAATACGGCACCGGCGAGTTCAAGGTACATTCATCCAGTTCCCGCATATATGCGAGCACTTCAGAAGCGGCGGGGCCGTAATAGAATTCGGCAAACTCGCGGATCAGCGCCTCCGCGTCGCGCTCCGGATTTTCAAAAAGCTTGCCCATTACCCAGCTCTGCATATCCGAGAAATTCAGTGCATTCGGAATCCCGACATCATGCTCGAAAAATGCCCCGCGCACCTTCAGCGAATGAATCAGCTGAATATCATGGACCAGTTTTTTCACGTTTGCCACCGGCAACGGCGAGGTATACGAGTTCGGATAATACCAGATGCGCAGATTGTCGGTGATTCTGCTCCAAGCCTGAAGATTTTCCCAGGTGCTCCGGTTCGACGGCGCGTCAAAGGTTGTGGCGAAATCCGCATCGATCGGGGCGAAAGTCACGATCAGGTTATCGGGAAGGCGTTTGACCTTGGGCGGGATTTCGCTCTGTTCCTTGCGGTAGGCCAGCATGGAAAGATAAGCTTTCGGGTACACCTCGCCGATTTTGTTTGCTGCCTCGATGCAGTAATCGAACAGCGGTCCGCCGGGCGAACCGTAGCGTTTTTCGAGCTCCTTGCAGGGCGCGCAATGACAGAAGCGTCCGTCCACGTCCGTGGCGGAAACGTCGACCACCCCGGTGCCGCCGTGCGCGGCGAGCTGCGCCAGCAGGTGGCCGGTGAACATCTTCCGCATTTCCGGGTTGCTGAAACAGAGCTGCATGTTGTTGACTCGTTTTCCATCACCGTTCAGCGAGTAGAATTCGGGGTGGGTGGCGAAAATGTTGATGTGCTCCGGCCACGGCTTGTAACCGCCCTGTTCGGGCCGTTCACCCGGCGGCATGAAGAAAAACAGCGAATGGACCACCGGGCCGCGAAACGGGTAATCCTGACTCATGCCCGCCGGCAGCCGCACGTAAACATTGAACTTGTTGCGGCCGAAGTAATAAGGCACTGTGGCCTGATGCGGCGGGAAATAATAATTCGTGTGATGGCGGACGTTGAACACCGGCGTAAAACGGCGGTTGATTTCCGGGATTTCGAGGTTCCGGCGCTCGGGGATCTTGTTTTCATCCCGCACCGTAAACCAGCGGCAGCCGAGATCATCCTCCAGGAAACTGTAGACGGCATAAAATACCCCGTTTCCGCCGCCGCCGGTCAGGTAAAGATGCCCGTCGCGGGTATAGACGTGATATTCCTGCGGCGCGTATTCAGTTCTATTGCCGCCGAGGCGGATCTGGCGTCCGCCGGAAGCGTCGGGCTTTACCGGGAAATCGGCGCCGGTGATTTTCTTCAAATGCATGGCGAGTTCGGCGGCGGCAAGCCGGTCGCTCGCATTTTCCGGAGAATCCAGCACGATCACGTAATCGGTTTTGCCGTCCCGGGCGAGTTGCAGTGGAGCGCCGGAGCACGGGATCAGGAGGCAAAGAACGGCAATAATTGACGGAAGCATCTTCATTGTTGAAATCCTTGGTTACGGCATTTGCCTGTCATATGTTGTCAACAGTTCATTTTCGGCATAATCCCAGTTATTGAGATACCAGGTTGGAGCATGTATCAGTTCTCTGGAGGTTTGTGCATGTCCGTCGAGGTAGACCGCATTGAAGCCGCCGGGGTGCGGATTCCTGCTTATACCGAACTGAATATGTCGTTTTTCCAGCATGGTATTACAGCCACTTGCTAGCGCGTCCGTGAGAACGGGGTTCCAACTATCCGCCAGAATCAGGGAATTGGTCAGATTCCGCTTTGCCTGGCTCATTTTTCGCAACGGAGGATAGCCGCTGACATTGGCACTATCGTTAATGAACCGGTTGTATCCGTAACTCATATAGGTTTTTACGTAGACATAAAGAGCTTGTTTTTTTGCATTTGCAGGACAGAGAAGCATCTTTGACATTATATTTTTATCAAAGATGTTGCCGGCTTCAGTACCATTGGCACCGGTTCTCTGCAGGAGAACTTCTGCAAAGTAATATGGGAATTTGCCATATCCTGTTCTGGCCGGCAGTAAATAATCATCATAGTCTCCGGCATACATACTCCATTCCAGATTAAATTGTTTTAAATTGTTCAAGCAGCTTGCCTGGTGAGCCGCCATTCGAGCCTTGTTCAATGCCGGCATCAGCATTGCAGCCAGTATGGCTATGATTGCAATTACTACCAGTAGCTCAATAAGTGTGAAATAACTTATCCGTTGAGTTTTTTGTGTGGTATGCATGTCCATTTTCCTTATATGTTGGGGAATTTTTATGGCTTATTTGTAAATGGTGCTGTCGCGCCGGATCAGGAGCGGCTCCGCCAGGCGCAGGTTGATGCCGTTGAAGTTGCCGGAGACTTTTTCCTCGAGCAGCCGGACGGCGTTGATGACTTGCGTGGGCAATGCGATGTTGATCGAGGTCAGTTGCGGGCGCGCCAGCTCGGCCATGCCCGAATCATTCACCGCCACCAACGCGAGGCGCTGCGGAATATCGATTTTGTGGTCATAGCAGAAGTTGTTCAGGATCAACGCTTTTTCGTCATCGGTGCTGATGATGCCGTCGATCTGGTCGAACATGCCGCTGTTGAATTTTTCCTTGAGCAGCTGGTACAGCGACTCGCGCGGCGAGGTGAAAGGTATCAGCTGGAGATCCCAGATCAATTCATTGTATTCGGAGCTGGCCGGGTGGATTTGAGCGAAAAGATTTTGCCAGACCGCGGCATATTCGGCCTCATCCGTGTGGTTCAGGTGCGTACAGAGCAGCGCGATTTTTTTGCGTCCCGCCGCCTGCATTTCGGTCATGGCGAGCCGGATCACCTGCGAATTGTCCACCGCCGAACTGCTGATGCCGAAGCGCTCATAGCGCTCGCCGACCATGATCAGGCGTTCGCGCCCGGCGTTGCAGAGGTCGCGGATGTGCTCGTATTTGGACAGCCCGAAGCCGTAAATCATGGAGTAACAGGACGTATCGCGCACCAGCGCCACCAGTTCCTTGACCGATTGCATGGTCAGGATTTCGTACTTCCAGTCATAAGCTTCCAATTGCTGTTTGACCGTATTTTTGAAGATATCCAGATTTGGGTGCGAGCTCTCCGGGATAAAAATCCTGGTGTTGCGATGAGTTGGAAATTTGCCTTCGTGCCGCCAGCGGACGAAAACCCCGCGGCCGTGGTTCAGGTCCACGAAATTCTCCGCCGCCAGTTCGTTGACCGCTTTGCTCACGGTCATGTAGCTGACTTTCCATTTGGCGGCCAGTTCGCGGCAGCTCGGCAACTGCTCGCCCACGGCATAATCGCCGTTGACGATGCTGTCAACCAATTCATCCCTGATCTGCAGGTACTGGGGCTTCATATCTCAAATTTCCTTGCTTGCAATTAACTGTATATATCAGTTGTAATCTGTTTAAATCTATAATACTGTCAAATCTCAAATTGTCAATAGGGGGATCAGGAAAAATACATCTTTTTTGCAATGAGGACGTCAAAAAACAAAGACTAAAACGACAGGGTCTTGGGCAGGGAACCACGCTGCCGTTTCACTCCTTTCGGCGACCTCGTCCATTCTCCCTGATTTCTTCTGGAAAAAAGCGGGTTCCGGTGGTATATTTCCCGGAAGAGGAAAATTTTATGAATTCGAACTTACAGCGTAAAATCATTTTGCGGGGTATTGTCGAGGGGATCGGCATGCGGCCGGCGTTGTTCCGGCTGGCCGGGCGGTTCGGGCTGCACGGGCACGTGATCAACTGCGCGGGCTGGGTGGAACTGCTGCTGCAGGGGCCCTGCGAGGACGTCGAGCGCTGTTTCAAATGTATGCCGGAGGCGCTGCCGCCGGGGGCGCGGCTGGAAATGCCGCTTGAGTTCGAGGACTCCGCGATCGAGCGGACGGCCGGGGAATTCCGGATTCTGGTCGATGATTCCGGCTCCGGGGTGAATCTGTTGACGCCGTCCGACCTGGCGATGTGTCCGCGGTGCCGGGCGGAAATGAATGACCCTGCCGACCGCCGTTACCATTACCCTTTTAACAGTTGCGGCGAATGTGGACCGCGCGCCTCGGTGATTCGTTCGCTGCCTTATGAGCGGGCAAACACGGCGTGGCGGGCGTTTCCGCTGTGCGAAAAATGCCGGCGCGAGTACGATGACCCGGCGGACCGCCGTTTCCATATTGAGGGGATCAGCTGTCCGGAATGCGGGCCGCGGCTGGCGCCGTCGCTGGAAGAATTGCTGAGCGTACTTGAGGCGGGCGGGATTGCGGCGTTGAAGGGCGTCGGAGGCTTTCAGCTGCTGGCGGACCCGCGCAATGCCGATGCGGTGGCGCGGTTGCGCGGCTTCAAAAAGCGCCCGGAAAAACCGTTGGCGCTGATGGCGCGTTCACTGGAAACGGTCAAAAAATATTGCAAGCTCACACCATTGCAGGAAGAGTTGATTTCATCGCCGGCGGCACCGATTGTGCTCTGTACGTGGACGGCGGAACCGCTTGAGCTGATCAACCCCGATAATCCACAGGAGATCGGGATTATGCTGCCGTCCTCGCCGCTGCATGAATTGCTGATGAACAGTTTCAGCGGCGATCTGCTGGTGGTGACCAGTGGTAACCGTTTTTCGGAGCCGCCGGCGCTGAGCGGCAAAGAGGCGGCGCTGCATTTGCAGGGGGTGGACTGCATCCTCGATCATAACCGGGATATTTACTGGCGGCACGACGATTCGGTGGCGGTGGAGAATCACCGTCAGGTGCAATACTGGCGCTGCGGGCGCGGCTGCCGCTGGTCGGCGCTCGACCTTAAGCCGGGGTTTGAACGCAATGTGTTGGCGTTGGGCGGGGCGTTGAAAAACACGTTTGCCATGGCCGGAAAGGATTATCTCCTGACGTCGCCGCATCATGGCGAGTTGGAAGACGCGGACGTGGCCGTGGGCTGGGAAAAGGCGCTGAACCAGACATTGTCGCAATTGAGTACGACTCCCGACGCGGTGGCGGTGGATTTGCACCCGGATTATTACAGTACGCGCTACGGGGAGCGCTTGGCGGCGAAGCTCGGCGTGCCGTGCGTCCGGGTGCCGCATCATTACGCCCACGCGCTGGCTGGGCTGCTCGAGAGTGACCGGGAAAACGCGCTGGCGCTGGTGTTCGACGGCAACGGGCTGGGGCCGGACGGCAAGCTCTGGGGCGCTGAGTTGCTGTACGTCAGCCGCGAGGGTGGGCGAAGGCTCGCCACTTGGGAGGCCGTGCCGCTGCCCGGCGGAGAGCTGGCGATCCGCGAGCCGTGGCGGCAGCTGGCGGGGCGGCTCTACGCGGCGGGACTTGATACCGACCCGGAAATCACTTTGCAGTGCCGGAAGAACCTCAATGCGCCGTTCAGCCACGCGGCAGGCCGATTGTTCGACGCGTTTGCGGCGTTGGCCGGGGCCGCGCCGAGGCGGATCAGTTACGAGGGGCAGGGGGCGATCCGGCTGGAAACGCAGGCGCGGCGCGAGAAGGATTGGGACGGCGTCCTGTATCCGTGGTCGAGCAGCGAGCGCGGCGGCGTCCTGTATGTGGATTGGTCGCCGCTTCTCCGCGAAAAAGTGAAGTCGGCCAGCCCGGCGCTGAGCTTCCACCGCAGCGTGGCGGCGGCGGCGCTGGAAATGGTGGAGTTTGGCCTGGCGTGTCAGCAGGATTGCGACACAGTGATCCTGACCGGCGGGGTGTTCCAGAACCGGTTGTTGACCGGGCTCACCGCCGGATTGTTGGAAGGGCGGGGGCTCAAGGTATTCATCCCGGGGCGGGTGCCGCCGAATGACGCGGGGATTTCTGTCGGGCAATGTTTGTGGGCGGGTTTGAATTTTCGCATTTCGGGTGTACATTATTTGATTTAGTTTTTTTAAACGGATTTTAGCTATGTGTATCGCATTTCCAATGAAAATCAAAGAATTGCTGCCGGAGCAACACGGCATCGTGGAATGCGCGGGTGTCGAGCGCCGCGTGAGTCTGCGGCTGCTGGAAAAGTATAGCTTGGGCGACTACGTGCTGGTGCACGCGGGTTATGCAATCGAGAAGCTTTCGGAGGAATCGGCGTTGGAAAATATCCGGATCATGAATGAATTACAGGCGGCGCTGGAGCAACCATGAAAACAGCGACGACATTCTGGCGCGACACATTCCAAGAGTTGTCCGCCAAGCTTCGGCATTCAGTCAATTTGATGGAAGTGTGCGGCAGCCACAGCATGGCGATTGCCCGTTCCGGGCTGCGCGCGCTGCTGCCGGAGAACATCAAACTTCTTTCCGGTCCCGGCTGTCCCGTCTGCGTGTCGTCGTCGTCGTTCATCGACCACGCGATCGAATTGAACCGGCGGGGCGTGAAAACCGCGATCTTCGGCGATCTCCTGAAAATTCCCGGCAGCCACGGCAGGCTTATCGACGAAAGCGGGTTGCTGGTGATTTACTCGCCCGAGGAAGCGCTGGAGTTTGCCGTGAGCAATCCGCAGACGGAAACCGTGCTGGCAGCGGTGGGCTTCGAGCCGACGGCGGCCGTGGGCGCGGCGGTGCTGGAAAGCGCGGTCGAACGCAAATTATCCAATTTCTCCATTCTTTCCGACTTCAAGCATTTATATCCCGTGCTCAACGAACTGGCGTCCGACCCGAAAACCGGGCTGAATGGATTCCTGCTGCCGGGGCATGTCGGCTCGATTGTCGGCGAGGCGGGCTACCGGGGGCTGTCACTGCCGGGCGTGGTGTCCGGGTTCGAACCGGAAAATATTCTGCATTCGCTGAAAATGCTGCTCGAAATGATCATCAATGGCGAGTGCGCCGTGAAAAATAATTATCCGCAACTGGTCGCGCCGCAGGGCAACCAAACCGCGCTGAAGCTGATCGACCGTTATTTCGCAGCGGCGGACGGCGAATGGCGCGGCCTGGGCATCGTCCCCGGCGGCTGCTGGAAAATCCGTGCGGAATACGCGGCATTTGATGCCGCATGTAAATATGATTTGAAACTTGAGGCTGTGGAAACCATTGCAAACGGCTGCCGCTGCGGCGAAGTTCTGCGCGGTCATCTGATGCCGGACGCGTGTCCGCTTTTCGCAGGCAAATGCACCCCGGAGCATCCGGTGGGCTCGTGCATGGTCAGCAGCGAGGGCGCCTGCGCGGCGGCGTACCGTTACGGGCAGGTGGCGATATGATTACCATGGCGCACGGCGGCGGCGGCAAAGCCGGCAACGAGCTGATCAAAGCGGAAATCCTGAGCCGTTTCGGGCAGGGGCCGCTGGCGGAACTCCCCGATGCCGCGGTGCTGGAAGATTTGGTGTTCTCGACGGACAGTTTTGTGGTTACGCCGCGATTTTTCCCCGGCGGCGACATCGGCAAACTGGCTGTTTGCGGTACCGCGAACGACATTTGCATGGCGGGCGGAATACCCCAATATTTGAGCTTGTCGATGATTATCGAAGAAGGATTTTCCCGCGAGGAACTGGGCCGGATACTGGATTCGGTCAAAAAGACCGCGGAGGAATGCCTGATTCAGATCGTGACCGGCGATACCAAAGTGGTGCCGCGTGGAGCCGCCGACGGTATATTTTTAAATACCAGCGGTATCGGTATACGGATGCCCAAACTTGAGCTTGGCCGCGACCGGATTCAAGACGGTGACGCGGTGCTGGTCAGCGGCACGATCGGCGATCACGGCATGGCGATTCTGGCGGCGCGGCACGGCATTGGCGGTGACGGCGTGATTAGTGACTGTGCGATGGTTATGCCTCTGTTCGGCAGTGCGGTTTATCTTGGCGGCAAGGGTATTAAATTTATGCGCGATCCTACACGCGGCGGGGTGGGCGGAGTGCTGCAGGAGATTATCGAGGGAACCGGATTCGGCATCGAAATCGACGAAAGCGTGCTGCCGGTTTCCGCCGGTTCGAAGACCGTGGCGGAGATGCTTGGAGTCGATTTGCTGTTTTCCGCCTGTGAGGGGCGGATCGTGATGATTGCTGATCCGCAAGCCGCCGCAGATATTCTTGAAGAATGGCGCAGGCTGCCCGGCAGCGAACACGCGGCGCGCATCGGTACGGTCAACCTCGAAGCGGGCAAGGTGACGATTCGCGGCGAATACGGCGGGCGCAGGCTGATGATTCAGCCGGAAAACGATCAACTGCCGAGGATCTGCTGATGCATGAGTTATCGGTGGCCGAAGCCCTGCTGGGCACCATTGACCGCTACCAGCGGGAACATGGCGGCAGAGTGAAAAAGCTGGCGCTGGCGATCGGCCGCCTCGGCGGAGTCGACCCGGAAGCGCTCCGGGACGTCTGGCCGATGGCGCTGGCGGTGAACGGAAATGAGCAGCTTGCAGGCTGCATGTTGGATATCGAGGTTCTGCCTCTGTCATTTCGCTGCAGCGAATGCGGCGAAAAGGTGAAGGCGGAAAAGTTGACGTTGGAGTGTCCCGCGTGCAAACGGGAGATACTGGTGCGCGACGGAGGTCGCGAATTAATCATGAAACATATTGAGATTGAAGAAAATGTGTAAGAATTGCGGATGTTCAGGCGGTGCGGCGCACCATCATCATGAACATGAGCATGATCACGGTCATGAGCATGTCCATTATGATGAGCACGGCCACCCTTATACTCACAGCCACACCAAAACCGTGGCTTTGGAAACGGCGATTCTGGCCGCGAACGATGAAACGGCGGAAGCGAATCGGGCGTATTTCAAGGAGCACGGCATGGCGGTGCTGAATTTGATTTCGTCGCCGGGCTCCGGCAAGACCATGCTGCTCGAGCGGACGCTTGAACTGCTGGCGCAGCAGGGCATCAGGGTCGCGGTCATCGTGGGCGACCAGTACGGCGAACTGGACGCCGAGCGCATGCGCAAGTACTGCGCGGCAGTCACCCAGATCCAGACCCTTGACAGCTGTCACCTGAGCGCGGAGCAAGTCGCCCGCGTTCTCTCCGATGCGATACCGGCAGGTACCGAACTCCTGATCATCGAAAACGTCGGCAACCTGGTTTGCCCGACGGCGTTCGACCTGGGGGAGGACCACAAAGTCGCGCTGCTTTCCACCCCGGAAGGCGAAGAAAAACCGGTCAAGTACCCCGCCTTGTTCGCTGCGGCGGATGTGGTGCTGCTGACCAAAATGGACCTGGCGGAAGTTCTCGGCTGGAACCGCGAACTCTGCCTGAAAAATATTTCCCTGGCTAACCGGACAGTCCGGACCATCGAGGTCTCCGCGAAGAGCGGCCTCGGGTTGGACTGCTGGATTGAATATTTGCAGAATTTGATCAAACATAAAAGAGAAGAAAGCAAAAAATGACAGAGTACGTATTATTTTGCCTGTTGGGCCTGCCTCTGATCTGCGGCACACTCGCCTGGCTGGTTAAGTCCAGCGGGGTGCGAAGTGCGCTGATCGTGTTCAGTGCGTTGGCGGTAGCGGTATGCGGAGTGGCGCTGGTGGTGTTGACGCGCCAGGCCCCGAACGGAGTCTGGACCTACGCGGTGGCGCCGAACCTGGACTGGCTCGGGAGCGCGCTGGAATTCATCATGGTGGCGATCATCCTGGGGGTGGCGATCAAGATCCGCAACGTCTGGATCATCCTGATGGGGGTGCTTCAGTTGTTGATGGTGACCGCGTGTTATTTCATCCCTCCGGCCGAACACCATGAGCTGATTCTGTTCCAGATCGACAATCTGGCCCGGATCCTGCTGATCGTGACCTGTGTGGTCGGTTCGACGATCCTGATTTTCGCCATCGGCTACATGAAGCAGCACGAACACCACGCTCCGCCCGGGGCCGGTTCGCTGGGCCGCTTCTTTTTCTTCTTCATCGGCTTCCTCGGGTTCATGAGCGGGCTGGTGGTGTCGAACAATTTGTCGTTTTTCTCGTTCTTCTGGGAAGCGACGACGCTGTGCTCGTACGCGCTGATCGGCCAGGACGGCGGCGAAGCGCGCCGCGTGAACGCCACCCGGGCGCTGCTGATCAACAGTTTCGGCGGTACGCTCTTGATTTTCGCCGTTTTCCTGATCAAAACACGGATCGGGGGCGAGAGCTTCGAAGAGATTTTTCAGAAAAACACCCTGACGCTGGTACCGGCGATCCTGCTCTGCGTGGCCGCCTTCACCAAGTCGGCGCTGTTTCCGTTTCAGAGCTGGCTGCTGGGCGCCATGGTGGCCCCCACGCCGGTGTCGGCCATGCTGCACTCGGCAACCATGGTCAAGGCCGGGGTTTACCTGGTGATGCGTATTACGCCGGGATTCTATGACCACCCGAAAGCGCTGATGATGGTGGCCTTTTCCGGGGCGCTGACGTTTGTCGGCGGCGCGCTGCTGGCCTGTACCCAGAGCAATGCCAAAAAGGTGCTCGCTTATTCGACGATCTCGAACCTCGGGCTGGTGGTCGCCTGCGCCGGGTTGAATACCCCGCTCGCTTACGCGGCCGGGCTGGCCATCATCACGTTCCACGCGATTTCCAAGGGTTTGCTCTTCCTCTGCGTGGGCAATATCGAACAGAAAATCGGCAGCCGCGACATCGAAGCCATGGACGGCATGCTGTTCAAAATGCCCTTTACCACTCAGATGGCGCTGCTCGGCATGATGTCGATGCTGCTGCCGCCCTTCGGCATGCTGCTGAGCAAATGGCTGGCGATCGAGGCCACCATCCGCTCGCCGCTGCTTTTCATCTTCATGGTCATCGGCAGTGCGCTGACGGTGTTCTTCTGGGCGAAGTGGATCGGCCGGATGCAGAATACCGGTTATCACCAGCACATGCCCAAGGAGAAGATCTCGGCGTCGGTCCGGCTGTCGCTGTCGATCATGGGGCTGCTGGTGGTCGGCACCGGCTTGTGCACGATGTGGATTTTCGTGAATGTGTTCTCGCCGATGGCGCGGGGCGTTTTCGGCAACTTTTTAAACGTGAACTGGGAGACGTTCAATGAAGTCGAGCAGTTCTATTATCCGTCGCTGATCATCTTCGCCTTTATGGCGCTGGCGCTGGTGGTTTATTACTTCGCGTTCTGGCGTCGGTTCCGCCCGGAAAACGTCCGGCTGCCGTTCCTGTGCGGCGAAAACGTGGATATCGACAAACTGAATCCGGAAGACGACGTCCGGTCCTATGACTTCCACTCCATTTACGACCGGGTGGAGCATACGGTCATATCGAGTATGTACTTCCGCGGTATTGTCAACGAAAAGTGGACGACCCGGTGTTTGAACTGGGCCGCCTGGCTGATCATCATCGCGCTGATCGGACTGAGCATAGCAAATCGATGATGGAGAGAATAGAACATGGAAAAAATCATTGAAATACTGAGCAATAAACATCTCCTGACCGTTTCGGCGGTCGTCCTGGCCCCGGTCCTCGGCGGCCTGATCATGGGGATCGACCGTAAAGTCACCGCCCGCATGCAGGGCCGTATGGGACCGCCGCTGCTGCAGCCGTTCTACGACCTCTTCAAGCTTTTCGGCAAAGAACCGATCGCGCTGCACCGGCCGCAGATCATGTATGCGTTTCTGCACCTCGCCTTCATGGTTCTGGTGCTGGTCATGCTGATGCAGGGGCAGGACTTGCTGATGATCCTGTTGATCCACGCGTTTGCGTCGATCAGCCTGATTCTCGGGGCCATGAGCGTGCGCTCGCCCTACAGCTGGATCGGCAGCCAGCGCAAAATCATGCAGATCCTGGCCTACGAACCGGTGCTGCTGGTGCTGATCCTGGCGATCAATTTGCGCGACAACAGCTTCCTGGCGTCGAAAGTGATGGCGAATCCGCAGCCGCTGCTGATCTCCATGCCGCTGTTGTTCCTGGCGTTCGTCTGCGTGGTCATCATCGAACTTGGCAAATCGCCGTTCGACGTGGCTTCCTCGCACCATGCGCACCAGGAAATCGTCAAGGGGCTGACGCTGGAATACTCCGGCCCGTTCCTCGGCATCCTCGAGATTGCGCACTTCTTCGAAGTCGCGATTTTCTTCGGGCTGATCATGTGTTTCTGGCACACCAACCTGTGGATCGGGCTGCTGCTGGAAACGGTCGTGTTTATCTTCATCCTGGTCGTCGACAATGCGTTTTCGCGTTTGCCGGCCGGCTGGATGGTGCGTTATATGTGGACCGTGCCGCTGACGCTGGCACTGGCAAACCTGATCTGGTTATGGAGCTGATATTATGACCAAAGCTACTGCAAAATCCCCCTGGGTGGTGCATTTCAACTGCAACAGCTGCAACGGCTGCGATATTGAATTTCTCGCCTGCCTGACCCCGATGTACGACGTGGAACGCTTCGGCGTGCTCCATGTCGGCAATCCCAAACACGCCGACGTGCTGGTGGTCACCGGATCGGTCAACCACCGCAACAAACGCGTGCTGAAAAACGTCTACGACCAGATGCCTTCGCCGAAGGTCGTCGTGGCCATGGGCGTCTGCGGCGCCACCGGCGGCGTGTTCGCCGACTGCTACAACGTGCTCGGCGGCATCGACAAAGTGATCCCGGTGGACGTGTTCGTCCCCGGCTGCCCGCCCCGCCCGGAAGCCATGATCGACGGCATCGTTGAAGCCGTCGGCATCCTGGCGAAAAAACGGATCGAGACCGAAACCGTTCCGGCTCAGCAGCCCGTAAAGATCGTCCGTCCGGCCCCCCAGCCGGAAACCATCCCCACCACCGAAGAAACAACCAAGGCGGTGTCATAATGATGACTGTAACTGAAGTAATCACCCTCGAAAACATGATCGAAAAGATCGCCTCGCTGCTGCCGCGCAATTACCGGTTCGTGACGATGACGGCGGTCGACTCCGACACCCATTTCGACATTTATTATCATTTCGACCTGGATTATCAGCTGACCAACTTTCAGCTGAAGCTGGAAAAAGGCAAGGCGCTGCCCAGCATTTCCGCCATTTGCCCTCCCGCGTTCATCGTGGAAAATGAAATCCAGGACCTGTTCGGCATTATCATCAGCGGCCTGAACCTCGACTACCAGGATCGCTTCATCCTCTCGGCCGACGCGCCGTTGAAGCCGTTCTGCCGGGTTCCCGGCGTCGGCGTCAGTATCGTGGAAACAGAAAAAATCGGAGGTCAAGCATGAGTATGGTCGTACCTTTCGGGCCGCAGCATCCGGTGCTGCCGGAGCCGATTCAATTGCGTCTGGTGTTGCAGGAAGAACGCGTCATGTCCGCCCTGCCGGTGCTCGGCTACGTGCACCGCGGGCTGGAAAAACTGGCGGAGAAAAAGGATTTCCAGCAGGATACTTATCTGATCGAGCGTGTCTGCGGCATCTGCAGCTTCATCCATTCGCTTTGCTATTGCGAGGGCATCGAGGAGCTGATGGACCTGAAGGTTCCGCCCCGCGCCAATTATCTCCGCGTGGTCTGGAGCGAACTCCACCGCATGCACAGCCATCTGCTCGCCACCGGGCTGCTGGCCGACGCGTTCGGATTTGAAAACCTCTTTATGCAGCTGTGGCGCACCCGCGAGCACATTCTGGACGCCATGGAGTACACCACCGGCGCCCGTATCATGCTCGGCAGCTGCTGCATCGGCGGCGTCCGCAAGGACATCAACGCCGAACAGAAGAAATTCGTCCTCGACAAACTGGCGATCGTAGAAAAGGACCTGAAGGTCCTGCTGCCGGTGCTGCTCGATGATTACAGCGTCAAGAAGCGTCTGGTCGGCGTGGGCGTGCTGGAGCCGAGAACGGCCCAGGAATGCGGCGCCGTAGGGCCCACCGCCCGCGGCAGCGGCCTTGCCATGGACCACCGCATGACCGGATATTGCGCCTATGGCGAACTCGGCTTCCAACCGGTGGTCGAGAACGACTGCGACTCCTATGCCCGTACCAAGGTCCGGGCCCGTGAGCTCACCCAGTCCCTCGAACTGGTTCGCGAGGCCCTCGACCGCCTGCCGGATTCGGAGCTGAAAACCCCGTTCAAGGGCAATCCGCCCGCGGGCGAAGCGGTGATCCGCGCCGAGCAGCCTCGCGGCGAAGTGCTGTATTACTTCAAGTCCAGCGGCAAAGACAAGCTGGACCGCCTGCGTGTCCGCACTCCCACATTCGCCAATCTGTCGCCGCTGCTCGGCATGCTGATCGGTTGTACCCTGCCGGATGTCGGGGTGATTATTTTGTCGGTCGACCCCTGTGTCAGTTGTACGGAGCGTTAATCATGAGCATAAGATTGTTTACCATTTTAAAAGATATTGTGGCGAATACGTTCAGCAAGCCCTATACCAGAAATTACCCGTTTGAAGTCCGCCCGAGTTTCGAGGGTGAGCGCGGCAAACTGGTGATTGAAGAGGACAAGTGCATTTACTGCGGCATCTGCGAGCGCAAATGCCCCGCGAATGCGATCAAAGTGACCAAGAAGCCGGACCAGTCGTGGCAGTTCGAGCGCTTCCGCTGCATTCTGTGCGCGGCCTGCGTCGAAGCCTGCCCGAAGAAGTGCCTTCACATGGTGTCGCGCCTCGAAAAAGAAGGGAAGTAATCCATTACAGAAAGGTAATGTAGGATATACTTGCAAATATAGTTTGAAATGCTATAATAAAGCATTGCGTTTTTAGGAACAGACGGCATTTTGCCGCCCAAAAAAGAAAGGTAAAGAAAAATGGACAAGAAGACTGAGATTTTCGCGGACGGAATCGGACAAATTCACTTTGCTGGCGGCATGGTTCGCTACGACTTTGTCACTCTCCAGCCCGATTCGGAAGGCAAAGCCAACCCGACTCCGGTGGTCAATGAGCGCATCATCATGCCTCCGCAGGGCTTCCTCAACATGTTCAACTCCATGCAGAACCTGATTGACAAGCTTCTCGAAGCCGGCGTGCTGAAGAAGAACGAAAACGCCAAATAATAAACTGGTTTCAGTTTATTAAGAAAAACCGTTGCGGCCAACACCGTAACGGTTTTTTTTATGCCCGGTTTTCAGCTCACCAGCCGCCGAAAAAGTCATTCCAGGCGTGGTTGAACTGCTTCATCTGTGAGGGCGGAATCATGCGGCGGATCGGGAACTTGTCGGCCCGCGAAATCTTGACGATGAAGTTGGCCGCGGCTTCCACGTAGGACGCGAGGATTTCCGGCGAGATCACCTCGAGGTTGTTCTCGGCGCGGTGGTGGTACCATTGGCCCGAGGCGCAGTTCGGACGGTAGAGCCACAGCCCCGGCACACCGCACATCACAAACGGAAACTGGTCGGTAAACGGGATGGCATCGGTGGTGTAATTGGCGTACAGATCAAGCTTCTGCAGCTCCGGCGCGAGCAGCGTTTCGATGTTTTTCGGACCGTTGTAATTGACTGCGGTCCAGCCGAGGCGCGACCCGCAGCTGTCGGCATTGAACATGAATCTGCCGTATTTCTCGATTTCCACGCGGTGCTTGCGCACGTAAGACGCGCTGCCGACCGAGAGTTGCTCTTCGGCCCCGAACGCAATATGGCGCACCGTATGCTTGAGTTTCAACGGAGCCAGCACGCGGGCGAGCTCCAGCTGGAACGCTACGCCGGAGGCGTTGTCGTCCGCCCCGGGCGTGGACGCCTGCGAATCGAGGTGGCTGCCGGTGAAAATGATGCCTGCTTCGGGATCGCTCCCCGGCACGTTGCCGATGGCGTTGAGCGAGACCCCCGGCTGTACTTTGCCCTTGATGATCAGTTTCGCGGTGGCGGCGCTCTCCTTGAGCCAGTTCCAGGCGTCGTGATACGCCACGCACACGCTCGGCACCGCCCCGATATCCTGCACATAGGACGGGAACAGGCCGTCGGCGGTGGGGGTGCCCCCCGGATAACGGATGTCGGTGAAGATCAGAAACGCCGGTTTGGCGGCGATCAGCCGGCGGTAATTCTCGCGCGATTTGATATGGCAACCGATATGCACGACCGCTTTGTCCTTCAGGAACGACAAGTCTTTGCGTTGATAATCCACCTCGCCGTAAAAGAACACCAGCGGCGCGGCCGCGGCTTTTTCCGGCACCGGCGAGGCCCCCAGCAGCGAACACGGAAACACGGACTTCTGTGTGCCGGTTTTGATCTCAAGTTCCTCCGATTCAATCATGCGCTGACGCACCGGAAAGGTCTCCATATCGGGCTCGGCGCCGTGCTTGTGAAATTCCTGGGCGGCGTATTGCCCGGCGGCTTTTTCGGCGTCGGACCCGGCCAGGCGGATGCCGATTTTGTCGACCAGGGTTTCGAGGTGACGTGCGATCAGATCGGGACTGGGTTTCAGCATGGTTCGCTCCTTGGTTTTCGTATAATGTAATTCGCGGCGGCAAAAAATAAAGCACCCGGTTTGCAATATCTGTCGGAAAATGTATATTGGAACTGAGAATTTTTAACCACGGAAGTTTTTGTCCGACTCGTCCGACAAGTCCGAAAGAGTATATGCCCTTATGGAAATTTTGCTGATCATAACAATAATTTTGCTGGTGGTGGTGATCGCTTTGCAGATCGTTTTCCGTCCGCGCGGCGGAGAGGAACTGAACGCCCTGTTGCGCGAAAACCGCGACGAAATCGAGCGGGCATTGCGCGACGAAACCGCCCGCAATCGTGAGGAGCTGAACAGTTCACTGCGCGAAAACCGCCTCGAACTGATGAATTCATTTAAATTGCTGGGCGACAGCCAGCAGCAGCAGCTCGGGGCCTTTCAAAAAACCGCCGGCACCGGCTTCGAACAGATTCGCGAGACCATCAAACTGATGGGCGACAGCCAGCAGAAGCAGCTCGATACGTTTCAGCGCGCCACCGCTGCCGGACTCGAACAAATTCGCGAGACCATCGACAAAAACCTGAAATCCATGCAGGAAGACAACCGCAAGAAGCTCGACGAAATGCGCCAGGTGGTCGACGAAAAACTGCGCGAATCGGTCGAGAAGCGCTTCAACGAATCCTTCAAACTGATCAGCGAACGGCTCGACCAGGTGCACAAAGGGCTCGGCGAAATGCAGTCGCTGGCGACCGGCGTCGGCGATTTGAAAAAGGTCCTGACCAACGTCAAGACCCGCGGCAACCTCGGCGAAATCCAGCTCGCCAACATCCTCGAACAGTGCCTCTCGCCGGATCAGTACGATACGAACGTGGCGGTACGGCCGGATGGCTCCGAACGCGTTGAATTCTGCGTGAAAATGCCGGGGCGGACGAATGACGACAAGCCGCTCTATTTGCCGATCGACTCCAAGTTCCCGATGGAGGATTACCAGCGCATGATTGAGGCTTATGAGAACCAGAGCAGCGATCTGGAGAGCACCCAACGGGCATTTGAAACTGCCGTGAAAAAGAGTGCGCGCGAGATCCATGACAAATACATCGTTCCGCCCCATACCACCGATTTCGCCATCATGTTTGTGCCGACCGAGAACCTGTACGCGGAAATTCTGCGCCGTGGGACTCTCTTTGAAACCCTGAACCGCGACTTCAAAATCGCCGTGGTCGGCCCGGCCAATTTAATGGCGTTCCTGAACAGCCTTCAAATGGGATTCCGGACGTTGGCCATTGAGAAGCGTTCGAGCGAAGTCTGGAGCGTGCTCGGCGCCATCAAAACCGAGTTCGGCAAATTCGGCGACGTGCTGGAAAAGACCCAGAAGAAACTCGAACAGGCCGCCAACGAAATCAGCAATGCCGGGATACGCACCCGCGCCATTCAGCGCAAACTGCGCAACGTTCAAGAGCTCCCCGCCAACGAATCCGCCAAGCTGCTTGAGGATGTCTTCGAAGCGGAATTGCTCCCCGAAAGTGACGACACCCCTTGAGGAAAATGCGAGGAACCCCGCAACGCCGGTGAGCTTAAAATTGGTGGAGAGGGGGGGAGTTGAACCCGAGTGTTTGAAGCTGAAAATCTAAAAATGCATACGACTAAGGTAAAACAGTGTGGTGGTCCGGACGGCTGCAGGTGGTATGTTCCTGGACGTCCGAACCAGTTTAATGATATTTGCGATTGTCCCCATGCCCTGGGACCGGTCCCCTGCTTATGAGCGCAGCAAGCATGGAAAATGCGGCCCGGAAACCATCAAAAAAGATAGGACATGGCAAGATCACTTTGGGCGATTTCATTGAATATAGAATAATATAGTAAAATTAATATATTTTTTTAGTTCTGCTATTGACATTTCATAACAAATATGTTATAATGATGATTATCAACTAAACACAGAAGGAGGTCCCGTATGCACAATGCAAAAAAAAATGACTTTATGAGTTTGCCAAGTCCCCCTGGCAAATAGTAGGTCGCAAAAATGAAGGAGCCTGCAATGGCTAACTATTTTTTTAATCATTTTAATGAAACAGTAAGAAGGAACATTCAAGAGTTTCCGGAGGATGTAAGGGCAGAATATTCAAAAATTCTTAAACTTTTGGATAAATACGGTCCTGTTATTATTCCAGGGAAAACAAAAGTTTGGGAAGGCAGTATTTGTGAAATAACTGCCAATGGCAATGCTGGCTGGTGGCGCGTATTCTATATATTTGTTAAAGGATCATTTATATTACTACATACATGTCGCAAGCAGGGTAACAAAACCCCCAATGATGTCGCGAAGGAAGTAAGGAAAAGAGCAAGAAAGGCTAAGCAATCAATAAAGGAAAAAGCTGTTCTTGCCTCTGGCAAAGATAAGGCAGTCAATGCATTATCTTCTAGAAAGAAGATAAAAAGGGAATAAAAATGTCCCTTTTTTATATATAAATTTAAAAAGGAGATTAATTGCAAAAGCTTATTGATTAAGGTTTAAATTTGTATTGATATGTTGACAATTTTAAGTATATTGAGGTTATATATAAGTCCATATCAACAAGGTGTATTGAAATATTGAATTTAATTTATGGTAATAAAATGAAACAGGATAATACGAAGGAGTATTTGAATAAAGAAAATGAAATGAATTTGCAAGCATTTGACATTGATGAAGAAATAAAGGAATCAATGAAAAATGAAGAATTTAAAAAATATTATGAAGAGAAAGAAGAAGAATTCGCTTTATTGGATGCAATGTTGGAAGCTCAAAGAATATCTGGCTTGTCACAAACTGAAATTGCACAGCGAATGAATAAAAAACAACCATCCATTAGTAGAATGTTAAAAGGAAAACATCAGCCAACGGCAAAGATGGTAATTGATTTTATACACGCAAATAACATGAGAATTAAGCATATTGAATTGGAACCTATCGAGGCTGAAGAAATAAGTAACGAAGAAGAATTACTTGAAATGTAACAATAGCCAACCTTAGCAAGAATATGTCTGTAATAGTTTACGACGTTCATCAGGATCGAGGTTGGCTATTTGTTCATGTAATGCATCCAATAAAGTTGATTCCGGTGGGGTTAGATCATAGGCGTGCGATATGTGCATGACGAATCTGGCGCCGCAATGTTTTCCCTTAAGTCGCCGTATTTTGCACGCAATGGCCGATTTTGCCCCCTGAATACATAGCCTAGGCCGTCGATCTGCCGAAAAACAAAAAATCCTGGAAAATTCACTCACCCCCCTCCTTTTTTCATGCTTTTTTGGCAATTCGTGAAACTGGATTTGACAAGATCCAGGGGGAAGCGAGTTTCACAAAGTGAATTTTAATGAAGTCGATTATGCTTTAATCGCTTCTATCTGGTTCTTCGTTTTCAGGCTGATGGCTTTCCGTTCGCCGTTGACCTGGTAACGGAAATAGTAGATACCGCCATCTTCTTTCTGATAGATGGCCCCGATGTCGAGTTTGATTGGTTTTCTTGGCATAATTGCTGCTCCTTTGGTAAAGGTGCCGGATTAGCCAATATAGCCGCGTTTTCGGCAAATGAAAGCCTCAAATGGTACTGAATGGTACCTTTTGATTCTTTTTGAGGTTGAAAAATGGTGGAGATGGGGGGAGTTGAACCCCCGTGTTGAATAGCCAAACGGCAACGTCTACATGCTTGTTTCACCTTTGATTGCTTTTCGTCCGTCCGCGGGGCCGATGAACAGGGCTTGCTTTCGGACTAGCTTCTCTGTTGTCTTGCCGGAAAACCGAAAAGCGGAGTTTTCCTGCCAGGGCGCTAGTTGACGCCTTTATCCCTTAGCACCCGTCAGGGTAAAGACGTGGTCGGCAATTAAGCGGCCAGTGCGTACTCTTCGTTCGCAGTTATTTGTTTAATCGATGATTTACGAGGCCAACGATCATCCTCGGCATGCAGCTGACGCAAAACATATTCAGTCGAATCCGGTACATCCCCAAATTCAAATATGAACACTATATATAATATATCACAAAGTCCGGCAGAAGCAAGTAATTCCGGGAAAATTTACTTCTTCGGCTAAGAAAAATGCGCATATCCCCCATAATATAGTCAGAATGCACTGCGTAAGTCTCTCGTATTCGCTTGTTAATGTATTTTCTGGTATATGGTCAACGTTCGCGTGGCGAGTTCGGCTTCGGATCGCCATGGCGGCCGCCGGACGTGGTCGCCGAGCGCTGCGGGTATGCGACCATATCCAGCTTTTACCGGCAATTCGTCAAATATGTGGGGTGTCCGCCGGGGCGTTGCCCGGGATAATCAGCGAGGGTTTCAGCATGTGGGTGAGCTGGACCGTGCCGGGGTGCCGGAGCCGCCAGATCATCGAATCCATGGCGACCCGGCCGATGCTTTGGGTACCGATATCGATCCGCACCGGTTCCGGGTTGCAATAACTGCCGAATACTTCCTTGTCGCCGGCCACCATTTCGATGTTCTGCGAGGGAATGAAGCCGTTGGCCATCAGTTCTGAATAAAGCGGCCAGCCCAGTGCGTTGGCTACGAAGATGCCGTCCGGACGGTTTTTCAGGCTTTTTATCTGCATGACGGCATCCTGCGCGACTTTTTTCTGGATATCCATCGGCAGGTTGACGTGGTCCATACAATCCATGTAAATGACTTCGCAATTTACGCGGCTGATTTCCGCGGCATTGCGGAAGGCCTGTTCGCGGGTTTTCCAGTAACGGTTGAATTCATCATAATTCCGGCAGCTGATGCAGCAAAGGTTTCTGCAGCCTTTGGCGATGAGATACTGGCACGACATCAAAGCCGCCTGGGAATGGTCCGGCTGAACACGGTCGCCCCATTCATGGGAGCCGGATTGAAGCAGCCAGATGACCGGAATATGCTTTATGCGATCCAGGAACGCATCGGGGAAGGTGCCGTTGAGGAAGAAACCATCGATCTTTTTCGGTTCCCAGAAATTGGTGATTTCGCCGGTTTTCGGCACGAATTCGATATTGATCGAAGCGCCGATGCCGCTTGCCGCTTCCGAAAGGCCGTGCATGATTTCCTGCGCCGTATTGCCCATCGAGGCGGAGAGCCCGCCCGACCAGACCATGGCGAAGCGGGGGGATTCCTGTGCGCCCGGTTTCTTCCGGTTCAGGATTCTTTTGCGCCTTGATTCCTGGGGGACGTAGCTTTGTTCCTCCATGACCCGGTTAATCAGCGTACGGGTGTCTTCCTGGACGAATCCGCTGTTGTTCATCACGCGCGACACGGTCGCGGTTGAAACTCCGGCGATTCTGGCAATATCTTTGATTGTGACACCCATTGTATTTCAACTCCGATTTAATCTACATAACATAACCATACTACTACAATAATCAATCTGCCTTCTGACAAATTCATCAGAGAATATGCTCAAAGGCTAATCGCTTACAGATTATTTTTGCACAAATTATCTTTGTTGGCCAGAATCCAAGGCTGGATGTACCAGGAAACATGCCCGTCGACAAAGAGAATATTCGAACCGCCGGAATGCCAGGTGCCAATCGCAACGGATTCAAATCTTGCGTCCGAGTAACTGCCGGACTTCAAGTTGTTGTCAAAATCGGTAATAGTCATGACCTCAGACGGTTTTCTTACTTTTTCACGTTTGATGTTTAAATTATTATTCATCGCATACAATGCATTGCTCAAACCAGGGTAGGCGGGGCACGTGCGGAACACTTTTTCCCAGCTCTCCTGAGAATGAGCCATATAACGGCTGAACGGAGCCGTCCAGCTATACCAGCTGACAGAGCTTCCACTTACATTGTAGCTATGTCTGATCCATCCATCGTAGTCATCCGAATACTGCATGAAAGCGATACCCATTTGCTTTTGCCGCGAAACGCATCTGGTCGATGTGGCCTTTGTTCTTGCTTTCTGCAGTGCCGGCAGCAGCATGGCCGCCAGGATGGCGATGATCGCGATCACGACCAGGAGTTCAATGAGTGTGAAAAAACGCACCTTTCCCATACGAATATTTGCCGCCTGATCTTCTTTTCCCTGATTGAAAAATAACTTTTTCATTTTTCCCTCGTTTATTGTTTTGTTTTCATGTAAACATGCGAATGATTTCTTCGTTTACATATAATTATACAAGGATTTTCGGATTTGTCAATCCCCTGGTTTTGTAAAAATGCGAAAAAATCATTCTCCCTGTGGTTGAAGCTATTTCGCATTGCAGGATGAGTAATAATTCTGTTTCTGTAAAGCATCTGTTGTTTACATGAAAACAATGATATTGATTTCAGCGGCGAGGGGAAAAATTCAGAGATTTTCCTGCCGGACAGATCGGACAAGTCCGGCAAGAAATTCCGTGGTTTCGATTTCCACGGCGCGGCGGGTTATTTGTTGAAGCGTTTGGCGACTTCGGCCACGCGGCGGCCGTAGTTCCGGGCGGTTTCGAGATCGCCCGCGCCCGGGGCTTCCGGTGCTTTGACTTCGAAACTGCACGCGATCGGGCCGATCGAGGCGGAAACGCGGTTGATGGCGTTTGCACCGGGGCCCTCGTTGCTTTTCATTGATGCGTGGTCGTTGGAGGCGCAGAGGTCGCCGACGCCGACCCAGATCATTCCCTGCTGCATGGCGAAGGTCATCAGACCCATCAGCGCATTGAATTTGTCGCCGAAGAAATTACTGGAATTGGTGAAGCCGCCGGCGATTTTATTCTGCCAGACCTGTTTGCCCCATTTGACCACGCTCGCTTCGATGAATTTCTTCATTTCGGCGGACATGTTGCCCATGTAGGTGGGAGTGCCGAAGATCATGGCGTGGCAGCTGTCGAGGCTGTCGATATTGGCCATAGCTTCTTCGGTGGTCAGGAACAGGACCTCGACGCCCTCGGCCGAGGCCACGCCGTCGCGGACGGCTTCCGCCTGCACTTTGGTATGGCCGTACTTCGAGTAATAGACGACGGCAATTTTGATGTTGGACATAATTCTCCTCCTTCTTGGTTGATGGAGGAGAATATAATCCACATTCCGCGAAAATGCAAAAAAGTTTAGATTTGCCGCGTTGTGCCGCTGTTATTCCGCCGGGTCGACGAGGGCGAAGGTCAGCGTGATTTTGAACACGTCTTTGTTGCCCACGCGCATGACGGTGGAGGACTTGCCGAAGCGGGATTTCTCGGTATCCGGCAGTATGGCATCGCAGATGACCTGGTCGCCGGGAAGGACCGGGGCGAGGCTTTCCGCTTCGTCGATCGCCATGAAGAAGCCGAGCTTGTTCTGGTTCTCCGGACGGGCCAGCATGCAGGCGCAACCGGCTTGCGCGGCGATTTCGCAGAGATAGGACTCCGGCAGCGTCATGCGGTCGTCATTCACATAGCCCTGGAAGACCGGTTCATTGGCGGTGATATTTTTGATCGAGACCACGCGGGAGCCTTCGCTGCTCGCGATGTGGTCGATGAACAGGAACGGGTAACGGTGCGGCATGTATTTCATGATGCCGTGGACGTCCTGCGCGGTGTTGGCGTCTTTGTCGTATTCGGTCCAGAGCTCCGGCATTTCGGTGGGCAGCGCGGCGGGGCGCACGGCCAGCGTCAGGATGGCCTGGCAGGTCACGCCGGATTTATTGCTGACTTTGCCGGTGACTTTGGCTTCGCCGTTGGCGATTTCATTGACTTCGATTTCAATTTTGATGCGGTCGCCGGGGTTGTTCGGCTTGCGGAATTTGACTTTTTCCACGCGCTTCATATAGATCTCGCTGCTGCGCTGCGGATCGAGTTTGTCGGTCACGGCGAGCTGGGCGAGCTGCTTCATGGCTTCGACCTGCAGTACGCCGGGCATGATCTGGTGATTGGGGAAGTGCCCCTGGAAAAATCCTTCGTTGGTGGAGAGATTTTTCATTCCGGTGAGTTTGGTTTCGCTTTCCACCTGCACGCGATCCAGCATCAGCAACGGATTGCGGAACGGCAGAATTTTCTTGATGTCGGCAATGCCCAGGATTTTACCAGTTTCCATATTATTTTACCCCTGTTTTTTGTTTGCTTGTTCGATCATGGCTTTGGCCATTTCCACGTTGCTCGGGTGGCCGGGTTTGATGGCGATGACGTTGGCCTTGACCCGCTTCCCGCACAGGAAAAGGTCCCCGACGATATCCAGCATCTTGTGGCGGACGATTTCGTCGATGAACCGCAAATCTTCCTTGCAGATGATCGCTCCGTTATGGATAATAGCCGAATTGTCGAGGCTTCCCCCCTTGCACAATCCCATTTCAAAAAGTACTTTCAAGTCCGAATAGTTGACAAACGTCCGCGCCGGCGCCAGCTCCTTCAGGAAACTCTCCTGATTGACCACCAGCGAGAGATACTGCGGATCGTTCGGCACGCCTTTGAACGACGTGAGGCAGTTGATGCGGAATTCCTCGCACGGCGTGATAACCAGCCGGGTTTCGCCGCGCTCCACGTACAGCATTTCCGAGGCGGTCCAGTATTGAGCCTCGGCGTCCTGTTCCTCGAAACCGGCCTCCAGGATCACTTCCATGTAGGGCAGGGCGCCGCCATCGGCGATCGGCGGTTCGGGTCCGTCCATGTCCACCACGGCGTTGTCCACGCAGCACGCGTGCAGCGAAGCCATGATATGCTCGACGGTACTGACTGCGCCTTTGCCGACAGCGATGGTGGTGCCGCGGCGGACGTCGACCACATTGGTGGCGAGCGCCGGAATCATCGGCTTATCCGCCAGGTCGACGCGGCGGAAGATGATGCCGTGGTTCGCCGGTGCCGGATTGATTTTCAGGGTTGCCCGGACTCCGGTATGCAGGGCGATGCCCGAAAGTACCGCAGTTTTCTTTAACGTACGTTGCTTTTCCATTTTTCCGCTGTAACTTAATTATTATACAAAACTTAATCACATAATATAACACGTTGTATCCAAAAGTAAAACTTTTTCGACAGCTTTTTTGGCATTATGGACAAATTTGACAAAGGAATCATCATCACCGGTCCCACCGCGAGCGGCAAAACCGCGCTGGCCGTGAAACTGGCCCGGCAATTCAACGGCGAGATCATCAGCGTCGATTCGCGGCAGGTTTTTCGCGGCATGGACATCGGCACCGGCAAGGACCTGGAGGAATACGGCGACATTCCATATCATTTGATCGACGTCGCGGATCCCTCCGAAATCTATCACCTGAAACGTTTTCTGGAAGAAGCTTCCGCCGCCTTCCGGGATATTCTCCGGCGCGGCAAACTGCCGATTTTCTGCGGCGGCACCGCACTGTATCTGGACGCGATCCTGCGGCGCTATGAACTGCGGGGCGTCAAGCCCGATTTTGAGGAGCGCGACGAGCTGCGCAAACTGCCGGTCGAAGAGCTGGCGAAGCGTCTCGATCCCGCCGTGTTTGCGTCACTCTCCGCCGCGGAGCGCAGCAACAGCGAACGGCTGCTGCGGCGGCTGGAAAAATCGTCCGCGGATGAAGTGCAAATTCCGTCGTTTCCGCCCTTCGAGCCGCTGGTGCTCGGCGTGTATTATCCACGCAGCGAAATCCACCAGCGCATCGAAAAACGCCTCGACCAGCGCCTTGACTCCGGCATGATCGACGAGATCCGCCGCCTCCACGAGCAAGGCGCCAGCTGGGAACGGCTGGAATTTTTCGGCCTCGAATACCGTATGGTGGCGCAGTTCCTGCAAGGACAGCTCGACCGCAAAACCATGCGCGACACGCTATTGGCCAAAATCCGTCAATTCGCCAAGCGCCAGGACATCTGGTTCCGCAAAATGGAACGCGAAGGTCTCAACATCTACTGGGTCGAACGCGGCGACATAAACCAAGCCAACGCCTTAGTCCGCGCATTCCTCGCCGGCGAAGCATTGCCGCCGCCCGCCCTGCGTCTGTGCAATATCCACTATGGCCCCCGCACCGATTGATCTTTCGCAGAGGGAGAATGAATGCGAGAGCGGCTGCGCGCCCTCTCGCGCTCTCCGCGACAGGCCGTATTGGCCTGCACCTCGGTACTTTAAAAGGGGATCCGCGAGTTTCCGACTCGCGCCAGATGGCTGCCGCCTCTGGACTCTGCCGGAGACGTTTTATTTGGCGCAGGTTTCCGGCGGGCTCGGTATTTTTGATTTTTTTTATTTTCCGGCTATTGACATTTTGCCTGAATCCGATATAATATTGATATGGTGTAAACGTTGATATCAAATTAATTTTCGGAAAGGATTATCCATGCGGATAACAATGAAAGATATAGCCGTACAGGCCAATGTTTCGCTTCAAGTGGTGTCCCGGGCGTTGAGCGATAGTACCGCTTGCCGCATTTCCGCCGGGAAACGCGAGGAAATCAAGCGGATTGCCCGCGAACTCGGCTTCAAACCGAATTATGCGGCGTTGCAGTTGAGGGGGAAAAAGACCAAGACTGTAGCCATTATGAATTCCATGCCGAAAATGAATTATGACGAGAACATCCTGAAACTGATCATGCTGTTGATTTCCGGTTTCAATGAGGTCGGCTACTCGGCTTATTGTGATACATTTACCGATGACCCGGCCAGGAATCTGGAGAATGTCAGGACGCTGATTCAACGCGGGGTTGAGCATTTTGTTTTTCTGGGTTGTCCCTTCGGGCATACGGAAATTGCCGCTGAACTGGAGAGCTACAAGATATCGTTTATCAGTACGAGCCGGGGGTTCAAGCGTTGGGCGGCAAGGGACGTTATTCGTGGTGCGGAAGCGATTTTCCGGCACCGGATATCGGTGGTCGGGGAGAACTTCAGATTGATCTGTCATCGCAGCGAAGCAAACGAGGCAAATGAGCGGATCCATGCACTGCGGAACATATTTCCTGAGCTTAGTTCGGAGCAGATCATCGACCGTTTTGTATTTTGTGCGGAAGATATTGTTTTTGCGGAAAGTGATTACGAGCATGCCGCTTATGCGATTGGCAGCGAGGCGACCCGGCAACTGCTGGAAAGGGAGCCGAATATCGGGGCGCTCTGCTATATGACCGACATTATGGCAGTGAGCGGCGGACGTTATCTGCTTAAACAGGGCAATGAGAAATGGCGTCATATCATGCTCAGCGGCTTCGATAACAACAAGGCTTGCGTTCTTAACTTTCCGCTTCCGGTTACTTCTGTCTCATATGACCAGAAAGAGATGTCCGATTTATTGATCCGGCATGCGTTGACCGATGAGCCGTGCGAAATTTTCCAGAATCCGATTTTACATTTGAGAACTCAGGCTGAAAACCGGGACGATTATCCCCAATGGACTGAAACAATCATAGAAATATAAATTCAAGGAGAACCGTGCCATGAGAAAAATTTTTACACTTATCGAACTTCTGGTAGTAATAGCTATTATAGCAATATTGGCATCGCTGTTGTTGCCGGCGTTGAACAAGACGCGGGAAAAGTCGAAAACCATAAAATGCATGAGCAACTTGAAGCAATTTGCTGTTGCCGGTGCTTCTTATTTGAATGATTTCAACCCGTGGCTGCCGAATGCCCTGCTGGATCCGCAGGACCAGGGCGCTGTTACCGCGTTGGCGAAACACAGCAATATGGGCGACTCGAATGCTCAGCTCTGCCCTTCCCAATCCCCTTATACCTGGAATATAAACGACAATATCCGCCGTTATTGGACATACGGATGTTATGGTTTGGGCTCCGCATGGATAGATGCCCCGCATTATGTGGTCATTAATGGCTCGGTGAAAATGACCAATACCGCCAAAATGAAGAAACCGAGTGATTATCCTTATCTATTCGATACCGTACGCAACGACGGACTGCAAATCTCCGGGTTCGACATGTCCAGCTCTACCGCCGCCGTACATTTGCGGCATGGCAGTGGCAGGGCGAATATTCTATTCATCGACGGCCATGTGGAATCGGCGGACAGCGTCCGGCTGATTGAGGCCACTCGCTCGGTATCGCGCGGAACGGTCATGGTACACTGGTATCTGCTTTCCAATGTCACCACACAAATGAGCAGACAAACTTACGCCGGAACCATTGACTGAGGTACTCGCGAATATGAAATTCATCTTATCTTTTGCGGTTGTTCTTGCCTTCCTCCTGAGTGTTGCGGCGGAAAGTGTTATACTGACCGGAAATCATACGGCGCGTTCGGAAATCATTGTCTCACCGGACGCGCCTGCCGAAATAAAAGAAGCCGCCGCAGCCCTCCGTTTCTATATACAGCGGATATCCGATGCGGAAGTGGCGGTCGTCGACCGGCCGGGGCGCGCGGCGGGCATTGCCGCGATCTGGGTGGGAAAACATCCGGACCTTGATGTACCTGAAGCCGATTTGAACTGGCGCGAGGATGAAGAATATCTGATCATGGTGAAAGCGCCGGGGGATATTGTGCTGGCCGGAAAAGATGTCATTCGGCAGGGCCGTTTGATGGAATCCGGTACAGTTTCAGCAGTTTATATCTTTATCCAGGATTATTTGCGGGTGCGCTGGTTATGGCCGGGGGAACTTGGTACGGACATTATCCGCCGGGAAACCATCGAATTGCCGGAAACACTTGTCCGCAATGCACCGGCAATCAAGCAAAGGGCATTGCGGCTGCCGAACAGCAAACACCTGGCCGAATATTTCCAGCGCGGCAGAACGCCGATTATGGATAACTGGCAGGAGAAACAGGCGAAATCAGCGCAGGAGGTTTTGCAATGGCTTCATTTCCAGCGGGCGGGGCAAGCCTCGTATGACCGTCCGGCATCCGGCAGTTTCTCCATGGCGGGCGGACACGCCTTCACTGACTGGTGGACGCGCTTCGGCAAGACCCATCCGGAGTATTTTGCCATGCGCCCCGACGGTACCCGCACCGTGCCCATCCCGAGGTTTGCCAAATTGTGCGTATCCAATCCCGCCGTGCTGGAACAGGTCGTTCAGGATTTGGAGAGAAGGCTGCCGCCCGATAAAAAACAACCGGCAATATTGTCCGCTTCCCCCAACGATGGCGGTGGTTATTGCATGTGTCCGGGATGTCTGGCGATGGATGAACCGGACGCTCCGAAATTGACTTTCGCCTGGCTTCGGCGGGAAATGAAGGTGGATGAAATGAATCTGGCGGTAGCCGCGCTGGAGGAGGAAGGCGATTATATACGCATGGAGTATGTATTTCTGACGGACCGTTATGCGAAATTCTGGAACCGGATTATGGCGAAGCTGCGGCAAAGGCATCCGGACCGGGATATCAGCATCGGCGTATGGGCCTATCATGCATGCCGGACGCCGCCGGTCCGCACCCGGCTGGACGATAATATCGTGGTCGGATATGTCGGACTGGGGAGTTTAACCGAAAATATTTCGCCAGATGCCCAGCAGGAGCATTTACGCGAATGGAAAGGCTGGGCCGGAAAATGCCGCCGGATCATTTGGCGTCCGAACCTTTACTGGCTGAACTGGGGTTTCCCTTATATTTACATGCAGCGTTCGGCGGAGCATATCCGTACTTTGGCGGACAATCATATGATCGGTATGGATATTGATACCTTGCCATTGGATTTTGCCGCGCAGGGCATCCAGTATTATCTGTTGGCGCAACTTGCCTGGAATCCGCGGGCGGATGTGAATGATTTGATCAATGACTATACTCTCCGCGCGTTTGGTCCGGCCGCTGCAAGCATGCGCCGGTACTATGAAGTGTTTGAGGGGGCGGGCAAGCGTTATGAGCTGTATCATGATACCGGCCGAGGCAAAGGGGCCGGTTACTTCACCGATCAAGTATATACCCCGGAATGCATGGCTGCCGCAAACGACGCCCTGACTGAAGCCGCCGGACTGGTCAAGGGCCTTCACCCATATGAGGAGAGGGTGGCGTTTGTTCAAGTGGGATACGAATGGACCGCGGCACAGCTTGGTGTCATAAGAGCTCGCAAAGCCTTGCGGCAGCCGGGCATATCTGCGGCCGCGAAAAAGAATGTAGCGCAGCAAATAATAAAATACAGCCAGGCAAGGGATCTGCTGTTACGTGAAAACTTCGGAAACCATGCGTTGAGTATGTTCAATATGGCTTTTTATGAAAAACTCACCGCATTGTATGAAATGACAGCAGTTTCCGCCGATATGGCTCCACCTGACCTGGCAATATTGGACGCGGCAAAGTGAAAACGTTATTTGGCGGTGAAGGCGTCCGGGGCCAGCTGCTTGCGCTCGGCGAGCGAGAGAAATTTGATTTCGTTGCCGACGGTGTAGATGACCAGGAGTTCTTTCGGTTTTTTCGGGGCCGGGTCCGGGCCGAGCGTGGTGTTGTTCACACCCAGTTCGCTCTTGCTGGCGATGGCCTCGTTCACTTTGTCCGTGACGTCTTTCCATTGGGCGCCGTTGCCGTAAAATGCCTTGAGAACCTTGAATTCCTGAGCTGTTTCCGCGCCGCCCAGAATCACCCCTCTGGCTTTCTCCTTGATGACGGCGGTCTTTTCCGCTCCACCGTCTTTGTAGGTGATGGTCAGGTTTTTCTGTTTGCCGGGTGCCGGGTCTGCGCCGAAAGTCTGATTAAGGGGGGTGAAGACGTAAAATACGCCGGTCAGCCCCTGCGCCTTTTCCTTGAAAATGGCCGTTACGTCATTGACTTGATCGCCCGCGCCGTAAACCGCTTTGACGATTTCCAGTTCCCCCGCGAAAAGTTCCGCGCAGAGAAATCCGCCGAGAATAAGGACCATTAAATTTTTCATGTGAATACCTCCCTTGATTATTTTTTTAAAGACTTTGACCGATCGCGGTCAATGCCTTGAGTGCTGTTTGATCCTTGGCCAGATCGCCCGCGTCGGAGGCCATGAATTTCTCGTCGATCACGACTTCCCAGCCCAGGAAATCCGCAATATTGTGGAATTGCTCGGAAATCAGCCGGTACTCCGGATCGTCCAGTTCGGCGCCGCCCACTGAGATGATGCCGATTTTCTTCTTGACACGGTGAAATTCATCGTTTTTCGAATAAAATTTGTCCAGCGCCAGTTTGAGCTGGGCGGAAATGCCCCACCAGTAGACCGGGGAGCCGAAAACGATCAGGTCGGCCGCGGCGATTTTGTTCATGAATTCGGCGCCGCCATCCGGCAGCACGCAGTTGCCGCCGTTTTTAGAACAGGCCTCGCAGGCGATACAACCCCTGAGCTTCAAATCGATCGCATTGATGGTTTCGACCGTATGGCAGCCTTCGAGCCCGGCTTTGACCGCGTTCAGGGCGTGGACCGTATTGCCGTTCCGGCGCGGGCTGCCATTGAGAATCACTACATTCATATCTTCACCTCCGGGTTTAATGCACTCCTTCAATATGCAGCAAAAGCGATGCAAAGCAAGATGAATTGCAGAAAAAAATAATTATTTAGCGCCATGTGCAAGTTTCGCCCGGTGGGCGACCAGCGCTATCCGCGCGCTGGACCGCGTGCGGCTACGAGCCGCTGCGAAGTATCTTTAAAAGGGAAATCCGCGAGTTTCCGACTCGCGCCAGATGGCTGCCGCCTCTGGACTCTGCCGGATGCGCAGCATCCGTTCAGTGCAGATCAGTCGATCTGCCGCTGGAGCGCGAGGAACGCGGAGTTCCTCGCATTGTTCCCGTCAAAGGAAGCAGATTCTGGAAATACACTGATCGAAGTTTTCCTGTCCGCTGAGGATATCGATTTCGATTCGGAGAAAGAAAAATTCGGGGTCGCCGATCTGGACATTGGGCATGCGAACGGCGTCTTTTTCGGTGGTGAGGATCATTTCGGCGCCCTTTTCGCGGGCGAGCGCCACGAAGTTCACCAGTTCTTCGGTCGAGAAACGGTGATGGTCGGCGTAACGCTGCGTGGCGACGATTTCCGCGCCGAAGTCGCGCAGGAATTTCTCAAAGCCCTCGGGCTTGGCGATGGCGGAAATGGCGGCGACTTTTTTGCCTTTCAGCTCATCCAGTGGCAACTGGCTGCCGCGGTTGAAAACCTGTTCCAGATATTTGGGTTTGTGACAGCATTCGATGATTTCCGCGCGGCGGTTGTGGCGGCGAATGAATTGTTTGAGGTGGCGCAGATGGTTGCCGCCGTTGGATTTGGTCAGGAAGATATAGTCGGCTCGGCGGATGTTCTTGACCGGTTCGCGGAGCAGGCCGCGCGGCAGTACGTGGTGGTTGCCGAAGGGGTCGGTGGAGTCGACCAGCATAATATTGATATGGGACATCAGGTCGAGGTACTGGAAGCCGTCGTCCAGGATCAGCGTGTCGGTGCCGAAGTGTTCGATGGCGTAGAGGCCGAGGCGAACGCGGTCCTTGTCCACCAGCACCGAAACGCCGCTCAAGTTCGAGGCGAGCATGTACGGTTCATCGCCCGCGTAGGTGGAGTCCAGCAACACGTTGGTGCCGTCCGAAACGACTTTGATCGGGGTCTCCAGTTTCTTTTTGCCGAACATGTGGGTGAGCTTGAACCACAGCGAGCGCTGTTTGCTGCGGTAGCCGCGGCTGAGCACGGCGACCTTGCGGCCCTTCTGATGGAGCGTTTTGGCGAAAACTTCAACGACGGGGGTTTTGCCGGTGCCGCCGCAGCTGAGGTTGCCGATGCTGACCACCAGGCAGCCGATGGCGCGGTTGCGGTACAACCGTTTACTGTAGAGCCACAGGCGGAATTGCACCGCCATCCGGTAAAAGCGCGAAAAAACGAACAGCATCATGGTCAGGAGACGGTCGTACCAGTTGCAGCGGCGTTCTTCGATCAGTTCCAGGAAGTATTGTTCGAGGTTTTCGACAATGCGGCGTGAATTCATTTGGTTTTCGTTCCGGCCTCGGGTGGACTGTGCAGATAGGGCTCAAGCTTGGTTTCGTCGGCGTCGACGAAGAGCATGGCCGGGGCGTCCCAGAACACGACTTTCAGGATTTTAAAGGGCAAACCCACCAGGAAGCCCAGCGGATAAGTGAAGCAGCGCATGGTGACCCCGCCCGCTTCCAGCGTTTTGTAGTCCGGCGCGTAGAAAATGTGAAAGACGCCCATGGTCAGCGCGGCCGGCACGGCGCCGACGATCATGCCCACGCCGTGGCCGATGTCCGCGGGGATCGTGACAAAGAGGCCATCCTCGTCGTAACCGTGAAAAAGCAGGCCCTGGAATTCGTCGATGTTGACTTCCTCGGCAATCGAGGATATGGGGGCCAGCAGACAGCATGCCGCAAGCAGCGCAATGAATATTCTAAGCATAATCAGACTCCTGTTCGATCAATATAAGTATACGGTTCAAAAAATAGCGCCACATCGCCGATATTTCCACTTGAAAGGGAACAATTTCATGAAAAAAGTGAACAAAAGACGGCGATTCGATTTGAAAAACGGTTTTGTCATAATATATTTATAGTCCTTGTCTCTACGTCGACCCGATCCCGACCAAAGACAGGTTTCGTAATTGATGAAGAATCTTTTAATTAGTAACAAGAATCAACTGTTGAGAGCTGAAAAATGAAAACCTATCTCGCGAAAGTTGGGGAAATCGAGCGCAAGTATGTGCTGTTCGACGCCTCCGAAGCTTCCGTCGGCCGGCTCGCCGTCAAAGTGGCCAATGCGCTCCGCGGCAAAGACAAGCCTACCTTTACTCCGCATATCGATACCGGTGACTTCGTGATCGTGATCAATGCCGCGAACGCGGTGCTGACCGGCAGCAAGAACACCACCAAGGAATACGAAAGCTACAGCGGTTACCGCAGTGGCCGCAAGGTTGTTACCGCCGATGTCGTCCGCGAAAAGAATCCGGAACGGATGATCAAAGAAGCCGTCTGGGGTATGCTGCCGAAGGGCCGTCTGGGCCGGGCAATCTACCGCAAGCTCAAAGTCTATCCGGGCATGGAGCATCCGCACGCCGCCCAGAAACCTGTAAAAGTATCTCTCTAAGGAGTTAAGCAATGGCTACCAAGACTACTGAAATTTGGGCTACCGGGCGTCGTAAATGTGCCGTGGCCAGAGTCCGGATCAAACCGGGTACCGGCAAACTTGCCGTGAACGGCAAAGAAGGTATTGTCTATTTCGGCAGCGATGCCCTGATCGGCTACCTCAGCCAGCCGCTGGCCGTGACCGATATGGTCGGCAAATTCGACATTTTCGCCAACATCCAGGGCGGCGGTCCCTGCGGACAGGCCGGCGCCATGCGTCACGGCATCGCCCGTGCTCTGGTCAAATACGAAGAATCCCTGCGCGCCGTGCTGAAAAACAGCGGTATGATGACCCGCGATGCACGCGTCAAGGAAAGAAAGAAATCCGGTCAGCCCGGCGCCCGCAAGCGCTTCCAGTTCTCCAAGCGCTGATCACGGAGATTCGAACATGTCTGGAATCACTGCTGCAATCGTTGGAGCTTCCGGTTATTCCGGCGAAGAGCTCATTCGTCTGTTGCTTCGTCACCGGCAATGCCGGATCGGCGTGATTACCTCGCGCCAGTATGCCGACAAGCCGGTGGAAACGGTTTTTCCCCGTTTCTCAGGCACCGGGCTGGCGTTTTCCGCGCCCGATGTCAAGGCAATTGCCGAAAAATGCGAAGTCGCGTTCCTGGCCCTCCCGCATGGGCTGGCCAGTGAATTCGCCATTCCGCTGCTCGAAGCCGGCGTCAAAGTGATCGACATCAGTGCTGATTTCAGACTTAGAAGTACTTCCAAGTACAAAGAATATTACAAGGAAGACCACCCGTCGCCGGAGTTGCTCTCCAAGGCGGTCTATGGTCTTCCTGAGCGTTACCGCGCTCAGATCAAAACCGCCGATATGATCGCCTGTCCGGGCTGCTACCCGACGAGCGTCATTTTGGCGGCTACTCCGCTGCTCGAAGCCGGCCTGGTTTCCCCGAAGGGAATCGTGGTCGCCAGCATGAGCGGCGTGTCCGGCGCCGGCCGCAAGGTCGACCTGCCGTACCTCTTCCCCGAATGCAACGAAAGCCTGCGCGCCTATGCCGCCGCCGGTCATCGCCACCTGCCGGAAATCGAGCAGGAACTCGCGGTTGCCGCCGGAATCGGTGAGCTCGCGATCAACTTCATCCCGCACCTGGTGCCGGTGAACCGCGGCATCAATTCCACGATCGTCCTCGACGCCGAAGCAGATTGCTCGCTCGACAAGATCGCGGAAGTCTACCAGAAAGCCTATGGCAACGAACGTTTCGTCCGCGTGCTGCCGCACGGCCGCCTCTCCGACACCAAATACGTCACCATGACGAATTACTGCGAGATCGGCTACCTGATGGACCGTCACACCGGCAAGGTCATTTTGACCAGCACCATCGACAATCTGACGAAGGGCGCCGCCGGCCAGGCCGTACAGGACATGAACATCCGCTTCGGATTCGACGAAGCCGAAGGCCTGCTGTAAGCTCAGGGAAAATAGGACCTATGGGACATATAGGACCCATAGGAGGGATTTCTACTGGTTTCGCAGACTTTTAATTGGTGCTGTGATGAAGAATATATCCAAAGAAAGCCTCGGTCGAATCAAAAAGACCGTCATCCTGATTCTTGTGTTGTGCCTGTTTTCCCTCATTGGTTTCAAGATCGGTGGCATCGTGTCGAAAAAGCAGTTTTCCGATGATACGATTGCCAGGCGTTGGGTTGACGGCAAATACGGCCAGGCATTTTACGGAGTACATGTCTTCGCGAAAAAGTCAGAAGATCAAGGGCTTGATGTTTTTGCACGAATTTCCATTGGAGAGGAAAACGATTACTTTCACGACTGCGGCAAAATCGGCGCAGCCACCGACATACGCGATGCCCGCGAGAAATTCGGAAAAATCGAAGCCAACAATCAGGAAATTGCCATCGGTGAATATAAGCTGGCACGCTCAAAGCTCGAGAGCCACCGGTAACGGGGAAAATAGGACAAATAGGACCCATAGGAGGGGATTTTTGAGCTTATTGGAAGTTTCCTATGTGTCCTATATGTCTTATTCGTCCTATGGAAATCGTCAGCCAAGTTCAGTGACGCCGCAGACGAAAAAGTTCACCAGAATGATCGTGACGAGGATAAGGAGAAGCCACAGCATCGGCGCCGCGAACGCAACACAGAGGCGTAGATAGAAGTATTTGCGATAATGGGGGCTCACAAATACGATCAAGCACAGCAGCGCGAACAGCCAATACCAGTGCGCACTCGTTTGGAACAACATAGTCCCACTCGGCAGAGGTTCACCGGCAAGCACAAGGCGATTGTGGTAGTCGATAAATAGCTTTATCATTGAGGATACCGCTGCCACAGTGAAATTCAACATGACCGCGATAGAGACCAGCACATTCCGTAAACGCATTTTCTTCATTTCACATCTCATTATATTGTCGATAAGCAGGATAAGCGTGAATGGCGAAAGCATATCCGCCTCATGTTTCAGTAACATACAATACTATAAACATAGCAGGATTTCAATTTGTTGTTTATGGCTTGCCCCCATTACCTGCCGAAGCGATAAAACGGACTTTGGTATTTTTCTGAATATATTCTTGCAGTAACTCCAGATTATCGGTCAGTGTTCCGGCAGGTAATTCAGGAGGAAGCAAGGGAGTCAGGTACCAAAGGCCGGTGAAACAGGTGTGCCAGCAGTCACGGCGTGTTCCCGCATATTGCCAGGGTTGCTTCAAATCCGGATTGGCGGCAAATGCCGGATGATTCTCGTCAAACTTTCCGGCAGGGTAAATGCTCTGATCGTTCCTGGCTGCGTGTTTCAAGGTGGAAGAAAGCCCGATCATGCGTGCTCTGAAGCGGAGGTCACGGAAATGATAACCGGCTTGAAGCACATGAAAGAAAAAGAAGAACAGGACAAGTGTTCCGATCAGGGCAAAAAATGTTGCTCTGCTTTGCATGTGAAACCGGCGTGAATGTGAACCGGCAGCGGCAAGCAGCAGGGTCAATACCGCCAGTACTACGCAGAGGTAATTCGGATTATCACTTGAAAGGTTCATCGCCAGCAGGATTGACACAAACAGTGATACAGACAATGATATTGAGGCTAATTTTGTTCTGTCCTCTTCCTGTTTTTTCATGAACAGCATTGCCGCAACGCATCCGAGTGGCACAAACCACACAATCAGGCATCCGACAGCGTAAATATCAGCAATCATGGCTTTCCCCCAATATGTTTTGCCGTCAATACTATATCATATCAATCGTTTTGGGAGCATTTGACGGCGTCGATGGCGATTACCACCATCAGGGCCGGAAGTGCGTCCTTCGGGTCGTGGACGTCGATTTCGTAAACGTCGGTGAGGCTGAAGATCCGTTTGTTGATTACCGCGACCTCGCCTTCGGGTGATTGGATCTGATAGTTCCACTCCAGCCAGTTGCCCTGGACGCGCCAGTTGTGGAAATCCAGGGTGAATCTGGGTTTCAGAAAAGATATTTCCTTGATGATGCTGCCCGCTTCGGCGCCGTTGATGATTAAATCGAAGCGCGGCCGCAGGAACGTCAGGATTTTTTCCCGGATGATGCCGATTTCGGCCCCGTTGGCGTCGTACACCTTGAAGCAGTGTTTGAAGGCCAGCACGCCTTTGACGGTGAATACGGTATTCTTGTTTTCGTCGTACACATCGTAGCTGTCCAGCCATGAAAATATGCGCTCTTTGAATAACAACTTCATATTCTTTGTTCCTTTGCGATAAAGATAAACGGTTGCCGGGCGAATTGCAAGTTTCGGCGAAAAAAATCCGGGAATACTTACTTTTTACCATTTTTCATGGAACTTTTCATTTGGAGGCGGTGTCATTTTTTACTATTCACAGGGGGTATTCGGCCTCTAAGATGAGTTTTTTTTCGTGAACGGACTTGTTTTTAGGCAGATTATTGTATATTATATAGAAATGTACCAATATTGAACAAACACATAACATAGAGGAATCAATGGAAAACAACACGAGGCTGCGCGAGTACTACGAGAAATCGGGGACTCTGATGAAGCTCTCCATCGTCGGGGGAATTCTGAGTCTGATCGGTTTGGTCGTGGTAATATGGCTGGGTATTTCGGTGCGCACGAAATACGGGGCTTGGGCCGGGAGTGACGTCTTTGCACTGATGGTGGTACCGTTTGCCATGGCGGCGCTGTATGCGATTGCCGCGGCGGTTTACGGCAGCATGGCCCGGAGCGCCTACCAGGAGGAAGAAGACAAGGCGACGCTGGAAAAACGCAAGAAAGAGAGCATTTCCGCTTTCGATGTGAATGAAGACGTGCGTTTTACCGCCGGCAGGTCGTTCAAGAACTTCAAGAAATTCGCACCGCACGTGATCGCGGCCCTCGGTTTGATCCTGATCGCCGCGTTGGTTTTTTCGTTTTGGCAGATGTGGGGCGCCCGCCAGGCGGGGGTGACGCCGATGCCGGTGGACGCGCTGAATACGGTGGCGATTTCGTTGTTTATCGGGTTATGCGCACTGATTATCGGGGCGTTTTCGATCGGGCAGTCCAAGGATATGGCTTACCGCTGGCTCCGGCCGGTGGGGGCGTGGCTGATCGCCGCTTTTGTGGTGGGGGTACTGGCCGCGATCGGCGGGTTGTATTATTACTACAAAATGCCGCATGTGAATGCACTTCTTGCCCGTATTGTTTTCGTCAGTTATATCGTGCTGGGGTGTGAGCTGGTGTTCAGCTTCATTTCCGAGTTTTATCGTCCGCGTTCGCTGGAAGTGCCGCGGCCGGTGTTCGAAAGCCGGATACTGGCGCTTTTCACCGAGCCCGGCGGTGTGGCCCGCAACGTGGCGAATATGCTCGACTACCAGTTCGGGTTCAAGGTGTCCGGCACCTGGATTTACGCATTTCTGGAGCGGGCGCTGTTTCCGCTGCTGATCGTGTGGCTGATTATCATCTTTGCCTTCACCTGTATCGCGGAAGTGGGACCGAATCAGGTCGGGGTCCGGATGAATGTGGGCAAGATCGTGGACAAAGACAAAGTGCTGGAGCCCGGTTTTTACCTGAAACTGCCGTATCCTTTCGGCAAGATCGTGACTTACTCCTGCACCGAGATCAAGCAGATTTACCTCGGTGCCAAGATGGTGGACCAGGAGGGCAAAGAGAGCCGCCCGGAGACCGTGGTCTGGGGCAAGCAGCACTATGCCGAAGAAGTGAATTATCTGGTGGCTTCGCCCACGGACAATCCGAGCTACGTGCCGGTGTCGCTGATCGGCACCAGCATCCCGCTGCAGTACCGGATCAAAAAAGACAAATTGTTTGATTATGCGTTCCGCAACGAGGATTCCGATGCGATGCTGAAAAATATCGGTGAGCAGGTGGCCTCGAAATATTTCGCCAGCGTGTCGATTTTCGACATCATGTCCAGCGGCCGTGCCAAGGCCGCGCAGGACCTCCACGAATTGATCCAGAAAGAGGCCGACCGCCTCAATATCGGCATTGAAGTGGTGCGCATCAATATCCACGATGCCCACCCGCCGGAAAAGGTCGCCGAAGAGTTCCAGAAAGTGGTGAGCGCCATGGAAGAAATGGAAACGGCCAAATACGTGGCCGAAGCCTATGCCAACCGTGTGCTGCCGCTGACCGAAGCCAGTGCGTTCCGCATGAAAGTCGACGCCAATGCTTATGCTTACACGGTGAAAGCCGTTTCCCGGGCCGAAAGCGAGCGCTTCAAGCGCCAGCTGGACGCCTACCGGGTCCTGCCTCAATATTTCAAGCTCCGCACCTATCTGGATATGATGGAGCAGAATATGACCGGCATCCGCAAGTTTATCCTGAGCTCCGCGCTCGAATATGAAGTCTATGAATTCAATTTCGAGAAAAAGAGCCAGCTTGACCTGATCGATGTCGATCCGGACCAGTTACTGAGAAATTAAGCAATAATTTAAATAAAATCAAAAAAGGGAACTTGTAAAACATGAGTACTGATATCGAAAAAGCCAAACCCAAGAAGCCGTTGGCAACGATTTGTCTTGGCGCGATCGTAATCGTTATTTTTCTGATCATTATCTTCTCCTATCAGGTGGAGGACCGCGAAACCGCACTGGTGGTCACCACTTCGCGGGTATCGGACAAACCGGTTGCGGCCGGGCTGCATTTCCGCTGGCCCTACCCGATCCAGAAGATCGTCAAATTCGACAACCGCTACCGTATTTTCGACGGCAACGTCGGCAGGCTTGAAGAAACCCTGACCAAAGACAGCCACAACATCATCGCCGGCATTTACACGATCTACAAGATCAGCGACCCGGTGACCTTCTACAAAGAGCTGGAAGACGTGACCAAGGCCGAGGAACGGCTCAACGCCTGGATGCGCAGCGTGAAGACCGAAACATTCGGCCGCTACACCTTCAGCCAGCTGGTCAATGACAAGGCCGAAAACATGAAGTTGGCCGAAATGGAAGCCGACATGACCAAGCGCCTCAGAGAAATGGCCGCCAAGTCCGGCATCGAAATCAAGATGGTCGGCATCAGGGCGATCAACATTCCCGAAAAGGTCTCCGAAGAAGTGTTCAAGCGAATGATCGCCGAGCGCCAGACCCAGGCCAACGAATACCGCGCCAAGGGTATCCGCGACGCCCAGGACATCCGGACCAAGGCGGACGGCAAAGTCAGCGAGATTGTCGCCGGCGCCGAAGCCGAAGCCCAGAAGATCCGGGCCGAGGGCGACGCCGCCGCCGCGCAGTATTATGCGGTGTTCAAGGACGATCCCGAGCTGGCCGCTTTCCTGCGCAAGCTCGAAGCGTTGAAGAAAGTGATCCAGGACAAGACCACGCTGATCCTCGACTTCAATACCGCTCCGTTCGATCTGTTCAAGACCAACGCGGACACCCTCGCTGCGCCGGCCAAAGCCGCCAACCAGTAAACCCCGCCGGAGATCAGTTTTATGGATAATCTGAGAGAAGAAAGAAGAGCGCATGGGGTTGAGCCCGGCGGCATCTACGACCAGGGGCTGAAGGCGCTGGTCACCATGGCCAAGTTCATATTTTTCGGCATGGTGGCGGTCATCGCGATCATGCTGGGGTATTACATCCTGGCCAGCGGCTGGTGCACGGTACCGCCTCAGCAGGCGGCCATCGTGTTGAAGTACGGTGCGTTCAAGGAAGTGCGGATGGACGGCTGGAAATGGTATCCGCCGGCGCCGATTTATTCCTTTGTCTACATCAGGACCAGTCCGCAGACGGTCGATGTGAATTTCCTGCCGGGTTCGGTGCCGAATCCGGAAGCGCCGATGGAGGCCAAGCCCCTCGTTCCCGGCTCCGACCGGTATCTGATGAGCGGCGATGCCAATATTATCCACACCTCCTGGACCGTGGAATACCGGGTGACCAACCCCAAGCAATATTACGAAGCCATCATGGGGCCGGCGAATCCGCTGGACAACGATACCGAGCAAATCGACCCCGTCACCGGGCAGAAACAGGATATCCGCGGTCCCCAGACCATGCTGAGAAACCTGCTTCGCAGCGTGGTGCTCAAGGTCACCGCCGGCAAGAAGGTGGAGCAGTTGCTTTATACCAACAAGGAATATTCCGATCAGGTGCAGAGCGAATATTTCGCACTGGTGCGCGATCTGGATCTGGGGATTGAAATCACCAACGTCATCCTGAAGCAGGCCGTGCCGCCCACCGGTACCCGCCAGGCTTTCAGCGAAGTGACCGAGGCCAACCAGGCCCGCAGCTCGGAAATGGAAAAAGCCCGGGAATACCAGATCAGTGCGATCAACAACGCCGAGGCCCGCGCCCAGCAGATTCTTTCCGAAGCCCGTTCGTACCATGTCCGGACCGTGGCCCAGGTGGAAGCCGAAAGCATCTATTTCAAGAGCATTTACGAGCAGTACAAGAACAATCCCGAGTCGGTGCTGACCGCGCTCTATAACAACACGTTGATGGAAGTGCTGAATAAAGTCGACGACAAATACATCGTGGGCGACAGCACCAATCCCGACAAGCGCCGCCAGGTCCGGCTGCAGATGAATCCGGAACCGCGCAAGTCCAAGAAAACTGAAAACGAGGTGAAGTAATCATGGCTGAGAATATTATGACCAACAACACCCCGAAAACCCCCTGCGCCTGCGGCCATGACCACGCTCATGAGCATGAACACGCGCCCCAGGCGCCGCACAGGCATGAGCACAAGCACGGCAAGGGCATCGCATGCCCCACCTGCGGCGAGCACACCACCGAAGGGGCCGGACACGACCGCTCGATGGGACGGCTGTTTTTTGCGCTGCTCGGCGGCTGCTTCACGCTGAACTCTTTCCTGATCAACTGGTTCCTCGACGGTTACGAACTGGCTTCCGAGCTCAGCGCTCTGGCCGGGGCCGTGATCCTGGCGATGCCGATCGTCTGGACCGCCATCAAGGACCTGGTAAAAGGCAAGGTATATATGAATGAGCTGGTGGCTCTGGCGATTCTGGCGGCGATTGCCGGCGGCGATTTCCAGACGGCCGGGATCATCGCATTTTTCCTGTTGCTGACGATTATCATCGAAACCCGTACCGCCAGCGGCGCCCAGCGCTCGATCGAAGAGCTGATCAAGCTGACTCCGAGTACCGCCCGCGTGCTGCGCAACGGTGCGGAATACAACGTCGAAGCGCTTGACCTGAAGGTCGGCGACATCGTCCGCGTCCGCGCCGGGGACAACTTCCCGGTGGACGGCCGCATTTTGAAAGGCGAAAGTACCGTGAACCAGGCTTCGATCACCGGGGAATCCGTGCCGGTGGACAAAGCCGTGGGCGACGATGTTTTCGCCGGTACCCAGAACCTGACCGGGGGGGTGGAAATCGAAGTGACCAAGGTCGGCGAGGACACCACCCTCGGCCGCGTCAAGGACATGATCCTGGCCGCCGAAGGTTCACGGACCCCGATCGTGCGCATCATCGACCGTTACGCCAGTTATTACACCCCGGCCGTGCTGATGCTGGCCGCCGTGACCTGGTGGTTCTCCGGCCACAACATGAACCAGGTGATTACGCTGATGGTTATCGCCTGTCCGTGCGCGGTGGTTCTGGCCACTCCGACGGCGGTGGTGGCGGCGGTGGCCGCGGCTGCCCGCCTCGGCATCCTGATCAAGAACGTGGCGCACCTCGAGCTCGCCGCCAAGATCCGCACCTTTGTATTTGACAAAACCGGTACGCTGACCAACGGTCTGCTGTCGGTCGTCCGCCTGAACCCGTTCGAAGGCACCGAGCCCGCCGAACTGCTGACCCTTGCGGCCAGCGCCGAGCAGTACAGTAACCACCCGACCGGCAAAGCCATGCAGAAGCTGGCCGCCGAGGCCGGGTTGACCATGCGCCAGACCGACGGATTCGAAGAAATCCACGGCAAGGGCGTCAGCGCCACCGTTGACGGCAAGAAGTGCCTGATCGGCCGCGCCACCTGGCTGGAAACCCTCGGATTCGCGATTCCGCAGGAAGACGCCGAGGCCGCCAACATGAGTATCGTGTACGTGGCTTATGACGGCAAACTGCTCGGCTGGCTCGGCCTGCGCGACAAACTGCGCAACGAGGCCCCGAAGATGATTTCCGACCTGCGCGCCCTGGGCGTTCGCAACTGCGCCATGGTGACCGGCGACCGTAAATCGGTGGCCGAGGCCGTGGCCGCCCAGCTGAATATCGATGAATTCCGCAGCGAATGCCTGCCGGAAGGCAAGGTGGAATACGTGAAGCAGGCCGCCGAACATTCGATCGTAGCGGTGGTGGGTGACGGGGTGAACGACGCTCCGGCGCTGGCCGAGGGCGACCTCGGTATCGCCATGGGGGCCATCGGCAGCGACGTGGCGATCAACAGTGCGTCGATCGCGCTGATGACCAATGACTTGCGCCGTATCCCGGCCCTGGTGGCGCTGTCGCGCAAAATGTGTATTATCATGAATCAGAATGTATTTGTCGGCTTCCTTTTCGTGGTCGGCGGCATGATCATGGCGCTGCTCGGGGTGTTGACTCCGGTGGCGGCCGCGATGCTGCACACGTTCAGTACCATTCTGATTATTTTCAACAGCGCGCGGCTGGTCCGCAGCGGCGAGGAAATCACGCTGGACGGTTCCTCGGAACATCTATAAGCATAACGGGGTGAGATCAGATTATGGCAAATGAAACAACGCAGCCGGTCGTCAACGCCGTCGGACTGACCAAAATCTTCCGGGATTTCTGGGGGCGTCCGAAGGCCAAGGCGGTAATGGATATCGATTTTAACGTGTATCCGGGCGAAGTGATCGGGTTGCTCGGGCCGAACGGCTCCGGCAAGTCCACCACGGTGAAAATGCTGCTGGGGCTGCTTTATCCCACCGGCGGTACGCTGTCGGTGATGGGGCGTTCCCCCCGGGCCGTGGAAACCAAGCTCGAAATCGGCTATCTGCCGGAAGAATCGTATTTATACAAATACCTGACGGCGGAGGAAACGCTGGACTTTTTCGGCGCGCTTTTCGGGCTGTCCGCCGCGGAGCGCAAGCTTCGCACGGAGCAGCTGCTCGAAATGGTGGGGCTGACCCACGCCAGGCGCCGCCGGGTAGGGGAATTCTCCAAGGGCATGGCGCGCCGTATCGGCCTGGCCCAGGCCATGATTAACGACCCCGCGCTGTTGATTCTCGACGAACCGACTTCCGGGCTCGACCCGCTCGGCTGCCGCGAAGTCAAAGATTTGATCCTGCACCTGAAAAAACGTGGCAAAACCGTGATCGTGACCAGCCATATGCTCAGCGACGTGGAAGACGTTTGCGACCGTGTCATGATCATGTACGGCGGCAAAATCCGCGCCCAGGGCACTTTGAATGAGCTCCTGACCATTACCGAGGCCAGCCGGATCACCACTCCGGTGCTCAGCCCGGAAGTCACCTCCAAGGTCCTGAAGATCCTGCGCGACAATTTCGGCGCCGAAGAAGAATTCCAGGTCGACCACCCGCGCAAGAGCCTCGAGGACTTCTTCCTCGACGTTATCAATTCGGCGCGGCGCGACAGCGTGGAAACCGCCGGCGTGGTCAGCGGCGGCAATATCGCCGAATACCTGAACGACGGCAAAAAAGTCGTGCTGGAATCCCTGACCCGCAAGGAAGAACCGCCGCCCGCACCCGCCCCGGTGAAGGCGGAGCAAATCAAAGCCGCCGAAATTCAGGCGGAAAATATCCGGTTGGAAAAATTGACTTCGGACGAGCCCGCACCCGCGGCCGCGCCCAAGGCGGAAGAGGATAAAGCAGCGGCGGAAAAAATCGCCGCGGCAAACGATAAATTAAAAGACCTGCTGTCCAAAGACTGACGGCTTAACTGAGAGAATAACAACATGGTGCCTTTTTTAGGAATTGTGCGGCTGACGCTGAAGACGGCGATCCGGTCGAATATTTTTCAGTTGCTGCTGGTGGTGCTGCTGGTTTGTATTGTGGCCATCCCCACGAGCATCGCCAGCGACGGCACGGCGCAGGGATATATCCAGATTTCGCTGAAATACAGTCTGGCGGTGATCGGCTTCATCCTGTCGCTCTCGTCCGTGTGGCTGGGCTGCTTCATCATGTCGCGCGATACCGAAACGTATCAACTGCACATGGTGGTAAGCAAGTCGATTTCGCGCTTCACCATCTGGCTGGGCAAGTGGACCGGGATCGTGCTGATCCACCTGGTACTGCTGATCCTGGCTTCGCTGGCGATCTACTTCATCATCCAATACCAGTTCCACCAGCAGGAATTTACCGAGATCGAGAAACTCCGTATCGAAAATGAGGTCCTGGTGGCGCGGCGGGTTTATTACCCCGAAATGCCGAATATGGACCTGCTGGCGCAGCAGGAGCTGCAGCGCCAGATCGAGCTGAACCGCAAGATCGGGCGCACTGTGGATGACTCGCAGGAAGCCCAGAACCAGATGCTGCAGGATATCAAACGGCAGATCGTCGGGGGGTATTCGCAGATCGCCTTTGGCGACGCCCGCCAGTGGGAATACAAAAACATGCCGACCGCCTACAAAGGGCCGGTATTTTTGCGTTTCCGTTTCTATGTGAACAAGGTCGGCGGCAATGACCAGCGGCAGTCCAGCGGATTGTGGCTGGCCGGTTTCCCGGTGAGCGTGGCGGAGCTTGAAGCCAGCGGAGTCAAAGTCACCGAGCAGAAAGAACTCCAGAATCAGAAATATGTCATGCAGCCGCAGATGCTGAGCCAGGGGCCGGAGCAGATCATGGCCGGCGAGTTCCACGAACGGATGCTGACCACGGATTTCATCACGCCGGACGGCAAAATGATGCTGGCGTTTCAGAATTACGATCCGAACCGCGCGGCGCTGTTTTTCCAGCCCAGCGACGGGCCGAAAGTGCTGGTCA
>JBEBXH010000014.1:0-89159 GCA_040391785.1 Victivallis vadensis
AATTTGGCTTCCGCTCAGATTAGCGCGAAGAATATTCTGATTTTTTGTGGCTGTTGCAGAATTTGTGAAAATAGTCGATAATTGAGGGAAATGGGACCTATGGGATGCATGTGGCGTATGGGATTGCGGGTCTACAGAAAACACCCTCCCATGTGTCTCATATGTCCCATCCGTCCCATTATTATTTCACAGGCAGATGGCAATCAGGCCGGTGACGGCCAGGATGAAGCCGGCCGACTGTATCGGGCGGGTTTTGGCTTTCAGGAACACGGCGCGCAGCACGTAGGCCGCGGCAGTGGAGCAGCCGATGATCAGTGGAAACGCGATCGCGACGCTGGCGCTGTCGGCCAGGCGGTTGAGGCCGTTGAACACGAGAAACCCGCAGACGAGCAGCAGGATGAAGGCCAGCAGCATCGACGGCAGGAAGCATTTGCGGCTTTCCAGCAGCGCGGGACGGCGCATGACCAGCAGCACCACCGCGACCAGCGCCCCGAAACAGAAATAAAACGTCCGGAACGTACTTCCGACATGCTCCGCACCATTCAGATAGGACGGCATACAGAAGGCGCATTGCGACAGCGCACAGGCAATGATGCCGATGATTTTCGCCGCCCACCGGATGCCCGAGCGCCCGGAAGTGTTTCGCTCTTCCCGGGGTTTCAGCCCCAGCAGGATCAGTGCTGCGACAATCAGCAGGATTCCCACGAAACGCGACGGGGTGAGCGTCTCGTGAAAAATGCCGATTCCCATCAGGAACGGCCCCAGGATGGCGAGGTGCGCCACCTGGTGAAGCAGCCCGGCATCCTCATGATAGTGCCGTACTTTGTTCAGGATATAAAGCGCGGTGATCGCCAGTCCGCCGGAAATGAACAGCGACACGAAAACCAGCAGGTGTGCCTCCCACGGGAAATCCGGGGTTTCCAGAAATGCCATCACCGGCAGGCAGCAGATCATGCAGACCAGTGCCGCAAACCCGGCAATGAAAACGACATTCAACCGCTCGGCAATGGCGTGCCGGAACACCCCGGCACCCGTCACCCAAAGCAATCCTGTAATGATCAGCAGCAGCACACCCGTAAGCATTTGTTATACCTCGATCACCTGGAAGGCCGCCACGTCCACCAGCCCCAGGTCCGTAATTTTGAGAAACGGTATCACCGGCAGCGGCAGAAACGCCAGCTGCATAAAGGGTTCATTAAGCATACAACCAGTCACCCGCACGGACTCGCGCAGGGTCTTCAGTTCATTGGCCAACTCCTCACCGGGGGCGTCGGATATCAGCCCGGCCAGCGGCAGTTTCAGGATATCGACGGTCTTCTGGCCGACCACTACGCATTGGCCGCCGCCCGCGTCGATCAGCGCATTGACGGCTGCCGCCATGTCTTCGTCGGAAGTGCCGACGACGCAGATGTTGTGGCTGTCGTGCCCGATCGAGCTGGCGATGGCCCCGGATTTCATGCCGAAGCCCTGAACGAAGCCGCGCCCGATGTTGCCGTTTTTGCCGTGGCGCTCAAGTACGGCCACTTTCAGGACGTCTTTCGCCGGGAGCGGCTGCTTCTCGACACCGTCGAACGGCAGTTCCATGGTCCGGTTTTCGGTGATGATCGAGTCCGGAATCAGGCCGATGACGTGGGTCTCGGCGGTTTTTGAGCAAATGCGGAAATCGCCGGGCGTCACGTGTTTGCGCTTTAATGAATGGCGGGCGAAGTCGGCCGATGGGGCCGGGGGCCGCGCCGCAAAAAGTTCGTCATTGACCACGCGGCCGCCCTTGAACACCTGCGAAATCCGGCACTCGCGGTAATTATTCAGCAGCACGATATCGGCCTTGTAGCCCGGCGCGATCAGCCCGCGGTCGCGCAGGTTGAACGTCTCGGCGCCGGAGAGCGACGCTACCCGGTACGCCAGTTCCGGCGCGATGCCCGTTTCGATGGCGGTGCGGACCATGTGGTCGATATGCCCTTCGAGGGCGATGTCCAGCGGGTTGCGGTCATCGGTACAGAAGGCGAGAAACGACGCAGTGGCGGGGTTGACCAATGCCGCCAGGTCCATCAGGTTTTTGGCGGCGCTGCCGTCGCGGATCAATACCCGCATCCCTTTGTTCAGTTTTTCCCGGGCTTCCTCCAGAGTGGAGGTTTCGTGGCAGTTATGGATGCCGGCCGAAATATAAGCATTGAGGTCCTTGCCGCTGACCAGCGGCGCGTGACCGTCGATAATCTCATCGCTGAAAGCTTCGAGTTTGGCCATCACGGCGGGGTCGTGGAACCAGACGCCGGGAAAATTCATCATTTCGGCCAGCCCCAGCGTTTTCGGATGATTCTTGAAAGTCAGGATGTCGTCCACCGTCAGCACCGCCCCGGAAGTTTCCATATTCGTGGCGGGAATGCAGGAACTGAGCTTAACGCGCAGGTCCATGACCATTTTTTCGGCGCAGTCGAGGAAATATTGTATGGCTTTGACGCCGCAGACGTTGGCCATTTCGTGCGGATCGCAGACTGCGGTGGTGGTGCCGTGCGGCAGTACGCAGCGCTCAAATTCATACGGCGTAACCATGGAGGACTCGATGTGGCAATGCGTATCCACGAAGCCCGGCACCGCGGTCAGGCCGCTGCCGTCGATTTCGATTTTGCCTTCATACTCCGCGCCGGTGCCGACGATGGTGTCGCCGCAGATGGCGATATCCCCATGCAGCATTTCGCCGGTAGCGAGCGAGAGGTAATCGACGTTTTTGATGACGACATCGGCCTTTTCGCGGCTCAGCGCCTGGTCGATTCTATGGGTAAGGATGTTCTGTGTGATCATGGTGCGCTCCTTTTGTCGAACGGGTCGAACATCAGTCTTGATATCTGGTTGTATCGTTGATTCCGGCTTCGGCAAAACCCTTGCGGCGCAGTGTACAGCTGGCGCAAACACCGCAGGCCTCGCCGGCGGCATTGGGGTTGTAGCAGGTCAGGGTCTGGCTGTAGTCCACGCCGAGGCTGCTGCCCAGGCGGATGATTTCCGCTTTGGTCATTTCCTGCAGGGGGGTATGAATCTGAAATTTCCAGCCTTCGTCCACGCCGCGCGTCGCCAGATTCGCCGTTTGCTGGAAACTGTTGATAAACGCCGTCCGGCAGTCCGGGTAGCCCGAATAATCCACCGCGTTCACGCCGATGAAAATGTCCCGCGCGCCCAGTACTTCCGCCCAGCTGGCGGCAAACGAGAGAAAAAGCAGATTGCGGGCGGGCACATAAGTCACCGGGATACCGTCGGCGGTACCTTCCGGCACCTCGATCGAGTCATCGGTCAGCGCCGAACCGCCCCACTGGCGCAGGTCGGCATTGACGGTGATATGGCGCTTGGCCCCGAGCATGGCGGCGACGCGTTTCGCCGCTTCCAGCTCGGGGAGATTGCGCTGGCCGTAATCGACGCTCAGCGCATAACATTCGAAACCCCTGGAGACCGCAATCGCCAGGCAAGTCGCGGAATCCTGTCCGCCGCTTACCAACACCACTGCACGGGGTTTCGCCGCCTTCATGGCTCAGACTCCTCTGGTATCCGGAGCCCAGATGTATTTGTGAAGCTGGAGCTGGAGCCGGCCGGGGGGCAGTTCGCTGATGATCCAGCCGGCCAGATCTTTCGGCTCGAGCTGTCCGAACACGGGGCTGAACAGAATCTTTTCGGTGATTTCGGCCAGGTCGTGTTCTTCGATCATCTTCAGCGCATAGTCGAAATCGGTGCGGTCGCCGATGACGAACTTGATTTCGTCGCGTTCGTTCAGCAGTTCGAGGTTATCGATCAGCAGTTTGTCGGCTTCGCCGCTCAGGGGCAGCTTGATGTCCATGATTTTGTTGACACGCCACGGGAGATCGTCCAGCGGCACGCTGCCGTTGGTTTCAAACAATACCTGAAATTGTGCGTCGAGCAGCGCGCGGCACAGGGTCGGGACGGCTTCCTGGAGCATCGGCTCACCGCCGGTGATCAGTACCAGATTGGTATTTGCTTCTTCGGCCAGATCCATGATTTCCTGGATCGTCACTTCCTTTCCATCTTCGAATTTCTTCGCATAGGCAGTGTCGCAATAGCTGCAGTTCAGATTGCAGCCGGCCAGACGGATAAAGAAACACGGCAGTCCCGCGTAGGTGGATTCCCCCTGGATGCTCAGAAATGTTTCGTTTACCAGTAATGTATCTTTGCTCATCATTGTTTCCTTATGTGATTTTGATGATTATTCGTAATACGTGGCGGAGGTCTCCGGCGACTCGAAAACGGTGACGCGGGCGACCTTCACGGTACCGCTGTTCATCTTTTCCTTCACCGCGAAATAAATGTTCCGCGCGATGTTTTCGCTGGTGGGATTCATGGTGCGAAACTGTTCGATCTCAGCGATATTCTTATGATCAAAAGCCTCGAGAATCTCATCCATCACGGCCTTCAACTTGCGGAAATCCACGGCGATACCGATTTCGTCAAGCTCGCTGGCCTGGAGCGCAACCTTGACCTGCCAGGTGTGACCGTGCAGGGCCGAACAATCGCCCTTGTAGCCGCGAAGCTGGTGCGCCGCCGAAAAACTCCTGACTGTTTCAATTTCAAACATGGTGCAACTTCCTTTCATGATTAAGTACATAAAATAACACGCAATAACACCTTTGGCAAGAAAATCACCGATTTTTTTCCGGAAGTTTTAAATTCCAGCCTGATTCGTTTTCGGCCAATACCTGTTTCTTGAAATTGGCGGGCGATTGGCCGATATGCTTTTTGAAGATTTTCGAAAACACCTGAACATTGGAGATTCCCACCTCGGCCGTGATCTCGCCGATCGTCAGATCGGTGGTCCGGATCAGGTAGATTGCCCGCTGGACGCGGCGGCGGTTCAGGTAGACCATGGGTGGCAATCCCATCTTTTCCTTGAACAGCGCGGATAAATAATTCGGGTGCAGCTTGACCTGCCGTCCCAGCTCGGTCAGGGTCAGATCCTGCGATAAATTGTTTTCGATAAACGACAATAATCCGATCATGCCCGATATCTGGCTTGGCGGGCGGTAATTGGAGAGCAGCCGCAGAAATGGCGTGATCAGCAGCCGCAATGCGGACTCCGTCTCGAATTTTTCCAAAGGTGTGATTTCCTTATATGGATTGGAATACACGGAAGCCAGCCGTTCAAATAAATGACCGGCGATGACCATGTCACTTTCTGCCAGCTCGATTTCCAGGCAGTTATCGTAAAGCGTGAAGAGATCAAGTTCGCTGTCCAGAATATGAATGTTGAAATGGCTCCAATACTTGATCAGTTTCTGTTTGCAACTGAGGTTCACCTGCGCGTAAGCCGGAATCAACAGCATTTTGCCGCGCTGTAAATCATAATGCCTGCCATTGTATTCGGCCTCTCCGGAGCCTTCCAGCGGGAAAAACAGGCGGTTCAGCGGAATGATCCGCGAAGCCAGGGAAAAACGGTCCGTGCGCCATTCGGGCCCGAGCCGCTCATGCCTTGCCACTGAAATCCGGATATCGGTTTTGTCCAGAAAATTGATCATGAGAAATAATAACCGCCGGGGACCGTTTTGCAAGGCAAATCTTAAAATTAGACAACAAATACTTATTTTCAGACAACAAATACTTATTTATGGCTATTTACAAAACATGCCGCTCCTGTATAATTAGAATAAGACGTTAAAAGGAAATACGAATGGAAACAAACTGGTTCACGCAAAGCCGATTCGGCATGTTCATCCACTGGGGCCTTTATTCGCTCCCGGGCGGCTATTGGAAAGGCATGGAAACCCCCTGGGTCGCCGAATGGCTGATGCGGAAATTCAAAGTGCCCGTGACCGAATACGAAACGCTGGCCGCGCGGTTCAATCCGGTTCATTTCGATGCCCGCCGCTGGGTTTCCACGATCCGGGAGGCGGGCATGAAATACCTGATCATCACGGCCAAGCATCATGACGGTTTCGCCATGTTCCATTCGCGCTATGACCGCTATAATATTGCCGATGCCACTCCGTTCGGGCGCGACCCGCTGGCGGAGCTGGCCGGGGAATGCCGCAAGCAGGGAATCCGGCTCGGATTTTATTATTCGCAGGATCAGGATTGGCACGAGCCGGGGGCTTCCGGCAACGACTGGGATTTCCCGGATAAAACGCCCGAAGCATTTCAGGCTTATCTGGACGGTAAAGTGAAAACACAGTTGCGCGAACTCCTGACCAATTATGGCGAGGTGGCCGTGATCTGGTTTGACACGCCGAACACGATCACCCCCGCGCAAAGCGAGGAACTGAAAGAGTACGTGCACCGCCTGCAGCCCAAATGCCTGGTCAGCGGCCGCATCGGCAACGGCAAGGGCGATTACACGTCGCTGGGCGACAATCAGCTTCCCGATTATCCGGCGGAGACCCCGTGCGAGGGCCTCGGCACCATGAACGAAAGCTGGGGTTACAAGCCATACGATCACCACTACCGGAGTACCGCCGAACTGCTGCGGATACTGGCGAACATGATCAGCAAAAACACCAATTATCTGCTGAACGTCGGGCCGGACGCGCTTGGCCGTTTTCCTGCTCCGGCTTTGCTGCGGCTGCGGCGAATCGGCGATTTCATGCAAATCAATGACGAAGCGGTTTACGGCTGCGGGGCATGCGGCATCATCTTCCCGGTCACTTTTCCGTGGGGCTGCATCACCGCCAACGAACGGGCCGTATACCTGTGGATTTTCCGCAAGAACGGACCGGAAATCATCATTTACGGGATCCGCAACAAAATTACCGGTTCATCCATTATCGGGCACGAAGACAAACCGGCTTTTGAGCAGACATCCAATCGCAAAATGGATTATCATAAACTGACGCTGAGCATGCCTGTCGGGCTGCGTTATCCGTTTGTCATCAAGCTGAGTCTGGACGGCAAGCTGAATGTGAACAGTAAAAGTTATTTTTCATCGGATTTTTAACCAAACTACAGACAATGGAGGCTAACATGAAAAAACGATTCACACTTATCGAACTCCTCGTTGTGATCGCGATCATCGCGATTCTGGCGGCCATGCTGCTGCCGGCCCTGAACAAGGCCCGTGAGAAGGCCCGCGTGTCGAGTTGCCTCAACAATATGAAGCAACTTGCCATGGGATTCAACCTGTATCTGGCGGATTCCGAAGACGTATACCCCCGGGTACAGGGAGCTAACCTGAACACGACCGGAAGGCGCGATCAATGGCCCGGCGTTTTGACGATCCATAAATATACCATGCAGAAAAGTTATGTCTGTCCGTCGCAAAATTTGCTGACGCTGGCAACGGCCAGGGAATTGAGGGCATCGATGACCGAATACGCTGACGCCAATATATGGGAAGTCGTCGATTACGGTTATAACCACGCTTATCTCGGAGAAGTGAAAAGCGTAAAAGTGAAGAATCCTTCTGCAAAATTAATGCTGGCGGAATCCATCAGCGGCGCCCGCAACAGCGGCTCATTGATGATCACACGTTATTATGGAGCCGCATTGGCCGTCCCGTGGGCCAACCACGGGAACACGGCGGTAAGTGCATGGTGCGACGGGCACGTGGTCAGCGTCACCGGTCCGGGACAGGGCGAGGCCTGGATTCAGAATATGTATCAGGACGGGATGCCGTTCTCAGCGTTCTGGAACGCACACAATCCATGGATAACAACGGAATGATTTAAGGAGAATTTATTATGTTCAGATCTGTGATTTTTATTTTCATTGCAATATTATCGGTAAATGCCCGGGATTTTTCGAATGAACTGAGGGCTTTGCAGAAGGGCGAGCGGACGGACGCCCGGCTCGAATGGTGGGGATTCAATGCGGACGACAGTACCGGTATTCTCAAGTCGGCATTATCATCCGGAGCCAGGAAATTGTATATCGACAAAAAGCCTGCGCCGTGGTTCAGCACGGAAACGCTGCGGATTCCGGCGGACATCGAAATTATTTTTGAGGACGGAGCCGAGCTCAAAGCTAAACCCGGTCATTTCAAAAACATAACCGATTCCCTGCTGGTCATCGACAAGGGCAAGAATGTTACCATCAGCGGCAAAGGGATCATCTCAATGAACCGGAAAGATTATCTGGACAAATCTCAATATAAACATGCGGAATGGCGTCATACACTGAGCATTTTTAACAGCCAGAACATCAGTATCCGGGATATGGTATTTGCCGAAAGCGGTGGGGACGGCATTTATATCAATAGTGTCCGGGATATGGTGGTGGAAAAAGTACATTGCCGCGATAATGCCCGCCAGGGAATTTCCGTCATTTCCGCGGAAAATCTGCTGATCAGGGATTGCGTTTTCAGCGGTACCGCCGGGGCGGCTCCGCAGGCCGGAATTGATTTCGAACCGAATCGGAAGCATGAGAAATTGATCAACTGCAAGGTGGAAAATTGCCAATTCATCAATAATGCGGGCGATGGTATTTCCATATGGCTGCCATATGATCATACGAGCTTGCCTTTTGACATTACGTTCAGCAATTGCCGGATCGAAAACAACCAGGGCGGGACATCGATTCTGGCGGCTGCCGGGCCGGCCGGGCAGGGAGTGATAAAATTTCAGGATTGCATATTCAAAAACTCCAAAGATTATTCATTTGTCAGCGTCGGCAATACCGCTTCAATTCACCTGGAAAATACGGTTATCGACAACAGTACCAGCAAGGACCGGGCGGCGATCCGGGTTCAGGGACGCTTCACCACCGGAACTCTCGGCAATATCCATGCCGACAATGTGAAAGTCATCGATACGAATCCCCAATATCAATTGTTCGGTTTTAGTGGTTGGCGGCTCTATCCGCTGGAAAATATGACCGGGAAAATCGTGCATCAGTCCGGGAAAGTTTTCAATTTGGCAGATGCCGTCGAAAAATCAAAACAGATGAAGCCGCTTAAATCTGCGGAACTCGATTATACCCGTTTGCGCCCGGCCGGAGAAGTTCCCGTGAATGGTGGAGAAGAACCATGGAACATGCGTTTTGGCGGTGAATTCCTGCAATATGCATCTGCTGATGCCGGGGTGGAACTGAACTTTGCTGTAACGCCAATCGGAAGCACTCCGCAGGGCGTGACCATAACCGGAATCGCACCGTCCGGGAAGGAAATCGGCAAGTGGAATATTCCTTCGGGACAAAAAACATTTCAGCTGAAGTTTCAGGCGGATGAAACCGGAACCTATCAGATAGATTTCAGGTCCCAGAGCGGGGTGAAGATATCTTCGAATCTGCCGGGTTGCGGTTATCTGGCTACGAAATCGGTGAGGGTTTTCCGGTCCAAGGGCAGGATGTATTTCATGGTCCCAAAAGGCGTGGAGGAAGTCGCCGTCAGAATCAGCGGCGATAATGCGGCGGAATGGGTATCCGCCTCATTATTCAATGCCGCCGGAGTCAAGGTCCAGTCCGAAAAATTCGTCACGGAAGCCGCCTTGCTGATTCATAAGCGTTCTGCTGCCGATAAGAATGAAATCTGGTCGGTAAACATTGATGGCTGTGTTGAAGATTACAACCTTTCCATCATGGGAGATTCCATTCCGGTTTTCTCATCCGACCGGAACCGGCTTCTGCAATTGGCTGACTGAGCGATTAATTTTTGACCCGGTAATAGATTAGGCGGGCGGTGCGCGGCTCGGCGATCTGCAGCGGAAGACCCTTTGCCATGAGCTCACGGCCGGTGATTGACTGCGGCGCAAAAGAGTTGTCGGCATCTTCGAGCAGGTATTCACGGTTCGGGTCGAGGCCGCGCAGGCGAAGGCTGCCGGCGCTGTACAAACTGTTTGCACCGCGGAAGACGGTGACAATGCCTCGGCCGAGGTCCGGGCGGTCAAACTGCATCACCGTCCAGGCGCCCGCATCCTCCGCGTGAAACGCTGAGATTTCGTAGTAATCGCCGGTGAAACATTCCCGGGCGCGTTTGTACTCTTCCAGACGCTTTTTCAGCCACTCATGCGGGTACGGCATGTCGAGTCTGTTGCGGGCATAGCTGTGATAATGCACCACCATACCCGGCCCCATCGACGCCCGGAAATTGTAGGTGTCACCGCCCTGCTGGTCCTGCGTACCGAAACTGAACAGCGGCAGGTATTCCGAGAGCCCGGCCACGTGGGTCAGCTGCCACTCCGGATCGAAGCCCGGGAAGCACTCCATGTCGCATGCCCACAGCGGCGCGCTGTAGCGCATCAGATTATAATCCAGCCGCCGTCCGCCGCTGGCACAATTGTCGATCATCAAATGCGGGAATTTCTCGCGCAGGGAACGCCAGAGCTTGTACAACCCGGCCACATAGCGGATCTCGTTCATGCCCCGGCGGTTCGGCGCGTCGTGGAGGCGCCACGCTTCCAGCGGCGAGATATTGAAATCCTGCCGGAACCAGTCCAGTGAATTTTCCTCGATCAGGTTCGCGATAGTGTCGAAACAGTACTGCCAGGCGGCGGGATCGCCAAGGTTCAGCAGCGTGCTCTCGCCATAGGACGGCGCCTGCAAATAACGTTCCGGGTGTTCCCGGAAATTGCGACTGTTCTTTACCGCGCGCTCGGGTTCCATCCACAGCAGCTGTTTCATGCCGGCGGCATGGCTGGCGGCGGCGACTTTGCGCAGTTTGTCCGGCAGGATGGAGGAGTTGAAAACCCAGTCGCCGGTATTCGATCCCCAGACCGAATCGAATTCATCGGGGCTGTACGATCCGGGCGGACCGTACCAGCCGGCGTCGATCCAGTGGCATTCGAACGGCATTTCGCGTTTGACGATGTTGGCGATGCGCTGCAGGTGTTCGTCCTCGGTCATGCCGCCCCAGCTGATCACGCAGATGGGCAGGGGCGCCACCTCGCCGTCGATGCGCGCCGCGACCTTCTCCAGAATGAAGCGCCGCCACAGATTGATGCCGCGTTCGCGTCCGCCGCTTTGCGTGCAGAGAACCGCCACGGAGGGCAGTTCGATCCGCTCGCCCGGCTCCAGCACCGTGTCAATCAGCTCGATCCCGGCATCGATCCCGGTGAACGGCGAGGCACCGTCCGCTTTGATCCTCGCGTTCCACTGTCCGGCCCAGCCGACCGCGAAGCGCAGGTTGTTTTCGCCGTCGGTCAGGTCGAAACAGGGCAGCCAGTCCACCGAGGGCCGGCCGTCGGTGCCGCCGAAACAATACTCTGCCTCACGGTCGAGCACCGTCTGCTCGCGGAGAAATGAATTGCGGAAGGCCGCGGGCATGGGACCGTCCGAATGAAACGACCCTTTCTGGCGGCACAAAGTCAAGGTTTTTTTCGCCATCACGGACACCGCCAGCGAGCGTGCATTGCGAAGTTTGCCACTGACTTTGGCGGAGGGATTGGCAAACGCCAGATTCGTTTCGAGCAATGGCAGGTCGCGGTATAATTTGAGCGTCAGGATCATCTGCAGCGATTCACTGCCGCCGGTAAACGTAAACAGCGTATGATCCTTCAGTTCTTCCTGCTTGCTCTGCAGCGGATTGCGATGGAAAAATTCTGCCGCGCTCACGCCGTCGTACTCGAATTCCACCGGCAAGCCCGCCGGAACCAGCCCGGTATGGAGCCGCCCGAGTTCAATCGCTTTGCCGGACACCGTTTCCAGTACGGGTACGCACCAGTCGGCGTTGGCCAGCGAGATGCCGTCCGGGGTTCGTGCCGTCAACACAAACGACCGGGCGCCGTTCAAATTAACGTTGCAGGACACGGGAGCGGATTCCACGGTCAGGGGCGGCGACTGATAGATTTCCTTGCCATCCACCTCGATGCCGAAAACGATTCGCGGCATTTTGTTCTTTGTCAGCGTGGCCTTGTTGCAATCCACTCCGATCACGGCGCTGAACGATTTGAGCGGTTCGGCCGCGGTGACCCGGAGGCGGCTGTCGGCATGGGTGGCCAGCCCGAATTCATAGTTTTTGCCGCTTAAATTCAGCGGAGCGTCTTTCACCAGATTTTCGCCGTAGCAAAGCTTGCCCCAACCCTGTTCCAATACCTCGATTTTAACTTGAGGTTTCCCGATTTCGAGCACCCAATTGCGCAAAACAGCGATATCATTGATCATTTCAGCATCCCCTTTTTTGATATTGTCCGCGTACCCGGATAACGAGAGCACGGTTGCCAGTATGGAAAAAATCACTTTCTTCATTTCGTTCCTTTTTTTATTTCATTTATTATATCCCGGGTTTGCAAATCCGGGTATGTAAGATATAATTTAAAATATGTAACAAATCACTTTTTTATGGATTTTAATGGTAAATGTAATGGAATTATCCGGTGCAACGGTTTTGAATTTCGAATTTCTCGATGGTGCGGTGACGCCGCTGCCGGCGAATAATTGCACCGGCTGGCGGCAGCTGCCGTTTTACGTATTGGTCAATAATTCCGGCACTTCGAGCAAAGTGGAAACGCCCGGGAAAACCTACCGGGTGAACGATGGCGAAAGTTATGTGCTGCAGCCGAACCGCCTCCACCGGCTGACGACTCTCGGCGGTGATGAACCGGTTTCGGTGTGGTGCCATTTCCGGTTGACGCTGTATCAGGGGATCGATTTTGCCGAATTCTTCGAGCTGCCCGATAAATTCAAGCCGCCGCTGTCGGACCGCATTCGCGAATGTTGTCGCGCGCTGGTGTCGGACAAACCCGTTGATCCACTGCTCAAATTGCTGCATCTGAAAACCGCCGGATTCACGCTTGCAAATGAGATTCTGCGGCATTGTAAACAGCGCTCCGGGGCCGATGAGAAAATCAGTTTGTTGAACCGTTTGTCGCCGGCGATCGACTATATGAGCCGTCATTACCGCAGCCGCCCGTGTCTGGAGGAGGTGGCGCGCCGGGTCAATCTCTCCGAATCGCGATTTACGGTGCTGTTCAAACAGATCATGCACGTTTCGCCGGGCGACTACTGGCAGTCGTTGCGGATGATGAAGGCACAGGAAATGCTATACCGTGCGGAATCAACCGTGGAGGAAACCGCGGCGGAACTGGGGTTCTACGACGTCTTTCATTTCAGCCGCCAGTACAAGAAAAAATTCGGCATAACCCCGGCGGAATTTCTGCGCCGCCGCCTGCACAGCGATTCACCGTTCTGAACAATGGTTCAAATGACGAAAAAGCTGCCGTACCGGCGGAATTTCAGCGGACTCATGCCCAGGTTTGCCTGAAATGACCGGCTGAAGTTTCCCGAATTGGCGAAACAGAGCCGGTCGGCAATTTCTTTGCAGCTCATGGAGCTGTTTTTCAGCAGCGAGCACGCGAGGAGAAGCCGGTGGCGCCGGATGAAATCATCCGGATGCATGCCGCTGTCGCGGTAAAATATCCGCGAAAAATGCGCCCGGCTCAAATGGAACTTGCGTGCCAGAAAATCGACCGACAACTGCGGGTTTTCCAGGTTGCGAATAATCAGTTGCTGAGCTTTGGTTGAAATGGAAAACTCCTGTTCAGTGCGGGTCGAAACCATTTTATCCAGCAGTCCGTGTAAAACTCCCTGAACCAACCTGCTTCCCTCCACGGCATTCAGCTGTGCCAGATTATTTTTCAAATTCCCATATTTCAGCAGTTCCAGGTAATAGCCGGCCGACTGCTCAAAGCGGTAAACATAGCCATATTCGTTAATCATTTCTGCAAGCATTTTCAACGCAGCTTCGCCGGCAAAGGAGAACCAGATAAATTCCCATGGCTCGTCCATCTCTTCCGGATAAAAATAATGAATCATCCGGTCAGGACCGCAGCACACATAAGCCGTCCCGGGCAGCAGCCGATAACGCTCCTGATCGTATTGAAAACACCCTTCCCCCCGGATCGTGAAAACCACCAGCCCGTAGCGGGCGTGCCCCTCACAATTGTATTGAGGTGAATTCTGTCGCTCATACTCCAGGTGGATGGGCCTGGAAAAAGCTTCCAACGGTTTGAAAATTTGAAAATTCGTTTGCCAGATAATCATAAGATAAATAATATCACTTAATGATAAATTATAAATGGAAAATAGCATTTCCTGAATCAAATTTCAAGATATAATAATAAATAAAAGCGAGGTTTTTATGAATCAACGGGAAAATATTCTGAGTTTGTTCCACAGGCAGGGTTATGAGTTTGCTCCGGTTTACTTCAATTTGTGCCCGGCGCTGGTCGAGGAGTTCAAAAAACGGTATGGAGATCGCAATTACGAAGAGGTATTCGATTTTCCGTACAGGTATATAACCGACCGGACCCTTGCACAGAATTTCAATGACTGGACGGCTTACCATAAACACAATACCTACAACGCCGAATCGACGTATTTCGATTGTTGGGGCATAGGCCGTGAAAAAACGCCGGAATCCATGCATATGAGCCGGATGCTCCATCCGATGTCCACGTTCGCGGAGCTCCGGCAATTCGAGGAATATCCTTATCCGCAATTCGATGAATCCCATTTTGAGGAAACCCGTAGTGAGATTTTGAAAATCCAGGAAGCGGGTTATGCCGCTTTTTGCTCAATGAGCTGTACCATCTGGGAAATCGCCTGGTATATGCGCAGCATGGAAGAAATGATGATCGGTATGATGACCGATGACCCGCCGACCGCATACCATCTTGACCGGATTACGGAACTCTCCTGCCGGCGGATCGCATACTTCGCTCGCGCCGGCATGGATATAATCCTGATCGGTGATGACATCGGCATGCAGCATACGATCATGATGTCCGGCGAACTCTACCGGAAATGGCTGAAACCACGGTTGGCTAAGGTCATTGCGTCGGCCAAAGCCTGCAAACCGGATATCATCGTCGCCTATCATTCCTGCGGCTATGTGGAACCGTTTATCGACGACCTGATCGAATGCGGTATCGACGTATTGAATCCGGTTCAGCCTGAATGCATGGATTTTGCTGATATCCACCGCAAATATGGGGATCGGCTCTCCTTCTGGGGCACAATCGGTACCCAGACCACCATGCCCTTTGGCACTCCGGATGAAGTTTGGAAAACCGTTCGGCGCAACCTCGCCATTGCCGGTCCTGCGGGAGGTTTGTTATGCACGCCGACTCATCTCCTGGAGCCGGAAGTTCCCTGGGCCAATATCGAGGCCTATATGCAGGCCTGCAAATCAGGCATTTGAAATTTGAAAACCAGTGGCTGGAGAGTAATATTATTCTGATAACCAAATCAGGAATATTTACGATGAGTCAAGTTTTTACACCGATCGCCGGACCGGGCAGTGTCGCGGTAAAAAGTTGATTTCTGTAATTGCGGTGCTACAGTAAAATACTTAAACCAAATCAAGGAGGTTGAATTATGAAATTTGCGGGAATCATTGCAATGTTGCTGATGGGATGCGCGGTGTTTGCCGACGACATCAAGATCAACGGAGAGTTCAAACAGGTCAAAGACGGTGCGGCGGTCGGCTGGGTTCAGAACAAAGGCGATTGGGCCAAGCCCTACGGCACTGTCAAACTCATTCAGATCACCGAAGCCGATGGCGATGTGGAAAATGCACTTCAAGTGACCAGTACCGAAAAGCGGACGGATGTGTATTTCAATACCAGGTTCCCGGCCAGGGCCGGCGAGATTTACGAAATCGAAGCCAAGGCCAAAGGTACCGGGAAAATCCGGCTGGGCATTTATGTTTACGATGAAAAGGGCAACATGATCGGCAATCAGGCCCAGGTCCGCGACGTAAGCGCCGACTTCAAAGAGTACAAAGTCAAATTCGACGTGAAAGACGTTCTGCCGAAAGAAGGGGATCTGAAGAAAGCCGCGACCATCCGTTTCTACTTCAGCGCCGAACCCAATTCCGACATCATCGTGGAAGATATCGAAGCCGACAAAGAAGACTGATTCTTGTCCATGAAAATTAATGGCGGCCGGTTCCGGTCGCCATTTTTTTTTATTTCCGTGGGCAAAATAGTGGTCAGCAGCCTGTGGGATTGAGTTGGAAAACCTGTCTGGAATTCAGTATTTGAAATTCGCTTTCGCCATTGGCCCGGCATAGGTGAATGCCGGTGGGTTTGTCAGGATGCAGTGTGAGGCATTCACCATCGATTGCCACTTCCAGCATATTGGCCGTGCCGACCGGTATGCGGGCGCTCAATTTCAACCCCGGCACGGTTAGCGGCGCGACGTTTATTTCGCCGAATCCGGGTATCGCCGGCGAGATTCCCAAGAGTCCGGTGATGAACTCGTAAACCGGTGACGCACTCCAGGCATGGCATTTGCTGCGCGAATGCGGCTCCGGGCACTCCGGAAACGTGGTGTGTCCCTGATTCAGGACGGCAATCCACGGATCGAGCATCTTCATGAACCGGGCGCCGTCGCCGCATTTTTTCAGGGCCTCCAGCACATAGAAATTGAAGTACAGCGTAGCCTGACAGAGCGCCGGGTTGTCGGTCAGTGCGGCGGCGATCGCTGGTACGTGATTCAGCGGGACGGCATCCGCCAGAAGAGCCAGCGCGTTCGCATGGACACTGTAGTGGTTGCGACCGGGCATGTCGCGGTACAGACCGCGTTTGTCATCGAAGCAAAACCGGTTTACGGCGTCAAGGGTGATCCGGCGTTTTTCCGCCAGTTCGGCGGCGCGATCCGGCAGCAGCAGCCGTCCGCACATGAACTGTGCCGCGCGGCAGGCCTCGGCATAGAACAAATTGACGATGGTTTCGGGTTCGTCGCTTCCGCGGTCGCTCCGGCCGCCCGGCCAATCCTTCGCCCAGTCAGTAAAATTCCAGTAGCCCACGCATTCGATCAAACCGCGGGCGCCGCGCAGTTCCTCGAAATAATTCAGGACGCTGTTGATGCCGTTCAGATGCTCGGAAATAACTTCCGGTTCGCCGAAATAGCTGTAATAATCGTAAATCATCAGGATCCAGATCAGACTGAACTCCGGGATCACCTGAGTGAACTGGTTCGGATAGCGCGACTGGGTCAGCCCGCAGGGGAGCCGCGACCAGTCGAAATGGCGTAGCGCCAGCCGTCCGGGCACGCCGTCGCCGGTAGCCGCATACGAAATCAGCGCCTGTACCCGGGTATCTCCGGCATATTGGAGCTGTTCATAGTAAGGACAATCTTCATAGTGTTCATGAATGCAGCAACGGGCGGTATGGACGGCTACGTGCCAGATTTTTTCCAGTGTGGGATGCTCCGGCGCATGGAATTCGGCCCACCGCTTAAAATCGTAAGTGATGAATTCCGCTTCGAATGATATGATTTCCATGGGTTCGGACAAGGTACAAATTACCTCAATATAGCGTCCCGAACGGAACCAGAAGCTATGATACTGCCATTCGCCCGGCGCGGGGATCAGGATATCGGCATAACCGGGGGGATTTTCCTCTTCGGAATACGCCAGGCGGATTTCGCCGCCGCCGCCGCGCCCGCAGAAGTGAATCATACTGGTCTGGTTGCGCCCGATGTCGATCACAAAACGGTGTTTTCCGGCCGGGATGACCCCGGATTTGATATTCTGCCGGATCGGTGTGAGCGTGATTTTCATCGGCCCGGTTTGGCGCGGCATCAGCTGCCACGGTGTGGCGGGATCGTAACGGGTCTCGCCGGCCAGACAAATTTGGCCGATTGCGGCCGGTTTCTGCCAGGCGGAATCGTCGAAATCAAGCTCCGTCCAACGGTGCGTGAAATGCCGGAAATCTACCCGGTCCATCGGCGGCACCGGGGTGGTAACCGCCGCGTTCCAGGACTCATGCCATTCCAATGGACGCCGCCCGCTGTCGATACAGCACAGCCATTTTTCGAAATCATCGAATCGTTCCTCGCCGACCGAACCGCAAACCAGCAACCCGCCCCCTGCATGAATCTCGCTCCAGGCCGCCGCCGAACTGCGCCAGCCGCCGCTCCAGACCACGACCTCAATCGCCAGCATATGGTCGCCCGGTTCAAGCGGAAATTCGTATTCCTCAAACACATAATGCTCGAGGTTGCTCCGGCATGGGCCGCACCCGATCGGCTGCCCGTCCAGATACAGGTTGTAGCGGTTATCCGCGCTGACCGCGATATTCAGATTCATGGCTTCGGCGCAGTGGATCTTGCGGCGAAACAAGGTATATCCGGCTTCGCCCGCTTTCCGCGCGGGATGCCAGAACCACTGGCTTTCCGGGGTAAAATAAGTATTCATGTCAGTAAGTCAACTTCAGCAGTTTTCCGTGTCCCGGCGCCAGCCAGGTTTCTTCGCCGTTGAAGTTGCGGAGCATTCCCTTCCGCAAGGCGGAAACGGTCTCGATTTTGGCCGGTTTTTTCCGGAAAGTGAGATCGCCGATGTACTTCGACTGCCGGATGTTGCGGTTCACTACCATCACATAATTCACATTGGCGGCGGGATCGATGAAGTCACCGACGACGATTTCGCCCGAAGGGGCGGCGCTGACCAGTGAATTACCGTCCGGCGCATCGGCGCCGTTCGCCGGATCAGCCGGGAAATGGTAGACCTGTTTTGACTCCAATTTCAACAACGTCGGTCCGAGATTGGCCAGGCATTTGTTGACATAGCGCATTTCATTGAACGTGGCGCTACGGTCGCCGAAGGCGTCGATCGGCGCCATCCGGTAGTTGCCGGTGAAACCGTCCCACAACTGGAAATACTCGATTCCCTTCGCGCCGTAAGCCAGCGCCATGAGCACCTGAAACATCAGCATATCGCGGGTATAAACCGGATGGTTGAAATGCGCGGTACAACCGACGCATACCCGGAAATCAATGCCGTTTTTCAACGCCGCCGCCCGGACAGTTTTCAGGTTCTTCCAGTAGCCAGGCCGGATCTTCTCGGAGTTCTCGTAAAGGCAATAGAAATTAAACCGCAGGACCGTGGGCTTGCACTCGGCGATAAAGCGATCTACATACTCCTGATAAGACGCAGCCTTCAGCTGATTGGGAGTAGCGTAATTCGGCAAGATGTCGACATACCATTCCCGGCCCGGTGCCAGCTCGCGGATGATATCGGTCATTTTAGAGATAGCCGGAAAAGCGGCGGTCGTCGGCTCATCGCACAGAAAATAACCGTACACTGCCGGATGATTACCGATATTTCCGACCAGGCCGGCAAACCTTTCCTTTGCATCAGATTCCAGGTTGTTCCAATTCATATCCGAACACTGTTTCCAGCCGAAAACATAAGCTTTCATGCCGGCCTCATGCACCTGATCGAGTTGCTGAGGGGTGGCGAAACCGGCAATATTGATACCGCATTCGGCCAGATTTTTGTAATAGCCGGGCAAATCGGGATTCAATCCCCAGCTGATGATCGGAAAGGTTTTTTCATCCGCTCGACTACCGGCAATCGCGGCAAGCAGAGATAAGAAGAGAATCAAATTTTTCATGGTTCATATTCCTTGGTTGGTTCAGTAGGTGTAATGGTAGCGATAAAGATACGCGACCCAGGTACCGCAGCTGGCCACTTCCGATGCGGTGACGATATTGGTTGTTGCATGCCCATCGGCAAAAGCAATATTCATCTGATCCCGAGTGCCGGAAAGATGGCGGAGTGAAAAATTGCTGTTGTTGCCATCCTGCTCGAGATGCCCGAAATAGAGCGGCGCATTTAATTTGCCGATACTTCCGGTGATTTTGCCGCTGTTTTCCAGCTTCGGCCTCAATGCTGTCGGCGCCCATCCGGACCGATCGGCATAAGGATTGAAGTAGCTGTAATCGGAACAGACATAATCGGCATTCTTTCCCCAGAAGTAATAGATGGGTTTGGGAAAGCAATATAGGAGTTCCGGCACCGGATCGCTCGTTGCATATACCTTGGGTGCTATTCCGAGGTAGCCGCCGTTAAGCAATAATCCAAGACCGGTAAACTTTCGTACATAAACAAGATAGTTCAGTATTCCGGTTGTTTCCAGTCCATCGACAGCAATGAGGTTCGGCAGCTGGTCGTTGTAGTCCACGGTGTAAAGAGAAGAAGCATGACTGATTTGCTTCAACTTGCCGAGGCAATTGGTGATCCGCGCCTTTTCCCGGGCTTTGTTCAGCGCAGGCAGCAGCATCGCCGCGAGGATGGCGATGATGGCGATCACAACGAGGAGTTCAATGAGGGTGAATTTCCGGTTCTTCATTTCAGCTTTCCTTCGGTTATCTGTTTTCCAATGATAAAAATATACTGCCAAATCGCTTTTGTGCCTTGACATTTTGCGCAATTAGTAGCATTATATACGCATGAAGAAGAATATCAGAATCATCGCACCTTCGGAAATGGTCGACAATGTGCTTTTCGACATGTCGCATTATGTCCTTGATGAGCCGTTAATTGAGCATTCGCATGACTGCATTGAAATCGGGTTTACGCTGAGCGGAAATGCGGTTCAGGTTCGCGGCGATGCCACCGAGAAATTGCGGCGCGGCGACGTGTTTATCATCCTGCCGGGCGGCAGCCACAGGATGCCGGAGTGCCATGGGTTCGAGCACATCAATATCTCGTGTTCGGCGGATATTCTGACGCGGACCGGAGTGAATCTGGGGTTCATTCACGGCATGAAGGAACTTTTTGACAATCCGCAGCGTTCGGTATCGTTTCACCTGACGAACAGTGAATTCAACGACGCCCGGCAGCTGATCGACACCATGTTCCGGGCGTACCGGCGCAACCGGGCCGAGGAACAGGGCAACCTGCGGTCGTATTTTGCCATGTTGATCTGTCTGATGGCGCAGTCATTTTCGCTGCATCACAACAGCCAGTCGGTGGCCGGGCGCATGGACGGCGCAGTGGCCTATATCAACGAGCATTACAAGGGGAAATTGTTGCTGCCCGAAATCGCGGGCATGGCTTCGCTGTCGGTCAGCCAGTTTGTCCGCGTGTTCCGCAAACAGTATGATACCACGCCGATCGATTACGTGCTGGAATTAAGGTTGAACGAGGCGCGGCGGCTGCTGCAGTTCTCCAACATGTCGGTCTCGGAAATTGCCTATCACGTGGGCTTCAACGATACCAACTACTTCTCCCGTCTTTTCAAGAAGAAATACGGCCATCCGCCCAGCCAGATCCGCAGATAGCCGGGAATTACGGTCAGCGGCCGTCCGGGAGGGCCTGGCCGGGCAGGATGCCGGCATCCTGGCCCTGGACCGCTACCGCGACTTTGCGGGCGCGCCATTCGGACGGGGAAATCAGCTTCCAGTCCGGCAGGGTGTCGGTGTAGGCGATCAGCGGCTCGTTGGTCACGGCGAGCGAGCCGTCTCTGGGCGGCGCTACCGGGTCGAGGCGCCAGGTGATGATCTCCTTCATGTCGCGCAGGCCGGAAACACTGACCGGGGGGCTTTTCTGGACGACGTGCATGCCGCCTTCCTTGCGGTCGAGCGCCCACATGACGATGGCATAGCGGGGGCCGCTTGCCTCGTCGGATTCTTTTTCCAGTATGTAAGCTTCGAGGCCGTTGTCGGGATCGGCCAGGCCGACGAGTTTGCGGCCCCGCATGGCGTCAGCGGAGGCGGCGAACGCCAGCAGACGCAGCTTCGGCTTCCAGTTCAGGTCAAAGAGCCCCACATACAGGAGATTGGTCACTTCCTGGAAGTCACGCGCCAGGAAATAAGTCACGCTCTCCAGATCCTGCAGAAAGAGGTTGCGGGCAAAGAGTTTGACGATGTCGCCGGGGTGGCCGTAGCATGATTCTTCGCTGTTGTGCAGCGGTTTATCCGGATAACCGCGCTTTTTGCGCTCGGCGCGCATCCAGTCGGCAAATTCCCATTTGGGCGGGGTCCAGGTATAGTGCAGCGAGTAACCATCGAAATACTGGTCGATTCCGGCGTCGAAGGTGCGTTCGACCCATGCCCGGCCGCGGCCCTGCGCCCGGTCGCGCTCCACACTGGCCCAGGTGCCGCCGAAGCCGAGGAACGGAATATTTTTGCCGGGGTAGGCTTTGTCGATGGCTTCGCGGGTCATTTTCGCCTCGGTCGCGTAGTCCTCCGGGGTGCTGTCGCCGACCCACCAGACGTGGGAGGCGTCCACTTCGTTGGCCAGCTCGATGGAGTGGATCATGTCCGCCGGAATGTGGTCAAAAAGTTCCTTCAGGTAGTCGCGGTACAACGGATAATATTCGGGTTTGCACGCCGCGAGTTTGTTGCCTTTGCCCTTGCCATATTGAGCAGGGGGATAACCCACGGTCAGCATCAGTTTCATGCCGTACTTTTTCGCCAGCGCCATTTCGTAATCAAGCTGGCGGTAATCGAACGTGCCGGGCGTGCCGCCCAGGCGGTGCCAGCAGGGTTCGGCGGTGCGCAGAAATTCAACCCCGGCGCGCGCCAGCAGTTCCATGGCGGCGGCGGTCTGCTCTTCGTCCGTACCTACGATGACGAACGGTTTTTCGATGCCGTGCAAGCCGAAGCGCAGCGTTTTCCGGGCGGTGAGTTTCGCCGGATCGGGCAGGGGGCGGGCCATGATTTTACGGCGGGTTTCTTCGGCGGTGGCATCGCTCCATTGCTCGTTGGTATTGGCGAGTTTGGCGGGATAAGTTTTCATCTGAATTTCGTAAATGGCCCGGCGGAAATTCTCGCGGCGTTCGGCGTCATTATCAGCCTTCGGCAGGCCTTTCCACGGGGAGCCGGGCGGACGGTTGCCGCGCGGGTTCCAGGCCGGGTCCGGGCTGATGGCGATGGCGTCCAGAAATACCCGCACCGTTTCCGAATTCGGCAGCGGCTGGTTGGCGATGATTTTCAGCGTGTGCTTGCCGGGCTCCGCAAATGCTTTGGTCATGGCCTTGGTCCAGTAAAAAAAGGCCTGCGGATGATTGAAACCGTGCGGAGGGCTGATCGTTTTGCGCCCGGCCAGATTGACCGGTTTTTCATTGTCCCACTGGATCGAATACGGCGAGGCCCACGAGACGTTCAGCGGCGTGGAAGCCATCCAGACGTGATACAAACCGGGCGCCGGAATTTCGAGCTCATATTCAGCAAAATATCCGTCCGCATCGGCCTTTTTGTTGATATTGAAATACATACCGCCAGATGCGCCCTGTCCCTTTTCATTCAAAAACGGTACGTTGGCCGCGGGCGTGAGATTGCTGTGGTCGGGCAGTTCGCATTCGCGCCAGACGGGGGCGTTTTTCGGCGGCTGCGGCAGGCCGTGGCCCGGAGTTCCGGCGGGACGGTTGCCGGCTGGGATATATTTCAAGTCCGGCGTCAGTGCCAGCGCATCGACGAATACCACGATTTTGCCGTCGGAAGCGCGCGGCGCTCCGGCTTCGAGGCGCAGTGTCTGCACCCCGGCTTTGTCGAAGGTCTGTATGCCCGCATCGTGCCAGAAAAAGAACTGCTCATTTTTGCCGCGCCCGTACGGGATTCCGGAGTATTTCCTGCCGGCCATGTCGATGCGCTCTTCGCGCCCGAGCCAGCCGATCGAATAGGTGGAGGCCCAGCCGGTCACCAGCGGCGTCGAAGCGATCCAGAGACGGTATTCGCCCGGTGTGGGGACGTCGAATTCGTATTCGGCGAAGCGGACCGGATGCTTCGCGTCCGGGGCCGATTCGTTTTTCAGGTACATGCCGCCGGAAGCGCCCGCGGCTCCGCCGTCCGACAGCGCCGCCAGTCCCGGCGCGAAATTGCTCGCCCGCGCCTCTTCGCCCTCGACCCAGATCAATTCGGCGGCGCCGAGCGACAGCAAACTCAATATTCCAATCAATAACAAAGGCAATTTCATCCTGATCTCCCGTTTAATAAGCATCGGTGGTTTTCCAGTTCAAAAAGAGGTTTTTCGCCGCGGCATCGGAGCTTACGGACCCCTGGGTAATGGTGTTGGCGTCGATCTTCTGCACGTGACCATCCAGAATCAGCGTGTTGACTCCGCGGTTGTGCCCGTACTGTTTGCCGAGCAGTGCACCGGTAATGGTGTAGACTCCGGCGCAACTCTCGTAGGGCAGGTAACTCATGTGGGCATCGAAATCCACGCCGGTTTTTGACGGGTGCTTGAATTCGTTGCGCGTGTGGTATTTCAGCAGTTCTGCCCCGCTGTTGTTGGCCAGTTGCGAGATGTCGACGCTCTGGGCGTAGCTGATCTGGGACTCCATTGGAAACCGCGGACTGATGCCCACATAATACCACATGGTTTTGCTGCCCGGGCCGGTGCCGGGACAGTAAAAGATCTTCTCCGCCACCGAGCGCGTCAGGTACGGCGTCAGAAAAACAGGCCAGGCGATTTTGGTGGTTTTCTGGAATCCGGCCGCGATAAAATCCTGATAGTCATCGGAATAAAACGCGTGAGCGGTCCCGATCTGGCGCAGGTTATTGAGACAGGTCGAAGCCTTGGCCGCTTCGCGGGCCTTGTTCAATGCCGGCAGCATCATCGCTGCGAGTATTGCTATGATCGCGATCACAACGAGCAATTCAATCAATGTGAAAATCTTTTTCCTGTTCATAGAACCTCCTGAATATGATACCGGGCTGGTTGTTTTAAAATGTATAATTCGTTTTTCCATGCTGATAATCCTGGTCATAATGGAAAACAGTTGTATTCAAAGCCGCTGCTACCATCCAATAACTGCTTTGTTCGGTAGCGGCATGGCCATCGGCGAAAAACATTCCATCGCCATTCCGGTGGACACCTTTTCTGACGGCCTGGAAGCTGGATGATGGGCCGGTGTACCAATCTTTCGGCGCAGGCCTGAGCACAATGTTATTGCGCATGGTTCCAGAGAGGTCGCACATCATGATAATCTTGTTTGAGGCGGAGCGGATTTTGCCGAGTTTGATTCCTTTGCGCTCGCTTACTGTGGTATTGGGCTGAATATGGACCATGGAATTCACCCATTTCCCCATAATGAATTTATTCTGATCCGTGCTGGCGACATAGGCATTGATCGCCGGACATTCAAACAAGTTCATCCGCGTAAGCGCCGGGAGCGAGGAGTCTTCGGTCGCGCCGAGGTAGATTGCCAACTGTTTTGCCACATCGGATTTTCCAACGGTGGGAGCTTGAGCCGTTCCGTCATTGGTCTGGCCGGCGGCAAATGGCATAAAGCCTTCATTATTATCTGTATACATCGCATATGCTGTGCCCAGCTGCTTATTGTTGCTGGTACAGCTGATTTCGCGCGCTCTGGCTCTGGCGCTGTTCAAGGCCGGCAGCAGCATCGCCGCAAGTATCGCAATAATCGCGATCACTACCAGCAGCTCTATAAGTGTAAAATATGTTTTCCGTTTCATTTTTGCCGTCTCCTTAATTTCCCATTTTCCATTTGACAAGTGGAATCTCCCACGATTAATTCCGGCTCGATCAGAACCGGCAACTGAATATTTTTGATATTGTTGAAGGTGTTCCACAGTTCGGCGGCCATTTTACCGACCGGCAGTCTCACCGAGGTCAGGTTGGCCGGTTGGAACGGGTCGCGGTAACCGTCGATGCCGATCACACCGATCTGCTGCGGCACTTCGATGCCCGCCGTTCTCAGGCAATGCACCAGCAGGTCCGCCAGACGGTCGTTGTAGCAGATCATCACTTCCGGTGCCTTGGCACTTTTCTTCAGTTTACGGGCCAGCGCCAGGCATTCCTCATAATTCGCCACTTCCCCGGTCAAGGACAATGAAATTCCTTGCCGTGCGCCGATGGCTGTCTTCAAAAATTTGAGCCGTTCCGAGCCCGAGAACTGATGGCATTCGGCGTAACCGAGGTAGCCGATCTGCGTCGCGCCGAGCGAAACGGCGTGTTCTACCGCCAGCTCCATCACCCGCGTTTCGTTGAATGCGATGTCGCGGGCCACGTGGATCACCGGCACCTCATAATCTTCATACTGACTCAAGATATCGCTATTCACTTTGGGGTTGATCCGGGCAATGATCAAACCGTCGACGTTCCGCGACAGAAAGCTTTTCAGCAACTGCCGTTCCCGCTCGGAATCGTTGGCCGAATAGGCATTGATGATCATGAAGCCGTTTTCCAGGAACAACTCGTCGACACCGGCGCTCAAACGCAGCGCGAACTCCGTATCGGAATCCTGCAGGATCATACCGACATTGTGGCTGCGGCCCGAGACCAGCGTCCGGGCCGATTCGTTGGGGATGTAGCCGAGCTCGCTGATTGCCTTCTGGACCTTTTTACGGGTGAGCTCGCTGACGCCGATATTCATGTCTTTGTTTTTGTTCAGAACCGCATACACCGCGGCCCGCGACACCCCCGCATGGGCGGCCACGTGCGAAATCGTCATTCGCGGTTTACGGTTTTTTTCGATGCCAACAGTCATTTTTCAATATTCCTCGATATTTCACGTGCAATATGCTACTATTATACAATATTGCACGTGAAATGTCAATAGGGCAAATGAAAAATTTCGCGCTTTTTCTGAAAACCCGTCGTGCTCTCAACTCTTGGCAGACCACACATCTGTTTTTTGTGGATAAAAAAGTTCCCATGCGTGTTTTTCGCGTTCTTTCGTGTATTTCGTGGATTCGTTGAATTGAAAAAACGTTTTGCGGTGCTATCTTGCGGGTAATTATATTCAGGAGAATGTTTTATGCAACTTGAACTGTGGAAAGACGGCGTGCGCGCATCGGCTTCGGCGGTGGCGTCCGAATTTGAGATTATCACCATTACTCCGCAGGAAAGCGGCATTGCCGAGCTGCATCTGGATATTCCGATTATCGACCTGCAGGGCTACTGGATTCCGGACAATCGCGCCCCGGTCGCCAAAATTCCGTGGGTCATCGAAGCGAACAGCGCCGCACAGCGCGATTTCCCCTGGATCAGTTTTTTCAATACCTCGCAGGAAAACCGGATTTCGGTCGGGCTGGACTGCATTTACAGCGATGTGAAAATGGTCGCCAAAATGAATCAGGAAAGCTGCAATTACCAGCTCACAATCAAGGTCGCGGTTGACAAGCCGGGTCAGTCCTTCCGGGTGATCGTGAACCGCCGCCGCCAACCGTGGACGCAGTGCCTGCAGGACTGGCGCGAGGCGCTGAAGCTGCCCGCCGTTCAATACCCCGCCGGAGCGTGGGAACCGGTGTTCTGCACCTGGTACGCGGTTCACGCGGCCGTGACCCGGGACTGGGTGGAGCAGACCGCTGCCGAGGCCGCGAAGCTCGGTTTCGGCACTTATATCATTGACGACGGCTGGTGCTTCGACGATATGAAGCGGGTTTCGCCGGAGACCATCGGCACCTGGTACGAAATGATCGGCGACTGGGAAGTTTCGAGCAAGAAATTCCCGGATTTCGTCGAACACGTCAAGCGCGTTCAGGGCATGGGGCTCAGCTATATGCTGTGGGTCACGCCGTTCCTGATCGGGGTGAAGAGCCGCCTGTTCCAGCAGATCAAGGACTGCGTTTTTCCACGTTATGCCGAGGGCTGCCACACGTTTGACACCGCTAATATCGAAGCCGGCAAAATCATCATCGGCAAGCTCGCGGCGCTGATGGAAAACTATCCCCTCGACGGCCTGAAAATCGACTTCCTCGACTATGTGTTCCCGAATGTGGATGCGCCCCGCAGCGAAATTACCCGCAAATTCATTCAGGAACTCACCGATGCGGTGCGCGCGCCGAAGGCCGACGCCCTGATCGAGTTTCGCCAATCCTACGCCACCGTCGGCATGTTGCCCTACGGTACGCAATTCCGGGCCGGTGACGTGCCGTTTGACTTCGTCGATAACTTCCAGCGTCTGGCGCAGATCCGCGTCAGTATTGGCGACGGCGCTCCGGTTCATGCGGACCCGGTTTACTGGCATCCGTGCGAAACCGAGGCCAATATCTCGCGCCACATGATCGCCTCGCTGCTCGGCGTGCCGATGCTCTCCATGGACCTGAATACCGTCAGCGAAAAACAGAAAGAGATCATTGCTCACTGGCTCGGGTTCTACAAGCGCCATTTCGATACGTTCACCACGGGCAAATGGGAAATCCGCTTCGGCGCCGCCGGAGTCGACTGGGCGGCAGTGACCGGCGAAAAATCGCGGATTGTCATCCTCGCCAACCATCACTGTTTGAGCGAGGCTGCCGCAGCCGGAAGCTATGTACTGAACCTCACGGCCGAAGAACTGAGCCTGCCGAATGCCGAGGCATATGACAGCCTCGGCAACCGTTGCGGCGGCAAGGCCGTTTCGGGCGGTTATTTACAACTGCGGTAAATTTCCTTAAGGGGAACTCCGGCGGCCTCGGCCAGACGGCGGCAGTCTTCGTATTCGGGCGAACGGCTGACCACTTTGCCGCGGCGGAGGCCCACCTTGACTTTGACCTTGCCGAACGGCGTTTCAACCTCCTCGAAGCGCCGTTCGAGGCAATGCCGCACCACCGGAATCTCCCGGATGCCGAAGGTGGTGCTTTCCGCGAAAATCAGCTCGATCAGCGCCGCTTTTTTCGCCTCGTTCGCCAATACCGACAGCAGCATGGCGGGGCGCTGTTTCTTCATCATCACCGGCGTTGTCCAGGCATCGGCGGCACCCGCAGCGAGCAGTTTTTCGGTCAGATAGCCGATCTGCTCCGGGGTTGAATCGTCGATATTGGTTTCGAGCAAGACGATCTGTTCGGCCGTATTGCCCGGGGTGTCCTCGTACAGCAGCGCCCGCAGCAGGTTCGGGCGGGTCTTGTAGACGTGTTTGCCGAAGCTGTTGGCAGCGGCGGTGATCCCGGCGGACGCGGAAACCGCCGCCTTGGGCCAGGCCGCCAGCAGCGCCGCCCCGGTGGGCGTGACCATTTCAAACGGCTCTTCCTCGCAGGGGCGCGACTTGAGCTCGGTCAGCAGCTCGGCGGTAGCGGGCGCCGGCACCGGATAAATCCCATGCGCGCACTTCACCAGCCCCGAGCCGGTCGGCAATGACGACACTGACACCGCGTCGATCCCCAGCATGTCGTAAGCCAGGCAGCAGCCGATGATATCGACAATGGAGTCAACCGCGCCGACCTCGTGGAAGTGGATTTCATCCATCGGCTTGCCGTGGATTTTGGCCTCGGCTGCGGCGAGCTTGGAGAATACCGCAATCGACATTTCCTTGACCCGGTCGTTCAATTTACTTGATTGGATGATCTCCCGGATCTCGCGGAAACTGCGCCCGTGATGGTGATGATGCTCGTGTTCGTGCTCATGATCGTGGTGGTGATGATGCTCGTGAATATCCACCGAGGCCTGTATGCCGTTGATGCCGAATGATTCATAAGGCTTGCTGTTGATCTCGAAATCGTCGGGAATCAGTGCCGACAACTGGCGGTTCAGTTCCGCCGCATCCGCGCCCAGCCCGATCAAAGTACCGAGCAGCATATCGCCGGAAGCGCCGCCGACACTGTCAAAACGTATGATTTTCATAAGATTATTATCCTCAAAATATGATTGGTATTATAGTAGTTCAAAGGACCGGATATTCAATCCCGGATTCGATTTCTCGGCAATTTTATTTTACATAATTATCCTGGTCATACAGTTTGCAAAGCAGATATAGTTCCTATATATTCCAGAGTACACATTTCAACAAAGGAGTTTACAATGAAAAATGCGATCACGATTCTGGCTGTCTCAACCGTCATTGCGATGCTGGTCCTGATTATCGGCTGGACCTCAGACACTCAAAGCAACCAGCCGGCCAAATTTATGATGATGGGGGCGGAAGGAGCAAACAGGAAAATAATCATCAAAATTGATACCCAAACCGGAAATACCAGCTATCTGGACCTTAATTCCACTCCTCTCCAATGGAAAATCATAAAAGATAATTGAACAGTAGCACTGCCGTTGTGAATTTTGCCTGGTTTTCTTTTTTTCAGGGTTGATATTTTCGTGAAATTGAGTTAAAATATCCTTGAGACTCAAAAACTATAGGTGGTGGTAATGAAATTAGCAGGGGCTGTGATGGTTCTGTTGTGCTGCGCTCTCTGCGCGGCTGATGCTGTGGTGAAAATTAAAGGGGTTGAATTCCGCGACCCGGTACTCTCGCCGACCGATGACGGCAAGGTGAAGGTAACCACGGTTTACGGTGAAAAAATCGTCGATTACAGCGATATTGATCCCATCGATATCAAGGCCAAAAACCGCCTGTATTCCGGCTATAAACTGGAGTCGATGACCAATGACCGCATATCGTTGAGCCATGATGGCGTCACCATCCGGATCAAGCTCGAAGACCTGAGCGGCGAATACCGCCCGATGTTCGGCCTGCCCGCCGCCGAGGGCGAAAAAACGGAAACCCCCGCGGCTCAAGCTGAGGTCAAGGAAGCAGACAATACTCCGCAGGAATCTGCACCTATTGAGAAAAGTGATTTTTATCTTGCCGGCGAAAAATTCCGCGAAGAGTTGATTGAGGCCATGGCGAATTTCACCACTCCGGCAGCACCTGCTCCTCAGCAGGGAAATCGCAATAATGCCAACTCCGGCGTGATGAGAAGTGTCATGTTCATCGTGGACGAAGGAAAGAGTGCCGGCAGCGGTTTTCTCTGTAATTTATGGGGTATCCCGGTGGTTATCACCAATGCTCATGTTTTCGTGACCGCGGAGAAGCCGACCATGCAGGACGGCATGCACAATGAGTATAAAGCGCTGGCCGTACTGGTGTCGCCTATCCGCGACCTGGCCATCATCAAGGTTGACGTTCCGAAAAGTGCGCGGCTGCTGGAGCTGAATTATCATGTGGATGAACTGCAGAACAACGCTTTTCTGACGGCCTTCGGCAACAGCCTGGGTGATGGTGTGTCCACCCAGCTGAATGGCAACCTGGTTGGCATCGGCCCCACTCAAATCGAAATTACCGCGCCCATCGTCGGCGGCAACAGCGGCGGCCCGGTCGTCTGCAATAACCTGGTCATCGGGGTCAGCACCTACGGTAAATTGGTTCGCGACGACATATGGCAGCAGGGGTCGCCCTTCGAGGCGCAATACACCAGAGCCGGTTACCGTTACGAGAAAAAGCCAGTCATCCGGCGCTTTGCCACCAGGGCGGATAATATCAATCCCGAGCGTCTGGAAGTATTCGACGGCACCATGCAGTACAAGGACCTGAAACTCTACCGCGACCTTACCAAAGCTTTTACTGTGTTTCTGCAAGAAGCCGTAAAAAGTGAAAACCCGTTGGCTCCGGAAGCGATCGCCAATCGTATTTACGCTCCGTTCGGCGAGTTTTATAAATACAAAAGCCATGTCGGATACATCAATGAAATGCTGGAAAAGGTTATCGAAGCCCAGAACCTCATTTTCAGCAGACTGGAAATTTCACTCAATTACTCGACTGACGCGGAAAAACGCGCCGCCAACAACTTTTTCCAGAAAACGGTCCGCTTCCGCAAAGGCTACTATGACTGTGTAGTCTGCAGCGGCCGTGGCAAGAAAAACACCACATCCTTGGGGTTGAATGAACGCTCGAATACCGGCGATGGCATCTGTACCGAATGCCGGGGTAAGGGACGGTATATCGGTACTTACTATGATGCACCGCGCGGTTTCAACCCGGGCATCATTCCGGTCAGCAAGGATTCGTTTGGCGGCATACGGCTCGGCTGGACCCGCGACATGCTGAAAAATTCGCTGAAAAACGATGATTCATGGTTTGAACTCAACTTTGCCGGCGCCGTGACCAGAATAAGCTTCGAGCGCAATCCTGTAACTGCCATGGCTCGCGAGAGTGTGGTGTATCTCACCATGGACAAGCTTACGGAAGTTGTCCTGGTTTTCGACTACACGGCCAGCTTGGTGGATGAACTGGAAAAGGGTTTTCAGAAGCAGTTTGGGGAACCGGCCTATAAGCTGGAAAATGACTCCTTGGTCAAAATTCTTTTTAAGAACGACAGCCAAACCGTGGAGATTTTGTGGACTACTGGCGGCAAAGGGGTCAGCGTGCGCTGGTATCAGAATGTGTTGTTCAGCTACAAGCAGCTTATCATCAATGATATGGGTGGTAATCCATATGTCACCGGCAAGGGTCGTGATTTCGTGGTGAACAATCAACGGAAAGCTCAGGATGACGGCAGAAGTGGATTGAGCACCCAACCCTCCCGCACTTCCCGCAATTACAACGTCCGCTGAGCAATTTTCAGCACAAAAAATCCGCCGAACTACTTTGAGTCCGGCGGATTTTCAATTTCTTGCTCAGCGGCCGAGCAGTTTTTTCAGGTGAGCGATGCTGATGGCGGCGCTTTCGAACTGCGGGCGCTTGCAGACGTCCTGTTCGTAAATCAACCATTCGCAAATTGTGTCGCGGGCGGCTTCTATGCAGGCGGTGAGGTCGATTTTGCCGTTGCCGAGTTCGGTGAATGAACCGTCTTCCTTGTCCATATCCTTCATGTGGACTTGCGGCAGGCGATTCGCGTATTTCCTGATGTAGCGTACCGGGCATTCTTCGCCCTTCACTACCCAGTAAACGTCCAGCTCGGCCTGAACCTGCTGCGCGTTGGTGCGGTCAAAAATGATATCCAGCGCGTATTCGCCGCCAATCTTCTCGAATTCCGCCGCGTGGTTGTGATAGGTGAACTGCAGTCCGCGCGCGGCGGCGGCTTTGCCCACTGTGGCGCATTGATCGACCACATCGTCGATGATTTCGCTGAACTTGCCGCCGCGGCTGATCGTCACATATTTGCAGCCGAGTGCTTTGGCGTAATCGAAGACTTTGTTGTCCGGATCGTTGAAGTCGTTGGCGGAGACATGCATGCCGCAGGTTTTCAACCCGATTTCTTTGGTGAACGCCGCCAGTTCGTCCGGCTCCATGCCGCCGAAATTGAAGGCGAATTCCGCGCCGTCACAGCCGAGCTTGACCAGTTCTTTCAGCACACCTTTGAAGTCCTGCTGCAGGGGTTCGCGGATGGTGTAGAGCTGAATACCGATTTTCATATCTTTCATGGTATTGTTCCTATTTCAGCATCATGCTGAGGATGTAATAATTGAGTTCTTCGTAATCGCGCTCGGCCTGCAGCTTGGCGATCATTTTGTCGTCCAGCGAACGGCTGATTTCGAGCAGTTTCAGGAAGATTTTGCGGCTGTAGTCGAGATGCTTCAGCGCGGTTTTGTCCTTCTGCGTACGCATCACTTTCACGTCCAGCCCGACCCATTCGCCGTTCTGGCCGAAGCCGTTTTTGTCGAGCACGCGCACCTGGTTCAAGGCGCGACGCGGATCGACTGCGCCGAAGGTCAAATCCTGGTCGAATTTCAGGCTGTTCTGGTCGTTCAAATGCACGCTCCAGAGCTTCTTGTGCGCCATGGCGAAACCCATTTCGTCGGAGGGCGAGAGGTTCGCGAGCAGCGCGTGGGCGGTCTCGATCAGGCAGCCGATACGGCTCGGATCGGAGGTCATCAGCCCCATCGCGATCGCGTGGCCGATGGTCGGGATGTAGGTGTGGTCCATCGGCTCGTTCGGCTTCGACTCGATCATCACGCGAACGTTCTTGTCGTAGTCGAGAACCATCTGCAGCGCTTCGGCGATTTTTTCGGTGGCCCAGGCGGGGTCTTTCGCCTCGCGGATGTAGGTGCCTTCGCGCGCCAGCCACAGCACGATGTTCTTGGTGCCGAGGGCGTTGGCGATATCGACGGTGCGTTTGGTGCGGTCGAGCGCGTACTGGCGGCACTTCGGGCAATTGCTGGTGTAGCCGCCGTCGACGGTACGCGGGTCCATCCACAGGCGCGGCGCGACGAATTCGGCGGTCAGGCCGTGGCCGTCGAGCACTTTTTTGACCGCGGCGGCTTCTTTGATGATCTGCTTCGGGGTCAGTTCGTCCATGTTCGGCACGGCGTCGTCGTCGTGGAACTGCACGCCGTCGAAGCCCATTTTCTTGTACATTTTGAGCTTGGCGTTGAACTCGATGCTCTGGCGCACTTCCGGGCCGAACGGGTCCGCACCCTCGTGGATGTTCCACGGGCCAAATGAAAATCTGAATACTCCTGCCATAGTTAAATTCCTTCCTGTTTCAAATATTCCAGCACTTTGGCGATGCCCTTGTCAGCCGGATAATCGTTGTTTTCGTACTCGATGTTGATGTATCCCTGATACCCTTGTTTCTTGAGTTCGCGCAGTGTGGCGAGCGAGTCGATCGCGCCCTCGCCGATCAGGGCGGCGCGGTAATAGCCGTTCATCATCTGGCGGTAGCCTTCCTTCGGCTCCGGCGAGAAATCCCAGTCCTTGAAGTGAACGTGCTTGATGTACGGGGCGCATTGGCGCAGGGATTCAATCTGGTCCTCGCCGGTGGCGGCGTTGCCGTTGTCAAAGGTCAGGTACAGCGACGGCACCGACTTGCGGGCGTCGAAAAAGTCGGCGGCGGTGACGAACGGGCTGAGCAACCCCGGGAAGTTTTCCACGGTCAGGAAAATACCGGAGTCCTTGAACAGCGGTTCGACCTGGGCGAGGGCGTCGATCCAGATCTTGCGGCATTCGTCGCGGTCGGTGATATTTGCCACGGGCGGCGTCGGGATCATGACCGCCGGAGCGCCGAGGGCGAGGGCGTCATCGAGCGAGCGCTTGGCATCGTCGAGAAATCCGGGTTCGCGGCTGGTGACTTTGCCCAGGAAAAAGGTGTGCGCGGCCACCGGTAAACCGGCGTCGTCGGAGAGTTTTTTCAGCTCCTTCGGGTCGCGGTCGTAGGTGGAAACCCAGTCGATTCCGTCCATTTTCAGCTCGACGGCGGTTTTGATAAAATCCTCCACCTTGAAGCCTTGCCGGGCCATGGTGTAAGTCATCATCGAAAATTTCATATTCAATTCCTCAAATGTTAATAAATTTCTTTCAAAATTTTGACCGTTTCCTCGACCAGCTCCTGGCCGCCTTTGCTGGAAACGACGTTACAGTAACGACTGGCGGAGTAGCCGCGCCCGTATTCGCCGCGTTCGGTAGCCAGGTAACTGCCGCCGTCATTGCCCGGAACCCCGGTCAACTGAACGATGAACGTCTGTTTGAACGGGCTGCGTGCCTGAATCCGATGCATGTAGTCCATGTAGAGTTCGAAACGGTTCGTGGCGAAAGCGATGTCGCCAATGCGGACAATATGCATCTCCATCGGGAGCCTGGGGTCGGCATCCAGCCTTTCGTAACGCTCAATGATGCGTCGGCAGCGGTTGCGTCCGGCGACCAGGACAGAATCGTGGTGCAACTTTTCTTCCGGCGTTCCCGTGGCTGCAAACTCCTGTTTTTCCAGTTCGGCCAGCCTGGTCTTGTCATCTTCGTATTCTTCTTTTGTGATGAGGCGCTTCGAGAGCATGACCGTCTCGACCCGGTGTTCCACGGGGACGTCGGTGCGGATGTCTTTCTTCGCCCACGCCAGGACTTCGTCAAAGGCGGCGGCGATGCGTTCGCCGATGTCGCGGCGGCGGAAATCCTCGGGCGATTTCGGGGTATCGCCATATTTGAGGTGGTATCGCCGTGCCTCTGCCTCTTTGTAGTGAAGCTGGCGTGGCGAGAGGTCGCCGCCCGCTGCACATTGGCAGAGAATCGGAATATCGCCGTGTTTTTGACGGATCAGTTCACGGGCTTCATGCCAGAAGCTCGCGCTGAGGCGCTCGATCCCCTCATCATTCTGGCTGGGACACGGAACGTTGACTACCGCGCCGGTAAGCCGGCCGGCCGGGTCGAACGTGTACAGCAGGTTGATGAAACTGTCGGACCCCGCTTCGTATCCGGAGAACATCGGGTCATTGGTATTGCCATACATTGCGGCGTGTCCGCTGAGCGCGTGCGTGGAATTGCTGACCGCGCCGGGACGCTTGGAAAGGTCGTCGAAATAGGTGACCCGGCGACTGAAGGCGACCGTGGCAAAGCCGTAGCCCCAGGCGATGCCGCCGGGAGCGCGTTGTTCATACGCCTCGGCAATCGCTTCCGCCGCCTGCGTTGAGAGGAAATCACGGTATTCATCTCCCGAGGCGATTTTAATTTCGGTGGGCACATCGTTGATCATGGCCGTGGAAATCCCGCCCGGCGTGGCGGTCCATCCCGAATCCGAATAATGGCTCGGCCCCGCATGAGTGTGCGTGGCATTCATGAAAATCTTTTCGACCGGGAATCCGGGGAGAAGCCCCGCGGTTTTGGTACGGATATCGTCAAGCAGCCCGGAACGGATTACGACCAGGTCGGCGGACATCATGCAGACCAGATCCTTGCCGTCGTCGATGAGAAGCGCGGTAATGGTGACCGGATCGAGAATCCCTTTGGAAATGCGCATATGAAACTGTCCCGGAATGCTGACCGGCTTATCCGTGGAAACGTCCCGGCGCGCCCAACCGATTTTTAAACTCTGTGCATTCGACATAATATTCAAGCTCCTATTTTGAAGGATAAATTTCTTTCAGAATTTTGACCGTTTCATCGACGAGTTCCTGCCCGCCCTCCGGCGAAACCGCGTTGCTGGCGAGGATCGAACCGTAGCCGCGATTGGCCGCGCCGCGCTTCGTGGTGAGGTAAGTGCCGCCGGCCGCCCCGGGCGTACCCGCCAGCTGGATGACGAAGGTCTGTTCAAACGGGCTGCGCCCCTGAATCCGGTGCATGTAATCCATGTAAAGTTCGAAGCGGTTGGAGGCGAAAGCGATATCGCCCAGTTTCACCACGTGGAGCTCCATGTCGATCTTCGGTTCTTTCTGCTGGAGTTCATACAGGTTGATCACGTTCTGATGCCGCTTGATTAATGCATTTTTGCGACTGAGGGCGGTTGATTTTTCCTCCGGGGTCAGGTTCTCCGGGATCACGACACTTTCGTATTCCTTGACGTAGCCTTTGGCCTCGGCAAGCTCTGCGTCGGTGACCATGCGGCGGCTCAGGGCCACGGTTTCCACCACGTGCTTGAGCGGCAGGTCGGTGCGGATGTCCTTCCGTGCCCAATCGTAAACTTCACTGAAGGCGGCGGCGATCCGTTCGCCGATATCCTTGCGGGCGGAGAGCTCGATCCCCAGGCCGCCATCTGCGGGTTTGTGACCGTATTTGAGCTGGAAACGGCGCGCCTGGGCTTCCTTGTAGTGCAGGATGCGGGGTGCGAGGTCCCCGGCGGCAGCAGACTGCGGCAGGATATAGATGTCGCCGAATTTCTTGCGGATTTCCGTCCGGGTCTCGTGCCAGAAATCGGCGCTCAGGTAATGGTCCGACTCGGTGTTCTGCGAGGGGCACGGCACGTTGATGAGCGCGCCGGTCAGCTTGCCATTTTTGTCGAAAGTATACAGCAGATTGACGAAGCTGTCGGAGCCGGCCTCGTAATGGCTGAATTTGTCGTCTTTGGTATTGCCGTACATGATGCCGTGACCGTTTTCTTTGACACCGCCGGGGCGCTTCGAGGTGTCGTCCAGGTAGACCACGCGCCGCGAGTGCCCGACCGTGGCGTAACCGTAGCCCCACGTCACGCCGCCGGGGGCGCGCTTGTTCCAGGCTTCGTTGACCGCTTCCGCCGCCCGGGTGGAGAGAAATTCCAGATAATCGGAGCTTTTCATCACCTTGAACGTCTTGCCGGAGTCATCGGTGAACGTTTCCGGCGTGGTGTTATTGTAAACATTCGGTCCGGTGTGGGTATGGGTGGCGTTCATCAGGATCTTGAGTACCGGGATTTCCGGGTTCAGTTTGGCGACTTTTTCGCGGACCGTGTCCAGCAGGAAAGCGCGGACGGTGATGATGTCGGCGGAGAGGAAAATGACGCTGTCCGCGCCGTTGTCAACGACCAGCGCCGTGAGGGTGATCGGGTCGCGGACGCCCTTTGAAATCCGCAAGTGGAATTGACCGGGAAGCGCGATTGCTTCCTGCGGGGTCACGTCGCGCGAGGCCCAGCCGATTTTCAGATTGTCCGCCATTGCCGGCATCATAATTACTCCTATGATTGCTGAAATGAATAATCCGTGAAGTTTCATTGTTTATCCTGGTTGATTTCTTTTAATGTTTTTACCGTGGCTTCCACGAGCTGTTGACCGCCTTTTGATGAGAATAGATTGCAGTAAATCGAGGCGCTGTAGCCCCGGTTGAATTCGCCGCGTTCGGTGGCCAGATACGAGAAGGTTTCCCGGTCCGAAGTGCCGGTCAGCTGGACGATGAACGTCTGTTCAAACGGGCTCCGGGCCTGAATCCGGTGCATGTAATCCATGAAAAGCTCGAACGGATTGGAGGCGAAGGCGATGTCGCCGACGCGCACCACGTGGATTTCCACCGGCATGGTCCGCGCGGTTTTCTGGGCCTCATAACGTGCCAGCACGCCGCGGCTGCGGTTGCGCCGGGCGGCGAGCGTGGAGTTGTGCATAAGGCGTTCGCGGGGAGTGCCGTCGGTCTTGAACGGCTCCTTTTCCAGCTCGGCGAGTACGGCGGCTTCTGCCGCTGCTTCTTCGGCGGTGATGATCCGCTGGTCGAGCTCCACCGATTCGATGGTGTGGGTGACCGGCAGTTCGGTGCGGATGTCCTTTTTCGCCCAATCCAGCACTTCGGTGAAGGCGGTGGCGATGCGCTCGGCGATGTCCTTGCGCTGGGAAAGATCGAGGCGCTCTTCGCCGTATTTGAGCTTGAAACGGCGTTCCTGCGCTTTTTTGTAATGCAGAATTCGCGGAGCGAGATCCCCGGCGGCGGCGCATTGGCCAAGAACATGGATATTGCCGTATCGGGCGCGGAGCTTCTGCCGGACATCGTGCCAGAAATCGGCGGTCAGTTTCCATTCGCCCTCGGAATTCTGCGAGGGACAGGGGATGTTGATCACCGCGCCGGTCAATTTGCCGGATTCGCCGAAGGTATACAGCAGATTGATGAAGGTATCGGTACCGGCTTCGTAATGACTGAAGTTTTCGTCATTGGTATTGCCGTACATGGCGCCGTGGCCGTTGACCATCATGCCGGGGCGCTGCACGGTACCGGGGCGCTTCGAAACATCGTCGAAGTATACCACACGGCGGCTGTGCGCGGTGGTGGCGTAACCGTATCCCCACGCCACGCCGCCGGGGGCGCGCTTGTCCCACGCCTCGGTCACGGCTTCGGCGAGGCTCCGGAGCAGGAACTCGCGGTATTCGGCGCCGGAAGCGATCTCGCACTCCTGCGGAAATTCCGCCGCGGGATCGGCCTCCAGCCCCTTGGATTTGTCTTCGAAAACCAGGTTGGACGACGCATAGTTCGGCCCGGCGTGGGTGTGGGTACAGTTGAAGATGATTTTCGCCGCCGGGATTTCGGGGTTCAACTCCGTGACCCGCTGCTGCAATTGCTGCACCAGAAAAGTCCGGATGACCACGAAATCGCCGGAGATGAAGATCACACTGTCCGCGCCGCTGTCGAGCACCAGCACATTCACCGTCACCGGGTCCTGAACTCCCTCGGAAACCCGGGTATGGAACTGGCCCGGGATACTGACGGGTTTCTGCGTCGAGACATCGCGCGACGCCCAGCCGATTTTCAACATAGTCGCAGTTCCTTATTTGGCGTTTTTGGCGCGTTCTTCGAGGATCTGATTGATGCGTTTCGGATCGATCTTGTCGAGGTTTTCAAAAACCTTGCGGATCCCTTCCACCGCCTTGGCGGCCACGTCGAGGCCGTTCGGCGCGCGGAGCGTCTGCACGATCGACATGTGGCAGCGGCTGTAATTCAGGGCGTTCGGATAGTTTTCCGGATTATAATCGACGCCGTCGTTGGCACCCGGAATGCTCCACGGATAGCCGTGGCCGTAAGCGTTTTTGGCCTGGAACACGGTCATTTCCGGCAGGATGAAGCGCTGCCAGACGCAGGCGACCACGCCTTCGTCGCGGATCGCCGCCGACACCGCGTCGCGGAACTCGATCCGCTGGTCGATGTCCGCCGGGAAGCCGATCTGGTCGAAGTCGACGCGCAGGTTGAAGTTGTACCAGTTGTGGACACAGTCCGCCGGTTCGTAAGGCAGCTTCAGGCCCTTGATCCCGGTCAGGTTTTCCTTCAGGTAATTGCCGTTGGCGCGGAGGGTGTTGAAGTAATAATCGAACTTCTTCAGCTGGGCGCGGGCAAAGGCGGCGGTGATTTCGTTGTTGCGGTACATCCAGCCGAGGGCGTAGGCGTGGTAGTCGCGGCGCTGTTCCGGACGGGAGGTTTCGCCGAAGCTCCAGAGCTTGGCGGCGCCTTCGAAAATCTTTTCGTCGTTGGTCACGAAAATCCCGCCTTCGCCGCAGCTCAGGCATTTGTTCTGGTTGAACGAAAACGCGGCACAGTCGCCGAGCGTACCGGCCTTTTTGCCCTTGTACATGGCGCCGTGGGCCTGGCAGGCGTCTTCGATGACATACAGATTGTGTTTTTTGGCGATGGCGTTGATCTTGTCCATGTCGCAGCAGAGGCCGTGGAGCTGGACGGCGATGATCGCCTTGGTGCGGGGGGTAATCGCGGCTTCGATCTTGTCCGCATCCATCAGGAAGGTTTCGGGATCGATATCCACGAAGACCGGGATCGCGTCATGGTGCAGCACACAGGTCGCGCTCGAGCTCCAGGTATAGGCGGTGACCAGCACGTGATCGCCGGCGCCCACGCCGCAGCCCACCAGGCACATGTGCAGCGCCGCGGTACCGCTGTTGGTGAAAAGTCCGAATTTGTTGCCGTTCCAGTCGCAGAATTCTTTTTCGAAGGAGAGGTTTTCCACGCCGCGGGTTTGGCAGGCGGCATGCAGCGCGCGCATCACCATTTCGTCATCGGTATGGTCGACGGGCGGCCAGGGTTTCACTTCTTCTTTGCGGAGTGCGGGGGATCCACCGTAAATTGCCAGTTCTTTTGTCATAGTCAGGGGCTCCTTATTTGATTTTTTTTGAGGTTAAAATATCATCACCTGCTATTATTGTACAGTGAGGATGCGCGGTCAACAACCGTTTTTCCTTGTAATAATTTGCGAATTTGGGTAATTTCTTGTGTCGAGGGTAATTTTTCTGTCCGGAAAAATTTGACAAAGACCGCTAAGGGTACTATTTTACTTCGTTTAATTTATTTGAGAGGTAATTGCCATGAAATTGTACCGTTTTTTTCTGTTCGCAACAATTGCCTGTATGGCGCTGACGCTATCCGCCGGCACAATTGTTTACCGTCCGAACAAGGACGCCGAGCCCCGGCGGATCTCCAATGTCAAGATCATCAGCATTGAAAACAAGGTCATGACCATTGAAGTGGACGGCGGCCGCGAGCGGCTCGCGCTGAGCCAGATCGAAGGCTATTACGATACCGACATCAAAAATGCGGCAGACGGCTTCGACGACAACTCGCCCGAGTACACCGTCAGCGTGCGCCCCATCAAGGCCCCCACCCGCGCCCAGCGCAAAGTCGGCGATAAAACGACCAATGAAACTTTCGACATCGAATATTCCATCCAGCCGGTGCCGAACAAGGGCGAAAAGCGCGACACGGAATCCGTCAAATACCCCTATGTTTATGTGTACATTATGACCGAGTACTCCGAGGACGGCAGCGGCCAGCGTCCCATTTACCTGACCAGCTGGCCCAAAGCGGCCAGCATCAGCAAAAAGGCTTATGACAAAGCCGCCATCATGGAAAAAGTTTTGAGCTCCAAACGCGCCAATCTGTACAAATACCAGGCCACTTCCACGACCAAACTCATGACCTCCACCTGGGACCGCAAAGACGAATTGCCGCTGACCATGATCCGAAACAAAAATGCCAAAATCCTTGCCTGGCACGTTGAAATATGGGGCAAGAGCGATATCATTTATCAGGAAGACTGGACCGAACCCGGCGTACGCGTCGGCAAAAACTGGTGGCAAAGATTATGAGCACAAGCGACAAGATCCATCTCCGCAATCTTACCGCATATACCGTGATCGGGACGCTGCCCCATGAGCGGGTCGAACAGCAGCAGGTGGTATTCAATATCACGCTGGAGTGCGACACCCGGGCGGCGGCCGCCGCCGACGACCTGACCCGCGCCGTCAATTACCTGGACGTCCACGACCGGATCCTCGAGTTGTGCCAGCAGTCCGGCTATTTACTGATCGAGACCTTGGCGCAAGCCGTGGCGGACCTCTGTCTCTCCTTCAACGGTGTGACGCAGGTGACGGTCGTCCTGGACAAACCCGGCGCTCTCAGCAGTGCCGGCGTGGCCGTGGAAATCCAGCGCCGAAAATAAATGCGGGGGCTCGCGCCGCCCCCGCCCCCCGCGGCAGGCCGAATTGGCCTGCACCTCGGTACTTTTATGGAAGGAGATCCGCGAGTTTCCGACTCGCGTCAGGAGGCTGCGCCCCTGAACCTTGCCGGAAACGGGCATAAAAAAAACGGAACCCGTATGGATTCCGCTGACGTTCGAAGCAAGGGGTTGAAATTATTCAACCGGCTTGGTTTTCGGCAGAGCAAATACTTTGTCTTCCGCGACGCGCTTTTCTTTGATCAGCACATCGAGGCGCTCATAGCGCTTCATCACATTTCTTTTCTTCTTGATCTTGCCGCCAATTTTCAGACTCGGATGTTGTGACATAATATACCTCAATATTGTTAAATAATTATTTCTTTAAATACTCGAACGATTAATATGCCCCTGAAATCAATTATTTCAAGACCCGATTCGAAAAAGAAATCATTTTTTTATCGCTTCCGCAGGCAGTCCTCTATGAAAATAATTCGTTTCTCCGAAATAATTATTGACAGCGGCCGGACCCGCCATTATAATACAGTTGAAGCAAGGAGGAATGTCATGAAGATTTTTCTGTGGGTAGTGATATTTCTATTGTCAGCCGGGGTTATTGCTGATGACGCGGTTTCCAGCACTAAATGGCGGCTGAGCGGCGGCGCGAGAGAGGTTTTCGATACTCCGCTCGGCGCGGTCTACCGGATAGAATCCGGAGAACCGCATGCTCTGATAAGGAATGCGGATAAAAAAGACTCCAGGATTCCTCTCATGGGCGGATTGTTGTACACGTCTTTTCTGAAAGACAATGAACGGACAAAGCGCATTGTGGTCGCCGAATTCAAGATCCGGGCGTATCCCGCGCTAGAGAAGAAGGAGGGGCCGGATTTCAGTTTTGTTCTGGCATTCAGCGAGAATAGCGAAATGCAGAATGATTACCGGTCATTGAATGGTCTGATGCATGTCTCAGAGTGGGGAGGGGCATTTCCGCTGAGTAATTATTTCCCGGATGCAACAAGGATGATAACTTACCGTGGTATTCGGCTCCGCCCGGACTTTGAACCGGTTGCGATCCGGATTGCATTCGATACCGTAACGGGAGAGTTATTCAGCAGTCATAACGGCAATAACCGGGTTTTTACCAGCGCTAACGGAATGGCAAAGTGGCCGAAAGAAAACGCATTTGTATCAACAATCAGCGGGGCTCTGAATAAAACGCCGGGTTCGCCGATCCGGGTCCGCAGTCTAGGAATTGTAACCATGAAAGCCATGGATGGCGGAAGAAATCAATATTTGGAAATTTCGCCTCCAACCGTTCGGTTGTTCGATAAAATGGAAGAGGTTATAGAGTTGACACCGCTGCAGTTCTCGCTTTATCCGTATGGAAGTTACGCGCCGGACGCCAAAAAAGCGGCCCACAATTCCGCCGAACTGGTTAAAAACGCCAAAAGAGACAAAAATCCGGAAGTTCAGTATGCCGCCGCGCTGAAACTCCTGTATGGAGGCGAGAACTTCTGCGACCCGGAGGCGGCGGTCAAGCTACTGGAGGATGCGGCTAGGGATAGTCACGTACTGGCGCTTTATCAGTTGGGCGTGTGTTATTATCGCGGATACGGAGTGGAGCCGGATTTGAAAAAGGCGCTCAAATACCTCGGTGACGCCGTCGATTTCAACTACCAGAATGCTCAGGCTCTGGAGTGGTTTGTCCGTTGGGAAATGGCGCGGCGTCCATTTTTCATGATTGAGGATTTATTGAAGAAGTTTGATGAAATTAAAATAAAATCACCCTATGAGCATGATTTCAGGCACCTCCGCAAGGTCGTTGGTTATTTTGGGGCCGGAGGCGTACCGTATTCCATCAAAGACGTTGTATTTGAGGAATATATGTGGATGACCAGGCTGAAGGGGGATGAGACATTTGCCGACTATGCCATCAGTACCGGTTACTTTCCCGCTTATGCCGCCAAGGCTCGGCCCAGTCTGGTAAAACTCGATGACAACGAAAGGCTTGAATTGCTCGAAAAGGGAGTTCGAGCCGGTGATGTTTCGGCCGTACCGGATTTGCTGTTTGTCAAGGCGCGGCTGAATAAATTGTTGCCGGACGACTTCACCGCCGAACGCGACATCATTTTTGCCGAAAATGCGCAGTATCTGTTCCTCGCCTATGCCAGCAGAAATCCCGACCTGCCCGGAATCAAGGAATTCATTCAACAGAATCAGAGGGATGCCGACCGGTTTCTGCGGGGTACGAATTCACCCGATAAGCATATCCTGGCCGCTTTGATGACGCTGGCCCGGTGGCTGCCGCCGAAAACGGTGCTGGCCCCCGTCAGGCGTGATGATATGGCAACCAGGGAAACCTTTGAAAGGAACGAGCATGAGATCGCGAAGGCCATGGAAAATTTGCTCCGGGCGGCCGAAGCGGATAACCCGACCGCTCAATATCTTTTGTCTTATCTTTATTTCCGCAATGATCTCCCCACCGCAGGAGTCAATCTTACCGGCTTTGATCCCCAAAGAACATTAATGCGGGCTGCCGCCCAGGGGCACATAAAGGCCCTGATGCTGCTCGCGGAACAGGAGTTGAACCACAATAACAACATCGAAAAGGCGCTGCAGTATCTGGAACTGCCCTGCAAGACGAATTATGCTCCGGCGCTTTACCTGAAAGGACAGGTGCTTTACAACTCCAATCCCCGCAGGAGAGAGGCGAAACAGACTTTCCTGCGAGCCGCGCAGCTTGGCGACCACCGGGGCAGGCAGTCGCTGGCGCTGCTGTTTCCGTCGGGCCCGGACAAAAAGCGGAAGTACTGGTATGAGTTCATCCGGGCCGACCTCAAATCGCGGAGCCTCGACTACTTCGATCCCTATTACCCCGTGCTGTATCAAGACCTGTATTCCTGGAAGCGGAAGGAGACCACCCGTATCACTCAGGACTTAGAGGCCCAATCATGGCTTGATCGGAAGAACGAGATCATCAAAGAATACCGGAAGAAACATTGAGCCTGTTTTGTCGAATTGTAAAATCAATGTCAAAAAATTATAATATCGATTTGTAATCGGGCCATATGGACTTATTTTTCAGCAGTACCCCAAACAACAGGAGGCACCATGGGCAAAATACTCGGTTCGGCCGCGCTGCTGGTTTTCGTAGTGGCGGCATTGGTAATCGGCGGGCTCTATGTCTGGTTCGGCTGTCGTATCGAATCGGGCAACGGCGAAATCGCCATCATGATCAAAAAGACCGGTAAGGATTTGCCGCCGGAACAGATCATCGCCACCAGCCCCGACAGCAAAGGCATTCAGCTGGAAGTCCTCGGCGAGGGCCGCTATTTCCGCAATCCGTACGTATGGGACTGGGAAATTCACACCATTACCGACATCCCGGCCGGCAGCTTCGGCGTTCAGGTGCGCAAGTTCGGCAAGGACCTGCCCGAGGGCGAAATCATTGCGCCTGGCCCCGAATACAAGGGCATCGTCCGCGAGATTCTCAATACCGGCAAGCACCGCATCAATCCCTACGCCTACGAGGTCCGCTATTACAACGATATCCGGATCATGCCCGGCAATGTCGGGGTGGTGACCAACCTCACCGGCAAGGACATTTTTTCCGGCATGCCGAACGATCTCGCCAACCACAAGGGGTTCCTGGTCGATGCCGCACGCAAGGGCGTACAGGCCAATATCCTCAAGGAAGGCACGCACCGCATCAACCCCTACATTCAGGGCATCTCGATCGTCAACATCCAGAGCCAGCGTTACGAGTTCACCGGCCCCGACGCGATCATGTTCCTGACGGTAGATGGGTTCAATATTTCGCTCGAGGGCACCGTGGAATTCAACATCAAACAGGAGGCCGCTCCGTGGCTGACCCATGAAGTCGGCGACATGGAGGACATTCTGAAAAAGCTGATTCTTCCCTCCGTCAGCGGCTTCGCCCGCATTGAGGGCAGCAAAAAGAGCGCCACCGAATTCATCGTCGGCGAGAGCCGCCAGGTGTTTCAGAATGAGCTCGAAGCTTTTCTGCGTAAAATTTGTTTGAATTGGGGTATTTCCATCAATTCGGTGCTGGTGCGCGACATCAATCCGCCGCAGGAAATCGCCGAAATCATCCGCAACCGCGAGCTGGCCCAGCAGGAAGCCAAAAAATTCCAGCAGCAGATCGAACAGGCCAAGTCCGCCATGGAACTCGAGCGCCAGAAGATGCTCGCACTCCAGAACCGCACCAAAGTCGAGGCCGAAACCCAGAAGATCACCAAGGAAATCGAGGCCAAACAGCAGCAGATGGAACGCCTGATCGCAGCCCGGACCGAGCTCGAAGTGGCGAACCTCGAACTCAAGACCGCCGAGGCCAATATCAAGGCCCTGCTGACCATGGCCGAGGCCGAACGGCAGGTCATCGAGAGCCGCAATAAGTCCGAAGTCGAAATCCTGCAGCGCAATGTGGAGGCTTTCGGCGGCGGCGAAAATTACGTCCGCGGACTGCTTTTCCAGAAGCTCGGACCGCGCATTCAATCGATCATGACCAATGAAATATCGGGCGGCGCCTTCGGGCTGCCCCTTGGCAATGCCAAGGCCGGGGAGGTGAAGAAATGAGTATGAAAAAAGTTGCAGCGGGCAGCATCGTCTTCGTCGCCATTGTCATCGTACTGGTGATCGGCATCTACATCTGGGGCTTCTGCCGTTTCTACGTGCCCCCGGGCAAAATGGCCATCGTGACCTCCAAAACAGGTACGCAGCCGCCTCCGGGCACGATCCTGGTCGAGCGCGGACAGAAGGGCATCTGGGCCGAGGTCCTGCCGGAAGGCCGCCACTTTCTCGACCCGGTCTCCTACGACGTCAAAATCGTCAATGCCGTCAACATTCCGCTGGGCAAAGTCGGCATCGTGACCTCCAAGGTCGGCAAAGACCTCTCGTCCGGCGATATCATTGCCGCCGACCGCAGCGAAAAAGGGGTCTGGCGCAACGTTCTCGGGCCCGGCCTCTACCGCCTGAACCCGCAGGGCTACAACATCGATATCGTGGACGCCATCAACATCCCGATCGGTTACGTGGGCGTGGTTACTTCGCAGACCGGCGCCACCGCCAAGCCCGGCGAATTCGCCTCCGTCGGCGAAAAAGGCGTGTTCAAGGACATTCTGCAGCCCGGCTTGTACTACATCAACACCCGCGCGTATCAGGTGAATGTTATCGAAATCGGTATGAACCAGGTCAGTATGACCGGCGGCGTGGGCAGCGTAGTCGAACTGCGGCGCAACATCAGCACCAGCAACGCCCTCAACGACATGGCGTTCAACACCCTGAACGCCCAGTTGGAACAGCGGATGAATGAGTCCAACAGTGATGGCTTCGTCGTCGTCAAATCCGATGAATTGCGAAAAGAAATTCCCCAGAGCCGTCAGCTGAAAAGCTTCTCCAATGTGGCTCAGATGGATATGGCCGCTTCCAAAGCCGCTCCGGCACAGGCAGCCGGCAAGGATAAAAGCCAAAGGCTCGCCGTCGCTGCCAAGTCGATGGATACCGCCACCGTGTTGTACGGTGAAAACCGTTTCGTGGAGTTCCCCTCCCGCGACGGCTTCAAAATCCAGCTCGATATGACCGTGGAGTTCGAACTCCTGCCCGGCAACATCGCCAAAATCTACATGCTTTATGGCGACTTGCCGCAGGTGGTCGAGAAAATCCTGATCCCGCAGATCATGTCCGCCTCGCGCTTGAAAGGGTCCACCTACAAGGCGCAGGACTTCATCATGGGCGAGGGCCGCGAGACCTTTCAGAACAACCTGAAGGGTGAACTGGTCAACGCCATGGAGGAAAAGAGCCTGATTATCCACAACGCCATCATCCGCAACGTGGAAATCCCGGCCAATATCCTCCAGCCGATCCGCGACTCCAGCATGGCCAAGGAACAGAACCTGACCAACCATTCGCTGCAGGAAACCGCCAAGATCGAGGCCGATCTCAACACCCAGACCGCCATGATCAAACAGAAGCGCATGGAAGTGGAACAGGAGACCCGCAAAATGGTCGCCGAAATCAACGCCAACCAGAAGAACGCCGTCCAGAAAATCCTGGCCCAGGCTTCTCTCGACGTGGCCGATATCCAGCTTCAGCGTTCGCAGATCCTGGCCAAGACCCAGCAGTTGAAGGGCGAAGCCGAAGTCAAACGCAGATTCATGTTGGAAAACGAGCAGGCGCTCGGCACCCGCAAAAAATCCGAGGTCCTCGGCGCGCTCGGCATCATGGCCGACCTGAAGCTGATCGAGACCCTGAACGACGACGTGAAGGTCAACGTAATTTACGCCGGCGAAGGCACACTGTGGACCGACATGAAATCCGGTTCCATCGCTGTGCCCGCCGCCTCCGCATCTGCCAAGAAATAACGGCCCGGCGGGGAAAGGAATGCGGGGGCTCGCGCCGCCCCCGCTCCCCGCGGCAGGCCGAATTGGCCTGCACCTCGGTACTTTTTAAAAAGGAGATCCGCGAGTTTCCGACTCGCGTCAGGAGGCTGCCGCCCCTGAACCCTGCCGGAAGCGTTTACCCGGCACAGGTTTCCGGCGGGTTCTCAGGGTGGCAATTCTGCGAATGCGCATATCCCCGTATAATACTGTCAGGATGTGCAGCATCCTGGAGCTGTACCCCGAGCTACTTCATCCGTTCATTGAGCCGTGAACAATTTACAGCTCGTAGCCGGCGGGCGAGTAGACGATGGATGAGGGCAGAACCAGTTCCGGGGTTTTGATGATTTTGTCGCAGTCATCGACGGCGCGTTTGCCGTTGATGATGTCCAGCAGAAACCGCGCCGCGTCGCGCCCGATGTCCTCCATCCGGATATCGATGGCGACCGGGCGCGGGAAAAGCCCGTGCAGGTGATAATCGTTGTTGTCGCAGCCGATGATGGTGAACATTTCCGGCTCCAGCCCGAGGCGGTAAATAATCTGGTAAAGCGGATTGCAGACGACGTCGGCAGGCACGAATATTCCAGTCTTGCTGTTTGAACTCAAAACTTCACCCAGTTTCTTCCGTCCCTGCGCCATATAATCGGTGAACGGCAGATAATAAGGGTCCAGCGGAATTTCCGTGACCTCATGGCCGGCTTTGCGGATTCTGGCGCTGAAATTGCGGTAGCGGCTGGCGAAAATACCGTCCGGCTGCGGCCCGAAAACAACGAAACGGCGGCAGCCGGTCTGCAACAGGTAATCAGCCGCAAGCTTGCCGATCACTTCATTATTGTAAGTAATTTGCGGATATTCGCCGACTTCCTGGTAATTGCCCAGCACCCGGATCCGCGGGGTGCCGGCCGTCAACTCCAAACTCTCCTCGTTGACATTGCCGGCGGTGGAAATCACCATGGCGTCGACTTCGCGTTTGAGCTGCTCGATCGATTCAGTTTCATCGGGCGAAGCCACCAGTGTATGCAGGGTAAGGTGTTCCGGTTCAATAATCTCGGTACAGCCATTGATAATCTTGTTATAACTGCTCAGGTGGGCGTGAATTCCCTGCTGTTGTCCGCCGCCCTGCAGGATCAGGAAGCCGATCCGGCGCTTGCGCCCGACGAAAGTACCGATGCGCTCCTGCTGATAAATCAATCCGGACTCCGAAAGGTTGCGCAGAACTTTGCTGATGGTCAGCGGATTTACATCGAAATCGGCGGCCAACTGATTGACTCCGGGCAACTTGCCGGTGTAAATACCCCGGTTGATGCGGTCGATGATCTCGCGGCGAACCTTCTGGGCTTTGGTATTCCGTTTTATTTTTAAGACTTCCGCCATTTTTTCTGCAGTCCTTATTTAATGCAACTGATTTATATTAATATATAGCCGTCTCTGGAAAAAACAAGAGACCGATTGCTGTTTTTCTCTGTTTTATGCATCTGAAATAATATAACTGCATTGTATTAGTGTGAGGGTATTTTGACTATATTTGATGAAAATTCTCATTTTTTTAGCTGTACCTATTGACTTTTTCGGCGAATACGATATACTTATTAATAGTAACGCAGTTGCATTATTTTAGAATTAATTTATTGATTGGAGGCAATATGAAACGTTTGAGAGTAAAAAAATTTACCTTGATTGAACTCCTGGTGGTGATCGCGATCATCGCGATTCTCGCAGCTATGCTGCTGCCGGCGCTGAACGCTGCCCGCGCCAGGGCCCGCAATATCGGTTGTTTGAACAAGGAAAAACAGTTTTCGGTTCAGATGATGTTTTATATGGAAGAGAGCGGCGGCCTGATTCTGGGGCCATATGGCAACAGTTATGCCAATGCCTGGATCAAGATGTTCTGGGATGCCAGGGTGCCCGGGTTCCGCGATGGCTACGGCGACGGAAACGCGGTGGCCAGGGATATTGCCTGCTGCCCGGAATATGTCCGTACCCGCAAGATATCCGTCAATTTCGCGAATTCAACTTATGCGGTACCGGTCGCCACATCTTCTCCCCCTTTTACTCCGATATACAAAACCCGGACGCCGTCCATGGGGGTATTGCTGGCTGAGGCGTATTTCCGCGCTACGTTTCCGTCGCAGGTGATCGGCGGCGGCGGGTTCAGCAATAACTACGGGGCATTTGCACAATTTCACGGCAAAACCGGCAATATTGTGTTTGTGGATGGCCATGGCGAGAGCGTCAGTGTCCGTGACGCGGTGGGACGGGAATACTTTGTGCCGAATCTCCAGAGCGGACAGATTGCCGAAGCCAAAATTACCTGCGGCTGGCAGGTTTCCGAAGGGTTTGGCAGCGGCATTCAGATTCAGCCGTAAGGACTGCCACGATGAAACATCTTCTGGTCGTTCTGCTGCTGTGCGGTGCCGGTTTGATTCGGGCCGAAAAACTTGAGGGATGGCAGGCCCGCGGCGGAAAAATCGAGAAATCGGTTGAACACTATAAATCCGGGACTCATTCGCTGCAGTGGATCCGCGAGCGGCCGGACGCTGTTTTGACGCTGGAATTTCCGGCGGTGAAAATCGGTAAAATCAAGTCGGGAAGCCCGCATTTCGGGCTGTGGCTTTATAATCAGACGCCGGGGGCGGAGCGCTTGCAGGTGGAAGTTTTTTCCGCCAGAAAATCAGTGGCGAGATTCTGGTTCAGCCTCAATTTCAGCGGTTGGCGTCCGCTTGGTGCTGATTATCTGAAACTCGGAATTCCGGCCGGCACGGCGATCGACCGGATTGTGTTCACGGCTACCGGGCCGACCGGGACGCTGTGGCTGGACTCAGTGAAACCGCTATTTCATTCGGCCTCTGTTATTGCCGACGATCAGCAGCCGTGGGCGAGTGATTCCGCCCTGTTGCGCAAACCGGCGGCGGAGACAATTTATTCATCTCATGATATTCGATTGAATCGCCCTTATTTGCCGGAACCCATTTCCGCCGCGGATATCGGCGAAAAAAGCCGCGCCGATATCGGACAACTGGAAAAATTTTTTCTCAATCAGGATCCCACTTTATGGAAGCTTGATTATTCGGATTACGATGGTTTGAAGGCGGAGTTCGAGGCGTTGAATGTCCGTGAAGAAAACGGCATTGTGAGCGGTCCGCCGGTGGAATTCAGCATCAAAGAAAGGATATTCCTGCCGGCGCCCGGAGCCATGAATTTCAAGCAAAAACTGATTCCGGTCATGCGCAAACTGGCCACCGCCGCACAGAAAGAAGATGCTGCGAAACGCCGCGATGCGGAGCAGATGTTTGTGATTTTGTGCCGCTACCTGCTGGATCAGGGGTATCAGGAGGGAAACAACAACATGGGGTGGCCCGGGCCCGGGTATGACTGGAAAAAATTTCCCGGCGCGGTAATCGCCATGCGTGGAGTACTGCAGGAGGCCGGACTGCTTGAACCGATGGCAAAGGGCATCGCCCATTTTTGTGGCGGACGGCAGATGTTGAGCGAGAAAATAGAGGTGTCAGTCGATGATTATTACAATTATTCCAGCAACCTGGCTGCGCTGATTCTGATTCTGCCCGATCAGGCGGAGTGTTATCAGCGTTTGCGGGCCTTGAAGCGTTTCTATGACCTATCGATTCAGAACGATTTACCGTTTGCTCCTGACGGCACGATTCACCATCACTGGGGGCACCATCTGGCCTACGGCAGCTATACCATTCCGCCCCTGATCAAGCAACAATTGCTGCCGCTGAAGAATACTGAATTCGCCATTGCTCCCGAAAGCGTCCGGAAGCTGCAGAACTATGCCCGCGCGCTCAATTTTCAGGTTATGAACGGCAAGCTGGCGCCGAATCTGGTCATGCGCAGCGGCGTGCCGATGGAAATCAATATCGATGAATTGCTGCAGTCAGTAGCGGCACTGGACGATTCCGCGCCCGAATCGGCAGCGCCGTCCGGCCACTTGACCCTGAACACTGCGGCCATTGCCATCCAGCGGCGCGACGACTGGCAGGCTGCCGCCGCTGCTATGAACAATAGGTTTCGGGGGTTGGAAATTTACGGCTGGCTGGAGAACAACAACTATGGGCGCTATGCCCGCAATGGCACATTATTCTTGACCATAGACCGCGAAAACGGCTGGCGCTCCGAGGGGTGGGATCATAACTTCTGGCCGGGCGGCACGAACCCGGTTTTCGAACCGGCGGAACTCTTCGAAGGATACCGCAATTATCATTCACAAAATCCGCTGGCCGGCGGCGTCACGCTCGACGCGGATGGCATTTGGGGTGTCGACTTCAATTTCATGGATGTGAAATTCAAAAAATCGATGTTCTTCTTTGACAACCGGATCACGGTCATCACCACGGATATCACTCCGCTTAAAAGTGCGGCGGGGCGGGAAGTTGTGACCACGCTTTTCCAGCAGGTGGTCCGGCCGGACGGCGTCGCGCCACTGGTGAACGGTCGGGAGGTTGCCGCTGCCGAACTCGACGGCAAGGCTGCGGCCCTGCTGCGGGACAACCTCGGAAACAGTTATTATATTTATCCCGGCGCCCCCCTGAAATACCGGCGCACCATACAGGAGTGGACCTACTTTTTCAGCCGTTATTTAAAAGATCCAAAGGATAACCCCGCCATCAATATCCGCAATAAACAGTTTCGCGAAAAACCGCTGTCGGCCAATGCCAAATATTACAAACCGACTTCCGCCGAATACGATCTGGCCTATTTCGAACACGGCAAGGACCCCGATGGCGCGGCCTGCGCCTATACTGTGCTGGTGAACGAATCTCTGGAAGCCCTGAACCATCCGCCCGCACAAATCCTGCAACAAAATGCCGATGCCCACGTGGTTTATGACGCCATTACCAAAACCACCGGCTACGTGGTATTCAACCCCGCAAACGAGCTGCCCGGCCCACTGAAGCGGATCGATGGTCCCGCCTTCATCATGATCCGGGAGCAGGACGATGATTTCCGGATTGCCCTGGCGTCGGACCATCTGCCCCGCGAGTACAAACTGGAACTCCGCAACGGGAAAACCGTCAAATATCCGCCGGAGAACCAGGCTGATTGATCCAGGAAATAAAATTCACGGTTTTTTGTTTTTCCATTTGCTTTTATAATTTACGTGAGTAGATTATAGTAAAATGGAGACGATATGGAGCCGTTGATTATATCCAACAGTGAACTGGTGATCATGAAGGAGTTGTGGCGGGAAGCACCGTTGACGACGCCGGAATTGACGGCTCGGGTCCGGCAGGTTTGCGACTGGGATGAAAGCACTGTAAAAACCCTGCTGTCGCGGATGGTCGACAAGGGGATGATCCGGCAAGATGGCCGTAAGCGTTTTTATCGCTATTCGCCATTGGTCAGCCGTGAGCATTACCGCGAAGCCGCCGGCGAGCGGCTGGCCGAACAGGCTTTTGACAGCAACCATGCGGAACTGGTTAGTTTTTTCGTCAAAAAAAGTAAGCTCACCCCGGATGATATCAGCGAGTTGAAGAAACTGCTGGAGGAGCTGGAAAATCATGCTTGAACTCGGAATGTATTTTGTCAGTTCGTTCCTGCGGGGTATTGTACTGCTCGGGTTGCTTCTCGTTATTGAGAAAATATTTCATATCCGGTTGACTGCGCCAAAAACCGGTCTTTGGTGGTTGGCATTGTTGCTGATTGTATTGGTACCGGTGCGGTTCAATACTGTGCAAGTGGCTCCGCAGATTACGGTCTCGCAAAAAACAGTGCAGACCCCGGCCGAGACGTATATCGCTGAAAAGACGAATACGCCGCCGCGTGTGGTGAAAAAGCGGGTTTCGGTCTATAAGTTTTCAGCAATGGGTGCGTTGATCGTTCTTGTGGTCGGGCTGGTGAAAAGTATCGCCAGGCTCCGAAAGCTGCGGCGCTGGCGCCGGAAAATCCGGAACTACGCTTTGATCGTTGAACCGCGCATATTGGAATTGTGGAACAAGGCCCGCGCCTTGACCGGTCAGAACGCAGAGCTGCGTGACGGCAGTGCGCCGATGTCGTGCGGAGCGTTTCATCCATGCGTTCTTTTTCCGCTCAAAATGCAGGGACGTTTGAGTGACGGCGAGATCACTATGCTGTTGGTTCACGAACTGGAACATATCCGGCGGCGCGATTCGTTGTGGATCATGATTCTGTACCTTGGCGGAGCGTGGTTCTGGTTTAATCCGTTCTACAAGTTCTGCTGGAAACGCCTGTGCCAAAGCCGCGAAAGCGATTGTGACTCTCGGACGTTAAAATATTTCGACGGAAAATGTGGGGAGTACGCCGGGTTGATCCTCAAATTCGCCCTGTGGCACGAGCAGCCGCCCGCTCCGGCAGGGGCCTGTTTAAGCCGAAATGCCCGCGAAATCAAACAACGCATAACGGAGATCACCATGAAGCCAAAACAAAAACTCGCAATCACCATACTGACGCTGATCATTCTCGGCGGACTGCTGATTCCCGGCTGTATCAAGCCACAGCCAAAAACATACGTTTACGACCCGGAAAAATACATCGTCGAAACCAGTTTTCTGGATGAATATCCCGGTTACGTCGAAGTAATGGTCAACCGATATGTGGATAAGGAAAAAGGCGAACTACTGCTTACCCATTTCAAGATGGCTGAAACGCTGAAAGAAGAATCGGTTATTATTTCCCCTAAAATGTTGGTATCCCAAAATCAAACGGGTACGATACAAATGATACACCGATTCGAACCAGTAGATAAATTTACGGTAACTTGTCCCTCCCGCTACTTTGGCGATGTAATATTAGATTCATTCGGCGCTATTGTAAAAGCAGAAGGTTATTTCACTTCTGAAAATACTGCATCAATAAAATTCCTGGCCATCATCCGGACTCCTACTTATTGGATGCACCCCGAACAAGGAGATCCCGGATACGGTTGCCAAAATTTCCTCTTTGCCATAGAACGCGAACTCACCGACATCAAGCTCGGCGAGCCGGTTCGTATCCCGATGAAGAAAGAAGCGCAGTAACTCATTTTCTTGACATTTCCGAAAAACAGATTATATTACAGCATCTCTTGTCGGTCGAAGAACCATATTCGACCGACAAGAGCATTTTCTAAGGCAAGGTTTTTCTCGGACGGGTCGGACAAGTCGGACGGGTCGGACATCAAGATTGAAGAGAGAATCAATACTTTTCCATGAATCGCGAAATATGGGGGTGGATTTTTGTCCGACCTGTCCGCCCCGTCCGACCTGTCCGACAGAATTTCTCATGCCCCTGCGAAAGCATTTGCGCAAAAATCTTGATATGGGGTCTTGACATATCCGGTTTCAGCAGTAAATTAATATTGTAACCGTTTACGCTAAAACAGGAATTTCTTATGTTTGAGCCACACCGACGAATCACGATCACCGAATTTGCGGAGATTCTGGGAACTTCGACTGCCACGGTCTCGCGGGCGTTCAGCGACAAGGGACGCATCAGTAGCAAGACCCGTCAGCGCATTCTGCAGAAGGCCGCCGAGCTAGGCTATCGCCCGAATATCCATGCCCGCAACCTCACCGCCCGCCATAGCGACACGGTGGCGCTGTTTTACCCGGAGTTGCGTGGCGAGGAACCCGATTATTTTCTTTCGGAAATCATGCTCGGGATCAACCGCAATTTGATCCCACTCAAGAAAACACTGCAGATCCATCCGTTTGAACGTAATGCGGTGCCGGATGAAATGGGTCGTTACATCGATTTGCTGCTGAACGGCAGTTTTGCGGGGATCATCGTCCTCGGCGAGACCATGGGGTCCAAAACGCTGGTGAACGTGGCGCGGCACAACGGCATCCCGTGCATCGGGATCGGCCCCGCGCCCGCGCCGGAAACCAATTCGCTGTGGTTCGACAACGACGCTGGGGCTTTCCTGGCCGGCAAATATTTCCGCGACACCGGACGCAAATACCCCGTCTACATCGCCGGGTTTACCGACGTGACCAAGGAAAACGGCTTCCGCCGGGGCTTCGGCGGCAAAATCAATATTCTGGAGGGCGGCCACAGTTTCCGCCACGGTTCGCTGGCCTATGAGCGTCTGATGAAGGAGTTTCCGAATACCGACAGCGTGCTTTGTGCCAACGACGTGCTGGCGATCGGCTTCATGAAGGCCGCGCTGAACGACGGGAAAAAGATCCCGGGCGAGCTTGCGGTGATCGGGTTCGATGATATCCACCCGGCGCGTTATGTGAACCCCGCGCTGTCGTCGGTGACGCTGAACTTGTACGACCTCGGCGTGAAATCGGTCCAGATGCTGGGCCAGCTGCTTTTCGGTGAAAAGGAAGTGCCGTCGGAAAGCCTCGAATGTGATCTGATCTTAAGACAATCAAGTTAAAGGAATTTATATGAAACCTACATTATTGGTATTGGCGGCCGGCATGGGCAGTCGCTACGGCGGGCTCAAACAGCTGGACCAGGTCGGGCCGAACGGCGAAACCATCATCGATTATTCGGTGTTCGACGCGATTCGCGCGGGCTTCGGCAAGGTGGTGTTCGTCATCCGTCATGAATTCGAAGACGAGTTCAAGGCGAAAGTCGGCAGCCGTTACGAGGGCAAAATCGAAGTGGCGTACGCGTTTCAGGATCTGAACGACCTGCCGGCGGGATTTTCCGTGCCGGAGGGGCGCGTCAAGCCGTGGGGCACCGGCCACGCGGTGCGCGCCGCCCGCGACATCATCAAAGAACCCTTTGCCATGATCAACGGCGATGACCTTTATGGCCGCAACGGCTATCGGCTTCTCGGCGATTATCTTTCCACTGTGAAGGACGGCGCCAGGGCTTCGTACGCCATCTGCGGTTTCCTGCTGCGCAACTGCCTGTCGGAAAACGGCACCGTGTCGCGCGGCATCTGCGAAGTTAATGCCGACGGCAACCTCGCTTCGGTGGTCGAAAATACCAAAATCGAGCGCAATGCCGAGGGCAATATCATCAGCCACATGGAAGATGGTTCCAGTGTCAAGCTGACCGGCGGCGAAGTCACTTCGCTGAATTTGTGGGGCTTCACGCCGTCGCTGTTCGGGAATCTGGAAGAACTTTTCATCACGTTCCTGAAGGAGCATGGGCAGAAGGAAAAATCCGAGTTTTATATCCCGTTCGTCGTCGACGCGCTGATCAAATCCGGCAAGGCGGACGTCAAGGTCATGACCAGCCCCGACACCTGGATGGGCATCACCTATCGCGAAGACAAGGAAGAACTGATGAACAACATCGGCAAACTGATCGCCGCCGATGTTTATCCGCAAAAATTATTCTGAAAAGGACCTGCATCAAATGGCTCACGATATTGCTAAAATTTACGAAAAATTCGCCATTTACGGCGATTTCATCAGCGCCGCTCCCTACGGTTCGGGACACATCAACGACACGTTCAAAGTGGTGGTGAACCAGGCCGGAACCACGGTCAACTACATTTTCCAGCGCATCAATACCAACATTTTCAAAGAACCGGTCGGGCTCATGGACAACATCCTGCGCGTGACCAGCCACATGGGGCAGAAACTGCACGGTCAGGAGGACGCCTCGCGCCGCTCGCTGTGCATCGTCCCGGCCATGGATCTGAAACCGTATGTGCTGGATGAAAACGGCAATTACTGGCGCGGCTACCTCTTTATCGAAAAGGCGCAGACCTATGACGTGATCAAGAACGCGGAACAGGCGTTTGAAGTGGCGCGTTCGTTCGGCAATTTCCAGAAGGAACTGGTGGATATCCCCGGCGGACGGCTGTTCGAAACCATCCCGAATTTCCACAACACGCCGAAGCGCCTCGAAGCGCTCGAAGCCGCGATCAAAGCGGACGTCAAGGGTCGTGCCAAGGAAGTCGCCGCCGAGATCGATTTCGTGCTGAGCCGCCGCGGCGAAGTCTCGAAGCTGATCGACCTGAACGCCGCCGGCGCGATCCCCGAGCGCATCACCCACAACGACACCAAGCTCAATAACGTGATGATCGACGACGCCACCGGTAAGGGCATCTGCGTGATCGACCTCGACACCATCATGCCCGGCCTCGTTCATTACGACTTCGGCGACATGGTTCGCACCAGCACCAGCCCGAGCATGGAAGACGAAAAGGACCTCTCCAAAGTCTATATGCAGTTCAACATGTTCGAAGCGCTGCTGCGCGGTTATCTGGAATCGGCGGGCGATTTCCTGAACCCGGTCGAACGCGAAAACCTGCCGTTCAGCGGCAAGCTGATTACGCTCGAAATCGGCATCCGCTTCCTGACCGACTACCTCTCCGGCGACGTCTACTTCAAGATTCACCGCCCGGAACACAACCTCGACCGCTGCCGTACCCAATTCAAGCTGGTAGCCTCGATCGAAGAACAAATGCCGCAGATGATGAAACTTTTAAATAGCATTTAAAAGAATTGAAAATTGAAAGTGGAAAATTGAAAATTATGGGAAATGAGAATACAGTAGAGACCAAGAGTTTTGAATTTGCCATAAGAATTGTTAAGCTTTACAAGTATTTATGCGATAATCAAAAGGAGTTCGTTTTATCAAAACAACTTTTGCGTAGTGGCACAAGCATCGGAGCCAATATTGCTGAAGCACAGCAAGGTCAAAGCAAGCGGGATTTTGTGATGAAAATGAATATCTCGTTAAAAGAGGCCAGTGAAACGAAATATTGGTTGAGATTACTTCATGCAACTGATTACTTAAATGACAAGGAATTTAACTCTATTCACAAGAATTGTGTGGAATTGGAAAAATTATTGACCGCGATCGTTAAAACAACCGGAGATAGATTGGAAATCGGGAATTGAAAGAGGGTCAAAGGGATTCTTCCCTTTCCAAAATTTTCCACTTTCAATTTTCAATTTTCAATTAAAAAACCAGCATATAGCATTAAACTAAGGAGCTTAAAAGGATGAGAGTATTGATTACCGGTGGAGCCGGATTTATTGGAAGTCATATCGTGGAACATTTCCAGGGGAAAGCAGAAGTACGGGTGCTCGACAGTTTGCGCTCAGGGTACCGCCGCAATTTGGATGGATTCGAAGTGGAATTTATCGAGGGGGATATCTGCGACCGCGAGGCCGTTCGCAAGGCCATGCAGGGCGTTGATTATGTGTTTCATCTGGCCGCGATGATCAGCGTGCCGGAATCGATGTTCAAGCCGATCGAATGCGCCGATATCAACGTCAAGGGTATGCTGATCGTGCTCGAAGAAGCCGCCGCGGCCGGGGTCAAAAAACTGTGTTTCAGTACCAGTGCTGCGATCTATGGCGACAACCCTGTCATGCCGAAACGCGAAGAGATGTTCCCCGAGCCGAAAAGCCCGTACGCGATCACCAAGCTCGACGGCGAATATTATTGCAATATGTTCACCCGCGAAGGCAAGCTCCAGACCGCCTGCCTGCGTTATTTCAACGTGTTCGGGCCGCGTCAGGATCCGAAAAGCGCCTACGCCGCCGCGATTCCGATCTTCACCTCCAAGGCCGTGGCCGGTGAAGATATTACCGTTTATGGCGATGGCGAGCAGACCCGCGACTTCATCTATGTGAAAGACATCGTGGCGGCCAACGTTTACATGGCCACCCATGAATACACCGGCGTCTACAACGTGGCCTATGGCGGCCGCGTCTCCATCAACGACCTGGTGAACAAGATCAAGGCCGAAGTCGGTTCCAGCTCCAAGGTGATCCATCTGCCGGAGCGCGCGGGCGACGTCAAGCACTCGCAGGCTGCAATCGACAAGCTCAACGCCACCGGCTTCAAGCCCACCAGCGATTTCGACGCCGGGCTGGCCGCCACCATCGCCTATTTCAAGAACCTTAAAAAATAAAGGAAGTCCCGAAAATGGAAGTAATCATCAGACCCAATGCCGAGTCAGCCGTCAAGCTGACTGCGAAACTCATTGCCGACGCCCTGCGCGCCAAGCCCAACACCAACCTCGGTCTGGCCACCGGCCGCACCATGGAAGCCCTCTACGGCGAACTCAGCCGCATGTGCAAGGAAGAAGAGCTCGACTTCTCGCTGGTCAAGACCTTCAACCTCGACGAATACATCGGGCTCCCGGCGGAAAACATCAATTCGTACCGCTATTACATGAACTATCACCTGTTCAATAACATCAACATCGATATGCGCAATACCAATCTGCCGGACGGCATGGCCAAGGACGTCGCGGCCGAGGGCCCCCGTTACGAAGAAGCAATCGCGCATGCCGGCGGCATCGACATCCAGCTGCTGGGCATTGGCCGCGACGGTCATATCGGCTTCAACGAGCCGCTTTCTTCGCTGACCAGCCGTACCCGCGCCAAATCCCTGACGCCGGAAACCTACGCGCAGAATTCGCCGCTTTTTGAAAATCCGGCCGATATGCCGAAGCGCGCCTTCACCATGGGCGTGGGCACCATCATGGACGCCCGCCGCGTGCTGATGCTGGTCACCGGCGCAGAAAAGGCTGACATTTTCGCCAAGGCCATCGAAGGCCCGGTGACCTCCATGATCAGCGCCACCGCGCTGCAGATGCACCGCAACACGGTCGTGATTTGTGACGAAGCTGCTGCCAAGCACCTGACCGGTCGCGAATATTACGACTTCATTTTTGCCAACGAACCCCATTGGGCCTCGTACCGGTAAATTCAGATCAGCCCCACCCGACTGATCCTCCCCGCCCGGTTTCTCCCGCCGGGCGGTTTTTTTTGTTTTTGGACAACATGGACATTATGGACATTATGGACAGCGTTTTAGCTCATTTGGGGCTGTTTATAAGGTTTGGCGACGGCAAGCCCCAGCCGAGCAGCGCAGCCCGCCGCATAGCCTATGCTCCACCTATTACAGCGGTAAACGATACCAGAAATCCACCGCCGAATATCGCCGCCGCTTCCGCAGCCTGAGCCTATAAAAATAGGACACAGAGGACGGATAGGACAAATAGGAAAGGGACAGAATCCCATTAATTTTCAATTCTCAATTGTCAATTTTCAATTAAAAAAAATCCCGGCGGGGCGAACCCAGCCGGGATTTGAATTTTGTCTGCGGATAGGTTTATCCGAGCGCCTGGAAGAGTACGCCCGCGGCTACCGCCGAACCGATCACGCCGGCCACGTTCGGGCCCATCGCGTGCATCAGCAGGAAGTTGTGCGGATCATATTCCTGACCGACCTTGTTGGACACACGGGCGGCCATCGGCACCGCCGACACACCGGCCGAACCGATCAACGGATTGATCTTATAGCCGGAGAGACGGCACATGACCTTGCCGAGGCATACGCCGCCGGCGGTACTCAGCGCAAAGGCGAAGCAGCCGAGAACCAGAATCCCGATCGTTTCCAGGTTCAGGAACTGGTCGGCGGAGAGCTTGGAGCCGACGCAGAGACCCAGGAAGATCGTTACGGTGTTCATCAGGGCATTGGAGCCGGTGTCGACCAGACGGCCGACCACGCCGCTTTCTTTCATCAGGTTACCGAGCATCAGCATACCGATCAGCGGAGCGGCATCCGGCAGGAGCAGCGCGCAGAGGAGGATGATAATGACCGGGAAACAGATTTTTTCCAGTTTGGAGACATGGCGCAGCTGGCTCATGCGGACCATCTTTTCTTTCTTGGAGGTCAGGGCGCGCATGATCGGGGGCTGAATGATCGGCACCAGGGCCATGTAGGAGTAGGCGGCCACGGCAATCGCGCCGAGGAGACGGGGCGAGAGCTTGGAGGTCAGCCAGATGGCGGTCGGGCCGTCGGCGCCGCCGATGATCCCGATGGAGGCGGCATCACGCAGCGAGAAGTTGATGGTGTCGCCGGTGGCCACGGTCAGGATCAGCGCGCCGATCAAGGCGCCGAAAATACCGACCTGGGCGGCAGCGCCGAGGAGTGCGGTCTTCGGGTTGGCGATCAGCGGACCGAAGTCCGTCATGGCGCCTACACCGAGGAAAATGATCAGCGGGAACACCCCGGTGGCGATCCCGACATAATACGTCATGCCGAGCAGTCCGTTGGGGCCGGCAATTCCGGCCAGCGGAATGTTGGAGAGAATGGCGCCCGCGCCGATCGGCAGCAGCAGCAACGGCTCAAAGCCCTTGAAGATGGCCAGTCCAATCAGCAGGATGCCGACCATGATCATGATCAGCTTGCCGACGCCGAGGTTCCAGGTCTTGGCGACATTGGACGACATGGTCTGCTTGTAGATGTCATAGATACCGGTACTCTGCCAGAGGCCCTTGAAGAGGACCGAGAAGCTTTCCAGTCGCTGGACCTCAGCGTTGGCCGCCACCGAGTCGTGCGAAAGCAGCGTCGGCTTCATGGTGAAAAGGACGGTGCCTTTTTTGATGATCGCGGAAGGATAAATCACATCCTTGTCAATAGCGACAACATTGCAGGAGACGCCGAGGCGGACTTCCGCTTTGCTGCGGCCGGGGATCGAGAGAACCATGGCTTTGTAGTTGCTGTTGAAATGAGCCGTAGTCAGGTTCATTTCATAAACCGTAGCATCGGTATCCCAGTCATAGACATAGGTGATGGTGCCGTCGACATTTTTCACTTCACGGAAGATGTCTTTGCTTTCGCCGGGGGCCTGCGCGAAAACTCCGCAGCACCCGACCGTCAGCAGCAACATCGTGACGAACGTTTTTATTTTAAACATTATTTACAACTCCTGACTTAAGAGAGTTCGACCACAGCCTGGCCGGAAACCACGTTTTCGCCCTGGTTGACCAGAATTTTGCTGACGGTACCGCCCTGCTGGGCCTTGACCTCGATTTCCATTTTCATGGCTTCGATGATGATTACGGTCTGGCCTTCGCTCACGCTGTCGCCTTCGCTGACCACGATCTTGAAGATCGAGCCGGGCATCGGGGAAACGACGTTGTGCGCATCGCCGCTGGCTGCCGGAGCCGTGGAAGTCGCAGCAGCAGCACCCGCGGAGGCGCCGACCTTGAAGGTCTTGCCGTTGATGGTGACGCTGGCGCCGTCGGCGGAAACCTGGGCGTTGTAGTTCTGGCCGTCGACGTTGACGGTGTAGCTGCCGCTTTCGGATTTGGCGGCGCCTTCGGTCTTGGCGGCCTTTTCTTCGGTCACGTAACGAATGCCGAACGGGGCGTTGCCCTTCAGGAATTCGAGACCTTTTTCGCCGCAGGAGGCCACGATGAAGATGTTTTCATCGGTGGTCGGAAGCTTGTTGTCTTCGAGCAATTTCTTGTTCGGGGCGATGCCCAGCTTCGGGTTGCGGTCGTTGATGTCGTGCACATCTTCGGTGGTCGGCTGCAGATTGAGCTGCTCGGACGCGATCTTGACGATTTCAGCATCCGGGGTGGCCGGGGTGTGGCCGAAGTAGCCGAGGACCATTTTGCCGTAGCCTTCGTTGATCTTGGCCCATTTGCCGACGGTGGCGTTCAGGTAGGCCTGCTGGAAGTAGAACTGGGAAACCGGAGTCACGGAGGTACCGAAACCGCCGCGGCGGACCACTTCTTCCATTTCCACGATGACTTTGTCATAGAGGTGGAGCGTACCGGTATCGCGCATCATCTGGGTGTTGGCGGTCAGGGCGCCGCCCGGCATCGGGGAATAGATGATCATCGGGCTGACAGTGGTGGATTCTGGCGGCATGTAGTATTTGGAGAGGCAGTCGGCGAAGACGTTTTCGGCTTCGAGAACTTTCTTCGGATCGATATCGAGGCAGTAATCGGTGCCTTTCAGACGGCGCCAGAAGGTCAGGATGTCGACTTCGCAGGTGCCGCCGCTGAGCGGGGCCATGGCCAGGTCGACGCAGTCCGCGCCGGCTTCGATGGCCGCGAAGTTGCAGGAAACGGCCAACCCGGCGGTTTCGTGCGTATGGAAATGAATCGGCACATCGTTGCCGAGGAGTTTGCGGGCGCCCTTGATGGTTTCATAAACCACCGACGGCACGGCTGTGCCGGAAGCGTCTTTGAAAGCCACGCTCTTGTACGGGATACCGGCGTCGAGAATCTTTTTCAGCGTATCGATATAAAATTCGGCGGAGTGCGGGTAGCCTTCATCGGAACCGGGGGGCAGACCCATCAGCGTCACGGTGACCTGGTGGTTCAGACCGGCTTCGGCGATGCACTTGCCGGACCAGGCGAGATTACGGACGTCGTTCAGCGCGTCGAAGTTACGGATGGTGGATACGCCGTGCTTGGCGAAAGTGGTGGCGTGCAGTTTGATGATGTCGCGGGACTGGGAAATCAGACCGACCACGTTCGCACCGCGGGAGAGGGTCTGCAGGTCGGCTTTGGGAGCGGCCGCGCGGAAGCGGTCCATCATTTCGTAGGCGTCTTCCTGGCAATAGAAGTAGAGGCTCTGGAAGCGGGCGCCGCCGCCGATTTCGAAATAATCGAAGCCTGCGTCGCGGGCGGCTTCGAAAGCGGGCATGATATCATCGGTTTTAACGCGGGCGCCGAGACAAGACTGGAAGCCATCCCGGAACGAAGTGTCCATGAATCTGATTTTCTTCATTTATTTTAACCTTCTTTTGAATGAAAATTTTCAGGAATTTTTGTGCAGATGAGCTGCTGCGGCGGCTGCGGCCACCATGCGCTGGTCGATACCGGCCTTCTTCACCGGTTCCTTCGCAGGCTCTTCGAGCAGGTGTGCAAACGGCGTAACCGCTTTGTGCATCAATTGAATGATGAATACGACCAGTATCAGAAATGCGAATACCGCAAGGAGTCCGATACCTGCCAACTTGAGACCGTCAAAAACGAGATCCATGTTGTCCGTCCTTTATGTTAGAGTTATTGACTGTTTTTTTATCCTGATATCGCCGCTGTAGAACGTGGTACGCTCCCCGCCGCTTTCAAAGACCATTCCCCCTCTGTCATCGAGATCGATCACCGTACCGGACAAGGTACGATTGCCTGTCTCAAGCTCGATTTGCCGGCCGATCAGCAGATTTTCTCTGCGCCATTGACGGTACAAATCCTGAGGGTTCTCAAAGCTGGTAATATAATACTCATTTATGTAAATTGCCAGCTCATTAACTAATTTTTTGACGTCAAATTTGCGTTTGCTCTCCGCCAGAAACGAGGTTGCGGGCTGATCGATCGCCGCCAGCGCCTCCGGCGGCATATTGACATTGACGCCGATTCCGGCCACGATGCCGAGGGGTTGATTGCCCGGCCCGGACTTGATTTCGCCGAGCATGCCGCAGATTTTGCGGTTCTCGCACAGAACGTCGTTCGGCCACTTGAGCCAGGCGGGAATTTCCGGGGCCACGCTGCGGATCAGCTTGAGCACAGCCAGTGACGAAGCCATGGCGGCATACTGCCAGTTGTTGTCCGGCAGGTTTTTCATGATGAAACTGGCGTAAATATTTTCGTCCGGCGGCGAAATCCAGTGGCGGTTCAAGCGTCCGCGCCCCGCCGTCTGCATACCGGCCGCCACCAGCGTGGCATCCGGGAACTCATGAAAGAACTCAAGCGCATAACGATTGGTTGAGTCCACTTCGTCTAAATAAATGACATGAGGTTCATTCATGGTATATTTTCTCGAATAAATAAAATTATATAAATATACCCGGAAATTCCCTGAATTCAAGTACGAAAATAATTTTTCGAGCTTAAAATTTCAAATTATAGCGGCTTTGTTCTGTCTTCTGGAAGGATGCATTCGTCATCGCTCATCGAAAAGTCGCAGCATAGGCTAATGCCAATCATGTATTTTTATACCTTAAGCGGTAAAAATGATTTACTACCATATCGTCTGGAATGTCGGAACCGTGAGTACCCTCATTTTCGCCAATATCATGCGCACCGTGATCGGGAGCGAATACCAGCGTCCGGTCATAGCCGTGCCAAACCCGGTCGGTCAATTCGACGAAATCGAGATACCATTGCAGAGCGCGCCGCATTTTCCCCAGCGAAGCATCCGAAAATCTGCCGCTTTGGTGAACGCTTTGGTCGTAGGCCCCATCATAGGAAACGATCAGGTCGTAATTCGAATTTTCCAGCAGCAGCCGGGTGTAATGGTTGACCTGTTCACTGGTGCGAAATGAAAAATAATCCACCGCACGCTCGCGGAAAACACGATCGATACTGCAATTATTCATGGAGACAATCGCCACCTCTTTTCCCGCCCCGGCGAAAACATCAAACAATGTTTTTATCCTCAATACCGGTTTTTCATAGCAATGAATACCGTGAACTTCCGGTGCCGCCCCGCTGAAAATCGTAGCAAAGCAAACCGGGGTCACACTCGGCATGACGGAGGCGGCTTCAAACCGGAAATCGCTGATTGCTTCGATTGGCCGGAAGTCTGCCGGATAATGGCGTCGCTGAACTTCACCAATGGCGTCTGGGCAGAAAATCAGGATTTTTTGCGACGATGGCTGTTTCGCGATAACCGGCGGTATTGCCCTGGCTTCGCAATCTTCCGGGAAGTGAAGCCCGGCCAGCGCGCACAGTGTCGGCGTCAAATCTCCAATGGAGTACTGCAGTGCATATTTATGCATCGGGTCGGCAAGTTTACGGGTCCAAACGGATTCGGGCATATCTTTCCCTTGCTCAAAATGTTATACTGTCGTGGCATCCGGCCCCGGCCAGATGTGAAACGTCGTTCCAGACACATAGTTGCCAGCCATGAATGTGCCTGAAAAATCGGCTGTAAGAGCCGTTGTCGGTTCGCGGCAGCATATTGCCGCAGACCGGTCCGGTAATATGGCGAAAAATGGCCCGCATGGTCCCTGCATGCGTCACCAGCAGCAATTTTTGACCGGTGTGCCGTTGTGCCAATTCGTCAAGACATGTGGCGACGCGCCGGTTTAATTCGGCCCGGCTTTCACCGCCAGGCGCCTGAATATCATTATAATCAAAGTTGAACGACTTGATGAGTTCCTCATATTGCTCTTCCAGTTCGCAACGAGGACGGCCTTCCAGTTCACCAAGATTCCATTCCCTCAGAGCTGGACAGGGGATAATCTCCATGTTATAATGCGAGGCGATAGCGCCGGCAGTATCCATGGCGCGTGCCAAATCGCTGCTGTATATCGCGTCGAAGCGTTCTGCTGCCAGGCGTTGTGCCGCACATTCCGCCTGGCGGATCCCAAGCGCGTCCAGCAAGGTATTGCGCTGGCCCTGGATGATGCCCTGCCGGTTTTCCATGGTCTGCCCATGGCGGATCAAAATAAATTCAGTATTGGTAGACATTGATCGTTTCTGTTATTGTTTTCAATTCTGGATTTCAGGACCGTAGAACGCGGTCAGGTGCGGGTTTTCGGCGGAGGCGTAATCGAGGAGGTCGTCCAGGCGGCCTTCCGCCAGGCCGATGCATTTGTCGGCGGCGCCGTAGTAAATCCGGATGAGGCCATCCGGCATAGCTAAAGCATTGCAGGTGAAAACGACGTTGCCGACCCTGCCGGCCAATTCGTAATCGTGTTCCGGCCACAGCACGGGCTGGCTGCTGCGCGCGAGGATTTTGGCAGGATCGCGCAAATCCAGCAGCAGCACGCCGAGGCGGTAGATATAGCCGTTGCACGTGTGGTCCACGCCGTGGTAAATGCACAGCCAGCCTTTCGGGGTTTTTATGGGGATGGCTCCGGCGCCGATTTTGTGCGAATCCCAGCAGCCGGGGCGCGGCTGCATCAGCTGGCGGCTGTCGCTCCAATCCACGAGATTGGCGGAATAGCTGATACACATGTCGGAGGGGTCGCATTCGTCATCGCTCATCGGGCGGTCGAAGCGCACATAGCGGCCGTCGATCTTTTCCGGGAACAGAGCGGAATTCCGGTTGTTCCGTCCGGTCTCCGGCTGTTCGATGCGCTCAAAGTGAATGAAATCCGTCGTCCGTACCACGCCTGTCCGTACCCCGAAATTTTCCCGCTGGCTGGCGTACATGATGATGTATTCATCGCCGATCCGGGTGATCCGCGGATCGTAAACGCATTTTTCCGGCAGGCCGTCGGCAAACCCGGGCCAGCCGGCGACCGGAGCGGGATCGACCGTGAAGTCGGTACCGTTGCGGCTGCGGGCCAGCCAGAACACGATCGGCGTACCGGTGGTCGCCGCGTCGACCATCAACAGGTATTCACCGTTATGGTATACCGCGCCGGGATTGAATATATACATGATGCCATCCGGGAACTGTGCCGGGGCCAGAACCGGATTGCCGGCGTATTTCTGCAAGGGTAATTTCACTGTTCAAAAACTCCATTTATTTATAATGCGGAAAGCAGTGTAATCGAACGGGCGGGAAGGATCAGTTTGCCGCCAGTAAGCGTGATTTCCCGCTCGTTGTCGCGATATTCATTGGGCAGGGTAGCGCCGAAGCTGTCGGTATCGAGCCGCCGCATCCGGCATTTTTCCGGGAATCCGGGATAGTCAAGCTGGAGCAATACCGGCTCCTCCAGCGGATTGGAGACGAATACCGCCGGCTTGCCGTCCGCATTGGTTCCGGCCAGGTATCCGCCGTTGATTCCGAAGTTCGCCTGAGCTTTGGCGGCATAGAGCGAACCGCCCGCGAAGGCGGAAAGCATACCGAGTGTTTTCATCCCCGGCGAGTCGACATACTGCATGGGGAAATATTTGTTCGAATTGGCCGCGGAGGGATCGACATACCAGTTGGCGTTGGCGGCGGTTGGTTTGGGCGGAGCTTGACCGTTGAGCCACTTGAAGCCCCGGTTGATTTCACTGAATGAGACGTCGAAGAAGGTCAAACCGAAATAGGTCGACTCGAAATCGTGGAAAATCGCCATGTCGACTTCCGGCCGGATCATCAGTTCGGGCCAGTTCTTCGCGATTGCCAGTCCGAGCGCGAACGAAGGCTGCATCCGGCTGAAATCATAGGTGAAAAGATTGTAGACCGTGGTTTCGCTGACCGTGATTTTCTTACTGTTCCGCTTGGCCGGGTTGTCGAGGTTTCTCGGATAGTTGACATCGGCATTGGCGAAGGCGCGGTAATCGGCGGTCATATAGGATGGGCTCGGCCGCGGCCAGGAGGCGTAAGGATAGTGAGTGGTCACTCCGGTGATTTTATCCCAGACATCGGGGTACTTCTGCAGTTCCTCTTCCAATCCTTTTATCCCGGTGACGCAGATCGGTTTGCCGGGATCGTTGGCGGCGACGACCGGGATAAGTGCCGCGCATACTTTGGCATACTGTTCCACGGTCATCGTGGCGAATTCCTCATTGCCGAGTTCCCAGTAGTCGACATCGGCGGGCTTTAAAATGCCGTTTTTGAAGTTGCGTTCGAGAGCCGCGGCCGCTTCGGCGTGGCGTCTTTCGCTGATATCCAGCTTTGCCTGCTTCGGGAAATGGGTTGCGTCGATGGCTTGGATCTCGCCCTGGGCATCAAGGTAAAAGCTGGTGTTCAGCTGATAAACGACCTTGACGCCGGCTTCCTTCATCACGTCGCAGAATTCCCGGAAACCGACCATCATCGGAGCATTGCGGGTCGTACAGAGCTTCATCAGTTTCTGGCATGCTTCGCGGCTTTCGGGCAGGTGCCAGTGGCTGGCGGTGCCGCCCGGGTAACGGGCCGCGCGAAGCTGGCATTTCTTCAGGAATTCGACGAATTCCATCCGTTTGGAGCCCTTGGCGTCAGCGGGCAGTGAACCGTAATAAATACCGGGGAAGTTGCTGCTGTCGATGTTGGCTCCGAAATGGAACGCGGTCGGCTTTGAGGCTACCATATTCGGATCGACCGATAGGCGGACGGTGCGGTCTGTGAGGTTGGCGGGGGTAATATCGGTGACGGTGATTTCGCGTACTTTCGCTGTGCTGCCGCCGGCGCCCAGCCACAGCTTGAGGCCGATCTCGGTCGCGTCGCCGGGCACGGTCAGGTAACACTCATAAAGCGGGCCGCCATGATCCGTGCCCTGGCGGATGATCGTGTTCCAATAGTGGTTTCCGGCCTCTTTGCCGCCCTGAAACAGCGCGATCAGCGTAACCGGAGCGACCGGGGCCCGTTCCGACAGGCGCAGCGAGATCTTCAACCCCTGAAACTGCCCCTTGGCAAAATGAATTTTGGACTCAAGCAGAACGGGGGCGGAAACGGCCCGCACCGCGTCGGCGTCGAGTGCTGCTCCGTTTTCCACGGAGCTTTTCCATTTTATCAGTTCGGCGGCGTTCCATTTGCGCTCCAGGGCCCCGAGCGGGAGCAGCAGGAGCGCGGCGAGACAGGCGAGCAGATATTTCATGAGGGTGTTCCTTTTCAGTATTTGATGGTCAATTGCGTGATGGAAAATGGCTCAAGGGTGGTTTTGACCGTTCCTCGCTCAAATGCGAACGTACCTTTTTGTTCGATTGCCGGGCGCGGTAGCCCGTCGAGGCCCGGCCAGCGGATGCCGCCGCGTTCCACTGTGCCGCGCTTCGCAAAACAGGAGATGTCGAGCGAGAGTCCCCGCGAAACGGCACCGCGGTTCACCAGCGTCACGAGCAGCCGGTCGCCGTCCGCAGAAGCGAGCAGGTCAAAAAGCGGCCGCTTCGTCGCTGCCGGAGTCGTGATTTCAGTAGCAAGCACGTTCATATTGACATGGTTCGAGAGTACCCGCATGGCTTCTCCGGAGGGCAGCACCAGGTAACGGTTGAACCAGAGCTGTTCGGCCGGGGTTTCAACGGGCGGCACGCTATCGCCTTTTTTCAACAATTTGAAGCTGCCGAGTCCGGCCCGCGGATCATAATACTGGTTGAACAGGATCATGCCGAAGAATGGGGATTCGAGGTCGTGGAAGGTCAGCACGTCCATATCGTTGAGCTTCATCGCCTCGATCCAGTTCGCGGCGAACAGCAATCCCTGCGCGGGGGTGTAGATGACCCGGTGCGGGTCCCAGGTTTGGTGGAACTTGAAGACGCTGGTTTCATTGCCGGCCATCTTTACTTTGTCGAAACCGGCGGCGCGCAGCATTTTCAGATGCGCATTGGTGTTCATCGCCCAGTCGAGCTTGCCGCAGACAAAGCGCTCGAGATCGGCCCGTTTTCCCGCTTCGGGATACCAGTGGGAACCCCACGGATAATGCGCCGACAGATAGTTGATATCGTCAATAACGCCGTTTTTGGCGAGCAATTCGCAGAGGGCAACCGGCCAGGTGTTGCCGGTGACGGTGATGCTGGCGTCGGGGTTGTATGCCTTGATGATCGGCAGGAAGGCAGTGATGATCGCCGCGTATTCCTCCACGGACATCAACGCGAATTCCTCGTTGCCGAACTCCCAGTAACGGATGGCGCCGGGCGGCAGTTTCGCCACGAAACGTTTGAAGGCTGCTGTGGCCTCGGGGAGACGGTTCCGGTCATAAAGTTGCGGGAGGTTCTTTTTGTAGTTATTTTCGGCGATGGGCTTCACTTCGCCGTCGGAATCGACAAAGAACATGGTGTTGATTTCGAAGTACATTTCAAAGCCGTACCGCCGGCAGAAATCGAGCACGTCTTCAAAGCGCGGATAATACATCGCGGTGTAATAATGCGCATGCTGCGGCAGCAATTTGGCCAGCTTCTGCATCGCCTCCGGCCCCTCGGTGAAATACCAGTGGGCGGGCATGCCGCCCGGGAAACGCAGGACCCTGGCTCCGGCGCGGTTCAGTGCGTCGGCAAACTCCCGCCGCCGGTTCTGCGGATTTTCCTCCGGCAGCGTCCCGAAATAAATGCCGGGATAGCGGAATTCGGCATTGAGCCCGAACAACATTTCCGGGAGTTCTTCTTTGGCCGTATCCGGGGTGACCTTCACCGCAAGCGGACTCGATTCCGCCAGCATTTCGGCTACAGCGGGGCGGGGCTCGACGAAGATCCGGTCGAAATCCGCGCTGCCGGCGGCCTTGAATAAACCGCATTCCAGCCGGAATGAAACCGCATTTTCCGGCAACGTGAAAAAGAGGTCGTAACTGTCCCACCAGCCATCGCGGATCTGGTCGATTGCCTTCCATTGGTCGGCCGTGCTTTTCAATTTCAGCAGGTGCCCCGTGCCGGTCCGGCCGATGAGTTCGCCGGCGGCGTTGTAAAAGCTCACCATGATACCGGCTCCGCCGCCTTCGTCGCTCAGCACCTTGTAGCGCTGCCACCAGGTGACGCGGTAACTGCGGCACGGTTCCGCCGGATCGATTTTCACTGCCTGGGCGAGAAAATTCTCGCTTTTGCGCAGTTCGGCCGGGACGGTGACGGAGAGCATTTTTCTGGATTCAAAAGCACCCTTTTCGCTGATTTCGTAGCGTGCTCCCGGTTCGAGAACCGCGCTGAAACCGCTTTCTCCCTGTTCGAAATCCCCGTTATGGATCAGGTTTCCGGGCAGCAGATCGAAATTTGCCGCCTGGGCCGGTTCGGTCGGAACCGTGCCGGGTGTGTAGGTTGAGCAGGAGACTCCGGCGAAAATAATTGCCGCGGGCAGGATGGATTTGAAGATATTTTTCATTTTACTGGTATGAGATGACGTTGCCATTGCAAAGCTCCTGTCGTAGTTGGCGGACATTTTCGACGTGGCCGTCGAGATAAGCGACGTTTCCGGTGCCGCTATGGTTCCCGAAGATCAACGGTGAAACCCCAAAGGAATAATCCCGGAAAGTGAATACCTCGGAGGGAGTCAACGGTCCCTTGAAGGCCCATTCGGTGCCTTCAGCGAAGTGATATTGAGTCATCCGGGTAGTGACCTTGGCATGCGAATAGCGGAAATTATACTGATAATCGCTCAAATGATTCTGATTGAAAATGCCGCCGTAGGGGTATGCGGAGGTATGGCGCGGGCAATTGAGCAGGATCGAAGAATACCAGCCGGTGGTCGAAACCGGAAATGCCCATTGTTTCCAGGTCCAGTAACCGCTTCCGAGCTGCATGAATGATTTGGCGAGCCGGGAAACCGCGTAATTAGTCGTATTTACCTCCTGCGCCGAAGTTACTTTGTTATTGCTCCAATCAAGGGCGCTTGGCATGGTATCATCATTTTCGTCGAGATAAAATTGTACCACTAAGCCGACCTGTTTCAATTGGTTCGAGCAGGTTATGGTCCGGGCTTTGTCGCGGGCTTTGTTCAGGGCCGGCAGCAGCATGGCCGCGAGTATTGCTATGATTGCAATCACGACCAGAAGCTCAATCAGTGTAAAATTACTTCTCTTTATCATTTTTTCCTCCGTATTCAGTTTAGTTTTAACTTCACGACACTGTTTCGCACGATCAATGAACAACGCAGTTTGTCCTCTACGGCTGTGGTGAAGCCGCGCAGTTCCTTGAACAGCTTGTTTACCGCCAGTTCTCCCATCATCCGGGTGGGTTGCGCCATTACGGTCACCGGCGGAATCATGTGTTCCAGCTCCCGGTCTTCTTCAAATGAAATAATTGAAAGATACTCCGGCACGCTGATCCCGATCTGATTCAGCTCCATCAACAACTTGCGGGTCATCAGGCTGTTGGTGGAAAGAATGGCCGTCGGGCGCTTGCCGCCCATGTTGCTCAACTCCGTAGCGGCGGAAGCCAGCGATTCACTCAGGTGCAGATACTCGCGCACCCAGACCTTGCCGGGATCACCGCCGAGTTTTTCGATGGTGTTGCAGAAGCCGTTTACCCGCTCGTTCTGGCAGACGTCCAGGCGCTTCATGCAGATAATGCCGAAACTGCGGTGCCCGAAGCTCCAGAAATAATTCGTCGAATCGCATCCGGCCTGGTAATTGTCCGTACAGACGATGCTGCCCTTTTCCGCGTTATACCCGAGGTTTCCGATCCGGATAACCGGAATCCCGAGTTCGCTCAGTTGATCCGATATGGCATAAAGCATATCGAACTCCGGCACGATCAGCCCCTTCAGGTTGTGCTCGATCACCATATTGCGGATATAGGCGATATCGAAGCGGTTTTCGGTCAGGACCAGCAGCTGAACCGTGGTATTTTCGGCCGTCAGGCTCTCGACGATCGAAGTAACCAGCGTGGCATTGTAACTGGTATTCAGGAAATCGAAATAGGCGAAAAGCAATATCCCGATGCAGTCGGGCGTATCATTTCTGCGGACGCTCGATTCGGCTTCCAGTTTGGCGGCCACTTTCTGTACGCGCTGCACGGTACCGGCGCGGTGCCCGGCTTTTCCGCTCAAAATCCGGGAGGCGGTCGCAGTGCTGACCTTGGCTCGGTCCGCAACTTCTTTTATCGTGTAGCCACTGAACATTGATGCTGTCTCCGGTAGTTCCTGATATAATTATACCGGTAATTTTGTAAGAAATCAATCATTTTATCGAATTTCTTGGAACATAAAATTACAAGATGTTACAAAATAAGTCGTATATATTTCATGATAAGATAATTAGACAATATGAATTAATTGACGTGCGATTCCATCAATTATTTTTTCTTTGGAAAAAAGAGTTGTTCACGCGGAATGCCGAGGCTGTCGCACCACTGAAACGCCTCGCGCAGTTGATCGGTATCGCTGAGTCTGTGCGCATCGCTGTTGGGGCTGAGCACAACGTTTTCTTCCGCGAGAATGCGATAAAAATAGCGGTAGGATTCCTCGTAAGAATGTCCCGCTGCGGCCCGTTTGCGGAGATAGGAACCGACGAAAAAGCCGTTCACTTCCACCGCGGTTCCGTGCTGCCGGGCCAGCCGGGCGAAAGAACGGATGTCCTCTTCCGCCGGAAGCGGCAGTTCCTCGATGGCGGCAAGGCCGGGCAGGTACCCTTCGCAGGTCAGCAGGATCAGGGCGGCGAACGGATGTGCGATCACGTCTGTCAGCGGATCGCTGGCGAGGCGGCAAAGGGTTTTCCAGTGCAGTTCGGCCAGTTCCGGCGATTTCAGGACCCCTTCGCAGTTATAATGATCCGCCGATACGATCACGTAGTCGAGTTCGGCGGCAATTTCGTTGCTGACGCTCAGCCGGCCGTCGGGCGCAAGGAGTTCCGCTTCGCAGCCGATGAAGCAATCCATGGTATGGGAAATCTTTTCGCGCACTTGCTGCAATTGCCGGAGCATTGCTTTCTGGTCGAGGCCGGCATGAAAATGGGGCGTCAGCCCGATTGCGGAGCATCCGGCCGTGCTCCACCGGGCGGCAATCGCGTCCGGCGTCATTTCGGCGGCGCCGTCATCGCCCGGGTACAACGCACTGTGCATGTGAAAATCGAATAACATGGTACATCCTTTATATTCAGTGGGATTTCAGGGTTTCGCGCCAGATGATGGCGGCGTCGCTGGTTTGTGAGGCCAGCGGCTCGCCGTTCTGCAGGTGATTCAGCATGATTTGAACAGCGCGGCGGGCGCATTGTTCGGCCTGCTGGTCAAAGGTGGTCAGCGGGATCTGGCAGAAGGCCGACATCCGCAAATTGTCACCGCCGGCCAGCATGACGTCTTGCGGGATGCGGATGCCGTGCTCGACGCAATATTTCTCGATCCCGACGGCCATTTCGTCGTTGCCGCAAATGATCGCGTCAGGCTTGAACGCCAGGAGTTCCGGGGCGGCCGCGTAGGCTTCCTCGCTGGAGACAAGGGTATGGCGGAGAATAATTTTGGTCTTGCAGTTTTTGGCGGCCTGAAGGAATCCGCGGTGGCGCTGTTGAAAGCTGTCGCCGTCGTCGGACATCAGCGCGGCGAGCCGTTTGGCGCCGTTTTCGACGCAACCCTGCGTCAGTTCCGCCGTGGCGGCGGCCTGATTCGTGTATACCGCCGGGTAATTTTTGACCTTGTTCGCCAACAGAATAAATGGGTATTTCTGTTTCGTGAGTTCCGCAAGGAATTTATGATTGTCCTTGGCGCCCCAGATGATCATGCCGTCCACTTCGCGGCGCTTGAAAATATTGATATATTCCTTACTTGCCGCGAAGTCCTGATTGTTCACCAGCGGCAGGCAGCGGTAGTTGTATTTCAGGAGCTCATCGCAGGTATTGAACAGCGATTTCGACAGGTTTTCGTCCTCGAACATGGATTCCTGAGCCACCAGAAATCCGATCATTTTAGCCTGTTTGGAGAAAAATCGCGCGGCATGAATGCTCGGCTGATAATCCAGCTGGGCGCAAACTTCCAGAATCCGTTTTTTGGTTTTCTCGCTGATCCTGATCGAGCACTCCCGGGCCGAGAGCACCCGCGACACTGTCGACGGGGAGCAGTTGGCCAGTTCCGCGATTTTCCGTATATTCATTTGAGTTCCTGTAAAATTTATTTTATTGAATTTATCACAACACTGTTGACTTTTCAAGCAAAAACATTATAATAGTAAAAATAGTGCAACAGTTGCAGTATACTGTTTCTTGAGTAAAAAGAGGAATTATGGATATACGTGTTTATCGAGAAAAAGTGATGGGCGGATGGCTTGGCAAAGCGGTCGGCGGTACGCTGGGGCAGCCCTGGGAAGGCAGCCGGGGGCCCTTGAATTTATCGTATTACGACCCGGTGCCGAAGCAGATGGAGCCGAACGACGATCTGGATCTGCAGATTCTCTGGGCCTGCAAGCTGGCGGCCGAGTGGAACGGAGTCGTTTCCAGGGAGAATTTTGCGCGGGCGTGGGTCGATAATATCGCGTTTCCTTACGATGAATACGGGGTGGCGATCCGCAATTTGAAGCTGGATATCCCGGCTCCGTATTCGGGCAGCTATGACAATTGGTTCAGGGATGGGCTGGGCGCGGCGATCCGCTCCGAGCTGTGGGCGTTTCTGGCCCCCGGCAATCCGGAACTGGCGGCGCGGTATGCCTACGAGGACGCCTGTGTCGACCACACCGGCGACGGTATTTATGCGGCGCAGTTTCTGGCGGTTCTGGAAAGTCTGGCTTTTGAGCAGTCCGATATCCCGGAGTTGATCGACCGGGCGCTTGAATTCATTCCGCAGGATTCCGCGCTGTACCGGGGCATTGCCGACACCGTCGGGTGGTGCCGGGTTTCGTCCGATTTTTCCACGGTTCGGCAGCAGATCATGGACAAATACGGCAGCGCCAATTTCACCGACGTCAAAATGAATCTGCCGTTTATGGCGGCTGCACTGCTGCTGGGAAATGGCGATTTCGAGAAGAGCGTCTGCCTGGCCGCCAACTTCGGGGAGGACGCGGACTGTACCGGGGCGTCGGTCGGGGCCATTCTCGGTATCATTGCCCCGTCCTCCATACCGGCCAAATGGCTCGCGCCGATCGGCAATCAGTTGCTGATCAGCCCGGAAATTACCGGCATCGCGCCGCCCGGAACGTTGGAGGAATTTACCGATTTGATCATCGGATTGCGCGACAAGGTCCGCCTGGAGCAACCGGTGGAAAAAGCGGTTGATTTGGAGCGGTTTCAAATCCCATGCCGTCACTATGTACTACCGAAGTGGTTTGCGGCTGATTTTCGCAAATTCGCCCCCGAAACGGAAGCTCCGGCGGATGAACAGAAACGGATGCTGCCGGGAAACCTGATCACGGTCGATTTCAGCGGTCATCCGGCCAACGCGCTGCAGATGTTCGAAATTAAATTCCGCATCGATCGCAAACGCAAAATCCGGGTGCTGGTGAATACTCCGGCCAATATGCGGGTGTGGATCGACGGTAATTACGCTTTTGGCCGCGAATCGGGGCAGATGGTCCCCGCTTTTCACCGGGCGCCGCTGAACCAGTCCTGCGACCTGACTCCGGAGGCCGGAGAGCACACGCTCCTGATCGGCTGCGCCGCGGCCGGAGAGCACATGCAATCGGCGGAACTGCTGTTTGGCATCGCCGATGAAAAAAATCAATGGATTACAGACGCTTTTTACAAAGCATAGGAGGAAACCATGGCTTGGTGGTGCTGGCTGATCGTGATTGTGCCGTTGGCGGGGATGTTGTGGATGGCGTTTTATTCGCGGAAGTATGTGCGGGATATCGCGGATTATCTGGCATCCGGGCGCGTGGCGGGGCGGTATGTGATCAGCGTCGGCGACCTCACCGCCGGGCTTTCGGTGATCGTACTGGTGGCGTCGTGCGAACAGAATTACCAATGCGGCATGGCCATGAGTTTCTGGAATGCGCTGACGATCCCGGTCGGGATGTTCATGGCGCTGACGGGTTACTGCATTTACCGTTTCCGGCAGACGCGGTGCTTATCGGCCGGACAATTTCTTGAGCTCCGGTACAGCCGTTCGTTCCGTATTGTGGCGGCGACGATCCGCACGCTGGCGGAGATGGTGACGAACGCGATCGGGCCGGCGGTGGCGGTGCGTTTTTTCATCTATTTTCTGGGGATTCCGCACAAAATTCCGTTCTTCGGATTTGAGATTCCGACTTACGGGGTGATGGTGGCGATTTTGCTGCTGCTGGCACTGGCGATCATCTGGCCGGCAGGGCGGATTTCGCTGCTGATTACGGACGCGCTCCAGGGGATCGTCAGTTATCCGGTTTTCGTCATCTTCACGGTGTTCGTGCTGACGCAGGTTTCGTGGTTCCGGGATGTGGCGCCGGTGATGCTGGACCGCGCACCCGGCGAGAGCTTTTTGAACCCGATGGATATTCAGGAACTGCGCGATTTCAACCTCTTCGCGCTGATCGTCGCCATCACCGGGTCGATCCTGAACCGCGCCGCGTGGATCGGCAACGACACCAGCAGCGCGGGCCGCACCCCGCACGAACAGAAAATGGCCAGCATCCTCGGTACCTGGCGCAACGGTTTCGCCTACACCATGCTGACGCTGATCGGGATTTTCGTCATTACCTTCATGCTCGGAAACCGCTTCGCCGGGGATGCTCATGATGTCCGGTTGAAACTGACCGACAAAGTATCCCAGGAGGTCATTGCCAATTCGGACGTCCGTGCCAAAGTCAATGCCAATGTGGCCGTACTTCCCGTGCCCAGCCACACCATCGGCGTCGACAAGCCGTATTCCCGCCAGAACAACCCCGATATCGCGTTCCTCGATACCACTTACCAAACCATTAAAGGCGAGAAGGTTACCAACGAAAATGCCGTATTTCAGGAGTTCCGTTCGCTCTATTATCAGATGATGATGCCGACACTGCTCCGTCAGGTTTTTCCGCCGGTGCTGATCGGACTGTTTGCGCTGTTGATGATCATGTTGCTGTTGTCGACCGATGACTCGCGTATTTTCAATGCATCGAGCACCATCATGCAGGACATCATCATGCCGTTCAAGAAGCAGGCCATGTCGGTCAAGCAACACATCGTCTGGCTGAAATTCTGTTCGCTGGGCGTGACGGTATTCTTCTTTATCGTGTCGCTGTTTTTCGCGCAACTCGATTATATCAATATGTTTGTCACGATCATGTGTGCGGTGTGGCTGGGGGCCGCGGGGCCGATCATGGTCGGCGGACTTTACACGAAATTCGGCACTACCTGCGGCGCATGGTGTGCGCTGGTTTTCGGCTCGGGATTGTCGATTCTGGGATTGATTTTTCAGCGCAGCTGGGCCTCGCTGATCTATCCGTGGCTCGACCGCATGGGCTATGCCGATCCCATGGGATTATTTCTCGAAACCGTCTCCGCGCCGCTCAATCCGTATGTTGTCTGGACCATGAATCCGATTAAATTTCCGATCAACTCCATGGAAATCTATTTCATGTCGATGGTGCTGGGGGTGGTCGCCTACATCATCGGCTCGCTGGCTACCTACAAGGAGCCGTTCAACCTCGACCGCATGCTGCACCGCGGCAAATACGGCGACGGCGCGGAGCCCCCGCCAGTCAAAACCTGGAGTTGGAGCAACCTTTATCAGAAGTTCATCGGTATCACCGAAGAATACACCACCGGCGACAAAATCATCGCCTGGAGCGTGTTTGTCTGGTCGTTGATTTACACGTTCGCCATCATGTTCTGCGGGGTGCTGATCTGGAACGTGATCAGCCCGTGGCCCACGGAACGCTGGGGCATCTATTTCTTCATCACTACGATTGTGGCTTCGCTGGTTGTGGGCAGCGTTTCGACGGTGTGGTTCATGGTCGGCGGCCTGTGTGATATCCGCGCCTTGTTCCGCGACCTCAACGCCCGCATCGCCAATCCCCTTGACGACGGCCGCGTCGAGGGCCACGTGTCATTGGCCGACAAAGCCCGCTTCGAAGAGGTCGAGCACGAGAAAAAGGCCGAATAATCAGGCTTTTGGCTCGCGGTTTTTGCGGCGGTAGTTGCCGGGGGTGGCCCCGGTTTCGCGGCGGAAACAGCGCGAAAAGGTGTGCAGATCCTGAAAGTTGAGGCGCTTGGCGATTTCCGCCTGGGTCAGGTCGGAATAGGCCAGCATTTCGATGGCGCGGCGGGCGACCAGCTGGCGGACGAAACGCATCGGGGTAGTGCCCGTCTCGTCGCGGAAAGTCCGGATAAACGAGTTGACGGACATGCCGGCGCGGGCGGCCAAGTCGCTCAAAGTCAGGTCGGCGGTCATATTGCGGCGGATGTAGACGATGGCCTCGCGGATGCGGGGATCGCGGGTCTGGTTGCTCTCATCCCCCCGGGAATTCTCCAGCAGTTGCTTATAGCGCAGCAGCAGGATATGGAGGTAATGCTTGCGGATTTCCTCGCCGGTCTGGTCCTCGAACATCGACACCGAGAAAATATTGGCGAAAATATCCTTGAATTCGGCGATATTGATCACACTGCCGTGCAGCGAATGAAACGGCACGGCATTGGGTTCCAGTTCGAATTTGACGGTGCTGATGCGGCACGGCGCGAACGATTCGATGCTGTGGCGACAGCCGGGGGGGATAATCAGCGCCTGGGTATCGTCGATGTACGAAAATACGCCGTCCAGGCAGATTTTCTGGCGGGTGGGCGAATCGCTGTAATAGTCGATCTGCCAGAAATCATGCGCATGATATCCGGTAGTGTACGGGCCATTGATCCTGGCGACATTGACGATGATAATTTTCATACTACATAGAATTAAGCACAAAATCCGAAGTTATCAAATAGGAAATACCTTTTTATGGGACTAATGGGACGTGTGAGACCTATGGGAATTTACGAAACGCTGCTCCCATGCGTCCCAGAATGTCCCATGAGTCCCATTCTTGATTTTATGAACGGAGAATTCAACGCCTGCGACAGTTTCTCGCAGGGGAGGCCGATGATATTGTCGATGGGGCCCTCGACGCGCTGGATCAGGATGTCGCCGTATTCGTCGATGTTGTAGGCTCCGGCCTTGTCCAGTACCTCCACGTGGGCGAGGTAACGGTCGATGGCCGACTCGTCGAGTTGCTTGAATTCCACGGTGCTCTCCACGGAAAAACCGATTTTCACGTTCAGCTCGCGGCATTGCAGCGCCACGCCGGTGATGACCAGGTGGCGCCGGCCGGAGAGCGTCCGCAGGATGCGGCGGGCATCGGGGAGGTCGCGGGGCTTGCCGATGATGGCGCCGTTGAATTCGATCACCGTGTCGGCTCCGATGACGAGGTCGCCGGGAAAATGCCCGGCGGCGGCCTCGGCCTTGCGGATGGCGTTCAAAAGCGGTACGTGCAAAGAATAAATACCGCCGGAAATCTCGGCGGTATCAAAAACGCGGACATCGAAAACGAAGCCGGCTTCGGCCAGCAGTTTTCGTCGCCGGGGCGACTGGGAAGCCAGGATCAGTTTCATTTATCCAACGGCTGGAACTCGATCGGGCCGCTGTCGGTATTGGTCGAATCTGTTTCGAAAGCTTTTTTAGACGGTTTATGAGCCGTATGATAGGCACAGTTATCGATATTGATGTTATTAATGTTCTCGATGCCGAACGAGTCATTAAGTTTGGATACCACACGCCGTTTGAAGTTGGCTTCATAGGCTTTGAGGTTCCCACCTTTTTCGTCGAAAGACATCGTTACATTGATATCGATCTTATCATTTTTGCTTTCAATCAGATAGATTTTCTGAATGACCAATGCGTCAAATTCGCTTTCCAGCGTCCGGATGGCGGCGGTTATGGCCGAAGTCGAGATGAAAATGTTTCCCAGCTCGTCCTTCAGCGTAATGCCGTTGCATTTTTTGCGGCGGAAAACAATTGCGCAGATACACCATAGAATAAGGAGGAGCAGGAATATGGCTGCGACAATGGCGACGCCGACAACGATCCCGGAGTTAAACGTCCGGCTGGCTTCGCCGGTACCGAGGATCAGATCTTTGATATAATTCAACATGTTGAATCAGCGGATTATTTTTCTTCGACGACTTCGTCTTCGGATTCTTCTTCTTCCTCGACTTCTTCAGCCGGGTCTTCGATTTCCTGGACGATGACGTTGACGCTGGTTACGTTCATGCCGGTGGTTTCTTCCACCGATTCGATGATCGCGGTCTGGACCATGCCGGCCACATCCGGAACTTTGTAACCGAACTTGATATTCAGCTTGACTTCAATTTCCACCCGGTCTTCTTCCATGACGATGTTAATCGACCGGTAGGAGGTTTTGCGGCTGCCGACGATTTCAGCGATGTTGTCAACGAATGTGCTGGCCAGTCTGGACACGCCATCCACACCCAGCGCAGCACGGCGCACCAGGCTGGAAATTACGCTGTCGCTAATCCGAATCGCACCCAGTTCGTTCGATTTTCCTGCCGGAACTTTGGTTTCCTTGGGCGCTGTTTTCTTGACGTCTTTCATAAATTCCTCCTTATGAAAATGGGGTTGGAATTACTTGTTGTTATTTTTTTCTTTCATGAACTCTTCGATAAAACCGGTATTATACTTGCCGGCGCCGAAGTCTTTATTATTGATGATGGTGTTGGCAAACGGGATCGTCGTTTTGACCCCTTCCACCACAAATTCCTGCAGTGCGCGGGAGCAGCGCTTGAGGGCGCTGGCGCGGTCCACATCATAAACAATCAACTTGGCGATCATGCTGTCATAATACGGCGGAATCTTGTAACCGGTGAAGCAGTGCGAATCCACACGGACGCCGATGCCGCCCGAGGGGATATAGCTGGTGATCATGCCCGGATTCGGCGTGAAATTGCGCTCGGGGTCCTCGGCGTTGATCCGGCATTCGATGGCGTGGCCCTCGAACTTGATATCCTTCTGCTGGAACGAGAGTTTCTCGCCCGCGGCAATACGGATCTGCTCCTTGACCAGGTCCACACCGCTGACCAGTTCGGTCACCGGATGCTCCACCTGGATACGGGTATTCATCTCCATAAAATAAAAATCGCCGTCTTCATTGAGCAGAAACTCGATGGTACCGGCGTTGGTGTAATTGACCGCTTTGGCGGCGCGTACGGCTGCTTTGCCCATGCGATCGCGCAGTTTGGGGTTCAGCGCGGGCGACGGGGATTCTTCGATCAGCTTCTGGTTACGGCGCTGGACGCTGCAGTCGCGTTCGCCCAGGTGGACGATATTGCCGTGGTTGTCGGCCAGAATCTGGAATTCGATATGGCGCGGATTGACGAGGTATTTTTCAATATACAAATCGCCGTTGCCAAAGGCATTTTCCGCCTCGGAACGGGCCGCGTGGTAACTCTGGACCAGACTGGCGTCGTTGTGTGCGATACGCATGCCGCGCCCGCCGCCGCCGGCCGAAGCCTTGATGATGACCGGGTATTTCAGCTTTTTGGCGAAAGCGAGCGCTTCGTCTTCGCTGGTGATCAGCCCGTCACTGCCGGGGGTGATCGGCACGCCGGCCTTTTTCATGGTTTCGCGCGCCACGGATTTGTCGCCCATGGCCCGGATCTGTTCGGGCGAGGGCCCGATAAAAGTAATATTGCAGGCTTTGCAGATTTCCGCGAAGTGGGCGTTTTCGGCCAGGAAGCCGTAGCCCGGGTGAATGGCGTCGACATCGCAGATTTCCGCCACGCTGATGATGCGTTCGATGAGCAGGTAACTCTGGTTGGAGGCGGCCGGCCCGATACAGACGGCTTCATCGGCCATCCTCACCGGCAGACTGTCGGCGTCCGCCTTCGAATAAACGATAACACTGGTGACGCCGAGCTCGCGGCATGCACGAATGATCCGCAACGCGATTTCCCCGCGATTGGCGATCAGAATCTTGTTAAACATGGCAACTCCGGGGAAAGGGTTATTCGATCACGAAAAGCGGCTGGCCGTATTCCACCGGACTGGCGTTTTCCACGAGAATGTCTTTGATCACGCCGCTTTTTTCAGCTTTGATTTCGTTCATCACCTTCATGGCTTCGACGATGCAGACGACCGTGTCGGCTTCGACGCGCTGGCCGACCTTGGCAAACGGTTCGGCTTCCGGTGAAGCGGCGCGGTAGAAGGTACCCACGATCGGCGAATCAATCGTATTCAGCTTAGCCGGAGTGGCGGCCGGAGCAGCAGGAGCGGCCGGGGCGGCGGCGGCAGGAGCCGGAGCGGCTGCCGGGGCGGGAGCGGCCTGCATGGCCACAGGAGCGGCGGCGTAAACCGGGGCTTCTGCGCCGCGACGAATGCAGAGGTTGTAGTCGTCGGCTTCGATCTTGAACTCGGTAAGATTGTGTTCCGCCATCATTTTGGCTATGGTTTTAATTTCGTCGATCTTCATGTTCATTTCCTGTTTTGTTTTAGATGATTGACCATCGCCCGCAGTCCCCATTCATACCCATCCACACCCAATCCGGCAATAATTCCCAGGCAGGCCGGTGCGGTCATGGAGTGATTGCGGAAGCTTTCGCGCGATGAAATATTGCTGATATGAACCTCGATGGCGGGTAGCGAGACCGCTTTCAAGGCGTCATGAATCGCAATACTGCTATGTGTATAAGCTGCCGGATTGATGACGATTCCGTCGGTGCCATCCGTCAGGCAACCCCCTATTTTGTCAACTATGTCCCCTTCGTGATTGCTCTGGAAGAAACTGATATTCACTTCCAGCAAATCGGCCACACTTCGGAGATGCCCATTTATATCCTCCAAAGTCGTCTTGCCGTATATACCCGGCTCCCGCAGCCCCAGCAGTTGCAGGTTCGGTCCGTTTATAATTAAAATATTCATCGTACCCATTAATATAATTGCATTTTTTCATTTTTCAATGAGAGCCCTGAAAAAATCCGGGAACGAGCAGGGGCTTGAGGGGGGACAGGCCGGGCGGGTCCAGCCGCTTTAGCGGATGAGCTCCTTGAGCACGGCGGCGTAAACGCGGTGGCCGTAGTCGTTCGGATGGTTCACCCCGTTGCCGGTCAGCGAGTGAAATCCCTTGCGGCTGACGATCTCGGTCCAGGCACGGTGGACGTCGGCGAATGCGGTACCCGGGTTCTCCCTTTCCGCCAATTGGCGCAGGGCGGCGGCGAATTCGCGGTCGGGGCCGGGCCTGGTCGGGGTCCATTCGGGGTTGCCGCTCATCGAAGCCACCAACAGGAATTCGGTCTGAGGGTTGCGTTCGCGCATGATTTGGATGATTCGGGCGACCGTATCGGCGAAATCGGCCGGGTTCATTGATAAATCGTTCATGCCGTAGGCGATGACCAGCAGGTCGGGAACGTCGCCGAGCCATTTTTCCGTGAGTTCGAAGGCATTGCGGCAGCCGCTGCCGCTCACCGCGCGGTTGTGCAGCGTGACCTCTACCTGAAAGCGCTCGCGCAGGAGTTGGGCGAATAATTCAATATAAGGCGGCTGGTAGGGCTGTACGTCGACACGCTTCGAGGCATTGTAGCCGTCCGTGATACTGTCGCCGACGGCGGTTACGACGACTTTTTTGTCTCCGGCGAGGAGCTTGCGCAACCTGGGCAGGCGTCCGGGCTGCCGGTCCGGCTCAAACGGAAAATCAAACTTGCCGGCCACATAATCGACCTCGACCTGGCTTTCCGCAAAAAATGATTTGTTATCGAAACGCAACAGCCGTCCGTCCGGGCCGCCGCCGATGGCCGTACAGCCCGTTTCCGGGTAGAGAATGGAGCCGGGCGGCGGGTATAGCGCCGCTTCGTCGAAAAACGGGATGGCCGAGTTCGGGGTCAAGTAGATTTCATTGCTCATCGGTTTGTGCTCGAAATCGCGCCCCGCCACATATTCGGCCCCGGTCGTCGAGTTATAAACGCGCTCGACGGCTTCCACAGGGAAAAGCAGCCTGGCCGAACGTTTTCGCACAAACATGCAGCTCTCGCCCCGGACCAGCCTCGTATCTTTATCCCATAAATCCATCATACATACCTCAATTTTCCGGAATCGGGAGCTCTGACATCTTGATTACCTGAGGCGGATTGAGCTCTTCGAGAGATTTGGGATCGAAGGTGCCGACCACGGGTGGCGGGACCGGGCCCCGTTCGCGCTTCGATACGCTCAGGAGCACGATTATGCCGATACCGCCTATGACAAAAACCACAATGGCAATGATGACGATATAGAGGATGTTGCGGGTTTTCCTGTTTGCTTCCCGGTTCGTTTCATTATCCGAGTCGATGATCTGCTCGATATTGTCCTCGCCGAGTCCGTATTCGGCGTGGCCCTTCAACTGCTGGATGATATCGTCGGTGATCTCCGACGGAGCGCCGTAGAGGTCGCAGATTTTGCGCACGTAGCCGCAGACGAATACCGCGGGCGGGAGGCGGCTGAAGTCTTCCGCTTCGATCGCTTCGAGGTAATCCCGGCGGATTTTGGTCCGGTCGGCCACTTCATTCAGGTCGATGCCCTTGGTTTCGCGGATGCCGCGCAGCGAGGAGCCGAACGATATTTCCAGCGGCGATTTGCTCTTGGAGAGCTCATCGGCCAGGGTTTTCGAGGGTTTGCGGGAGGCGTCGCCGAAGCCGGACGAGGAGGTCGGCGGCGGTACGACCGGTTTTTGAATTTCCGGAGCCGGGGCAAAATTCTGTACCGGGGCCGGAGCCGCGGACGGGGTTTCCTGAAAGATGATTTCCTCCTCCGCGACGACTTCTTCGAGAAATGCGGGCACGGGTTCGCCGGCCGCGGAAACAGCATCCGGGACAGGGGCCGGGGTTGCGGCGGGTTGATTGAAGGAGGCTTCACCGGACATTACTTTGGCGGCTTCTTCAAAATCGAGCGGCAGCAGATTCTCTTCTTCTTCCGGACTGTTTGTTTTGCGATCTTCCATCACTCACCTCATCTATTCATTGATTAAATCGTCAATAATCAATATGTCACGCTTGGAGCCGCCGGCGACCGGCGGGCTGACGATACCGCGTTCTTCGAGTTTGTCAATAATTTCGGCAGCGCGGTTGTAACCGATTTTCAACCGCCGCTGCAGGTAACTGGTACTGGCTTTGCGCTCCATGATGACGATTTCCAGCGATTTTTTCATCAGGTCGTCGTCACCGGACTGGGTATATTTCTGAACCAATGGAGAGACGTGGGCGAAATCCCCGATGTCGGCTTCGTCGTCGTCATAATCTTCGTCGTCGTCACCGCCGGCATCCTCGGATTCTTCTTTGAGGACCGTGGCGTCGAAACGCTGCGGGGCCTGGGCGGAAACGAATTCAACCACTTTTTCGATATCGGCGTCGTCGATCATAGCACCCTGGATACGCTCGATGGAGGAGGCGCCGGGGGGCATGAAAAGCATATCGCCGCGGCCCAGCAGTTCCTCGGCGCCGATCTTGTCCAGGATCACGCGGCTGTCGGTGCCGGAGGTCACTTTGAAGGCGATTCGGGTCGGCAGGTTGGCCTTGATCACCCCGGTGATGATCTGGACGGACGGACGCTGGGTGGCGATGACGATATGGATACCGGCGGCGCGGCCTTTCTGGGCGATACGGGCGATGGAGGTTTCCACGTCGGCCTTGGCGTCGCTCATCATGACGTCCGCCAATTCGTCGACGATAATCACCAGCAGCGGGAGCTTGTCGGGAATCGGCTTGCCTTCGTCGTCGGTCAGGATCACGTCGCTTTTCGGGCGCGAATTGAAGCCGGCGAGGTTTTTGGTGCGGGCCTTGGCCAGGATCCGGTAGCGTTTTTCCATTTCATTCACACCCCAGCGGAGCGCGATCGGTACTTTCTGCGAGTCGTTGACCACGGGGGTGATCAGGTGGGGCAACGTCTGGTACATTTCCATTTCCACCACCTTCGGGTCGACCATGATCAGCCGGAGGTCGTCCGGCGAGAAACGCATCAGCAAGCTCATGATCAGGGTATTCATACAGACCGATTTACCGCTGCCGGTGGCGCCGGCGATCAGCAGGTGCGGGGCACGGGCCAGGTCGAGAATGGTGGTTTTGCCGCCGACATCCTTGCCGAGCACCACCGGGATTTCGGCCTTGGAATTTTTCCAGTCCGGCGAATCAAGCAGCGAGCGCATGGAAACGGCTTCCGGCTGCTTGTTCGGCACTTCCACGCCGACGGCGCTGCGGCCGGGGATCGGCGCCAGGATACGCAGGCTCTGGGCGGCCAGCTGCATTTTGATATTGTTCTGGATGCTGGACACTTTTTCCACCTTCACGCCCGGGGCAAGGGTGATTTCGTAGCGGGTGACGCGCGGACCGGAAATGGCCCCGGCCACCTGGCCGTCGACATTGAAACTGTTCAACGTTTCCTGCAGCAGGTTGCTGATATGGGCGATGGTTTCGTCGGTCTCGCCGCCGATATTCTGGCCGAGACTGAGCATGGAAGCCGGGGGCACCACGTATTCGGCGGCGATCTTGGTGGCGGTTTCGATTTCCGGGATGATGTTATGATGCTTGGCGCCTTCGATTTCCTTACGGACCAGGTGCGGGTCGACTTCCGGGGGCAATCCGACCGGCTTGGAGACCAGCTGTGACGGCGGCGGATTTACCGGGAGCCTGGGCGTATTCGGTTCAACTCGAGCCGGTTCCGGGATCGGGTCCGGAGTCGGGATGATAACTTTTTGAACTTGCGGCGGAGGCGGTGCGGCGGCCGCGGGCTGCAGCACGACCGGTACCGGCTGCGGTGTTACGACCGGGGCCGGGGGAGGCGTTTGCATTTGCGGCGGCGGAGTGGGCGCGATGGCCGTGGGGGCGAATTCCGGGATCGGTTCGGGCTCCAACGGCAGCGGGACCGGGTCCGGGGCCTTTTCTTTGCGCGGTTTGGGCGGCGGGGGCTGTTGCGGCTGTTCCAACTCGCGTTCGCGCTGACGGGCGGCGGAATCCATGATTTTGCGCCAGATGTGCCGGAAAATCGGCAGCCAGTCGGCCAGGAACAGGAAAACACCGCCGCCGAGGACAAAGACGATCGCCACCACCAGCGTGCCGGTGCCGCCGATGTATTTGCGGATGACCCCGGGGTCGCCGGAGCGCTCCGGCGCGGCCAGCCACTGGCCCACCACGCCGCCC
>JBEBXH010000015.1:0-83410 GCA_040391785.1 Victivallis vadensis
GCGTTCTCGAAAAAATGGAGGAATGGGGCTATGTCCCCAATGTCAACGCGCGCCGCCTGGTCAGCAGCAAAACCAATCTGATCGCGTTTTCGTCCGAAACCACCGATACCCTCGCCGACCCTTACCAGCTGGAAATTACCCGTCATTTCTGTCGTTTATTGCGCCAGCGCGGCTACGACCTGCTGCTTGACCTGTATCACGACCTCGGCGAGGAACAATACACTTCGCTGCGCGGCCGGGTGCGGTCGCACTCCATCGACGGCTCAATCATCATCGGCAGTTCGTTGACCGAGAAAGACTTCGATACTCTTTCCGCGCCGCATTGCCCCTGCGTGTATATCGACACCAAAAAGCTCGGCCGCATGAAAAACGCCGTATCCGTATCCGTCGACAGCCGCGAGGCCTACGAAGAAATATTCCGTTGCCTGAAGCACATCAAACGCACGAAAATAGCAGTTCTAGCCCGTCACGAAGGCGATCCCCTGCTGGACCTGTGGCGCGAAGAACTCGCCGCCCATAAGCTGAAGCTCGACAATGATTTCCTCTGTTTTTCCGCGGAAGATATCGAAGCGGCGCGCGGCGAAGCCCTCAAGCTGCTCATCCGTGACAACCGCCCCAACGCCATCATCACCCGTACCGATGCGCAAGCGCAAGGCGTTTTGAGGGCCGCCCAGCAGCTGAACATCCCCATCCCGCAGGAACTCGCGATCATCAGCAATGGCGACATCTTTTATTCGCTGGGCTCGGAGCCGCCGCTGGCCACGGTATCGTTTGACTGGAAGCAGCTCGGCACCGCCGCCATCGAAGCGCTGTTCCAGATGATCGACGAGCCGGACACAGCCCTCGATCCCATCGTCATCACCGGCAAATTCTACCCACGTGGCTCGATCATTTAACGCCGCCGGGGGGATGCGAGGAACTGCGCGTTCCTCGCGCTCCTGCGGCAGATCGGCTGATCTGCACTGAACGGATGCTGCGCATCCTGACTGTATAAAATGGGGATATGCGCATTCGCACTCAGGATTGCCCCCCTGAGAACCCGCCGGAAACCTGTGTCGTGCGAAATGCTTTCGGCAGTGTCCAGAGGCGGCAGCCTTCTGGCGCGAGTCGGAAACTCGCGGATCTCCTCTATAAAAAAGTACCGAGGTGCAGGCCAATTCGGCCTGCCGGTGCCGACGTTCGGCCGCTGGAGCGCGAGGAACGCGGAGTTCCTCGCATTCCCCCGCGGCACGTTATTTAATGTATGCCGGGCGGTCGGTACGGAACGGGCTCGCCGGGAAACCTTCCTTGTTGTAGAAGTTCAGGTTTTCCGCGTAACTGACCCAGCCGTAGCGGGCGGCCGCCGGGGCCTTGACCAACGGCGATGACACGATCACGTTGTCCCCCTTGATTTCCGCATCGGCCCAGACGAATTTGCCGTCCTTGCCGGCGATGGCGAAACCGGTCAGTTTATCCCCTTTCGCCATCAGGCCCGAGCCCACATTGGTGAAGGAGAGAATGATTTTGTCGCCGTCGATCTTCATCGATTCATAATACGGTCCGGCCGAAACAATATCGAAGCCGTAGGTAATGCGCTCGGCTTCTTTGGCGAGACGGTACCCCAGGACCTGTTTGTTGGCCGGGTGGATGTCGGAGTGGTCGCCCGCATCGATGCTGACCGCCATGCCGGTGAACGGCACTTCCGTCAGGGTATATGCCTGAGCTTCACGGAAGGCGGCCCAGCCGGGATTGCCCGGTTCGCGCTTCTGCCAGAAATCATCCGGGAAACGCTTGCCCGGCGTGTGTTTCTCAAACCCCGCGAGCTGGACCAGCAGGAACGGCATCTGAGCATTCTCCCACTTCTGCCGCCAATCGCTGATCAACAGCCGCTGCAGCGCGATATAATCCTGCGGATTGCCGGCGTTTGACTCGCCCTGGTACCAGAGAAAGCCGCGCATCGGGTACCGGGTCCACGGCGCAATCATCGAATTAAAAAGCGTGGAGGGAAAACTCGGGTGCTTCATAAAATTTTTGCCTGCGTTCAGCGGGTCCGGCCGGGTGCCGACCCGTTTGGCGTCGGCGATGAATTCCGGCTTGAAACGCCATTCGCCGGACAGCATGATTTTTTCTTTGTCGTTCAGGGCCACAAACTTTTCACTGGCATTGCCCTGAATGCCGCCGCCGCTGAATAAATTACTGACCCGTACCGCAATCACATTACGACCCGCCTTGACCAACTCCGCCGGGATCGAATATTTCCGCCTCACACTCCAGTAACCATCCACATCGGTGCCAATAGCGCCGATCTTGACGCCGTTGAAATAGGTTTCGTCGCAATCATCCACGGCCCCCAGCGACAGGGCCAATACTTTGCCGGTCCAGCCTTCGGGCAGTTCCACCGCATAACGGTACCAGGCCACCCCCACCGCTTCAAGCGAACCGTTGACATCGGTCATTTTCGTCCAGGCGGCATCATCGAAATCCGGATTTTTCCAATCCGCTGCTGCGGCGGTTTCATTGGCATAAGTCGAATAAAAACGCGCTTCCCAATTCTTTGCTTCCAGCTTGGTTTTGGCGATTTGTTCCTTGAATTTTTCATCGTTTGCCGCTTCATCTCTGAGCGCGTTATCGATCTGCAGGACTTCTTTGCGTTCAGCCTGACGGTAGGCGTCGGTGCTGATCCACGGCTGGATCGCGGTACCGCCCCAGCTCGCGCTGACGACTCCGACCGGAACCTTCAGATCCTGCTGCAGCTGCCGGGCGAAATAATAACCCACCGCGCTGAACGGCGCTGCTGCTTCCGGGCTGCAAACCTGCCAGCCGGGCCCGACCGCATCTTTCTGAACTTTGGTCGGCGAAACATATTTCCGGGACGTCGCATTGTAGAAACGGATCATATTATTGGAAGCTTTGGCCGCCTCCTCCTGTCCGTTCATGCTCGACCAGTATTTCCTGCCGCTGAAAACCGGCATTTCCATGTTGGACTGTCCACTGGCCAGCCAGACTTCGCCGATCAGCACATCCTCGAACACAATGGGTTCGCTGCCCTTGGCTCCGGAAACCGTTATCGTATACGGTCCGCCGGCCTCCATGGGCGGCAGCACGGCCAGCCACTCGCCATTCTGATCGGCCTGGCCGTAACCGTGATTGCCGTCGAGAGTGACCTTGACATATTCCCCGGCCGCGGCCTGTCCGCCGATCCGGATCGGACGCCGCTGCTGCAGCACCATATGGTCGCCATAAATCTGATAAACCGTAAACTCCGTGGCGGTAGGCTTTATGGACGAACACGCGCCTACCAGTAAACCGAGCGTGATTCCCGCGAGAACCACCAGAACCATATGGATTTTCATTGAACTACTCCCTTATTTTGTTACTGTTTTTTGTGCATGCGGGCGACAAACATGGCGTCGCAATCGCCGTCCCACGGGTAAATATGAAGCATGCCGGCGCATTGATCGCCGGTCAGCGGATTGATGAATGCATCCAGCTCGAAGTCGGGGTTTGCCGCCAGAAACGCCTCGACCACACCGGTATTTTCCGGTTCGCAGATCGAACAGGTGGCATAAACCAGCACACCGCCCTGCTTGACGCCGCCCGCGGCATTGGTCAGGATCTCGAGCTGGAGTTTGCTGATCTCCGTGATCTCGCTTTCGTCGGTGCTCCAGCGGGCGTCCGGATTGCGCCGCCAGGTACCGGAGCAGCTGCACGGAGCATCGACCAGCACGCCGTCATAAACATTCTGCTGCTTGCTGCGCAGGACCTTGCCGTTCCATTCGCGGCACTCGATATTCGGGAAACCGGCGCGGCGGGCGCGGGTCCGTAAATCGTCCAGCTTGTAACTGCGGATATCGGTGGCAACCACCGTGCCTTTCTGCTTCATCAGGTCGGCCAGCTGCAGCGATTTGCCGCCGGCCCCGGCGCAGGCGTCCCACCAGCGCTGTCCCGGTCCCGGTGCGCACACCAGGCCGATCATCTGCGAGGCCAGGTCCTGAACCTCGAACAAGCCCTTGCGATACTCGTCGATGCTGTATAAATTCACCTGCGGGCGGGATATGCTCAGAGCGTTTTTGATGGCCGAACCGGATTTGACGTTGAGCAGATATTTTTCTTTCAGCGTTTCCGCCAGAGCCACGGGGTCGGCGTTTTTCTGAACCCGCAGCCACATGGGCGGGCGGCGCTGAAACCACTGAGCCAATTTGTCAGGCTTGATCTCCGCCGGCAGATATTTCGGGAACCACTCCGGCACCAGGTCAAACGGCGTCAGTTTCAGGGATTTGTCGGGCTTCCGGTGCAGCGCGGCGCGGACCAGTTTCAGCACCCGCCAGCCGTCCAGGCCGTCTGCGCTCTGCCCGGTAACCACCAGGTCATTGACTTCCTCGCGGCGCAGGTTCAGCTCACGCATCCAGATCACCGCCACGTCGGGGAGTTCGCGCTTTTCCATCACCATGGCCGTCAGCAGCAATGCGGCGGCGCCGTTGTAAGTGATTTCCGGCACCTCGGTTTCCAGCACGGCAAGCTCTTCTTTGTCGAAAAGTTTGCGCAGCGCGCCCCACCAGCGGAATACGGCAAAAACCGTTTCGCTGAGCAGTTTGCGGTCCCGCGCGCCGTATTGCTTGTGCTCGCGCAGAAAAGTGTTCACGGTGCGGTCAGCCGGGCGCTTATGGATAAAAACCGCCTCCATGGCTTGCTGGAGAATATCGCGGCAGGCGCGGGCCTGGGCTTCAAGTTTCGGTATCGACATTTTACGATCGTTCATAAATATTTCCTTCAAAAAAATTATTGTGGTAATGTACTCCCATTCAGCCGAATAAGCCAGCCGTAAACGTAAAAAAAAGAAAGAGTTATTGATTTCTCGTCAAATTGAATTATATTGGGAAAGCAATGAAGGATTTAAGGATAATGGGCGTTTTTAGGAAAATAATACTTTCCCTGCTGGTTCTGTGCCTCTGCCCGGCGTTTTCGGCCGCCGAAAAACCATTGCAGAAAATCGTTCTGATGATCAGCTGGCAGCAACAGGCGCAATTTGCGGGCTTCTATATGGCCCAGGAGCAGGGATTTTACCGGGAATTGGGTTTGGATGTGGAAATCCGCAAGCGCAAACCCAATCACGACCTGATCGAAGTGCTGGAAAATCGCGATGCCGACGTCATCGTGGCCACTCTGCCCGAGGGGATCGAACTGCACGAGCGCAACCCGCGGGTGATCAACATCGGCCAGATGTTCCAGCAGTCTTCGGCGGTGATCGTGACCAAAGCGGAGGACCGGATCGGAAGCGTCGCCGGGTTGAACGGCAAGCGCCTTACCTCCTGGCCGGGAAATGCCTACCTGATCACCGATCTCTTCCTGAAAACGCACAAGCTGAAAATGGATATGGTTTTCACCGACCGGGTCGATGAAATTTTCCTCTGGGATATCGCCCCGGCCGCCGTCATGATGTATTACAACGAATACTTTCAACTGCTGATGAGCGGCTACAAAAGAGAAGAACTGAACGTGTTCCACCTGAAAGACCTCGGCTTGAACCTGCCGGAAGACGGCATCTATTGCCTGCTCGACACCTACAACAAGGACCGCAGCCTCTGGTACAAATTCAACCTCGCCACGGTCCGCGGCTGGCAGCTGGCCTTCCGCGAAGACACCAGAACCCTGACCGTAATCCGGGGTTACTGCGAAAGAGACGGCAAGCCCTTTTCCGCGCCGCTCCAGCGCTGGATGCTCCGCCATCTGGATGATATCGTGCTGGCCCCCACGCTGGACAGGACGCCGGGGATTCTGGACAAGGATTCCTTCGATGATACCGCCTCGATCATGATGAAATCCGGCATCATCAAAAAAATGCCGGAATACCGGACCTTTTACTGGGGGCCGCTGAGCACCAAAAAGTTCAGGCCGGAGGCGAAAAATGAATAAACGCAAGACTTGTATCACCGTTTCCGCCATCGTGCTGGCGGCATTGACCGCCGTCTGCGTTTTTCTCCTGTGCGGCCGTGCCAGCCGGGAAATCATTCATTATCAGGACATGAAAAACCGCGCGGAAAGCATCCGCATCTCCGAATCATTCAACAGTAGACTCCAGGCCATTGAGGATACCGTCGACAAAAATGCCCGCGCCATGGGGGAAATGCCGACTCTCACGTTGGACTATGTCAGAACCTACCTGAAGCAGTCTCTGGCGGAATACAATAAGGAACAGCAGGTCGTTTTCGCCATGGCGGTGGCATTTCATCAGGATACCATGTCCGGCCTGGCGGATCCGGTCATGATTTATGCCCATTACAAAGAAGGCAAAATCATCACCAGCACCTATGGCGACAGCTTTTACCACTACCCCTATCATCCCTGGTACTGCGTGCCGCAATATCTGGGCAAAACGATCTGGACCGAGCCGTATTTCGACTACGACGCCGGCAATATCCTGATGACGACCTGCGCCGCCCCCTTTTACCGCGAAATCAACGGCAAAAAACAATTCGCGGGCGTCGTCACCGCCGACCTCGCAGTCACCCAGATGCAACGGATGCTGAACAGCCACAAGGATCATAAATTCAAATTCATTTTTCTGATCTCGCAATTCGGCAAACTGCTCTCGCACCCGGATATTTCCAAGGTTATGGCCGAAACCATCTATTCGATTGCTTTTGAGCGCAACGCCACCGCACTGTCGGATCAGTTCCGGGCCGACATCGAGGCCGACAAGCCCGGCGTATTCACCACCGCCCAGCCCATGCTCGGCATACGCAAAGCCGAACTTTATTATGTCCCGCTGGACTCCAACGACTGGACGCTCGGCATGATCTTCGACCACAAGCATTACCAGCAGCAGACCCGGGGCATCCGTATCCTGATTATCATTGCTGGCGTGGTTGTTTATGCCCTGCTTCTCACGGCAGTGGTCATTTTCAGCCGCAGACTGCAAAGAATTACCCAATAACCAATGAGGAGGAGAATATGATCAAACACATCATCGCCGTCGCCATTCTTATGGCAGCCACCATGCAGACTTTCGGACATTGCGAGGTGCCCTGCGGCATCTACGACGACCAGGCCAGAGTCAAAACGATGTACGAACACATCAACACCATCGCCAAGTGCATCGGCGAAATCAACACGTTATCCAAGGCCGAAAAGCCCAATTACAATCAGCTGGTGCGCTGGATCACCACCAAAGACGACCACGCCAACCAGTTTCAGCATATCGTCACCCAGTATTTCATGACCCAGCGCCTGATCCCCGTCAAGCCGGGCGAGAAAAATTACGAGAAATACATCACTGAGCTCACCCAGATGCATGAACTGCTCGTCAAAGCCATGAAGTGCAAACAGGGTACCGACGCCGCCCTCCCCGAAGACATGCGCCGGATTCTCCACGACTTCCAGCACAGCTATTTCGGCGAATAACCCGTGACGCCCAACCAGCCCAATATCCCGCAAGAGCTCGAATCCGTCACGGATTGGCAATTGCGGGTTGAAGATTGCCGCCGCGACAACGAAAGTGTGGCGCAGCTCCGGATCGCCGACGCCACCATCTGCGGCGGCGATTTTTCGGAACTCGGTTTCGAACAGGTAGTCTTTGAAAACTGCCGCTTCATGGACTGCTCGTTCGCCCGCGGCAGCTTCGTCGATGTGCAGTTCAAATCCTGCGATCTCTCCAACAACGATTTCAGCAAAAGTTATTTCTGCCGCTGCGAATTTCAAGCGATTAAAGGCGTCGGCACGAATTTCAACAACAGCAAATTCAAAGACATCGTTTTCAACAACTGCAACTGCAATTATGCGGCTTTTGACTCCGTCCGGATCGAGCGCTTCCTGATCGACCGCAGCAGTTTCAACGAATCGTTTTTCACCTCCGCGTTCGTCCGGTCGGTCGAGCTTCGGGATTCGCGCCTGATCGGCGCCAGTTTCTTCCGGACACCGCTCAAAGACATCGATTTCACCTCCTGCATTCTCTCCAACATCACCGTGTCCGACGACAAAAGCGAACTGCGGGGTGCCATCGTCACCCTCGACCAGGCCGCCGAGCTCGCCAAACTGCTCGGCGTCGTCATTCGATAAACGTACTTATCACCATACTACTGAAGAAATTACGAATTTTATTCCCCCGCCGTTTGATTTCATATCGAACCTCTGTATAGTTTTAATGGAGTAACCATTTTATGAAGAGGTGCATTATGAAAAACATGCGTAAGTATCTGGTTGAATTCATTGGGACTTTTTTTCTGATCCTGACCATCGGCTCCACCATCACGTTGAACGGAAGCGGCGTAATTCCGCCACTGGCAATCGGCTGTATTCTTATGGTCATGATCTATGCCGGCGGCTCGGTTTCCGGTGGCCACTACAATCCGGCGGTCACGCTGGCGGTCTTCATCCGCGGAGCAATGCCGAAACGCGATGTACTGCCCTATATGGCCGTCCAGATTATGGGTGGCGTCATTGCGGCCTGGACCGTGATGGAATTTCGTCACGCGCCGGGAGCTCAAGTTCCGCCCTTCAATTTCCGGGTCCACGATCTGTTACTGGCGGAATTTCTTTTCACCTTCGCGCTGGCTTTTGTGGTCCTCAGCGTGGCGACGTTGAAACAAACCGCCAATAATTCTTATTTCGGCCTGGCCATCGGCGGTACGGTCATGGCCGGTGCGTTCGCTGTCGGCGGCACAGTATGCTCCGGTGCCTTCAACCCGGCGGTGGAAGTCGGATTGGCCTGCATGCGCCTGACGCCATGGGAAAACAGCTGGATGACCATTCTCGCGAACTTTGCCGGCAGCGGGGCGGCAGCCATGGTCTTCCTGCTGATCCATCCGAAAACCAGGGACGAATAGTCTTTCCAGTTGAATAGTGTCCGGTCCGGCGGTACATTAATGTACCATGAAACAATACGACCGAGTCTACATCGAAATTACCGGACGCTGCAACCGCAGCTGTTCCTTCTGCCCCTCCGCGGCGGGAGGCGCCGACAGAGGCGCCATGACCGTCGATTTTTTCCGACAGGTGATCGAAGAGGTGAGCCCGCTCGCGGAACAGGTATTCTTCCATGTGCTCGGCGAACCGCTGCTGCATCCGGAGCTCCGGACGCTGATCGGGATTTGCCATGAGGCACAGCTGCCGGTCAATATCACGACCAACGGCGACCTGATTCGAAACGGCAAAGCCCTTGGACTGCTGGATCCGGTTGTGCGGCAGATCAATTTTTCCATGCATGCCCATCGCGAAGCGCCTTCGCGGGTGGATGACATCCTCGATTTTGTCCGCATAACCGTGGTCGAGCGTCCCGATTTGTACATCAATTTCCGCTTCTGGAACGACGGTGCGGACAATGCCGAATTACTGGCGCACATCGGCAACACACTGGATACCGGTCCCCTGAGCGCACCGCACGCCAGGCGCAGTTTGCACGTTCGCGACCGCATTTACCTGAATTTCGACCGGCGTTTCGACTGGCCGGACATGCGCCGCGAACCGTTGAATGGCAGCGCCTTATGCCATGGGCTGCAAAACCAGTTCGCCGTGCTCTGCGACGGCCGCGTCACCATCTGCTGCCTCGACGCCGGGGGAGCCGAAACCCTCGGCCGTATCGGCCAAACACCGCTGGAAAGCATTTTGAACGGCCCGAAAGCCAATCAAATTCGAGCCGGCTGGAAAAAGAAAACCGCGGTCGCCGAACTCTGCAAACGCTGCACCTACCGCTCACGTTTCAAGATGAAATAGTCCGGACTACTTTTTGGCGATGACGTAGCTTGCGTCGATCCGCTCGAAGATCTCTTCAATCGGCACCGAACCGTCGAGGCAGATCGTGAACCAGTGCTTTTTGTTCATATGATACCCCGGAAGGTATATCTTTCCGTCGATCAGCGAAGTCAGGGCCTCCGGCTCTCCGCGCAGGTCAATGATATCGATCATTTCATCGCTTTTGAAGCCGAGTTTTCTTCTCGAAAGGTGTAGCAGCGCGGCATACCATTTGGCATTATCCTTTCGCCGGAAGATCGCATTCTGAGGAAATTTCTCCCATAAATACTCGGGATCATCCCCATATTTTTCGTCCGCATACCGGATGACCAGCTTCGCATATTCGCTCTTGAAAACATCCCGGTCGAAACACTTTTCGGCCACGGTTTCCAGTACCTTCTCGTACTCGGTCCGAACCCTGCCGACAAACGCCCCGACTGCCCCGGAAACCCGGAACAAGGTATATGGCTCCTGCGTCGAGAGCTCCATTACCTCCGCCGACACCGTTCCACCTTCCGTAACCGTCACGGTCATCTCAAACAGATCATTCATCAACCGGGTCGAATATGTATAACGACCGCTCTTTCTCACGAATCCGAAAGCAAGCAATCGTTTAACATTCAATGCCTTATGGATAAATATATTTTCACTGTCATTCATTTATCGAGTTATTTTTATTATATTCGAGTTTCAGTTCGTCGACAATATAGAGGTCGCTGCGGCAATGCAGATCGACTATGCCTTCACGCAGTTCCTGATAGGTAATGGAATGATAGAAAAAGTCGAGTGCTTCATTCAGTGGCATTTTCATCTGTTCGGCAAATAAAACAACAATCCGGGCATATTTCTTTTGCAGCAATATAAGATTAGCTTCCATTGGATACCTCTTCTGCTGATTCAAAGGTCAGATACCTGTCGATGATTTCCTGCTTCAAAATACAGATCTGGTGATTGGGAGCTTCAAACTTAAGGCGTTTTATCGCTTCATCTTTGTTGATCAAATTACCAAAATAGAGTTCGATCGTATTGAATACCTTATCGTTGGCTACGCCGCCCTGCACAATATCGAATTCATGAATGCTTTCGCCACGCCGGTTGGCAATAATGAAATCCAACCATTCTTCATTGTATTCAAGAAAATCCTTGAAATGAAACCCGGCATTGACTGCAGCGTTCAGATCAAAGTAATAAATGTTCAAGATGGCCCGTTCATTCCGACGCAATGAGCGCAAAGCCCAACGCTCTGCCTGATCGCGGATCGGAGTAATATAAAAACCTTTGCCGAAGTCAAGGTCAGGTCTTGAAAATGCGAGGTCAGGTTTTGGAACTTCCAGACAGGAACCATGATAAACTTTAGTCATGATACCAATCCCCGTTCCTTCATCAACGAAATAATATCATCGACAATGTAGTTTTTGCTTTGGGTATGAAGCACATCATACGATGGAATCAGGTAAGCCGCAAGAATATCTGATTTCCGGCTCAACATATCGTACACGACATTGCCGGGAAGGCGTAACTTTAATGCGACTTCCTCAATGCAGAAGATGGCAAATTCAAGTGCCGTTTTACTCATACTCAAGACTCCAACGCTGCTTTCCGTTTCCAACCAATAACTTAATCCGCAAGAGCGGAAAATCAAGTTCATCTACGAAAAACTGATATTGGCGGAATATCTCCCGAGGCGGATTCTAGGGCAAAAAAATGGTCGGGGTAACACGATTTGAACGTGCGACTTTCTGCTCCCAAAGCAGACGCTCTAGCCAGACTGAGCTATACCCCGACTTAATAGTTTTTTAATCTATATCATTTTTCCGATTTAGCAAGCCGCAAAGGTGTTTTTCGCCGGAAAAATCACAGGTCCAGATACCAGAGCAACTGTACTTCGTCGCGAATCTCCGGATCATTGTAATAAGCGTATTCATTGACGGCACCGAGAGCCGCTCCACGCCGGGCATAAAAACGGCAAGCCCGGACGTTGTTGTTCTGGCACTCGATTTTCATTTGCCGGAATCCGTTATCGCGGGACCAGTCAGCGGCGAGCTTGAACAAGGCACTGCCAACCCCCTGCCCCTGAAAGGGTTCCGCTACCCGCAAATCCCAGAGCACCGTCAAGTCATCGCGCCCGTCGAGCATGTAGACATTGTCCGTCCTGGCGGCAACGGTACAGCCGCCGACCGGAGCTCTGTCCCGGAATGCCATAAAAAACACCCAGTTTGAAATATCGAACCGCTCCGCATACCGGGTCGGTTGATTGTATTTGCCGAGATCTTTGATGTATTCCGGCACCACTACCTCGCGGAAATTAATGCCGCCAAGGCCATTGCGGATTTTCTCCGGAACCATGACACAATTTACTTTCACCAGCATCGGAATCTGTTCATAAACAGCCAGTTCCGCAGCCGTCACTTGTCGATAATCAATCATCATTCACAACATCAATATGAGAAAAAAATAAAAACATCCGATTTATGATATTTCATTAAAATCGGATGTTTCAACTGTAAACCAAGCAATTTCAACCGATCAGTCGGTCAAGCCGTCGCCCTTCATTTCCTTCATTTTTTCCAGCGAATCCGATTGTTCCGTCTGAGCGTCGCCACCGAGGCTGTTCGTGGCTCCGGCGATCATCGTACGGATACGATTGCTGAATGCTCCCAGGACCACCAGAGCCATAATCGCCACAATCACAATGATTATGATATACTCTGTAAGAGCCTGCCCTCTCTGTCTTTTTCTCATTTTCCTTATCATCATGAACCTCCCGGTACAATTAAATCCGAATTAAGGATATCCGACCCCAACCTGGGTAATCATCCGCCAGCCATTGATCGAAAAATAATGGCCGAACACCATTACCGACAATGCGATCAGCAAACAAAAGACAATCATGATCGCATATTCGGACATCACCTGCCCGGCGGAATCGTGCTTCACTGATAAACATACTACACGATTAAATTTTTTGCAACTGTTTTTCAAAAAAAACAGCATAAATCCGCTCCCATATATTAGTCGATTCAAGACAGCGGCGAACCTTTGCGCATAATGATATTGTTCTTTTCGTCAAGCACAATCACCGGCGGATTCAAATTGCGTGCTTCCTCCAGAGTAAAAAGTGCAAACGCGATGATGGTCACGCAATCCCCGACACTGCCGAGTTTGGCCGCGGGACCATTCAGGCAGAATACTTTGCTGCCGCGGGCGCCGGGGATGGCGTAAGTCTCCAGCCGCGAAGCATTTTCACGGTTGACCACCAAGATTTTTTCGTACGGCAGAATTCCAGCGGCGTCGAGATAGTCCAGGTCGATTTCCATGCTGCCTTCATAGTCAAGTTCGCATCCGGTCAGGCGGGCACGGTGAATCTTGCCGCTCATCAAAGTTCTTTGCATAATAACAATTGCTCCTTGTGTCACTATTATAATATAACACCAAAAGTATGACTTTTCAATGGTTTAATTTGCGGAATGCCGCAGGAGAGATGCGCCGCTGCCCGGAAAAAATCCTTGTGAAGTAGTAACGGTCGCAGAATCCGGTCTGCTCGGCGATCTCGTCGATGCTCAAATCCGAGAAGCGCAGCAGCAGGCACGCCTCCTGAATCCGCCGCTGCACGATAAACGCCTGCGGTGACACCCCGGTCTGCTCACGGAACAGCCGGGCGAAGGAATTCACATTCATGCCGAAGGGCGCGGCCAGTTCCTCGTTGGTGATGGGCCTTGAGATATTTTCTTCAATGAAATTGACTGTTTTGATGATCCGCCGGTCCGTGTACGACTTGCGCAAATCGCCGGGCGGCACCTGCTGCAGCGCCCGGATGCAGAGTTCATGAATCAACAGCGAAATATTGCGGACATTTTCATGGAGATCGCGGTTCAGCTCGCAGATTCTGGTGACAATGCCCCGGTCGTGCGCGGTGGCGTCGTATGTATACACCTTGTCCGTGCAGAAATCATAGGGCTTGGCCGCCTGGAAATGGATGTAAAAATGATCGGTCGGCTTGTGGAGCCTGGCGCCGTATTCGGTGTCCGGCGAGATCAAATAGAACTTGCCGGGAAGGATCGGTATCTCTTTTTTGTGGCGGATGATCGAAGCGCCTTCGTCGAAATTCAGGTAAATCCGCCAGAACGGCGCGGCCAGGTTCGGCATGTTCCAACTGCTCAGCAACTGCCTGGCACAGAACAACAAAACAATGTCAGGATTGTAATAATTGTTCCGTTTGTCGATGGCAAACGTGTGAATATCGTGTTTCTGGTTCATTCGCACAGCGAGCAGACGGCAAGGCCGCCGCGTGACGTTTCCTTGAGTTCGGGACACATTCTCCGGCCGGTTTCCAGCAACGCGGCCACAACTTCGTCGAAACTGACTTTATGGTAAAGCGGATTGCCCACCGACGCCAGGATATAGGCGTTGTAAGCCGTCACCGCCCCCACTGCATTGCGTTCAATACAAGGAATTTGGACATAACCGCCGACGGGGTCGCAGGTCAGCCCGAGGTGATGCTCCAGCGCGGCCTCGGCGGCGCATTCGATGACCGCGGGCGAGGCGTCATGGGCAGCGCCTAAAAAGGCGGCGGCCATGGCCGAGGCCACGCCGACTTCGCCCTGGCACCCGACTTCGGCACCCGAAATGCTGGCATTGCGCCGGGCGATCATGCCGATGGCGGCAGCGGTCAGCAGGCCGTTCCGGAGTCTGGCATTGTCCATCTTCCAAACCTCACGCAGCATGCGGATGATGGACGGCAGCACTCCGGCAGAGCCGAGCGTGGGCGCAGTGACCACCAGATTGCCGTCCGCATTTTCCTCCGACACCGCGAGTGCCCAGGCGTTCAACTGCGCCAGGAAGCGGTCCTGCGGCATTTCGAGCTTCAGCGAGGACTGGTAAAACAGCGCGGCTTTGCGACGCAGGCCAATCGGGCCGGGCAGGATGCCTTCAGCAGCAATCCCGCGCGACACCGCGTTGTCCATCACCTCGATCAGCGCATCGAGCTTTTGATTGATTTCGTCCCCGGTGAGGCCGGTAATGGCTTTTTCGTTTTCCATCATGAGCTGCGGCAGCGTCAGCGAATACTTGGCCGCCAGCCGCAATAACCCGTTCATATCCCGGTAACGATAAGGCAGAACCGAGGCGTTTTCCGCTTCGTCCGCTTCGCCCTCGACCGAGAGATAGCCGCCGCCGATGGAGTAAATCGTCTTTTCGAAGATCACCTTCCCGACGGCGTCGAACAACCGGAAGATCATGGTATTCTGAAACTTCGGGCACGGTGCGTTCTTATCGAACACAATCGAATTGCGGTCGAAATTCACCTTGTACTTACCGGCACCGGCTTCGTAAACGCGATTGTCGCCGAGGATGTTTCGCAGCAGAGCGGTGTCGCAGCTCTCCGGCAGGTTGCCGAGCAGCCCGGCGGCCACGGCCCGGTGGGTTCCGTGCCCGACGCCGGTGGCGGCCAGCGAGCCGCATAACCGGACTTCAAGCCGCGCCGGCGGAGAGGAAAACTTCTCCTTACCGGCGCGTTCAAGAAACAAGGCGGCGGCCGTCATCGGCCCGATCGTGTGGGAACTCGACGGGCCGGGGCCGATTTTGTAGAGAGCGAAGATCGAACTGTTGATATAGTCGTCCATGCGCCAACTCCGTCAGGGACAATTACATGGCATCAAAGAGATAGCAGAGGACCGCCTTCTGGACATGCAGCCGGTTTTCGGCCTGGTCGAAGACGATCGACGCCGGCGAATCCATGACATCGTCGGTGATCTCCTCGCCGCGGTGCGCCGGCAGGCAATGCATGACCTTGACATCGGGCTTGGCCAGTTTGACCAGATCCGAATCCACCTGATACGGTTCCAGAACCCGCAGCCGCTCGGCCGCTTCTTCTTCAAATCCCATGCTTACCCAGACGTCGGTGTAAATATAATCCGCGTCGCGGACCGCTTTTTCCGGGTCCGGCTCCCAGGTAATCGTCCCGGGGCCGGTCGCGCGATCCATGATATCCTGCTGGGGCTCAAAGCCTTCCGGCGACGAAATCACCAGTTCCAGCCCGCAGATTTTGCAGGCCAGCATCAGCGAATTCGCCATATTGGAACAGCCGTCCCCCATGAAAACCATCTTGATGCCCTTGAGCTTTTTGCTGAACTCCAATACCGTGAAGATATCGGTCAGCGCCTGGCACGGATGGAAATCATTGGTCAGGGCATTGATCACCGGCACGGTGGCGTTCTGGGCCAGCTCGACCACATCGCTGTGGAGGAAGGTCCGGATGACGATACCGTCGATATAGCGGCTCATGACCTTGGCGGTGTCCGCCTGGGTCTCGCCGCGGCCGACCTGCATCTGCTTTTCCTCCAGATACATCGCGTTGCCGCCGAGTTCGTGGATACCGACCTCGAAGGAAACGCGGGTACGGGTGGACGATTTGGCGAAAATCATCGCAATGGTCTTATCTTTGAGCGGCTTGACCTCGGCTGTGCGCCGGTTGGCCTTCAAATAAGCCGCCATATTAAAAATTGATTCAAAATCACTATTGGGAATATCTTCCACAGTCAGCAAGTGCTTCATATTGCCTCCGCTGTTTATTTATTTTCGCTTTGCCACTTTTCCAGAGCCTGTTCAATCAGGGCTACTGCAGTGTCGCATTCTTCCTTGGTCACGGTCAATGGGGGCAGCAGTCGCAAAACGGTCTCGCCGGCGGTCAATGCAATCATGCCGAGCTCATTGAGAATCGGCAGCAAGGACCCGGCGGGCCGATCCATGACCACACCGATCATCAGACCTTTGGCACGGACACCTTTGATGCAGGAGAACTTCGCGCCGAGGGCCTCGAGTTTGGCACTCAGGTATTCGCCCTGCTTGCGGCAGTTTTCCAGAACTCCTTTATTCACAATCGTATCGACCACGGCGCAACCCACCGCGCAGGCCAACGGCGTACCGCCGAAGGTGCTGGCATGAGTGCCAACGGTCAATACGTCTTTGTACTGCTTTTTCACCATGACCACGCCCAGCGGGAACCCGTTGCCGATGGCTTTGGCCATGGACAAGGCGTCCGGCTCCACTCCGAAGGACTGAAACGCGAAAAACGTACCGATACGCCCGGTGCCGCACTGAACTTCGTCAAACATCAGCAGAATGCCCTTTTCATCGCACAAGGCGCGGACCTGCTGCAGATATTCTTTGGATGCGGGAATGATGCCGCCTTCGCCCTGGACCGGTTCCAGCAGGACCGCCGCGGTCTGCGGGGTGATCGCTGCCTTCAAGGCCTCGATATCGCCGAATTTCACGTGCTTGAATCCCGGCATATCGGGTCCGAAACCCTTCCGGTATTTGGCCCGCCCGGTGGCCGCCAGCGTCGCCAGCGTCCGACCGTGGAACGAATCTTCCATGGCGATGATTTCAAATTTGCCCTGCTCGGAGCCCCATTTCCGGGCGAACTTGATCAACCCTTCATTGGCTTCCGCGCCGCTGTTGGCAAAAAACGATACCGCATCAAATCCGCACTTGGCCAGCATTTCCGCCAGCTTCGGCTGATTCTCGGTCATAAAAAGATTGGACGTGTGAATCAGGATTTCGGATTGGCGTCGGATCGCATCTACCACTGCGGGGTGACAGTGTCCGAGATTGGACACGCTGATTCCGGCGCCGAAGTCCAGAAACTTCTTACCGGTCTCGTCCCATACCCATGCGCCCTGGCCTTTCACCAGAAGCAACTGCGGTGCGTATGTCGGCATGACATACTGCTGGTACTGCTCTACGGTTTTTGCTTTTTTGCTTTCCATTTTTCCGAATTATCCTGATTATCTCCTGCCACCATGACAGGAAAAGAACTGATAATATAACCGTAAAAATGAAAAAATCAACCCCTTATGACGAATTTGCGAGGGAAAATCGACAGCAAATAAAGCCGAAACTTATTTGATCTCGAAGACCTCAACCTGATCGAAGAATGCTTTTTCGTCCGGATTGGCGGCCTTCATGCCCAGCAGGACACTCATGTATTTGGCGTTTTCCGGCGTTTTCACCTGAAATTCCGCCAAACGCCAGCCGTCTTCTCCGGCCGGGCCGAAATCGCCGATCTTATTGAGTTTCGCATCCATCCAAACGCCTTTATCGTCATTCCAGCGAACCGTGACGGTCGAAGTCGTTCCTTTGGCCCAAACCCGTACCAGATACTGCTTGTCCGGCAAGACTTCAACCCGCTGCAGCAGACAGCCGTCGGTCACGCCCTGCAGCATCACCGCATTGGTGCCGTTCCGGCCCGCACCGGCTTCAAGCGCTCTTGATCCGTTCGAATTCTTGCCCTGCCAGAAACCCCACGACGGTATCGCGGTACTTCCGCTCTTGCCTTCCGCGAACGACGGATTTTTCAACAAATTTTCCGGGCCCAGTGTCAAATCGGCAGCATCGATTTTCTGTTCAACCTTCAGCGGATATACCTCGACCCGGTCAATGAAAGCCTGGTTCCCGGGGGCCTGATTCGCCACCCGGATCTGCAGAAACAGGACCGGGCTTTCCTCCGGTACAGTGACCACCGCTTTTCCCTCGCGCCAGCCATCCCGGCCGGTTTCAGAGAACAGTATCGTATTGCCCTTGGGAATATTCCAGGTTTTGCGGTCCGGGAAACGCCAGTCGGCTATCCCCCGGATGCGCACCATCGGCGATTCATTATCCACCGTAATCTTGCCGCGGATCCGGATCAGATACTGTTCGCCGGGTTCAAGCGGAATCAACTGCGTCAGGTTGCCGTTCGCGACCCCCTGAACCATGACCGCATTGGAGCCGTCGCGCCCCTGCCCCGCCGCCAGCGAATAACTGCCGGATGCATTCTTGCCCTGCCAGAAACCCCAGCCCGGAATTTTGACCGTTCCGGCTTCCCCCTCGGCAAAGTCCGGATTTCTCAACAAATTCGGGATATTGCGGGCGGCGACCAACCCCTCGGCGTATTTCACCGGATTGAATGCGGCCTCGACGGCGGCAGTCACGCCCGGCGCGGCGCTTTCCCAGGTCTTCGCGGCCCAGCCGTCGACGGTGGCCGGCCACCACGAGCGGTACTCCCCCCAGGTCCAGGCGTATTCGTCGGATACTTCAAGCGCAGCTGTCAGATTGCGCCGGAAATACTCCACATTGCCCCAGCGGTCGATGCCGGGCTTCAGAATATGGTGCCACGCATTGTCCCTCGGCTGAAAATACGGGTCGAGATACGTCGCCGCGGCCAACTGTGTCTGGTGGCGGAACTTCGCCAGATTGGCACGGTCAATCATACGCGGAAATACCGTCAGAAAATCGGAGCGGATCCGCAGATAATCAGCCGGTCCGGTCGCCGTATACCCCAATGTTTCGTGCCCCTCGATAATCACCGCCCCGGCGGGCAGCACATCATACACGCCGTTGATGAACGGAATCAGCAGATTTCCCTGCTGCGGCGCTTCCGCGTACGACTTCCCCATGGTCAGCCAAAAGAAGCAGAAAAGCCGGATATTCGGAAATTCCTTGAAAATCGCATTACCAAATTCACGCCCCCGCTGGCGGGCTTTGGCGAAACTTTCCTCGCGGGAATGTCCCTTGATATTGCCGCCGCTCCACAACTGGCTGCTGTACTCCTCCGGGTCGAAAATCAATCCCTTCATGCCGGTTTCACGGGCGATCCGGGCCATGACGGCGAAATTGTTGCACACGACGGCCCAGTCGGCATCGCTGAACCAGTCGACATCGCCCGGCGTCACTCCGGTCGCGAGAAAATTATCGGTGAATTTGCGGAATTCGGTATTCTTCAAATCCTCCACCGAGTCCTGAAACCATTCGTACTGCCACTTCTTTTTTCCGGTAAAAATCGTCTTGACATTTTCCCCTTTGCCCTCGCCGGAGCCCTCCAGCTTGATCCGGAGCCCCTGATACGGCGTCACCTCCTCCATCCGCCGGATATTGGCCCGCAAATATTTGGCATTCGGCGTGGCCCAACTGCACTCGATCAATTTCTTGGCCGGGGGTTGATAAAAATCCAACGCCTCCGCGGCAATCAGCCCCATACCCAATAACGCAACGAAACACAATAACAACTTCTTCATATTTATTCCTTTCACTGAAGTTTTCAATCGCTGGAGGCCGCCCCCGGGAAGACCCCGGCGGTATAAAAATTATCCTTGTACAGATTGTTGCCGCGTAACGAGTCCGGGATAATCATGTAACTCACGTGTCCGTCCGCATGCAGGTAATTGGAGCCGCCGCCGTGGCGGTTCAGGCCGATCTTCTTATTTGTGGATTCATTGGCCCAGTTAAAAACCCAGTTGGCGGCACTCACCGGCGTCAGGTTGCGCTCGGCCAGCAATACATACTCGGAAGGCTTTTTCAGCTTGGTGATTTTTTTGGAACGGAACCAGTAGGTTCCCGGATCAGCAATATTGCCGCTTTCCTGATTCGGTTTGTACAGAAATACATTGGCCGCCGACTTGGTCCAATCCGTTTTCGAGTAATAATACATATCCACATTGAGCAGGCTATTTTCCTTCGGACAATAGAAAACTTTCGGCTGCGGCGACAGGGACTTGACGATAATATACCCGCCGTCGACCAACTGCGTGTAAACCGTTATGTACAAAGTATTGGGGTCGCTCGCCGTCGGCGGTATGACATCATTGTAATCCTGCGTGTACATATGGAAATAAGTGCCCATCTGTTTCAGGTTCGCCGTGCAATTGTTGCTTACTGCTTTTTCGCGGGCGGAATTCAAAGCCGGCAGCAGCATGGCGGCAAGGATTGCGATGATTGCGATCACAACGAGGAGTTCTATGAGGGTAAAATTTTTTCGTCCAGTCATATTGCCCATCCTTCATTTAGAATTTATGCTGATAACATTATACAGCAGAAACCTGAAACCGGGACAGACGATTTACACGATAATTTTGTTAGTTCATGTAATATTTTTAACGGTAATTGCTTGGAGACACGCCCACATACTTGCGGAACACCTTGGAAAAATAACTGCCGTTGTCATATCCCAGATACAAAGCGAGGTCGTTGACGGTCCATGTGCCTTCCAGCAGCAGCTTTTTGGCCTCGCGAATGCGGGCCTGGGTGACATATTCGAAAAATGAAAATTCGCCGTCCTCGCTGAACACCCGCGAAATATAGGATGCGCTGACATTCAGGTGCTCGGCCAGGTCCTCGAGGCGCAGGGGCTCGCGGTAATGCCCGTCGATGAACCTCTTGGCCTCCTGCAGAATCATGCTCCGCCGGTTGCGCAGGTTTGCGGGCTCGGCCGGCGCGGCTTCCGCCGCACAATACGCCAAAGCCAGAATATGCGCCAGACGGATATTGCGCAGAAGTTTGCCGGCGCCCCCCTGCCCACGGTCGATCAGGATCATATCGAAAATCATCCGCAACTCGGTACGGATTTCACCGGACGCATTTTTCAACACATCCGGAAAGATCAGCTTGAAAAATTCCTCGCTGCCGGCCCAGGCAAACCGGATATACAGGATATCCACATCGCTGTCTTTGAGAAAAGTATCACGGTGCCGGATGCCGCCGGGAATAAACAGCGTATCGCCTTTCTCCCCGCGGTAGTGCCGCCCGTCCTCGAAGTCCAGCGACATCGAACCCGAAATGATGTGCAGGACTTCGTGAAATGGTTCCCGATGGAATTTTTTGGAATAATTACTGTCGATGAACATCCTTTTGGAGAGGATGATCTCCGGAATACTCATCTGAAACGGCAGTTTTATTCCATCCATCGGCAAACCTCTGTCAGTTGCGGTTCAGCAGGGCGCGGACCTCTATCAGGGCAAAACCGAGCAGATTTTGCCCCCGCCAACGAACAGGATCGGAAGCGGCCGGATTGTCTTTACCGAGGCCGATTCCCCAGATGCAGTCGCGCGGACTGGCCTCAACAATGACTTTATCGCCGGTCGCCAGCAGAAAATCACGAAATTTCTCATTCTGCATAAATTTATGCAAATTCCCCTTGCAAACAATATCGAACTTGACCCGGTCCCAGGCCGCGGCGTCAAAATCACGCACTTTCCGCCCGAGCGCTTTCATATCCCGGGGCGAGTCCGAGGCGAGAATCTCGGCCCGGACTTCGGAGTCCTGGAAATAACGCGCTTTTTCCGCCATCATATACTGCTCGGTACAATTATACGAAACCTCATCAACGACGAACCGGACCGGGTACCACTGGCTGAAACAACTCGGCCCGACCGAACCGTCCTCCGGAATCTGATGCCCCCAGAAGAAGAAAAATTCAGGTTTATACCCGCTTTTTACAAGCTCGATCAGCTCGGCCCGGTTCATATCATTATTTCCGTTTTGTTCAGTTGCGGTCCAGCAGTGCGCGAACGTTTTTCAGTGCGCGGATGCAGGAGCTGCGGCATTCGTCCCAGCCTTCGTATTCGATCGAGAGGAAGCCCTCGTAACCGGCGGCTTTGATGATCTTCACGATCGCATCCAACTTCACATCGCCGTCGCCGGTGATGGCTCCGCGGATGAAGCGGCCGTGAGCCGTCTTGATATACCCTTCCTGCAGCGGCGGATTGTTGCGGATATGGAAATCCTTGAAATGAATATGCGAGGCATATTTAATATTGTTCGCCGTGGCGGCTTCAGGGTCTTCGTCGACGCACAGGAAGTTGCCCACGTCCAGCGTGGTGCGGAAATTATCGCGCCCCACCGCCAGGATCAGCTGCTGAATCCGCTCGCTGGCCTGAAAATGGAACCCGTGGTTTTCGATGCTGGTGGTGATGCCGTATTTGGCGGCCACGTCGGCGATTTCGCCACAGGCGTCGGCCACGCCGGGGAGGTCTTTCTGAAACTGCTCGTAGGAGGTTTCCGGAATCGGCCGCCAGCCGGCGTCGTGCCGCATCCGCTTCACGCCCAGTTTCGCCCCGGTTTCCACTTCGATTTTGATCCGCTCCACTTCGGCGCGGTACTCTTCCTGAGTTGGTTTGAGGAAATTCGCGCCGATGGTATAGCTGGAGATTTCGATCTCGTTTTCCTTGGCGGTATCCACGATCTTTTTGATCAACTCGTCGTCGCCGGTCAACTTCAAGGCGCCGGGCGAAATTTCGAGATGGCTGCCACCGTGTTCCGCCACAAATTTAATCGCTCCGAGAATGTCCATTTCACCTTTGGCCATCGCCTGCGACAAGCTATATGAGCTCAACCCTAATTTTATCATACTGCCGGACTCCTGAGTTATTTGGTTGATGATAAAGTAATCCCGTTACGGCAAATTGCCATTCCGATCCGCATTTCTTTCCTTTTTTTTATTTGCATTGTCTCTGTAAAAATGCTTTATTATACGGTAAACAATCAGGAGGCTATTGCGATGAACTTTACGGAATTACGGTACGGGATGTTCGTCCATTTCGGGCTTTACAGCCTGATGGCGCGCGGCGAGTGGGTCATGAACCGCGAGCAGATTCCGCCCGCCGAAATGGACCAGATCGCGCAGCAGTTCAACCCGGAGCGTTTCGACGCCGAGGCAATTTGCGACCTCGCCGTGGCCGGCGGCATGAAGTATCTGGTTTTCACCACCATGCATCATGACGGTTTCCGGCTCTACGATACCCGGCTCAGCGATCATAGTGCCATGAACATTTGCGGACGCGACCTCGTCGGGGAAACCGTCTCGGCGGCACGGAAGCGCGGCCTGAAAATCGGGCTGTATCACAGCCTCAACAACTGGTACGATCAGCCGGACGCCGTGGCCGCGCTGGAAAATCCCGACGCCTACGAAATTTTTATCCAGAACACCTTTGCCCGCCTGGAAGAACTGGTGGCCAGATACCGTCCGTTCGATATCCTCTGGTACGATGGCTGGTGGCCCTTCAACGCCGACGGCTGGCAAGGGGAACGCATGAACGACGCCATGCGCAAGATCCAGCCGCACCTGATTTTCAACGGCCGCAACGGGCTGCCCGGCGACTTCGGCACCCCGGAGGGACACATCAGCGCGCCGAAACCGTGGCGTCCGTGGGAAGCCTGCATGACCCTGAACGACCACTGGGGATTCCACCGCCATGACCACAACTGGAAATCGCCGATTGAAGTGGTCAAAATGCTGCTCAGCTGCGCCAACGGCAACGGCAATCTGCTGCTGAATATCGGCCCCCGCGGCGACGGCTCCATCCCCGAGCCCAGCGTGGAGATCATCCGCCAGGTCGGCCAGTGGCTCCGCGACGGCGGCGAAGAAGCCATTACCGGCAACGACCTGATGACCCTCAGCCCCATGCTCCGCCAGGAGGGTGACAACACCGACTGGGATGGCGCCGGCACATTCACCGCCTCCGGCAATAATCTCTTTTTCACCATGCTGTATCAACCGGGCTCCAGATGGGTTTTCACCGGCCTCGAAACCCGGGTAAAATCGGTCAGCTGCCGTCCGTACGGCGAACTGAATTTCCATCAATACGAGGACCGGGTCGAAATCGAACTGCCGCCGGAGCTCGACGCCATGTTCGCCCCGGTTTTGAAACTCGAATGCGGGGACACGCCATCCATTTACCGAACCGGGGGCATGAGATTACCGCAGGTCAAACACCCGCGCTACGACCCCTGCCCGCCCGACATCCAGTACTAATCGTTCACTGCAAGAGGCGCAACCATGAGAATTCTACTGACCGCTCTTTTGTTGGCCGCTTTATGCATTCAGGCTGCCGGTTCGGTTATTCCACCGGAGCGCGGCGAAACGCCTTTGATGAAGTTGTGCCGGAGCGGTTCGGCCGCGGAGGTCAAGGCGCTGCTCGACGCCGGGGCCGACGTCAACGCCCGCAGCGAATACTACCGCCGTACCGCCCTGTACTACGCGCTCGACAACCCCGCCCCGGCCGCGATCGTGGAAGTATTACTGACCCACGGCGCCGATCCCGCCCAGACCCCCGAGCTGCTGAATACCGCCGGCTCCAAACTCAACGATCGTGGCAAACAGGAACAGTACGAAACTATTGTTTTCCGGCTGCTGGATTATAAAGCCGCATGGGATTTCGATTCCGCCTGGCAGTGGCTTCTTTCGTCCCGGAATCCGGCTCTGTTCAATAAATTCATCAAATGTGGAGCCGACATCAACAGCCGCCTCGGCTACTCGCCCCCGTTGATTCAAGCAGTATCCTGGAGAAATCCCGTCGCAGTCAAATGCCTCCTGGACAATGGTGCCGATCCCAATATTTACGACTACGGAAATATTCCGGCAATCTGTTATGCCACCAGCGACGAAATATTCGAACTGCTGGTCAAAGCAGGCGCTTCGGCAGATGATTTCCTGAAATTCAAACTGGTACTTTCGGCCCATTCATGGCCGGGCTGGATCAATTTATCTCTTTTGAACCGGATAGCCGGACCCGATGCCATTGTAACCGAAAGAGACCTTCTCATTGCCGCCTCCAACCCCAATCTGCCGGAAATTTATGAAATCCTGATCAAGATGTATCCGGGAAAAGTACCGCTCGACGCCATGGCCGCCAGGGCCGCGGGTTATGCCTGTATCGATAACTTTGAGTTCCTGAAAAAACAAGGTGCCGATACCTCATCCGTGCCCGGCACTCTTTATCTTCAAAACGACAGAAACGCACATTTCGGCGATAATCCCGACAAACTCAAGATGCTGAAGTATCTGGCCGAAAATAAATACGATTTGAACACAGCCGATCCCAAATCCGGGCGAACGGCCCTGATGCAGGCGCTTCACAGCCTGCCGCAATATTCCGCCGCCGAATTCCTGCTGCAAAACGGAGCCGACCCGAAACTTCGCAGCAAAAGCGGCGGCACCGCCCTCATGCACTTATGTGCATCCTCTTCATTTTTTCAGGAAAAATCTGCCATCCGGAAACTTGAGCTGCTCAAATCATTGCTCCGGGGCGGAGCCGATGTCAACGCCGCCGATAACGCCGGCTACACTCCGCTGTTCATCGCCCTGCGGCAGCAGAAATCGCCGGAGTTCATCAAAGCCCTGATCTGGGCCGGAGCCGACGTCAACCGGACAGTCAACGACGTATCCCCTCTGATGCTGGCCGCCGCACTGTATCCCTGCGATATCGCCGAAATCCTGATCTCACGCGGAGCCAAAGTCGACGTCCGTGACAATTTCAACTGGACGCCCCTCTTTTACGCCGCGCTCCACTTCCCGGATTCGGAGTCGCCATGCGTCGGGGCCTTCAAGCCGCGCCACCGCAAACAGGATGATGCCCGCAAAACCATCGCGTTGCTGCTGAAACACGGCGCCGATATCGGGCTGCGCGATAAAAACGACGCATCCCCCTTCGTTTACGCCGCCGCCTGGGCCGATTCGGCCACCCTCAAGACACTGCATGGCAAGCCGGACCGGAAATCGCTGGATACCGCCCTCGCCTATGCCGCCAAATACAATAAGCATTTAGACGCCGCCGAATTCCTGCTGGACCAAGGCGCCGAACCGAACGTCGCGTTGAAAAATGAAAGCGCCGACCGCTCCCGCCGCCCCGACCCGTCGGAAGATAAGAGCAACAGTGAGTTCAAACCCTATTTCAGAATCTTCGCCTCCCGTCCCGATTATTTCCGTGAACTGCCCGCGCCGCCGCTCTTCAGCGCGGTTTACCACCGGAACATTCCACTGATAAAACTGCTCCTGAGCAAGGGTGCCGACCCCAATTTCTACTACCGGGATCCTTCCGGAGGCACCAAGCCGAATACGATTCTGGACTCTTACAGCCTCTGCCCGGAAGTCGAAGACTTCCTTTTCGAAGCCGGCCTGAATTGCGCCGACAAATACCGCCGTTCCGTTGAAATATTCGCCTATCTCTGCGGCGAATTTGAGCTGCCGGAAATCAAAGGAAAATACCGGGAACTTGCCGAAGTTCCTCTCGAAAACTTCCCGGAAGAATTGCAAAGTGCCCTCCACAATGCAGCCGCCAGGAATACCTTTGAGGTTTTTGAATTCGTCCGTTCGCTCCCCGGGGTCAAAATCACGATCAGAACACTCATTTCGGCGGTATCGAACGAAGGCAGTTCACACGCCGCATTCGCCATTATGAAATTGAATCCGAAAGTGATCCACTACGTGAACAGCAGCGGCAACAATCTCCTATGCTACGCCTCCACCCCGGAACTGGTCAGGTATCTGGTCAAAAACGGCGTCGAGGTAAACCGCAAAAACCGGAAAGGCAAAACACCGCTGCAGGTCCGGATGGAACGCAGAAACCATGGCTGGCACGATCCTGCAGGCGAACTGATCAAGGCTTTTGCCGATTGCGGCGCCGACCTGAATGTCAGCGCCATGAATGGCGATCCCCTGATCTTCAAGGCCGTGAACCATTATTCCGTGAATTCCCTTCGCTGCCTGCTTGCCAACGGCGTAAATGTCAATGTGCAGAATGAAAACGGCAAAACGCCGCTGGAAGTAGCGGTGGCGGAGAATAAAATGCAGGCATTTGAAGTATTGCTCGCCTACGGAGCGGATTTCAGTAAGATCAAATCGGACAATCCGTACGTAACACGCCGCCTCGCCGAATTGGCTCAAAAAAAATCTGCCGGAAAACACGTTCCCGGCAGACCTTGAAATCAGTAATCTGATCGATTAATCGGCTTTCAGCACAACCGCGTTGGGGATGCCAAAAGAGCTGCCCTGTTTGCCGTCGTGTCCGGGCACTTCGATTTCGCCCGCTTCGAATTTCTTCTCATAAATGGAGTCGCTGAAGTTACTCTTGACCGCCGTCCATTTGACCTTGCCGTCGACCTTGGTCCAGCCTTCCGGCAGAGTCGCTTTGCCGCGATCCTGTACCAGCAGGTAAGCCGTTACGGGCTTGGAGACGCTGAACTTGTATGCCGCGCCCTGTTCATTGGCTTTGCCGCGATTTATGATCACCATCGGCAGATCCTTCAGGAAATCCGGCGCTTCCGCGATCGCGAAATCACCGCCGAGCGCACGGCTGTTTCCTGAAGCCATCTTGACGATCTTCGCCTTGCCGGGCGTGATGAACGCCGCCGATTCGTCAAGCGCCGTGATCACCACGGCATTCGGCACTCCAAAAGAGGCTCCATCCTTGCCGTCATGCGCGGGAATCTCCACCTGTCCGGCGGCAAAATTTTTCTGGTAAACGGAATCGGACAGGTTCATATTTCCGAGCTTCCAGCGGACTTTGTCCTCGCTCTTGGTCCAGCCTTCCGGGATGGTCACTTTGCCGCGGTCCTGCACCAACAGATAAACCGTGGCCGGCTTGTCGATGGTAACGGTATAAGCGATGCCGGCCACAGCCGCGTTGCCGCGCGGCACGGACACCATCTGCTGATCCTTCAAATAACCCGGCACCGCGCTGATGACGAAAGTACCGCCCGCGGTACGATCTTTGTTGCCGACTTCCAACTTGCTGATCTTACCCTTTTCCGGCAGGTTGCTGATGCCGATTTCCTGCGCCGAAACAGCCAGCGCCATTCCGCATACCATGACCGCTGCAGCCAATAATTGTCTCAGTTTCATTCTTCTACCTCCTGTAATTTACTTTTTGACGGTATGACCATCCACATTGCGGGGCTGCTCCTCGACCATTTCCTGATGAGGGGTCCCGATATGCTCGTAATTCGGAATCGGCTTGCCGTTTTCCATTACGCCCGGAGCTTCCATGTCTTTGCTCTCCGGAATGGGCTTTTCGTCGTTTTGTTTTTTGTCATTCATAATTATCTCCCTTGGTTGACTGCAACCAATATACATGTACTCCGCACGATTTGCAACTATTGGGGGTAATAAAACAACCGGCGGGCCCCGGCCATGCCGCACTTCTGATACTTGTCATACGCCGCGGCTACCGCCTCATGAATTGCCGCCGGTTTTTTACCCGCGGCCCAGTTTACCACCAGCGCATGAAGGAGATACGCCTCCGGCGCCATCAAGCCATTCGTCAGGATCAGCGGCTTGCTCCCGGCCCGTTCCAGCTTCTCCTGAAAATACGGGCGGCTGGCACAGGCAAACACCGCCGCCTGATTGCTGTGGGTACTCGGCCCCCGCCTCACCGTAACCGGAATTTCGCCATCCATGAATGCATTGTGCCCCACGAACACCAGCAGATCGGCGGCGCTGCCGCCCGTGAGTTTAAGCGAATCCGTGTTCACCGGAGCATTCTGGTGCCCGGCAGCGTAAAGGAAAAACTCCTTTACCGCATCCTGAATTTTCCGGCCGTCATAGGCATCGGCGATCAGGTACACATCGCGGTATTGGAAGATCACCCGCTCCAGGATATTTTCGTCCGGATTTTTGATGGTGGCGATCCGGGTAAATTCCGGCTGCCTGCCGAGGAAATTATTGACGCCATACAACGCGCCCCAGTAGAGATTGTTCTTCGGGTCCTGACCATTGCCGAGGGCCGGTTGAACGGGGACGATTCCCTGATATTTGTTATCGCAGAGCGCCACCAGCACATGAACGACTTTCGGCCCGGCCATGCAGCCGAAGCAGAAAAATATCAGAACAAATACGGCCGGAAATTTCATTTCTTTTCCAGTATCACAAAGGCCGGTAAACCGTTGATGTTGAAATAATCGAGGATCTCTTTGATCTTCGGGTCGCTCATATCTTCCGCCTGAAATTTGACCACCTGGAAATTCTCCAGCTCCTTGATGACCTCCGGATCCTTGAAGGCTCCTTCGTTCATGGCCAGGCAATTCTTGCACCAAGTCGCCCAGAAGTCGATCAGCACCGGTTTGCCGGAGGTCCGCCCTTCCCGCAGCGCGCTTTCCAGTCTGGCGACCTCGACTTCGGCCGAACTCGCCGAGGTCGATTTGACCGGCAGCAGCGTATAGCCGAGCCAGCCGTACCACAGCGCGGCAAGCACAATAATCACGCCGAAAATATTTTTGATCCGCACCATCCATTTGCCCGGCTTCGGCAGAATCGCCAGCCCCGCCCCGGCGAACGGCCACGGCAGCGCCATCCCTGCGCCCAGCAGGAACGGCAGCAGCAGCGCCGGCCAGTACCCCTGTCCGTAATAGCTCGAGGCAAAAAGCAGGACCGCGATCACCACCGGCGCCACACAGGCCCCGGCCAGCAGCGCCGCCACGATCCCCATGACAAACGCCGTGGCCAGCTTGCCAAGGCGCATTTTGTCCGTATTCACCGACGTGGTAAAACGCGAAAAATCGATATGAATGAGGTCGAACATGGCCAGCGACAGCACCACGAAAATCAGCGCCACCGCGAAATTGAACCACGCGCTCGAATTCAATGCTCCGAAGCGCGCCCCGGTCAAAATCACCACTAGTCCGAGCACGCCATAAGCCAGCGCAATCCCGATGCCATAAGCCGAGCCGCGGATAAAACCCTGTTTGCGGTTGGAGGCGTCCGCCCCGATAATCGCCAGGTTGATCGGGATCATCGGCAGCACGCACGGTGTCAGATTCAGCCCCAGTCCGCCAAGGATAATCAGCAAAATAATCACGAACAGGCTTTTGTTCGCAAACAGCGATTCCGAATGCTCGCGCTGCAGAAATGCCAGGAAATCCCGGCCATTCATGTAGCCGCTGCCGGTCGTCCGGATTTGATATTCGGACAACATTTCCAGCGGGGTACTTTCGCTGTTCGACGGCTTTTCCTCGACCGCCGGTCCGCCGCTGAACTTTTCACCGTCAAAGGAGTGCTCTGTGCTCGTCGGCCGGTAACACATGCCCTTCTCCGAGCAGCCCTGATATTTGATAATCAATTTACCGGAGCCCATTCGTGGAAATCGCCAGGCGGCCTTACCGGCAGGATAAATCATGCTTTCGCCAAAGATCTCATCCTTGTGATCCACCGCCTTCGGCTCCGCGACGGGCGATGACCGGGTATGATCATCCAGCTCAATAACAAGGGATGTCTTGTCCTTGTAGAGATAATATCCGTCAGGAATGGTCGCCTCGACCTGAATATAATCGCTGCCGCTCGTCAGCTGCCATTTGAAGGGTCCCCCCATCTGGGCCGCAAGCGGCAGGATCAGGCCGAACAATAAGCATAAACTACTTAACAGCCGCATAGTTGCATCTTACTTTTTGCCGATTTGCTTTTCCAGGACTTTGATATACTTCGCCGGATTGTTGATCAGGCCATATTCCTCAATACCGCTTTCGGCGATTTTCTTGCCGTCTTTATCGGTTATGATAATCGTCGGGTATCCCTCGACTTTATATTGCAACTGGAGTTCTTCGTTCTGCTTCTCTACTTCTGCGGGCAGTTTGATCTTTTCCGGAAAGTCGACTTTCATCAAAATCACGTTCTTTGCCGCAAAATCCTCGAAAATCTTTTTACTGAAAAGTTCTTTGTGCATGTGAATGCACCCGGGACACCAGTCGGAACCGGTGAACAACATGAAAACAGGCTTTTTCTCCTTGGCCGCCTGTTCCCGGGCTGCCTTGATGTCCGTGAGCCACTGTGCTTCCGCCATGGCGGTCGCGGCCAGGCCGAGGGCCAGAACCATAGTTAAAAGTACACGTTTCATAATAACCTCCTGTCTGTTACGCTGGTCTTAACATAACAGGAAAATACGAAATGTCAAGTAAATTAGTAGTCTATTCCCTTCTGCGCCGGGATTCCCTGCTCGAACGGATGTTTGACCGCCTGGATATCCGAGACCAGATCGCATACTGCCAGCAGTTTTTCATGGGCATAACGGCCGGTCATCATGACATGCAGCCCCGCCCGGCGGTTCCGCAGTTCGGAAATGACTTCATCGATATCCAGATATTTCAGGTGGATGGCGATATTGAGTTCATCCAGGATCAGGAGCTGCAGATTCTCATCGTGCAGCAGCTTTTTCGCCTCGGCCCAGCCGTGCTGCGCCATTTCCCGGTGGTTGCCCGGCTTCCAGGTCAAGCCTGCGCCGAGCTGCTCAAAAATGAAATTCTCCAGCTTCAACTGGTGGAAAAAACGCATTTCCCCCGTTTCCATCTCCCCTTTGATAAACTGCAGCAGCGCCACGCGCCAGTTCCAGCCGAGCGCCCGCACCGCCATGCCGAAAGCACCGGTCGATTTGCCTTTTCCGTTTCCCGTGACATTGATCAGCATGGCGTTCTCACTGGTAATTCCGCAGCATTTCGTAGGCTTCGCGCTGCAGCCCCAGCCGGGCGGAGTCGATGAAGTAAAATTTGGCCTTTTCCCGGTCGGGCTTGACCCCGAGCCCATGGTAATAAATCATGCCGAGGTAGTATTTGCCCAGCTCGACCTGATCGGAGCAGCTCTCGAGCAGTATCCGGGCCTGCTCATAATTCAGGGCTCCGCCGAGTCCGTTGTAATAAAGCACCGCCAGGTGATAACGCGAAAAAAGATTATATTTCTCCGCCTTTTTCAGCCACTCGCGGGCCTTGCGGTAGTCCACCACCCCGCCCTTGCCTTCGAGGTAATACATCCCCAGCGAAGTCAGGGCCTGCGAGTTGCCGGCGTCGGCGGCCCGGTGGTACCACGTCAGGGCTTTGTCATATTCCCCTTTGGCGAGGCATTGATTGCCCAGCGACTCCATGGCTCCGGTATCGCCCAGCTCCACCGCTTTTTCAAAGGCGGCGGCGGAACGGGTCAATTCGCTGCGGCGGTGATAAAGTTCGCCCAGCAGCCGCCACGCTTCTCCGTCATTGAATTTGGTCGCTTTGACCAGCCAGACTTCGGCGCGGGTCCAATCGCGCCGGCGCATGTGCCATTCGCCGAGCTTTTTCATGGATTCCAGATCGTCCAGCGCGGCGGCACGCTCGAGCCATTTCACGGCCTGATCCGGCTGGTTGCCGGCAAACAATATATCACTGAGGCGGCGCATGGCGGATTTGCTGTCAAACGCCGCCGCGCGCTCGTAATACTTGATCGCCTGCGGCAAATTCCGGTTCACGCCAAGTCCGTTGTCATACATGTAGGCAATGGGCAGGAAAGCGCGTTTCTCGCCATTGCGGGCGGCAATCTGCAACTGGCGCAGCGCCTCGGTAAATTGATTCTGTTTGTAAAGGGCAATTCCCTTCGCATACGCACTTTCATTGCCGGCCACCCCGGCACAGATCAAGACCAGCAACAATGCTGTCAGCAGAATTTTCATTTTGGGCCCCCTTATCAAGAAAAAACGGCATACAGATATATGAATCCGTATGCCGCAAAAGTCAAGCCGGAATGTAATTATTTTCCGGTTTTTTCATCCTCATCCGCAGCTGCGGCGTCGGTATTTTTTACATGCTCGGCATCCTCGAAATCCTTCATGTCGGCAGCGGACACGTGCCCGATGACGCGGCCGTCGTCAAGCACATTGACCTCGCCGCGCTGGTCGAGGAACTTGAACATCTTGTGCAGGTCCAAACTCCCGCCGATGGTGAACCAGACCGTGGAAACAATCCCGATGATGGCCGCCACCACAATGCTGGTGAAATAGAAGTAATGCGCCCACCACTGGCTCGGCCACGGCTGGAACACGTTCCAGATGATGACGATCAGGAAGCAGAGGACGAACCCGTAGATGAACGAATAAATGAACACCGACCACGCCAGGATTTTGTCGCCAATCGTGTACTGGGAGTCGATACCGATGATGGTACTCATGTTCAGTTTCCGCTTGGCCAGCTCCTTCCCTTCGGTACGGTACTTGCCGCGGTGCAGCATGCGGTCCATATTGAACGGCGTGCGGCAGGTAATCAGCGACACGATGACATACAGCGAAACGGCCACCAGCATCGCGATGAAGAAGATTTCCTGCGAATTGATCGGAAACTTGTCCGGCGTGGTGTTCCAGATAATGTAGGGATTGAGCGGCTTCGACACTGCCGCCAGGAAGTTGGTCAGCGGCACCGCCAGGTTCGCTTTGTCCAACAACGGATAAAGGTGCGCGGCCCAGAGCTGCTGGCAGAGAATACCGCCCACCGCAATCGCGGAACCACTGCCCAGCGCGGCAAAGGCCCCCGCCGTCGTGCCGCGTTTCCAGTAAAGGCCGAACAGGATGACCGGTCCGGCGCCGCCGAGCCAGATCGCCCCGGTAATCGCGAAGAACATCAGAATGAAGTCCCCTTGCTTGAAAAGCAGCGAGAAGAAGAAGGCGAACGCCGCCACCCCCGCAATGATGATACGCAACAGGCGCAACTGGGTTTCCGGCTTGAACGCAGTCTTGCGGAACGGCAGGATCAAATCCTGCACGATGATACTGCCCCAGGAGTGCATGTACGTAGTATCGGTACTGATCAGCAGAAACAGCATGATGGCACAGAAGATACCGGTGATCCCGGCGGGCAGCATTTCGCGTACCGCCATCGGCACCAGCATCTGGTTATAAATCGTATTGAACGAGTTGCCGCGCTGGAGCGCGTCGCCATCGGTGACTTCCGGCGATTCCGCGGCGGTCACGTTGATCGCCACTTTGGCGATGTCACGGTAAATTTCCGTGGCTTCCGAGAGAAACACACGCTTGTCGGTCGTGGAATTTTCCGGGTTATCGATATCATAACCGGCCTTAACCGCGGCTTCGCGGATGGTCGGGCTGATTTTGCCCTCGGCCAGATATTCCTTGAACTCCTCGGATTTGTCTTCGTCGAAACGCAGGTCGATCAGGCGCAACTGACGGCGGCGGAATGCTTCCGTATAGGCTTTGGACTTCTCCGGATTGACCAGGTCGTAACCGGCCTCGGTAGCGGCAGTCTGGAGCCGCGGACTGATGATTCCTTCCTTGATATAATTCTCAATATCTTTGCGGGTTTCCGCAAAAACCGGCTCCGGCACGATATCCGACATGGTCTTGATCGTCAACTGCTTGCTGACGTCCTCCGCATGCGGCTTGAAGTTCGCGTGCTTCATATAGGTAAATGCCGCAATCGCCAGCAGCGTATACATCATCACCGAGAAACCGCTGCGCCACGTACCGAGCAATCCCCCCATTTTCTGCTCGTGGGGAGTCGCCGCGGCCGCGTTGTACCCCTGGGTACCGGACCACGACATACGGTTAAAAATCGAACTGAAAATACCAACGAAAACATAAAACAGATTGAAATTCCGGAGCTTGTCGACGTCGTACGGATTGAGGAAACTCTTTCCCGGGTCGGTATCCAGCAGTACCGGCGCCATTTCCTGCGACCAGGAGAAACGGTAAAGGATATACCCCACCACCACCACATACATCGGATAACTCAAAATCCCCTGAATACAGTCGGTGACCATGATCGTGACCTGTCCGCCGAACATTACGATTGCCACGGCGATCCCGAGGAAAAACATCATGCACAGCGCAAAGGTGGGAAACTGAAAGCCGAAAACCGGAATATGAGTCGGCAAATCAAGGAAGTAAATCAGGAAACGGGCGCCCACCGCCGGAAAAATCGCATAATTGATCACCCCGGAAACCGATTGAAGAGCCGCTGCAAAAATACGAAACGCCTTGTTGTAGCGCATTTCCAGAAACTGCCCCATGGTCATGGCACGGGTCTCGCGGTAACGATAAATGCAGAACCCGGTCAACGCGAAAATCAGGCCGAGCGGCCCGGTAATCCGGTTCCAGAAACTAACCCCGAATCCGCAGGTATAATACATTTCGAACATCGCAACCACGCTGATCAGGCCCATCGCGGCTTCACCGCTGGCCACGGCCACCACGTAACGCCCTGCTACCCGTCCCGCGGTCAGAAAGTCGGCCACGCCTTTGACGTAGCGTTGGGTTTTTACCCCCAACCATAACACCACCAATAGCGGAATTATGACCAACACATAATCGATTGGAAACATTGCTTCTTCCTTCCTTTGTTTTCCGTCTTAATTATTGCTGTTTAAGTTTATGATTTTTGTTTTTGTACGGCTTGTTAAAGTTTCCCCGGGCGTTTCCCTTCCTTTGTTCATTGTTCAATTATTGCTTTTAAAAAATAAAATTCCTGTCAAACCTACATTAAAGCAAACCGTTTTTCAATCTATTTAGCAGAAAATTTCCCAAAAAAACCCGGGAAATTTCCGGATATTTTCGGTCAAGTGGGTTGACAAGACTTTTTTACGGATATTTTCGCAATTTTTCACTATTCCCTGTTTGTTCGTCTTTTGAACATAACACCTTATGCCCCGGTTGATTGGTAGTACCAATAAGCAAAAAACGGGAACCGAAACCATGACGGAATGGCAGCAATAATTTTGCTTATCCTACCACTGGTTCGGCCCCCGTTTCGACTGATTCTGAATATTTGTCAATCATTCATGTTTTACTTGAATTAATACCGTGCAGCCCTCTATTCGCCGATTTGGGTGGAATCGAAGTCGCCGGTCCAGCGGCAGATGTCGGAAATCCGCGCCCACTTCAAACGTCCGGTCCAGTAGCTGCTTTCCGCGTTGCCGTCATTGATGCCGCCTTTGCCGAACTTGACCATGTTCCAGGCGGTGAAGTTCAGCACGTGGCCGGAGTTGCCTACGGAATTCGTCAGCCTGCCATCCACAAACAGCCGGACATAACCGTCCGATGCCCGGGTAATCGCCAAGTGGTGGAACACCTCATCACCCGCGTGGGCCGCATAACCCCCGGTCGTGAACCAGGGGTCCCCCCCCGGATTCCAGAATAAGCCATACTCGTGCCATTGATAGCGGAAATTAAAATTACCATCCGGAAAATTGCCGGAATCTCCGTTAGTCAGGATCGTATTGTAAGTATGGATCTGGTTGGCATTAGTCAGGCGCATGTCGATGGTGAATTCGCCGCTTTCGCCGAAATCAAGTTCGTTGTGCCCGTTCGTATTGAAGGAGCAAAGGCTTGACCCGTTGAACTCAAAACCGTCATCACTGACCGTGACACCGTTATTGTACAGCAGCAGATTGCCGATCAATTCCTGCAGTCCGCTCCGTGCATCGATCAGGAAGCGAGTGTGCTTATCGGAAAATTTCGGCTTCCGGTAAAGCGGCACGAAGATGTTGCCGAAGCGTATTCCGGGGGTTCCGGCGACCGGTACAGCGGCTGAAGGAGCCAGATAAATATTACTCATTGGGTGCCTCGAAGGTGTAAAATGCGGTTATGGGTTCACCGGCCCAACTGGTGGAGCCGTCCGGGTTGATGGTGACGTCGCGAATCTGAACGGTGCCGGTGGCGGGGTCGCCATCGGTCATCGAAATGGCGGGCACGCCGCCCGAACCGGTAGCGGCGACAGTGCCGGGATGCCAGGTTTCGGAGGCGGCATCGTAGACCAGCGCCTGCCCCTCGGCAGCCTCGGACAGGTCGGACACGTCGGACAACTCGGACAAAGAACTTGTGCCGGCAGGGCCGGGGTCACCTTTGTCTCCTTTGGGGCCGGGGTCACCAGGATCACCTTTGTCTCCTTTGGGGCCGGGGTCACCAGCATCGCCTTTGTCACCGGCCGGGCCACTGGCTATTTTCAAGGGATCGGACCACTGGCCGCCGATTTCACGGTTACGCAGGCGGTACCAATGGGCATCTCCGGCAGTCGCAGACCAATCGGCCGGCTCGGACTCGTCCGAAGAATACTGCAGCTCAAGACCGGCCTGCCAGAGTGCCTCCACCCATGTACGGTCCGCCCAGAGCGAAACCACCTCTTCCGGTTCAGCGCCGGAAACCGGATCGATCGGCATGATTGCCCTGATGGAAAATTTACAATAATAAACCGCCTTTCCCGTGGTATCCATACCCCACAACTCAAACCAGGCGCCAATGGATTCCCGTCCATTGAGCGCAGCCAGGAAGCTGACCGTATTGGCATTGATGATAATCTTGACTTCGCCTTGAGCCAGCCCGGAAGTGTCGATGTTTTCGCTCAATACCCGGCACATGGGCCCGGTACTGTGATCATGGTCGCAATCGATCGCGGCCCGCCAGCCCGGTACATTCGACAAATCGAGCGGCTTGAGCTGACCGGATTCGGATGAACAAAGCTGGATGGTCCATTCCGGTGAAGTGCCGAACGCAATTTCCGGTTTCGTTGAACTACTCCCGCCCACGTTTCCCGGCTCTGAGTCACTGACACGCCTGCGCAGTGTATTGGTGTTGACATTGTACTGATACAGCATACTTTATCCTTTCTTGTTCGCCGGTGCGTTTTTCATACCGGACATTATTTGTTGATATTTGGCGAAAAATTCTTCACCGACCTGACTGCGGAACCACGGTTCATGTTCATGCGCCGATGTCTCAAATTTCTTCCGGTGCTCCCCCGTGAAGCCGTTTCCGCTTAATCCTTTGATTCCGACCGGAGCGGGTTCGCCCGGATATTCCCTCATGGTCTTGTCGGTAAACTTGTGCCAGAGATCGATATCGACGAAATTGCTCTTGCAGGAGCGGACGATATCGACAAGCCGGTCACGGTGCCGGTAGTGGCAGCCACTGAACGCGGTTATACACAGGTCCTCGCGCTGGTTTACCAACCGGTGTTTCTCCAGCGGCCAGTAATAAGACGCATTTTTCCAGCCGAAAAGACCGGTGCAGCCTCGGCCCAGCTTAACCGTTTCGGCGAGGTATTCCGGCGGATAGAAATCGTCGTCCTCCATAAAGATGATGATGCCGCCGTTCCATTCCTTCAACCCGGCCAGAAGATTTTCGCGATGCGTGAAGCGCTTTTTCGGCTCATGTTCCCGGCGGATATATTTGCAGGCACGACCGGGCTTAACCGGTTCTTTGCCGTCATCCACCACGATCCATTGGAAATCCTGGAATGTCTGGTTATTGAGCATTTGTTCATGCAGGGCAAACAGCGCCTGCCGGTCACGTGTCACCGTCAGGATCGTGACTTTTGCCTCGCGGGCCGCCAGACCGGCCAGCTCCAGCGCCCGGCTCAAAAGCGGGTTGAAATCCGGCACATATTCCTGATCCATCATGATCTTCAACCGCTGTTCGCGAATCACCGCCGCGAATTCAGGATCAGTGGCGAAACATTCCTGCTCCGCCTGGCTCAAATTGCCGATCGCCCAGGCCCGGTGCACCGGATACCCGTGCTGGGCCTCGATCATCAGGATACCCGCATCCGCCAGATGCTTCAATACGCATTGCGGGCAGGCCGGACGCGGGAAGTTGAAATCCCCCGTGTCGGCGCTTTTGGCTGCCGCCTGGGCCGGGCGCGCATACATGCCCAGCACCGGAAGCTGCGCCGCGGGAATATTGGCGGCCTGTTCTTCCGTCAATATCCGGGGCCAGGTTTGAACAGAAACCCGGTTCATGATTTCTTCGCCGAACCGCTCCTTCAACTTTCCCTGGCTCTCCTCCGTCCATTTGATCGAGGCCAGAAACTGAATCAGATGGGCGATGATGGTTTTCCGGTGGCAACCGCTGCAGCTTTTCAGCTTTTCGTTCATCGCTTTTACCGGAACTTCCAGATTGGGCACCAGCTCCGCCAGGAATCCGATGTTTTCGATAAAATCACGGTACGTCTTTTCATTTGAACGCGACAAAATTTCTTGGGTTTGCAGAGACATATATCCTCCTTATTTGGTTTCAAAATCGATTCATGGCGGCCCCGCAGTCGAAATCATCCGACCAACTGTCGAACTCGCCGTTATAGTTCCAATATTGATAGGGCGTGGAATTGCATATATACGTTCCGCTCATCCCTCTTCCCGCATAATAGTTATAACACTGCTGGATATGGTAATCAAGTTCTTCCAGCGGAGCAAAGGGCGCATCGACAAATTCACGCAGCTCATCGAAAGTCGCAAAACCCACTGGCAGGCTTCGGTAGATGATATCGGACGAACTGCTGCTTTCCTGAACATAACAGCCATCCCAGTCTCCCGACCCCGAATTCGAAGAGGAACAACTTTCCACACACGGAAAACCCCGCTCCGCTACTTTTGGCGGAATCTGAGAATAGGTATAAGATACCAGGTGATAGCTGCCGCCGCTTTCCGAGGAGCCTTCGCATGTCCCCGAATAACTTGCGGAATAACTCGCTGACCGGTAATGATCAACCTTGAGCGAATAATACAATCCCCGGTAATATGCGTCCAGCTGTCCTACCCGGTCGTCATATAATTTCTTGTTTTCGTAGATCCAGACATCAATATCATATACCGAATCGCCATATGGCGTCAGCCGGTCAAATGCAAACTCATGTCCCTCCGGCAGCTGAACTAATCCAAAATTTTCATATTCATTCGGATCGAGAGTATCAAGAGGGTTTACCGGAACCGGAATATCCGTGAACTGGCCATGAGAAAAAAGGAACCGGTTATTTTCAATTTTCACATTGATGATGCCGAGAATATGCTGGGAACCGCCTTTCCAGGCGCTTTTGTCACATTCACGATAACTGGACGACGAACCGCAATCATAATGTGAATCCCAACCATAAGGATTCCAGTAAGTACAATATACCCTGGTGTATTTCCCATTGATATCCAGCGTTCCGTCGCCGTCGCTGTCACCATCGCTGTCACCATCGCTGTCACCATCGCTGTCACCATCGCTGTCACCATCGCTACCGCCATCACCATCGCTTCCGCCATCGCCGTCGCTTCCACCATCGCCGTCGCCATCACTTCCGCCATCACTTCCGCCATCACCATCACTTCCGCCATCACCATCACTTCCGCCATCGCCGTCGCTTCCGCCATCACCATCGCTTCCGCCATCGCTTCCGCTGTCACCATCGCTACCGCCATCACCATCGCTACCGCCATCACCATCGCTTCCGCCATCGCCATCGCTTCCACCATCACTTCCGCCATCACTTCCGCCATCACTTCCGCCATCGCTTCCGCTGTCACCGTCGCCGTCGCTTCCGCCATCGCCATCGCTACCGCCGTCGCTTCCGCCGTCGCTACCGCCATCGCCATCACTTCCACCATCACTTCCGCCATCGCCATCACTTCCGCCATCACTTCCGCCATCGCCATCACTTCCGCCATCACTTCCGCCATCGCTTCCGCCATCGCTACCGCTGTCACCATCGCTACCGCCATCGCTTCCGCCATCACTACCGCCATCGCTTCCGCCGTCGCCGTCGCTTCCGCTATCACCGCCGACAGTTCTCCACCAGGAGTCCATCACCGGAGCATTCGTTTGCAGCCATGGACTGTATCCCCCAGTTTCCTCTTCCGGATTCGGAATGGAACCGCCGGCCGGATTCTCTTCCTCAGGGACACAGTCGCAGTCATTTATGATCAAAGTAAAATCAGCATAACGGGGCAAATAGGCCGGTTTCACTTTGCTCAAATTTTTCGGAACCAGACGGTCATAATAATAGCCCGAATAGAGAAACAAATCGCCCTGTTCAGCCGCGACCCAATCCTTGGCACTGGTATTGTTGCGGGCATACCATGCATCGTAAATCGCTTTGCGCCTCGCCAATTCCTCCTGATATGCCTCTTTTTCTTTTTCCGTGGCCTCCGAGCCCGGCCGCGGCAAATCATCAAACTCCGGCCTCGGCTCCTCGCAACCATAATCCGCCTCGGTCGAAAAAGCCAGCTTCCCCCTGATCGTACCGCCGAATAAATCGCATACGTCCGAAGCGCGGATCAGGACCGATGCCTTCCGGATCACTTCGGACAAATCCCCCCGCGGCATCACGTCAACCATCCCCATAATGTTGTGCTGAAGTACTCTCTGGTGGAAATTCGGGAAATTGCTCTGGGTGGCGGCGCCGCTGTAGAACCGCGCCCAGGGTGGGCGTTCCCTCACTGGGATATCCTGCATTTCGCGGCACATTTCCATGAATTCCGACGTCGCCATCGAAGAGAACGGGCAAATTTCCGAACCGCGAAACGTCAGATACCGAAGTTGGACCGCGAACTCGCTGTCCACCATATCCGCGAAGGTGTTTCCGAGCAGCCCGAGATACACCACCGCGTAACACGCATAAGTATGGAAGGTCCCGAAGTTTTTCGGCTTCCGGCTCGTAAAATAGAGCCTGTCCGGCAGTCCGATGAACCTGCGGCACCCCGGCCCGGCATTGTAACGCGGATAGAATGTCCTCAAATAACTGAGCCACTCCGGGGAATCCTCCCGGGCCTGCTGCAGATGATACGTTCCGTCGATATGATTGATCGGCCAGCGCAAATCCGGATCGGACCAGCCCAGCTCGGCGTGAAACGCCTCAAACGCATCGATGCCGGACAACGTCACGGTGGCCGAAGCCTCGTCCGTGCAGAATATCTTGCCGCACAGCGTATTGTCCACGATTTTGCCGGGCGCGTTTGAACCGCCCTCCTCGTAGTTGCACGGACACTTTTTCGCTTTCAACGGTACCAGCTTCATATCAGCAGCTCCTGAAAATGTAGTTGTAAATCACGCCATACTGCTGCTGGTAAATCCGCAACGAGTTCTTGCCGGTTTCGACGATGGCCAGGAGAACGCTCAAGCTCTCCCCTTCCGACGCAGCAAAAAAATGTCGCACAAGATATCCCTCGAAAACCGGCACATCGTCCGACAGCGTAAACTCCGCAGTGATATACGACACCCCCGGCTCCAGCGCAAGCTGTCCCGGCTCGCACTCCACCAGCGTATCGTTGATCACCGCGCACCCGGCCGGCGACTCCATCCGAGCGGCGGAAGTGAGCCGCCCGTCGATAATCGCCGCCGCCGCTACCCCGTCTTCCGAATAATCGACCACCTTGAAATAGCCGCCGTAGCCTCCCCCGCCACCGCTCCGCCCTTCCTTCGTCAGGCTGATCCGCTGGCCGGAGGCCGACTGCTCGAGAATGATGTTGCTTCCGCTCAAAGGCTTGAGCCGCTCAATCTTCTTATTCAGAAATCGACAGGCACTCTGCCAGTCCAGAAAAGTACTCATATCCGCTCCTATGCATTGAAAAATGACGAATTCCAGGTGTAGCCGCGCGGCGCGTTTTCCCACTTGCGAATGATCCGGGTCCACACCTCGCCCTGGTAAACGCAGCGTTCCACCGATTGATGAACCTTGCGCCAGCTGCCGTTCAGGGAACTCCGTCCCTGCAGTGTGCCGTTGTGGATGATATCCCGGTCCAGCCAGTCCTTCAGCGAGCTCATATTGGTGTGGGGTTCACCGGATTTGTACGAGGTCAGGGTGATGGTGAAACATTCCAGCGGGTTTTCCACGAAATTCAGCGGCAGCTGCGAGTCGGCAATCAGCGGGCATTGATTTGAGCTGTTCCAATCCGGATATTCGGAGTAACTGCCGCCATTATCGAGCCATCCGCATTCGACGGCGGAAAATTTATGGTAAGTCAGTTCCACATTGCTTTCGGTGCTGCCGTCGAAACGGTCCGGTATGTTCGAATAAGTCAGATGCAGGTAAGATGGCTCGCGTGCCACCATGGTGATCTCCCATTCGCCCGGATTGCTGCGGCGGCTCTCCACGGATGCGATGACAAATCCGCTCTCCGACCAGGAGCCTGCGTCGCTGCCCGTGGCCGGGCGGAACCCCTCCAGGTCTTCGTCGCGCACCCGCCAGCGCCCGGTATAAGACACCTCGCGCACCATTTCGCCGGTACCGAAGGTAATGTACTTCAAGCGGTCCGAGCGCCGGATATCGAGCAGCCGCATACCGGAGTACACCGCCGTCAAACTCACATGATAACCGTAAACGCCCACCGCTGAACAGTTTCGCGATGATACCACATAATCCGTTCCGGCCCACGCCGCCTCCTGCCCCACGTCGTTTCCCTGCAGGAATTCCTCGATCTTCTCCAGACTCACCTGCCAGCGCGCCGTTTTGGTACATTCCAGTTCGCCGGTTTTGCGTTCGCTCGGCAGCCCCAGCATCAGCGTGCTCATGTCGCGGATTTTCAGCCGGACGTCCCACTCGCCCTCGGGTTTCTGCGAAGCGCTGATATTGTCGCAATAAAAATTCTCGCCGGCCCAGAGGATGAGATCCCCCACCTGCGGCAGCCATTCCTGCAGCGTCTCGTCATTGATCAGAAACGACGCGTTGATTTCGTGTTCCAGATTGTTGTTGATCTGCCGCGAAAACCCGGTCATCAGCGATTCCAGATTTTTCTTGCGCGCCGTAAACGTCACCGTATACAAATTGCGCATCTGCCCGGAATCGGCCTTGATCGAGGTGACTACCCAGTCGCTGTCCTCATGATAACTGCTGCTGTCGGTGTTGGGGACTTTCAGGGCGTCGCCAATCTGGCCGACCCACTCCTCGACTTCATCACGGAACGCGTCCCAACGCTCGAAATCCTCCACATCCGGCAGAATTTCCCAGACCAGTGTCCGGAAAATCTGGTTGGCGTTATCAACACTGAATCCAATGTTGTTTTTATGTGTCAACTGCATATTTTTTCCTCGTTAATCATTTATTTCCAACCCGTCCTGACTCTGTCCGCTCAAACGCTCGGTGTTCTGCTCGACCGCCCGGATCAGGTCCTCCAGCCTCAGCTGCAGCTCGCGCAAAAGTTCCGGCATCCGCTCGTCGCTTCCGGCACCGTCCTGCCGGCTTTCGTTATGGAAAATCCGGCGGCTCGAATCGGCCCGGACATTCTGTTCGATCTCCGTCACGGAACCATAGCTGACCGGCGAATTTATTTCTGCCGGAGCCGCCGGTGAACCGCTGTAATGCGCCAGCTCGCGCAGGACATTCATGGTAATGTGCTCCACGGAATTTTCACTGCCGAGATTCACCCCGCTGAGCTGGCTGGCGCCGAGCAGCTCTTCGAACCGCCTCAGGTAATGTTCCAGCAGCTCCGGGGCATACCCGTTTCCTTCATATTCAAATGTCGGTGTACTCATTTCTCAACCTTCTCATTTTCCCTGTTATTGATTATTTCCTGCGGGGTGTATGCCCGGTCGGTGCTGACCATGGTTTTGTCTTCATTAATGCGGTGTGCCAGTGCCAGCGCCGCCTTGAGCTTCTCGCCCGATACCGTTTCGCCGGAGTTCGGACGGAAAGCACTTCCGCGGCGGCGGCGCATCTCATTGAGCAGCGTCTCATTTTTCTGCAGTGAGGTATTCAAAGCGATCACCGGATATTCGAGGATGCTGTTTGCCTGCGCCCGGTCGGCGAGCGAAACCAGAGCCATGAAAATATTCAGCGGTTCGCTCAACAGACTTCCCAGCGTGTAACCGCCGAAGGCCTGCAGGATCCGGGCGGCGGCGAACTCAAAATCCGGCTCGCGGAATTCTTTGTTCAGTTTTTTTTTGAGCCGTTGCCTTCCGCGTCGAAATCGCTGCCGAACGCCATATACATCCCCAACTCGATCAGCCCCGCGTAGCCGAGCCTGAACAGATCGCCGCTCAAATTTTCCGGGAAGTACGGTGCCAGCAAATCGCAGATCCGCCGCCCGCCGCGCTCCATCAAACCAGTTCTGGACGCCAGGTCCAGATCCGCCGTGGCGCAATCCTGCTCCACTTTCCGGATCAGCTCATTGAGTTTATCGTAATCGAGGATCGAGAGCTTCCGCACTTCCAGCTCCTCGCCGCCGCCGATCCGCAGCCGCACGGTCCGCTCACCCAGCTTTGGAAAAAATCGCATTTACCCACTCCTTTCAGTTGACGCTGATCTTTTTCATAATGACCCCGCTGCTGTCGGGATACGCCGTGAATTCAACCGCGAGCACATGCTCCTGGTTGCCGTCCAGCCGGTAGGTGCACGAGGGGCGCATCACCGCCGCCGGGAATTCATAACCGGCCTTATCATCCGGGTTGACCGGGGTCAGGCGCAGGAGTCCGCTGCGGCTTTTCAGGTCCACACCGATGAGGCCGAGATTGATTTCGCCCGTGTCGTCGAGCATGGATTCAAAAGCTTTGTCGATCTCCTTCAAATCGGCGCTGATACTCACCTTCATACCGGTCACGATTTCGCGCAATACCGCGCCGCCGCTCTGGTCGCATTTGGATTCATAAACCTGCGGTTCGATCTTGATCTGCGGCGGATTCTGGGTACCCCCCAATACCTGCCCTTTGAAAGTCAGGGCGCAGGAGCCGATCTTGAAATTCTGGACATTATAACTGTTCGACATGTTGATCTCCTTTCGGGTTGTTGTCTGTGAACTAACTTTACGAAAAAGGTCAACCTGACGCTCGATTCGTGCGTGAAGTTGACCATTTTCATTAGTTGTAACCGCAAACCTTCAACCAAAAAGGAGACAGCAATGGAACTGATGGAAATCATCAGAAAAGCCGCGGCCAGCGAAGTTCTGAATCAGGAAGAAAAGGACTTCCTGGCTTCGTACAAGCCGCAAGATGCCCCGAAAGGACGGCTGGACAACGAAATAAAGCGGAACCGGGAACTGGCGGCGCGCAATCAGGAGCTCACCGCCTCCATCGACGAGTTGACCGGCAAACTCGAAGACCTGGAGTCCCAGTCCGCCCCCGAACCCGTCCGGCAGAGAAAAGAATACATGCGCGAAATCAACCAGCTGAAAAAGAATATCAAACTGCTGGCCGAAGAACGCGACGGTCACCGCGACGAACTGCAGAAAATCAAATTCCGCAGCCGCGTAACCGATATCGCCGGACATTATCAGTTCAACGATCCGGAGTATCTCGAATATCTGCTGGGCAAGAATCAGCTCGATGCCGAAGACCCCGAACAGGTCAAGGACTTCATGGCCCGTATCCGCGAGGAAATGCCGCGCCACTTCAAGGTGCAGCTGCGTCCCGGCGGCGGCAGCAATCCCGGTCACGACCATCTCGCTGATTTCACCTCGGCCCAACAATCCGGCGACATCATGCAAATGCTTTGCCACGCCCCCGAACTCAAGAACTAACCCTTAACAAAGGAAAAAAACATGACTCTCTACACTTACAGCTTCCAGGAAAAACGCCGCGATCTCTCCGACATCCTCTCCACCGTGATCAAGAATGAACCCCGGTTCATCTCCTGCTTCAAACGCGTGGGCGACGCCACCCAGCAGAAACACGAATGGCTCGAGGACCAGATCGCCGGCCGCTCCGTGACCGTACAGTCCATCAGCGCCGAGGTCATCACGCTCTCCGCTACCGATGCCGCCAAAGTCAAGGTCGGTACCCTGCTGGTAATCAAAGACGATTCGGCATTGTTCCGCATCGCTCAGATCAACAGCGCCACCACGTTCGCGCTGACCAAAGTCGCGGCCAACGGCTCGGCCACGGTCGCTCCGGTCGCCGGCGCCGTCATGAACATCGTCAGCACTCCGATTGCGGAAGGCAGCGCCACCGGCGAAGGCGAGGAAACCTCGCACCTCTCCGATACCGCGTACAACTGCACCCAGATTTTCCGCAAGGACATCGTGATCACCGGTTCCGCCCTGGCCATCAGCGTGGCCGGCAATGTGGATAACCAGCTGAACCGCCAGACCAATTTCGCCCTCGGAGAACTCTCCCGCGACCTGAACCGCGTGGCGCTGTTCGGCCGCCGCACCGAAAACACGGTCGCGGCCCGCGGCGAAATCGGCGGCATCTACCACTTCACCGAAGGCAGCGCGCTGAAGATCAATGCCAACGGCTCGATCATCGACAGTTTCATGATCAACGACGGTGCCCAGGCCGTCCTCGGCGAAGGCGGTGTTCCCACCCAGATCCTCTGTTCGCCCGGACAGGCCCGCGTGCTCTCCAACGAGTACAAGAACCGCCTGCAGATCGTCCGCTCCGACGACGCCCGCGGCGCCTATGTCGCCGTCATCATCAATGAAAGCAACGGCAGCACCATGACCATCATGGCCGATCCGGACGTACCGGACACCGAAGCCTGGGTGAACGACGTCAACGGTTTCGGACTCTCGAACCTGCACGGCCGCGCCATCAGCGACCAGGATTCCACCCCGAAGGGCTTCGACGGCGTCAAGCGCATGGCCCTCGGCGAACTGACGCTGGAGTTCAAGAACGCCCACCAGCGCCTCTGTCGCATCTACGGTCTCAAGCCGAGTGCCCAGGCCCTGGCCGCGCTCCGCTCCGAATAAGTTCCCCAACCCCCTTCCCCCTGCACCCGCAGGGGGATTTTTTTGACTAAGGAAGAATTATGATTACACTTGAAGATGCCAACAATTATTTCCAGAACCATCTGGACGGCGCCAAATGGCTGGCGCTGGCGGAAGAAACCCGCAGCGCGGCGCTGCAGATGGGTGCTCGCGACATTGCCGCCCGGCTGAACCGCGAATCGATCGATCCGGCCCGGATCTTTCAGCTCTACGCCGCCTGCGAACAGGCTATTTTTCTGGCACTGGACGAAAGCGGCCGCCGCGAGCTTTTTGTGGAAAGCGAGCAGATCGAGGGCCTCGGCAGCGTCAAATACGCCCTGCCCTCCAAAACTGAAAGTGGCTGGTCGCCGCGCGCCCTCCGTTTCATCGAATGCGAGCTGAATTTATTTCCGCGCATCGGCCGCGGCTGACCCAATTATCGGACCTGCTTGCCACGCCGTAGTGCAACGAAGGCGGGTCCGACTACTTATTGCGTTTGAAGTACCAGAGTGCGTCGTCTTTGCTTCCGCCGGGCCAGCCCAGCTTGTAGATGTTCTTGACCTCAAGATCGCCATAGCCCCAACCGGAGTGCGTATAACCCAGCGTTTCGGAACTCACGTGCCCATCGACCCAACCGATATTGGCGCGTCCGTTGTGACGAAAATGCATGGTCGGGCTGGCCCCGCCCCATCCTTCATCCGTCTCGTCTTCCTTCAGGTAAAGCGGCGCAAACATATCATACTGCTCCACAAAGACCCCGCCGTTGATTCCGGCATTATCCGCGAAAACCACCGTCTGCGACGGCTTTTTAATCTCCGAAGTCTTTGCCGGGAAGCTCGCCGGCCACGACATCCATTTGCTGCCGATCACTGCGGAATATCCATAACCGCCGTTGCCATTGTTGGTATCGGCGACATCGCCGAAAACGCCCGTCGGGCACCGCCGGATTCCCTCGCTGTTGCCCAGGAAATCGTTCAAACCGCCTTCCGGTTTGATATCGCTGGTGCCGTAGGAGCCGCCGGTGGCTTTGCCGCACCAGATATCCGAGCCCACGGCCAGGGGAATGAAATATCCCTCGTAATTGTCGCAATAAAGATTCAGCGCCAGCGGCAGTTGTTTGAGGTTGTTGGTGCAGCTGATCATTTTGGCTTTTTCGCGGGCGGAATTCAGCGCGGGCAAGAGCATTCCGGCCAGGATGGCGATGATCGCGATCACTACGAGGAGTTCAATGAGGGTGAAATCATTGACGGACAGACGGCAGGTACGGGTGTGCTTAAACATTTTTTGACCTTTGGTGTTACGCGCACTATGCATTTCTGCTCTCAAAGTACGGGGTCCGACTCATGGCTTTCACCATTTACGGTTGCGCGACAGTTCCCGGTTTTCACGGGATTCACCGTTCTCGCTTTGAGATTTTCATATAATATACAGCCCTTGACGGAAAAATCAATCCAATTGTTGAAAATACGGTTTACAAATTCATAAACCGGCTGTAAATTATTAGATGATTAAACCCACAGAAGACATCCGCAGACTCGATGACCGTTTTTTTGACGAAACGGAACCGCCTGCCGTGGAAATTCCGCTTGAGGAATTCATGGTGGAGGAGTACGAAGCCGTGAGCTACCGTGAAGTCGGCGAAATCACCGACATCCCCGATATCGTCACCCCGACCCGCGATTTCTTCGCCGAAACCGGCCCGCTCGCCAAATCCGCCATGGCCGATAACCGCCCCTACGAGCACCGTCCGCAGCAGACCGATATGGCGATCAATACCGCCATGGCGCTGCAGGGCCGTTACAATTTCTGCGTCGAGGCCCCCACCGGCGTCGGCAAAAGTTTCGCTTATCTGATCCCGGCCATTCATTTCGCCAAAACCCAGACCTGCCCGGTGGTCATCTCCACCGAAACGATCAACCTGCAGGAACAGTTGATCGAAAAAGATATTCCGTTTTTGAGCGAAGTCACCGGCATCGAGTTCCGCGCGGCTCTCGCCAAGGGCCGCAGCAACTACCTGTGCCAGCGCCGTTTGCACATGGCCTCGTCCGAGCATCAGGACCAGCTGCTGCCGCTGGCCTCGCTGGTACTGGACCTCGAGCGCATGGCGCACTGGCTCGACAAAGGCGGCACCGGCGACCGCGACGACATCAATTTCCGCTATGACCCCATCGCCTGGAGTTACTGCTGCTGCGAGGCCGGCAACTGCATGGGCAACAAATGCGCCTATTTCCGCAGCTGTTTCTACTGGAAGGCCCGGATGGAGTGGGAAAAAGCCGACATCATCGTGACCAATCACGCCATGTTTTTCACCGATTTGAAGATGAAACAGGACGTCAGCCTCGACATGACATTGCTCCCCAAGTGGAGCGCCGTCATCATCGACGAAGCCCACACGCTTGAGGACAGCGCCGCTTCGCACCTCGGTTTGCGGGTCTCCAGCGGCGGACTGCATGGCTTCCTGAACCGTCTCTTCAACCCCGACAACGGTCGCGGCATCCTGCTGCGCAAGGGCGAGGAAGCGATGAACCTGCGCAAGATCATCGCCGAGCTCAAACCGCAGACCAGCGCCTTCTTTTCGCTGTTCGAAAACATGCTGGCGGAGAAAAACGATTCCGTTTACCGCGTCCATACTCCGAAAATGGTGCCGAACCTGCTCGCCGCCGGCCTCGGCCGCCTCCGCAACGCCCTGGCGGCATTTGCCGAAATCCAGGAGGAAGACAAAAACTTCAAAACCGAGCTCGAGGCCCAGGTCAGCCGCTGCGACGCCTTTATCGACGGCATCGATGCCTTTATCGACATGGCTTATCCCGAGCACGTCTATTGGATCGAGGAGGAAAAAGGCGGCGTAACGCTGCAGGGCGCCCCCCTGAACATCCCGGAACTGCTCGAACAAATCCTGTTCCACAAACGCTACCCGGTGGTCCTGACCAGCGCCACGCTCACGGTCCGGCGGACCTTCGACTATTTCCGCTCGCGCACCGGCTTTATCAACGGCACCGAATTGAGGCTGGATTCGCCGTTCTCGCCCGATCAGGTGCGGCTCTATATCCCGCGCTCGATGCCGGAGCCGAACCACGACGATTACAAAGACGCGCTGGTGCAGCAGATCCCGCGCTTCCTGGACGTGACCCACGGCAAAGCATTCGTGCTTTTCACCAGCTACCAGCTGCTGCGCCACTGCGCGGAAAAACTGCATCATTATTTCGACGAAAGAGGCATCACACTCTTCACCCAGGGCGAAATGAACCGCACGCAAATGCTGCGCGAATTCAAAAACGACATCGACTCGGTGATTTTCGGCACGGACAGTTTCTGGACCGGCGTCGACGTGCCGGGCGAAGCCCTCAGCAACGTAATCCTGACCAAGTTTCCGTTTGCCGTGCCGTCGCACCCGCTGATCGCCGCCCGTTGCGAACGCATCGAAAAATCCGGCCAGAGCGCCTTCATGGAATACAGCCTGCCGGAAGCGGTGCTGAAGTTCCGCCAGGGCATCGGCCGACTGATCCGCAGCAAGGACGACACCGGCATCATCGTGATCCTCGACCGACGCGTCATCTCCAAACGCTACGGCCAGATGTTCATCGAATCCCTGCCCCCCTACCCCGTCGAATACGTCAACTAAGCGAGGTCCACCATGCATAAATTATTTCTCTCTGCGTTGGTACTGATTTCCTGCGCCATCCTTTCGGCTGAAGAAAAATTCGAACTCCGGTCCATTCCTTACGAAGTCGACGGCGTTAAATACGAATGCAAGACGTATTACACGACCCACAAACAAAATTCCAGCAAAATGCACGAAAAAATAATGAATCTTGTTTGGGAAAAAATCTCTACTCTGAATGGCGTTCCCAAAGTCACCTCCGAACAAGAAGCCCAAATCAACATAGTAGTCTATAACGAAATAGCCGGCAACGAAGAGCTCTTTAAACTAGCCCGTCTAATATTACCTCAGCTTGACCGCTATGCAGAAGGAATCGTGATGCAGCATGAGCAAAAGCTAGACCCGCTGGAAGTCGGCAAAAAGCTTTTTGGCGACACTGCCATGATATCTTGGATGAATGCCTCCTGTTCTTACACATATGAGTGGGCCAAAAAGTTTCAGACTTATGATGAAAAAGAAAAGATCGGCACCTTATTTACCGACCCAAAAATCCGAATGGCTAAACTTATCATCCTTGGGGAAAAACTGTCCGCCCGATATCCGACGGAAGAAGATGGCCTGAACCATATTATCGCTCAGCTAGAAGGACTGAATATAAAAGTTCCGGAAGAATATAAAGCGATAAAAACCAACATCCGCACCGCCCTGAAAAACGTCTACAAAATTTTGAAATTGGAATGGCCGGAAGAAATGAAGCAAATTGTAAAAATCATTCAAACGCCCACCTCCGCTGAACCCGCCAACTAGGCTGAACCACTTCCCCGTTCAATTTTCAATTTTCCATTATCAATTTTCAATTGAGAAAATCCCTGCGAGGCCAACCACAGTGCGGTCGCCAGCACCAGGATTTTCTGCCCCTGTATCCGGACCGGGCGGCCGCCGATATTCAGCGAGAAAAACAGCCCGAGTCCGCAGATTATGACCAGCCACGCCACGCGGAAACGAAATTTCATCGCGTCGCCGCTCTTTTTCAGCAGTAGCAGAATCAGCATAATTACCACCGTCAAGATCAGCATGTTGATGCTGAAACGGTGCAGTTTCAGCGTGCCGGAGGGCGCCATGCCGATGCCGGTCAGCGCCGCACCCATAACCAGCCCGACGATCATCACCGCCCGCCCCAGCCAATTGCACCCCACGCCGAGCGAACGGCAGAACCAGTACATCGCCATGCCGATACCGCCCACCGACAGCGCCCCGTTGTAGATCATGAAATAGCGGTAGACGAACTGTTTGCCGCCGGCATCCGTCAGGAAAATGTTGCCCATGATGCTCATCCAGTGTTTCTGCCAGTTGAATCCGACCTCCTGCGCGTGGCCGGGAAACACCAGCGTTCCGATCAGCATCAGCGCCAACATGACGAATGGCCCGAGCAGGATCACCCATGCCCCGAATTTTTTCGCCAGTTCGACCGCCTCCGCCTGGACTTCGCGAACGCCGCCGCGAACCTGCCGGTACAGCAGCACGGACTGCGTTACCATATAGGCGAAAATCAACAGTACAAACGACTTCTGAAACAGCGCCGAACCATACGGCAGATAATTCTTTTTCGTCCACTGAAAAATGAAATAAAGCGGAATGCAGGCCAGAAACAACCCCAGCCACTGCCATTTGAACGGCTCATCCTCTTTTTTCAGCGAAAACATGCATACGCAAAAGGCCAGGATCGCCGTCATCGAACTGACCACATGCATCTGAGTCGGCGCATCCGCCGGCGTGATGCCGATATTCATCACCCCGAGCCCCATCAGCAACCCGCAGATCAGCGTCCGCAAAACCGCTCCCCGGCTCTCCATCAGCAGCGCCCGCGCCCCCCAGAACGGAATACAGCTGATCCCCCAGATCAACAGCGCAAAATTGTACACCGAAAAATAATAATACGGCTCCTTGCCGTTCGCTGTTCGGATGAAAATTCGTCCGAGCGTGCTCAAATCGCGCTGCCACCACTCATAGTTGGGGAAAATACTCCACGCGCAAACGATCACCGCCACCGTCAACCCAATCCCCATGATCGTGGCAATAAACCCATCCTGTACCCGTAATTTAACCATTTCCCTTATTCCTTTGATTTTACCAGCTGCCGATAGCACTCCGGACAACGCCGGAAAGTTTGAATTCTCCAATAATACTCCCCCATGATTCTGGTATTGCAGTACGGACACCTCCGGAAAATTCCGTATTTGCGCTTCAAATAAGGCTTGAGCACTGTAAACCAAAGTACAAATCCCACTGCAAAAGCTCCCAATAAGTACCAAATCAAGTCCGCGCGTCGCAAATAAAGCAATGCCCATATCAGAACCACACCAAACGGTGCTTCCCAAAAGCGGGACACACGATTGAATTTCCGCACATTTTCCCACTCCATCAACTGCGCGCCTTCCTGCTTCGTACCCGGAATCAATGTGACCCCGCAGTGATTGCAGCGGCCGGTAAACTTCAATATCCGCTGCTCCGGGCGCCGTCCGCAGTCCGGGCAGAAATCGCCGTTCATCTTCCCGTCCGGCAACTCCAGCCAGCGCCCCAATATTCTGGATATCGCCGTCCCCGAACGCAAAACCCCGGTCGATATAATAATGATCATGGTTCCGTAGCCGATCATTACCAATGTCGCCATCGCCTCGAACTCCCATTTTTCAGCCAATGCGGAAAGCCCCCATATGCCCCCCAGCAACGGTACGAACACAATCACGATACAGCCCAGGGTAAACGCAATCATCTTGAGTCCCACGCCCCAGGTTATCGGCAGATTCGTCTTCTCTTCAAGCTTTTCCTTTGCCTGCATATATTGAGCGGAATGTTCGCTCAACATATCTTCCACAATCTCCGCTCCGCAGTGATAACAATAATGCGTACAAAGTACACTGTCGGGACTCCTCAATTTACGCGCACAAGCCGGACACACCGGCCAGCGCCAAAACCATCTGAATACAACATCCAGAATATACAGAAACGCCGGATACCCCACCAGAAACGCAATAATCGCCACTGCTTGCACCACCACAATCAATTCCGCCCTCTGTGCTAAAAATGGCGCGACAATAATCCCATGCCAGAAAATTCCGACAAAAATATAAGCCACTCCGAATACAATTCCGCCGATTGCACAGCGAATCGCCAGGGTACACTTCCCCTGTTCCACTTTCGCATAAAATTCTGCCAGTGTCCATTTTTTCATTTTCGATTCCCCTTTGCCTATATAAAAAATACGCCGATATCCGTTAAATTCAAGTAGTTAAAAGATCAATCTGATTACAAATGTAAATTTTCTTTACGTTTTTTGTTTTCAGGCACTTGCTTTAATTAAAATCCGGCGTTATTTTAATAATATAACGACACTGAATTCCGAGGAATTTTATGAAGAACAAGAATCAAAAATCACAGACCAAAAAGTCGCGGATGAAGAAAATCCTGATTCCGCTGGCCATACTGGTTCCGATCATCCTGATCCTGGTAATCGTCAGCTTTTTCGTCGATCGCGAACCGATGACGCCGAAAGAAATTCTGGACAAAAAAGAGTGGTCCGAAAAAGACCTGACCCGCACATTGTCGCGTACCATGCAGCTGCAGACCGACCGCGAATTCCGCCGCGAAGTCACCCATCACCTGAACTCCCAGCTTCATAAGCTGCCACCCGAACGGCAGTCCGAAATCCGGGTCGCCGCCGTGAGCGACGCCATGAACAAAAGCCTGCAGCAGCTGCGCACCTTGCGCCCGGCTGAGCGCGAAAATCTGATGCAGCGGATGCACAACCAGGTGGACCGCCATTATGACCGCGTCAAAGGCATGTCCAGCGAACAGCGGAAAAAGATGCGGGCGGAAAGCGAAAGCGCCGAATCCAAGGCCATCGTCAATGAGGCCAACCGGATCGTGATTATTCAAATGACCCCGGAAGAACGCCGGGATTTCAACCCCATCATCGAAAAATGGCTGAAAACCATGCGGGAGATTTAAGCACATGAAAAGAACACGTACCCCATTTACACTGATCGAACTCCTGGTCGTGATCGGGATTATCGCCATTCTGGCGGCACTGCTGCTGCCGGCTCTGGAGCGCAGCCGGATGTCCGCCCGCAAAGCGGCCTGCTCCGGCAACCTGCGCCAGCTCGGGCTGGCCCTGAACATGTATGCCGACGCCAACAACTTTTTCCTGCCGGTCTGCCAGCCACTGTCGGAAAACTCCGAGGTACTCAAGGAAGAGGGCATCATCGGGAAAGAGGCCTTTGACCTCTATTCCGGCGCCCCGACCCTACCGCAAGCCCTGGCCACCTATGTCGGCCGCCTGGATGGTGACGACAAGGACATTAAAATCAAAGTCTTTCGCTGCCCGGGCGACAATGCCAAATATTATGAGGACTACAATTCGAGTTATGAATGGAATTTCTTCATGAACGGACTCAAAGTCGACCAGAAAACGTATAAACTGGCCACCTATAATATCAAAAATCCGGTATTCATGATGGACGCGGGCAAGTTTCACGGCAAAGATGAAAAAGGCAAGAATTATCTGTACGAAAACGGCACCGTGCTGAATGAATATATCTCGGAGATTCTCTGATGCTGCAATGTAATGGTTTGACCAAGATTTATCAGGGCCGCCGTGCCGTCGACAACGTGACTTTCGAGATGCGTTCCGGCCGGGTCATGGGGCTGGTCGGCCCCAACGGCGCGGGCAAAAGTACGTTATTGAAAATGGTGACCGGGCTGATCTGGCCCTCGGCCGGCAATGTGGAGATCGATGGACACGACGTCCACCAGAACCAGCGACTGGCACTGGCCAATGTCGGGGCGATCATCGAGTGGCCGGCGTTTTACCCGGACCTCTCGGCGCGGCGTAATCTGCAGATCCTCTCCGGCGGCCACGGCCCCGAATACGAAAGACGCCTGAAAGAGATCATCCATATGGTCAATCTGGATGGGCGGATGAAAGACAAAGTGGGCCGTTACTCCACCGGCATGAAGCAGCGCCTCGGCATCGCGCTGGCGCTGCTGCCCGATTCCCGGTTCATCATCCTCGACGAACCGACCAACGGCCTCGACCCGCTGGGGCTGCTCGAAATACGCCGGATCATCCGCGAATACAATCAGGCGTTCGGCACCACAATTCTGGTGACCACGCACCTGCTCTCGGAAATCGAACAGGTGGCGGACGACATCGCCATCATCAACCGAGGCCGGCTGATCGCGTTCGGCGATATGAACGCGCTGCTGGCCGGCGACAACCTCCTGAAAATCGTGGTTTCCGACAACGAGGCCGCGGTCAAGATCCTGCAGGCGAGCGAGCTGCCGATCGACAAAATCCACATCACCGGAGCGGAAGGGCTCCAACTCAAGCTGACCTGTTGCGACTGCGTCAGCGATATCAACGAACTGCTGGTCCGGAACAATATCAAAGTCTCCTGTCTGAATCTGGTCCGGAAAACCCTGGAAAGCTTTTTCCTGGAAAGCACCGAGGAGGACGAACATGTTTCGTGAGACTTACTACGAGATCATCAAGATCTTCACCCAGAAGAAAAATTTCGTCGTCATTTTCGGGCACCTCTTCATGATGGCGCTGTGCTTCGTGGCGTTCAAAACCAACGATTTCAAGTTCATCGGCGGAGATGTCCGCGACATGTTCAGCGGCGATATCATGCAATTCATCGACGGCATGTTTTTCGCCCGTCTGGCGGCCATCCCGACGTTTATGATGATTATGCCGATTTTCGTCTCCACGCTCGCGGGGGATATTATCGCCGGTGAAATTCAGGACGGTTCGCTGAAGCTTTATCTGGCGCGGCCGCGCTCACGAATCCGGCTGGTCGCCAGCAAAATGCTGGCCATATTCGCCGTCACGCTGCTTTATTCGCTGTATTTCTCGCTGGTCTGCCTGCTGATCGGCATTATCTTTTTCGGACTGCCGAACAGTTCACAGCTCATCTACATGCGCGGCATGGGCCTTGGCAACAGCATCGTCCTGATGGACCTCGCCGGAGCCAGCTTCCGCTATCTGCTGATGACGCTGTATTACTCGTTCTCGCTGATGGCGCTGGCAAGCATCGTGCTGTTTCTGTCGACCATCTTCAACCGGATGACGGCGGCCACGGTGTCCGGCATTACGCTTTACTTCGTCTGCTATATCATCGAGCGGCTGCCGTTTGCGGAAAAAATCGCGCCGTACATGCTGTCACGCGTGATGAACTATCCGGATTTGTATATTCTGGAAATACCGCTCGGCAGGTTTACCGCGAACATGGCGGCGCTGAGCATCTACATCGCATTTTTCATGATGCTCAGCATGATCAACTTCAGTATGAAAGATATCAAGTAATCCAAGGGAAACAGGGTCAGGCTGCCCTTCCGTGCAACGGCCAGGTTCAACGGATCTTATAATTCAACTTGACCTGATGCTCGGGCAAACGCGGCAACTGGAAGTTCCAGACCGGTAATTTCTCTTTTTCCCCGACCCGGGCCGCAAAATCGGCAAAAAAGCTCTTCCAGCCCTGCGGATTGAGCACGGCCTCGGAGTTGCCAAAAGGCATTGCCGCAGATAATACAATACTTCCTTTGCCCCTGCTTATTTCGACTATGGCCGGTTTACCGTCGTCATACACGGCCAGAACAGCACTACCGGGCGGCATATGCGCAAAGTCGTATGCCGCAATTCTGCCGGTTTCAGGAACATTCAGGTTGCGGATTGCCGTTAACGGCAGATTTTTCTGTTTATAGGTCACACTTCCGGCTTGCTTGCGCAAGGTTATTTCGCCGGCAAAAAGTTGGGGTCTTTCCGGTGGTGTCGAACCGTCAATATTGTATTTCAGGAAATCCGGGTCAAACGAAACCAGAATACCGCCATTTTCCACGAACTTCATCAGGTTCGCGGTTAACTCCGGATCGGTATAGGACAGCCGCGGCACATACAGGATCTTGTAATCCGCCAGGTTGTGATAACCCTTTTTCAAGCTGGTCGGGCTGATGAACTTGAACCATTGTCCGTTGTGTTCGCCCAGGATTGAGTAGACGGTATATGCTGCGTGGACAGCGGAGTCCCGAATCGCCCAGCGATCAAAATCGGAAATCAGGATTGCCGTAGCGGTCGTATCCGGCAGTTTGAGTGCGGGAAGTTTTGATATTTGCCTGTTGAGACTGAGGATTTCGTCATATCCCTCCGGCATCAATAATACCGATGGCCCCTCCACATACCAGTCGATAATATCCGCACCGTTCTTTAACGCTTGCGCCGCCCATTCCCGCATATCGTCCGGCTCGGGGCGGTGTCCATGGTAAATGAATCCCTGCAGAATCGCCAGATGCTTACTCTCCGGTGCCAGATCCGCCAGCAATTTAACGCTGAATCCCGTATGGTACAGCGCGCGCGCCATACCGTAGCTCACCGCGGAACTGGTCGGATACGGATCGCAGCCAATCCATTGGCTGGCCTCCGTTAACTCCGCCACATCGACGGGACACATGCCGTTGACACTGTTGCGGTTTACTCCGAGGTGCGGAACATCCGGCAGAATCTCATGCAGTGCATTCCGTTCGCCCTCGATGTGCCGTTTAATTCCCCGATGCCAATACCGCCAGAAGGCAATTCGGCGAAATGCGATATCCGCCGACATCACGGACGCTAATTCATCCGGCAGTCCGTATTTGCCGAAACCGGTCTGTTCCATTACATTTTTTTCATACGCATCCAACTCGGCAGCCGCCTCGGGATTATTGATTCGGCTGAAAATATTCCGCGTCGGATTGGCAGGTTCATCAATACCGTAGAAATAAGCGACGATTTCAGGATTCTTCCGAATAAACTCGTTATTTTTTATATCCTCTATATTTCGCAGCGATGCGTCGAGATACACTTGCGACGAACGGTCAACCCATAGCCCGCTATATAATTTTGTGCCGCTCTTTTTCGCTTCCGTGCTGGTAGCGCTTGAATGGAGGAAATACGGGTATTTCAAGCCGTACTTCCGATGATACTCGAGCAATTTTTCGTGTCCGACACTCTGGATCGCCCAGGGAAGGAACGGCCCGGTCAACCCCAGTTTTCCAAGTTCGGCGCAGATGTAATCCTGCCATTCCAGAAATACTTCCGGCGAATATTTCCGGCGGATCGGACCACTGAAATCAGCAATACCGTTGCGCCAAACCTGTACCTTGTAATATCCTGGATTATCTCCCAGCAACGTCTCAAATTCCTGTTTCGCGCGCTTCGGCACAAAACTCAATTTCTCAAGGTTGCGGTAACGGACAATCCGCCCCTGCTCCGCGCTCAATTCGACATCCGCATATTTCTCCACTTCATTGAACTTGCCTACGTATGCGTTCCATTGGGTATTGGCTGCAACTATTTTGCGTTCCCTGGCCAGGTTGATTTTGAATCTTTTTTCCGGCAAGCCGTCATAGCCAAGCGATTTCCATGGAATCGTCATTACTGCCTGATAATTATCGCTTTTCTTGAAAATCCGGGCACGCCATTCGCAATTCCACTTCTGATCGGACCAATAAGGATCCCCAGCCTGATTCTGACGCAGTTCGGCCTCCTCCCGCACCCCTTCGGTATTCACGATGAACTGCCACCCACGGTTATGCGAAGGATTATAGATGAAAAGTTCGACACAATCATCCTGCCAGACTCCACCATCATGCTTTTTGATATTTGCCGTAAGTTCATTCATGTTCGGCTCGTCGCAGATATAACCCAGATACAAATTCTGCTCGTCATAAGTAATTTTTACGACTGTGGACAATTCCGCCGGCTCGCCGGAACTGCTTTCATACAACCCCCGCAATATACTTACATCCTTCCACTCATCCGGACTCAGCTCGGCGTTGAACCCGGCCGGTCTCGGTGTTATGCCAATTGCATCGCCGCTGAAAAATGGCTTTAACGCTTTCAAGCGGATTTCCCCGGGGCTCCCGTCCAGATTTACTGCCAATTGAATTGTACTGCAATTCTCCGGCAGAGTGAACGTCCGTCTTACTGTGTGATACGTTTCATTTTGCGGCAATTCAAATTTTTCCTTGCCGATCTGCTTGTCACCCTTCCGGTAAGTCAGATAACAGGTCGCCTTGCTGCCTTTCAAATAAACAGCCATCTCCAGCTCCAACACCGTACTATGTTCCGGCACATGAAGCCAGGTATAAGCGGCGATGCTGTCACCCGCAGCCGCTTTGCGTTCAAACCGAAGAACCGTTTCATCATTTTCCTGCAATTTTTCAAGATTGCTGAAATATTGTGCGGGATAGGTCCGAAAACGATAAATCTGCCCGAAATCAAATTGGAGCTCATTTCCAACAGCCGAAAAAACAATCATACAGAGAATAGCCACATATAACTTCATCCCGGAATTCCTTTTGTTTTAATACCAGTAAATGTTAAAAAATGATATCGATCCGGGACACCCTTTGCGGGTTCCGCCGGTCACAGAATACGGTACTGCCTTTAACGATTCGACATGTCCGTCAAGACAACCGATATTGTTAAATCCTTCATGGCATCCCTGAGCATGTGCATGATTGGGCAAATCGGCATAATGGCGGGTTCTCCGCCAGGCGTCCCCATCTCCATCTCCGTCGATGAATACCAGTGTGGTAGACTTGTTCAAGTAACTGTCATGCTTGAGCTTGGTGAATTTGGCGACATTTGCTTTGTAGGTCGGGCGGACCATGGTAAAGTTTTGTATCGAGGGACACTCAAAAACCGTTTTGCCTTTATTCGGCGCCAGGTAATTGTCATGAAATTCCACCGCGCCCGACTCCGGTCTGCCGACAAAATACGCATGTAGCCAATATGCCCAATATTTAGGTGGTGAGCTGGTATAATAATCAAACCCTGTATGAACCGGCTCGCTGTAATCATCCTCATACAGATGAAACGCATTCATCAGCTGCTTCAGATTGCTGATACATGAGGACTTGCGGGCTTTTTCACGGGCACTGTTCAAGGCCGGCAGCAGCATCGCCGCCAGAATCGCAATGATCGCAATCACGACAAGAAGCTCAATAAGTGTAAAATTTGTTCTTTTTCTCATAATGTCAACTCCTGTTTTTTATTGATTGATATGGATGGAGATATGCTGCCCGAGGTTGTCCCCTGCTTCAATTGTCCTTGGATGGTCAGGAATTCCGGTTTGCCGTCATTGCCGCCGGCCAGCAGCTGCAGCATCCGTTGAAGAGCTGTTTTCAATAACCGGTCTTCGTCATGCACCAGCGAAGTATAGAACGGATTGTACCCGTAATTACTGGTACTGCAGATCAACGACACATCGCCGGGAATCCTCAACCCCAACTGCTTCAGCTGGTTGCTCAACTCATCGGCGGCCCATTGCGGACACAAAATCGCACTCGGCGGCGAATCCAGATTGAAATAATAATTCACCGTGTTACGTACAAACCGCGTCACCGAATCCTGCCCGGTCTGCTTCCGGATATTTTCCGGCAGCTCGGCCACATGAAACAGCGCCGGATCATAATCGTTCCCCATTTCTTCCATGAATATGTTCTGGACCAACTCCAGGTGCGAGTGGTAATCCGAACTGCGGCAATATTCCAGTCGGGCTATCCGCCGGTGCCCGAGTTTCCGCAAATAATTCAATACCTGTTGAAACTCCCGGCGATGGTCATAGTCCACACTGTCCAGCCACGGCAAATCAGGGCGCCGGTTGCAGGATACCATCGGAATCTCCTCATGCCGTAAACGCTCCGCCACCTGCTTCGTCAACGTGGAATAACAAAAAATCAATCCGTCTACTGGAAACTGGGAAAAAATATCCCTGTTCTTCAGATACAAACTCGGATGAAATGCAATCGACAAAAGCTGGTAACCCGATTTTTCCGCCAGTGGATTCAGATTGTTCAACACCGAATCACGAATGACTAAATGATTGAAACCAATCAGTCCAATCATATGATACACCGGCCGCTGCCGCAGGTCATCCCGGTTAACAAACGTACCTCGCGTTCCCTCAATCCGCAGCAACCCTTTGTCACGCAGAATATGAACCGCTTTGGTCATGGTCGCCTGATGCACTCCAAATCTCCGGCATAGCGGCACCAATCCGGGCAAGCGGCCGGAGAGATTATTCTCCATGATATAATCTTCCAGTTTTCTGCTCAATTCCCGGTAAATCGGCGTAATCATGATTACCTGCCCTTTCATCAACTACCATATGTCAACGTGTACTTGTTCTTAAATATATCAACTACCACACGTCTATGTCAAGTAGCCAAAAACAGGAAAAAATGACTTTTTTTATTTTTATACCAATTTTCATTCAAACATAAACAATGACTTATAATGACTTTGAGATGGCTTGCAATTTTAAACCGCAGGCCGATATGAATATCGGACGAGGATTTAAGAAGGCATATAATGCCATCTATGTTTGAAAGCGAATTGGTATAAGGGGTAGGAACCGCCAATGGAATTGCGGAGCGCAAATTTGGTATAATGATTGGTATATTATTACTCGGCCACTTCGGCGGCGGCGGATTCGACCGGCTTCTCGACTTTCACGTCAACCGGTTTGGATTTTTCGACCGGTGCGGCTTCCACCGGTTTCACCTCTTCCACCACCGGAGCTTCCACCGGTTTGGCTTCTTCCGCAGGCTTGACTTCTTCTTTGACGGGAGCAACTTCCGCGGGTTTGATCTCTTCCACCGGTTTGGTTTCTTCTACAGCCGGAGCAACTTCGGCCGGTTTTAATTCTTCTACGACCGCGGCCGGAACGGCTTCCGCAGGTTTGGCTTCTTCTGCGACCGGGGCTTCCACGGCGGGCTGTTCCGCCGGTTTGACGGGTTCTTCCACGGCGGGAGCTGCGACCGGCTGCGGGTTCAGGCTGATGGTCTCGAGCTTGCCGCTGACCGTCCCGGTGGAATCAGTCACGTTAGCCGGATCTTTCAGGAATTTGGCCCGGATGACCCGCATATAGGAACTGTGCGAATGCGCCGAATTGGTATCTTTGCCGATCTGCCCGTAGGAGGCGAAATCCCGCTCCATCGAGTACCAGAGGGTGTCGCCGGTGCTGTCGTTCCAGACCTGTTCAACGGCTCCGGTGACCACCGATTCCGGCACCACCTGATGCGCATAAATATAAACGACATCGGCGCCGACCGCCTCGGCCTTGGCGCGGAGTTTTTCGCAAATCTGGGCTTTGGTGAAGTTGTCGCGCCTTCCATATGCCACGCAGCTGCCGACTTCCACGTAATCTTCGGGAATCAGGGTCCGGTCCTCAAAAAGTTTGACGCCGCTGGTGGCCGGATAGATCTGGCCATCGTATTTGATACTCACGCATCCCGCAATGAAAACCACCGTCAAAATCAATATCGCCGCATATTTCAACATCTTGCACATTCTCCGTATCTAATTTGTTCATCCTATGAATTTAACACGGCAAAGCCTCATATTCAAGCCAAAAATCGCAAAAACTGCGGTCATGGAGTTGACAATCTCCGCCGATGGATTAGAGTATCTGCAAATAATTTGCAAAAGGGATAATACCATGATCACCGACAAAGAATTAACCGCTCTCGAAACCGAACTTAACAGTATGAACCCGCAACTGCGCGCCAGCGCGCTCTCGCAACTGAACGACCTGCGCCTGGCCAAAAAGGTGGCGCTTCAGGACAGCGGCGACCGGCACAACCTGCACTGCCATACGATTTACTCCTACAACGGTTACAACTATTCTCCCGGCTACATTGCCTGGCTGTCCTGCAAATCCGGCTGGTTCGCCGCCGGAATCGTCGATTTCGACGTGCTCGACGCCGTGGATGAATTCCTGAAGGCCTCCAAGCTCCTCAACATCCGGGCCACCTGCGGCATGGAAACCCGCGCCTTCATCAAGGAACTCGCCGACAAAGAGATCAACTCTCCGGGCGAACCGGGCGTGGCCTACCACATGGGCGTCGGCTTTATTTCCAGCGAAGTACCGGCGGCCGAAGCCGCGTTTGCCGCTTCGCTGAAGCAGACCGCGGCCGAGCGTACCCGCCACATCGTCAAGCTGGTGAATCCCTTCCTGGCCCCCGCCTCGCTGGACTTTGAGAAAGACGCGGCGGCGCTGACCCCCTGCGGCAACGTAACCGAACGCCATGTCTGCTATGCGTACCGCCTGAAAGCCGAAGAAGTCTTCCCCGACAAAGACGCCCGCGCCAAGTTCTGGGCCGAAAAACTGAGCTGCAGCCTCGAGGACGCCGCCAAGCTGGTCGCCGACCCGGTCAAGCTGGAGGCCCAGATCCGCGCCAAGACCATGAAAAAAGGCGGCCCCGGCTATGTTCAGGCCAACCCGCAGTCATTCCCGGCGCTGGCCGATATGAATAATTTCGTCGCGGCCTGCGGCGCCATCCCCTGTATCGCCTGGCTGAATGGCGACTCCCCCGGCGAAGCCGATCCCGCCGCGCTGCTCGATTTGCATATCCAGTACGGCGCGGCCATGCTGAACATCATCCCGGACCGCAACTGGAATTTCAGCGACGCCGCCGTGCGCGCCAAGCGCATTGCCGAGCTCAATAAAATCATCGACGCGGCCATTGAGCGCAACATGCCGGTCATCGTCGGCACCGAAATGAACGCTCCCGGCTTGAAGCTGGTGGACGATTTCGCCAGCGAGGCTTTGGCTCCGCACGTGAAAACCTTTGTCGACGGCGCCGCCATCGCCTGCGCCCACACCATCCTGCAGGCTAAGGGCCAGGGCTACCTGAGCGACTGGGCCAAAACCAATTACCCGGATCTGGCGGAACGCAACAAGTTCTTCGCCGCGTACGGCCGCGAACATACGTTATGATCCGTAAGTTCAGGTATCTGGCGCCGATCGCGGTTCTGGCATTGCTTCTCTATGCCAGGCCGCTTTTTTCCGGTGCTTCGATCCTGAATGTGCTCCTGCATATCGCGTGCGGCGGCGGGGTATTTTTCCTTGGCCGCCGCCTCGGTTTCCGTTCCATGGTCGCTGCCGGGCTGGCCCTGGTTTTCGTGCTGCACCCGCAGCAGGTCGATGTGGTCCTGGCTCCCGGCGGCTGGAAATACATCCTGGCGGCGCTCCTGACGCTGGCCGCGCTGATGTTGCCGCTGATTCACTGGAAAAAATGGCTGCTGATTCCGGCCGCCGCCGCCGTAACGGTACTCCAATACCTGATCCTTTTCCTGCAGGTCGATTATTTTTTCCTGCCGGTACTGATGGCGGCGTTCGTCATCATTTATACGCAACGTTTCGACGGACGCAAACTCTGTTTGTGGTGTGTTCCGGCGCTGCTGCCGCTGATTTTCTTTCCGTTCGCGCCGCTTCAACCGTGGTATATAGTACTGTCGAATTACGGCGTCATGTTCTGGCAGACACTGATTCCGCTGACCATGCCGCCCGGGCTGCTGACCTTTTATTTGACGATTCCGGCGCTGGCTTCAATCACCGTATTTACGTCGCTGCGCCGCCCGGCATTCCTGCGCGAATGGCTTCTGCCGTGCCTGGCCTGCATGCTGGCTTCGCCATTGCTCCTGAGCAGGACGATCAATGAGCCCGGGTATCTGATCCTGTTTTTCATCTGGCTGCCGGCCTTTGCCGCCGTGCAGATTTACTGGCGCGAGGAATACAAGAAATCGCTGCGGATCGGCATGGCCATTTATATCCTGATCCTGCTGGTGGTCTCGTTCATCCAAACGGGCGCGTGGCTGGAACAGAAGCAGATCGACCGGATGACCATCACGGCCATGCGCGACCTTTATCCGGCCCTCGGGCGGGCGATGGAAGCCCAGGACTGGCAACGGGCAATCGGCATCGCCCGGAACATACGCCAGAATAGCGGAAATCTGTCGACATTCGAGGATTATCTATACCACGGAATCGCGGAATTTCTGCTGAAAAATTATTCGCAGTCCGAGCAACTCTTCGCCCAGTCCCTTGAAATTGCGCCGGGCAACGATATCGCAACTGATTATCTGGCCAAAATCCGCGAGTTTACAGGAAAAAATCCAGCACCGTCAGGCTCCACAGCGGGTAACTGAAATCCGCCTCGCGCCGCTGGTGCGCATCGATCATTTTCTGCAGTTCGTCCTTCTTGAAATAATTCGATTTCACCAGATTGCCCTCCAGCAAATGCGCACACATGAGCTCGTGCCAGGGACCGCGCAGCCATTCGCCCACGGGCACGCCGAATCCCTTTTTGCGCTGAGTGGCGATCTGCGCGGGGATGAATTCCGGAAACGCAATTTTCAGAATATGCTTGCGCGAAACGCCGCTCTGCTTGAATTTGAGCGGCAGCGTCATGGCAAAATCCATCACGTCGTTGTCGAGAAATGGAGCGAGCCCGCTGATGCCGGCGCCGTCGGCGGCAATCGCGGCCTTGGGCAGGACGTCGCCCGGCATGTAGGTGCGCATATCGACTTCCTGCATCCGCTCCACCACGTGTTTGCCGGTGGCGACGAGCTCCGCGTCGTTGATCACCCGGTAAGTCGGGGCGAAGTCGAACTCCGCCAGCTTGCCGTCGTAAACCCTGCGTCGTTCATCCTCATTGAAGCGGCAGATGATGTCCAGATAGCGCCGCTCCGGCCCGGACGCCAGAACACGGCAGGTGCGGAGCAAACGCCCTCCCCTGCTCCGCTCATTACCGCCTTTCGGCAGCATGCCTGCCGCTGCTTTGAACAGCCCGCGCGGTACGAATTTCGCGTAATCCGCGTAACGCATCACCAGATACCGCTCGTACCCGGCAAAGAGCTCGTCCGCCGCGTCGCCATTGAAAGCTGCTGCCATATTCTCCTCTTTCGCCCAACGGCACAGCAGATGCGTCGGCAGCAAAGACGCGTCGGCATATGGTTCCCCGTAGGCTTGTACCAATTCCTCGAACAGCCGGAAATTATCCGCCTGCACCACCTTGACCCGGTGATCCAGCTGATAACCCAGCTCATGATTGATTGTATTGACCGCAAATTCCGCCCGGTCGCGCTCGTCGTATTCCGGCTGCTCGAACCCCATGGTCAGGGCCGGCAGCGGATAACCGGTATTCTTCGCCGCCAGCGCGGTGACGATCGTGGAGTCGAGCCCCCCGGAGAGCAGCGCGGCGTAGTGCCCGGACGCCGGAATCCGTCTTTTGACCGCTTTTTCCACCAGTCCGCGCAGCTGTTCCGCCGCGACTCCGATGGTTATTCCCCGGTTGATCCGTGAAAAATCCGGTACCCAGTAATCGGCCAGATGCATGGATTTATCCTGCAGCGACACGGTCAGAACCGCCCCCGGCCGCATTTTCCAGACCTCACGGTACAGCGTCCGCGGCGAGGGAACGTACTGCAATGCGAGGTAATCGTGAAGCGATTGCAAATCGATCTCGCGCGGCATGGCCGGGAACTGCTTGAGCCGCCCCAGCGTATGGGCGAATGCAAAGCACTCCCCGGTTTTGAAATAAAACAGCGGCATCGCTCCCAGCCGGTCGCGGGCCAGCATGACGCACCGTTTGTCCTCGTCGAACACCGCCACGGCAAAGGCCCCATTGACCTTGCCCAGGAAATTCAAACTGCCGCCTTCCAGATATTTCCGCAGAATCGCCTCGGCCGGTGACTCCGCCTGCGGCACCAGTTCTTCAAGATTGAAGAAACTGCCGCAGAAGAACACCGTAATTCCGGATTCCGCATCCGTCCTGACCGAGCCGCCATTGAACACCGGCTGCCCCTCATCGAAACGGATCGCACCGTCATACCGATTCATATTCATATCATACCTGTTGTTTTCTGATCGTCTGCACCTATCTGAAAAGCAAATCGCATGCCAGAATTTATCCTGCTCAGAATCCGGTCCGTACCGACAAAATTGTAATCGCCCGAGCCGGGCAAATTACAATTTCGTAAAAGCTGGCCGCTTACAGATTTCTGGTTTCGCCCGGCTCGACCTTGACGGTTTCGCCTTCCACATTCAGCCAGACCGGCATGGCGGTCGGGTTGTAAACTTTGTCGCAAACCGCGGTAAATACCAGATTCCGGAGCGCCGCCATATAATTATAAATCTCGATATTGGTCGCGTACCAGATATCGTCATGATGCGCAATGGCCGCGCAGAACTTCTCGATCAGATCCCAGTTGCAGTTGCGTTCGAATTCGTACGAATGGCCCCAGACGTAGAACAAAGAGAAATTGTGATGCGACTCCTTGAAGATCTCGGCTTTGGTCAGGATGTCTTCGCGGTGGTGACAGGTCGGGTGCCACTCCAGCCAGTTGTCCGGCATCCCGAAGCGCCCGGTACTGATGGTGGTACGGCAATAAACAATATCCGCGGCATCCAGCGTTTTCTTGACTTCGGTGCTGTAAGTCCCCATGGGATAAGACATACCGCGCACCGGATACCCCATCAGTTCCTCCAGCACCTTGCGGTCCTCCGTCACCTGATTCAAGGCCGCGATCTTCGGTACCCGCTCGAGAAACGGATGCGTGTAGCTGTGGCAGGAAATTTCATGCCCCTTGTAAAGCTCTTTGTATTCCTCGGCCGGAATGCGGTTTCCCTTGCCGATCAGCCCGGCATTGACATGGAAACTTCCTTTGATGTCGAATTTATTGAAAATCTTGATCAACTGCCGGTCTTCGACCACGCCATCGTCATAGCTCATGGTCAGGGCCTTCCGGCGTCCTGCGGGAAATTGGAAAAGTACATTCTTCATATTTCGAATCCTTTGTTTTATCGGACAAAAAACATCCACAATATTCCTGCCGCCGCCGCCATGATCAAAATCGCGATCACCACATACAGCAGCGTTTTCGGCTTCTTCTTTTTGAATTGTATTCTGGGCGGAGCCACCACGGGCGCCACCTGCCGCGGCGGCGGTTCGGCGACCGGGGCCGCAGCTTTGATCTCGGCTTCGGCGGCTTTGGCCGCGGGGGCGGTCACATGCGCGGGCAAGGGCTGGGAGATATTCATCCGGATCGGGGCCCTCGGCGACGAAACCGCAACTTTGCCGGGCTCGCCGCGTTCATTGAAAATCCGGCCGACCGGGGAGCGCCCTTCCAGCACCAGCTCGATGTCGGCAATCACATAATCCCATGAAGTGTGCCGGTCCTTGGGCGATTTCGCGGTCATGATCTCGATCAGCTTGTAACACGGCAGCGACATGCCGGAGCCCAACCCGTCCAGCCGGGGAAACGGCGCATTCAGCTGCATTTTCAACGTTTCCTCCACCGTCGCACCCTTGAACGGCAATATCCCCATAATCAGCTGGAACAACGTGATCCCGAGCGAATAAATATCCACATGGAAATCGATACCGTCCTCGGCCCGGACCTGTTCGGGGCTGATATATTCGGGGGTCCCGCAAAGGTCATCGCCGCCGTTCAGCCCCCGCTCGGTATCGATGATCTTGGAAATACCGAAATCCATCAGCCGGAGGTTGCCGTTTACATCGATCATGATATTCGCCGGCTTGATGTCGCGGTGGATCATCCGGTGGGTGTTCCAGGCATAGCGCAGCGCCTCCGCCACCGATTTGGCAATCTTCAACGCCTCGCGCTCCGGGATCCGGCGGTCGGTTTTCAAACGGTTGTTCAGCTCCACGCCATCAACATAGGAAGTGGCCAGGTAATAGAAATCCCCGACCTGCCCCGCCGAATACGCCATCACGATATTCGGATGCTCCAGCTTGCCGGACATGGTGGCTTCGGCCAGGAAACGGTGGATAAAACGTTCGTTGACCACCAGGCGCGGATGCAGGATTTTCAGCGCCACTTTCCGCCCCAGTGTTTTCTGCTCGGAGAGCCATACCTCCCCCATGCCACCGGAGCCGATTTTGCGGATCAATACGAACTCGCCGAGCTCCAGGCCGCCGCTGAGCCCCGGGATCGGTACGGTCGCCGTCGCGCCGCATCCGGGGCAAACGACTTCGCGCCCCGCCAGTGAATCCGGTGCGGTTATTTCTTTGCGGCATTTGCCGCAGCTAAAACTGATTTCATACGCCATTGCATTTCCTCATGGACTGATTGTCTGGTATTACTATATCAATCCAGCTGGAAAATGCAAGATTTCGATTGTCAATCAATTGTCAAAAATGAGGTATACCCGCCGGAACGCAGGAGTCGCGGACGACCAGCTCCGAACGCACGGGATTGTAAAGCGGAGTTTTTTCCCAATCCATTTCGGTAATCAGCCGGATCAATCCGCCGACCGCATTGCGGACCGGCTGCCGGATGATGGTCACCGCCGGGGAGTAAGCACGGATTTCCGGCAGGTCGTCGCAGGAAATGAGCGAAAGCTCCCCGGGAATCTTGATCCTCTGCAAGGAAATGGCCCGCTCGACCAGCGAAAACCAGATACCGTCCGCAATCACCAGCGCCGTCGGCCGCGATTCCGGCGAATCAAACATTTCAGCAATGATCTCCTGGACAGCCAGACTGTCATATTCGGCTTCCCGGATCAACGGCGTATCGCCCGCACCGCTCACCGCCTCGCGAAAAGCGTTCTGACGCACTTCCGAGTAGCTGCCCGGATAGGACGGCGGGGCGATCATCGCAATCCGCCGGTGCCCCAGCTGCCGCAGATATTCGACTGCCTTGGCAATTCCTTCCGCATGATCGATATACACGTAACGGAGAAGCGAATTATTCAGTCGCCGCCCGAAACACACCACCCGCTCGCCGGGGCTCCGGTAATTTTCCAGAAAACTGTTGCAGTGCCGGGAAAACGGCAGCACCAGAAATACGGCATTGGCCGAGGATGACTCAAAGGGATCATGCACTTCATCGGCAAAATTCAGAAACCGGAACTCGAGTTTTACTGGAATCCGGGCTTCCTGAATCGAATATTTCAGGTCGCGGATAATCTCAAGCGCCTGAAAGTTATGTTCGAAGTTCGGCGGCGTATCGACCAGCACCACCAGCCGCAGCGTTTCGTTCGTCTTCGCGTCGCCGTAACCCGGATTGAATACCACCATGGTTCCCTTGCCGGGGATCTTGGCCACCAGCTTGTTTTCCACCAGAAGGTCCAGCGCTTTGCGCACCGACCAGCGGCTGATTTTGTATTTCCGGGAAAGCTCGAATTCGCCGTCCAGGCAATCCCCCGGGCTCAACCGGCCGCAAACGATGTCATTGCGAATTTCCGCAACCATGGTGCCATAAGCCGTGGCGGCGCATTTTTCCAGACAGGCCGGGGCTGTTTTGCTCATTTTTCTCTCTGTTTCAATTGTAATCATGATATCAGCTGAAAATATAACTTTCTACGTGGTGTTTGTCAAGTTGTCCTTACTTTTTCCCATAGTCCGCCGGGGTGATTTCCGGCGTGCCGTTCGTCAGGAAAAATCCGTGGATCACCGGGCCCTGACGGTCTTTCCACGCCTCCAGATTTTCGAAACGGATCCGGTTCTCCCCCGCCGGCAGCTCCATTTGCAGTGGCAACGTCGCCATATTGAACCGGTAGCTGGAGTATCCACGGGCCCAGCCCTCCGGCCCCGGAGCGGTCGGTTCCGAAGCCTCCAGTTTCAATGTACCGGCCCGCCGGCCATTGACGATTACCGCCAGCTCCGCCGTTCGCTTTTTCGGCATATAGAACCGGAAGTACATCACCGCACCGGGCATGGCCTTCTCCAACTTGATGCGGTACTCCAGGAAGCCGCCGGATTTAAGTCCCCAGAGACTGTCGCGCTCGCGGTGAAATGTCAGCATATCGGTCCCCGGTGTGCATTCCCAGTACCACACCCCTTCCTGCCACGCCCAGGAACCGTCCTTGCCGAGGGCGACGCCCTGTTCGTTCACCGTATGCGGACGGTCGTTCCAGGCCATCTGGTATTCGGGATAATCGCTGTTTTTGGTTTTGAGCTTCATCAGCCCGGCGTGCAGCAGCGGCAGTTTCTGGTTAATCGCCGGAAGCCGGGAAACAAACTCCTCCGTGATTTTACCGTCAAACCCGAGAATCCCCCAGTCATTGGTACCGAACGGATGAAACCGGTAATAAGATGTGCCGACAATGAACGGCTGCGCCGCCGCGGTTGAGGCAAAAATATCGTATCCCGCCGCCCGCTGATACGATTTCTCCACGAAAATACCGGGCGCGATGAACGCCGGCCGGGGCGATTTCTCCTTTGAACCAAACGCAAATTCACCGATTAAAATGGGGCGCCCGGTAATCTCGTAGATCTTCCGGTATGCCGCCACATTCGGCCGCAACTCATATTCGTTGAAGCTCAGCACATCGAAATATTTCGCCCGAACCTTCAGGATCTTCTCCGAAACGTTAGGCGATTCCTGCCGGTTGCCGAGCAGAATGTGGTGTTTGTCGTATTTGCGGATGGCGGCAATGGATACCTGATAATACTGATGCTGAAATGCTTCATCATTTGGCAAATGCTCCTCGTTGTCCAGATACCAGCCAATGATACTCGGATCATCGGCCATCGGCGCGACAATCCGTTTGGCATAAGCATCGCACCACAGGGCAAATTCCGGACTGAAAACATCGGGGACATTGTACTTCGGATGCTGCGGAATTTTCGGTCCGTGCCAGTTGCCCCGCGCGGCGCGCCACCAAACCAGGCAGGGGGTGGAGGGAAGCCGGTCATTGCAGTTCCCCTTCCAGGCCGCTGCATTGGTGAAGCCCCAGCTTTTCAGCAATCCGGCATAGTCGGCGGCGGAGGGCGACTCCTTCTCATAGCGGTCAAATGCCGCCTGATATTTCTCGGTCCCCTTCGGCGTCCAGACGATATCGTAGCCCGGACAGTCGGTCACGCCGATCGAATACATCAGCCGCCCCTCCGGGGTAATGAACCACCAGACATCATCGATTTTCTCCACCCGGTAAAATCCGGTCGCCTTGCGCTGCACCGTGGCAGGGTCCGTAGGAGCCGCCGCAGCCACCAATGCCGATATCATCGCAAAAATAAAACTTAACCTGAAAAACTTCATGAAAAACCATCCCTTTTATTGAAAATTCACCATAATTTTATTGACGTCACCCCAGACCCAGGTACGCGACTGCATTTTATCCACATGTCCATCGCAATAAAGGATATTGGCCATGAAATTGTGGTAAATCGCCAGCCTGTATGCGGAATCGTTGTGGTTGAAAATATAGGTCCCGCGACTCTGGGCATAACCGCTTATCTGATTTTCCAGCAGCAGCGCGGTACCGCTGGCATTCCGCTTGATATCGGTCCATTTCAAGCCGCGGAGACTGTTGTTGATGCCATACGAGCTGAAAAAAGATCCGTTGAAGTCGTAAGCACTGGCGTTCCGGGATATCCGGATATCATCGGCAGCGCGCGGACAATAAAACAGCTGCCACATGGAAAGGTTCCGTTTTTTATCGAAAACATTACCCTCGCGGACAATGAAATGCTCCCAGATGTATTGATAACCCGGCGGGTCCGTATACTGCGGAAGCGCTTCATTGAAGCTGTCCCGGTAAGCAAAAAGCAAAAACCCGATCTGCTTCTGTTTATTGATGCATGTAGTCGCGTGGGCCGCATCCCGGGCCTTCGCCAGCGCCGGCAACAGCATAGCCGCCAGAATCGCAATGATCGCAATCACAACCAACAATTCTATAAGTGTAAATTTATTTCGCCATTTCATATCATATCTCCTGAATTTGGTTTGTCAGTAATATTATTATAACAGACATGTCCGTACATGTCAATAGCAAAATAAAAAAAAGTCCGGAAAATTACCGGACAGCGTCTCCCGGCCATTTCATCTCATATGCAAGTTTTTCAGGGGGGGAATGCGAGGAACTGCGCGTTCCTCGCGTCCGGTGGCTGCCGCCCCGGAACCCTGCTGGAAATGTTTCCTCCAGCGTTGGTGCAGGGAGCGCGAGAGGGCGCGGAGCCGCCCTCACATTGAGAAAGCTGCCGGTTTATTTGAGCATTTTTACTTCGAAGCGGCAGATGCGGTCGCCGGAGCACCAGCAGTCGATTTCCCGCACGGTGAATTCTTTGCCCGTGAAGCCCAACAGGATGCCTGCAAGTAGACCTTCGTCGTACGTGCAAATGGTCTCGTTGTTGTTCGGGAGTCCGGAACAATCGAGGTCCTCGGCGACGGTGAAGACAAATTCGTTGCGCTCCATATTGGCGCTTTCCACCCGGAAAATGCCGATTTTCAGCATCAGGAACAGTTCTTCGATTTTGGCCATCAACTCATTGAAGCTTTTGCATTCGGCCAGATTCGCCCGGAAAAACTCCTGTCCGCTTTTTTTACCCGCGAGGTAAAAGACGCGGTCGGCTACCTGCAGCCCATAGTCGCGAATCAAAACATCGCGAACTGTAAACTGCATCAAACGGTACACTGCTACGGACATGTTGTTCCCAAGCGTGGGACGTCCGTCCTCGATATCTCCAATCATGCACCAGTCAAATTGGAGATCATCTCGATTCTCACTGAACATAATTCACCTCCTTATCCACTATACGCGTGAATTCCTAACTATAAAAGTATCATCATATTTGTATCTTTCAAATTTCAGTTGGCTGTAATATGAAAAAATCAAATGTATTTACGCAGTTCTTCGCGATCGTCGAAGTGAATTTTGAGGCCGTTGACTTCCTGATAGTTTTCGTGACCTTTGCCGGCGATAAGTATAATATCGCCGGGACACGAGAGCTTTACGGCATGCTCGATGGCTTTGGCGCGGTCGGGTTCGGTCGTGGCGGCCGGACAGCCTTTCAGGATATCGTTGATGATATCCGCCGGGGTCTCGTCGCGAGGGTTGTCGTTGGTGACGATGACCAAATCGGACAGTCGGGCGGCGATTTCGCCCATCAGCGGGCGCTTGCCGCGGTCGCGGTGCCCGCCGCAGCCGAAAACGGTGATGAGCCTGCCGGAAACGATCTTTTTCAGCAGTTTCAACACGCTTTCCAGGGCATCCGGCGTGTGGGCGTAGTCCACGTAAAAATGAGCGCCGTTGATCTCAAAATGCTCCAGCCGGCCGTCGACCCGGATATTGCAGACGGACCTCGCCGCTTTGAGGGGGGAAATACCTTTCCGCTCGGCGGCCACCAGCACGCCGGTGAGGTTGTAGATATTGTGCTCGCCCGGCAGGCGGCATTCGATCCGGTCGTCATTCAGCATAAAGGTACTGCCGGCGGCGTTCAGCTCGATATCGCTGATCCGGAAATGGGCATCCGGCGAAGTGCCGAACGTCGTGACGCCGGGAACTTCCGCCGCCAGGCGCGCGCCGTAGGGATCATCGATATTGGCGATTTTGTGCCTGGCGTTATAATCGGTGAACAGCGTTTTTTTCGCCTGAAAATAGTTTTCCATGGTCAGGTGATAGTCTAAGTGGTCCTGCGTCAGGTTGGTGAAAAGCGCGATGTCGATACGGGGGTGGCCGAAGCGGTGCTGGCTCAGGCCGTGGCTGGAAGCCTCCATGACCACATCGGTACAGCCGGCGTCAGCCATCTTTTTGAACAGCAACTGCAGTTCATCGGCGGCGGGAGTGGTCCGGGCCGCTTCGCATTCGTAAGCGCCAAAGGCATATTTGATGGTGGAGATCAGCCCGCAGGGATGCCCGGCGGCGCTCAGTATTCCGCGCAGCAAATATGCCGAAGTGGTTTTGCCGTTGGTCCCGGTGATGCAGTGCAGTCTGAATTTGCTCGCGGGAAAACCGTAAAATTGCTCACACATCAGCGCATAGGCCAGATAGGTATCCAGTACCTTGGTTGCATAGATATTTTTCGGAATGGGAACATCGCGGCTGTAGACGATTGCGATGGCGCCATTGCGTACAGCCTGGTCGATATATTCGTGCCCATCGACTTGAGCTCCGGGGATGGCCACGAACACAAATCCGGGTTTGACCTGGCGTGAATCATTGGTGATCCCGGTAGGGAGCAGCTTCCAGATAGCCGGAAACTTCACACCATCACTGAAGCACGGCTGAATCATGATCGCCCTTCAGGTAGGCATCGAAATAACGGATGGTTTTTTCGAGCCCGTCGCGCAGATTGATGGTCGGCTCCCAGCCCAGCGTCTGGCGGGCGCGGGTGATGTCCGGGCGGCGCTTCACCGGGTCGTCGGCCGGGAGTTCCTTGAACACCAGCTTGGATTTGGAGCCGGTCAGTTCCAGAATCAGCTGTGCCAGCTCGAGCATGGTGAATTCGCCGGGATTGCCGAGGTTGATCGGGCCGGTCACTTCGTCGGGGGTATTCATCATGCGGACCAGCCCTTCGATCAGGTCCGCCACATAACAGAAACTGCGGGTCTGTTCGCCGCTGCCGTAAATGGTGATGTCCTCGCCTTTCAGCGCCTGAACGATGAAATTGCTGACCACCCGGCCATCATCGGGACGCATCCGCGGCCCATAGGTGTTGAAAATCCGCACCACCTTGATTTTGGTATTCAGCTGGCGGTGATAGTCGAAAAACAGCGTTTCGGCGCAGCGCTTGCCCTCGTCGTAACAGCTCCGGATGCCGATGGGGTTCACATTGCCCCAGTAGGTCTCGGTCTGCGGGTGTTCGAGGGGATCGCCGTAAACTTCGGAGGTCGAGGCTTGCAGGATCGGAATCCGCAGCCGTTTGGCGATGCCGAGCATATTGACCGCGCCGATGATACAGGTCTTGGTCGTCTGGACCGGGTCCCACTGGTAATGAACCGGCGAGGCGGGGCAGGCGAGGTTGTAAATGGCATTGACCTCCGCATACAGCGGCCAGGTGATATCGTGCCGGATCAGCTCGAAATTCGGGTGGTTCATCAGGTGCCGGATATTGTCTTTGGAACCGGTGAAAAAATTATCCACGCAAATGACGTCGTGATCGTCTTTCAGCAAGCGTTCGCACAGATGCGAACCGATGAAACCGCTGCCGCCGGTGACTAGTATTGTTTTTCTCGACATGACGGGCTCCCTGTTATGCCTAATCGTTGATATTCATGATCATTTCGACCTGAGTGCCGCTGAAAATCACCCGGTAGGTCATATTTTTTTCCAGGAAATAAACCCAGGTGCTGTTCAGCTGGTCCGGCGTGCGGAAAGCGGGCGGCGGACCGCAGGCCATTTTGGCTTCCGCGCGGGTCATGCCGCGGATAATCACGCCGCGCTCGATGGCGTCGAGGAATTCCGGCTCCATATCCTTGGTGAGCTCAGCCTTGCTTTTCAGCGTGAAAACCTGGCGGATGTAGTCCTGAATCGGCAACATCATCATATTGCGGTCATATTTGATCGTGTACTGATTGCCGCCGGTATCCTTGAACACGATTTTGCATTCATCGGCTTCCACCACTTCGATCTCGGTGCCGAAGCGGATGAAACGGCCGCCTTTCTGGTAATTGACGCTGGAAATATCATTGGGGTCCTGATACCAGATGTTGCAGCCGAGGTATACTTTGCCGTCGACCGGCTGCTGCAACGCTTCCGCCACCGAAACAATCCGGGCACAGCCGCTCGCAAGCAACGCCAGTCCCAAAGCGATTATGGATCTGATTATCATAGTTATTCACCTTTGCATGTTTGTATTTCCAGTAAGTTAGCACGAGGGGGGCGAATTAACAAGTTCGCAGGCAAAAAATTTCGCGATTTGGGATGATTCGCAATTTTATGGACATTATGGACCTTATGGACGCGATGGACCTCATGGACAATTAAAACTGAGCGAAAGCCCCGTCCATAATGTCCATCGCGTCCATAATGTCCATGTTTTGACAAAATTTTGTTTATTCCAGCTTTGCAATTTGCCGAACCCGGCAGTATTTTCAGTAAAGCACTAATAATTATATGATGAAGAATGATTAAAAATTCGTTACTTTTGGGATTCTGCGCAATTACGATGCTCCTGACTCCGGGCTGCTTTTTCACCCGGTTCGGAGAAACCATCTACTCGATCGGTGTTACCGAATATTATGCCGATGGTTCGTCGATCAAAGATGATATCATATATCGTGTGGATGACACCTGCTATATTTATGTGCGGGAAATCGCCGTCGAGTATTCGCCGGGGTGGTTTGCAGTTGCGATGCATCCTCTCATAACTTGCAGCAGGTTTGATTTTCGAGGAAATTCAGGGCGGTATGTATTAATTTCTTTGACTTCTGATGCTGCTAAGTATTTACTTGCAGAGGAATCGGACAAGGAGGGCTGGCTGCGCGGTTCCTGGGGGGATATCTGTATCGAGCCTGTCGATCTTTCGCAAGCTGAATTACTACCTGTGAGACGATATTTTCTTGCTCCTATGATAGTACCGGATTGTGGTGGGGAAAAGCTCACGGAAGGCATATACGTCAGAAGCGAAAAAACGGGAGCCAGCTGGCTTCTTGCCCCCTTAATGGTCGTGGGGTTCGCGGTGGATGTTCCTGTTTTTGTCGCGAGTGCCGGTGTAACCATTGCGCTTGCACCGGTTGTGATACCAATTGCTTTGATTGGAAAAGCATTTGGCATGTGAAAATATATCGGTTATATTACGATATCAATAATCTATTATCCAAAAAATGAAGTTCAGGAGGTTGGGATAATGAATAAGGTTTGCGGCAGGACCGTATTTTCATTCATTCTGATGATATCAGTCAATTTTCTGGGAATGATTTTGCTTTATCCCGTGTTGAAATATTTTTCCCTTGATTCGCATTGGATGATTTTTTATGGGGCAGTCCTGGGATTGATTCCGTACTTGGTTTATACGTCATTTTTCGTCCTGTGGATTCAGCAGATATATCGGGAAATTCTTCCTTCGGTCAATGGAGTAACCCGTCAGCTTTTCTGGGGAATTCTGATTATTCCCTTGCATTCGTTGTTGATGCTTTGCCCTGCTTGGAAAAAGAGGAACGCGGTTCGGCTTGGCGCGGTGGCGCTGCCGGTAATGATCGTGCTGATTTTTATTTGTTGCGGATTCAATATGAATCCAGGGATAATCTATCTCCTCGGAGTCTGTGCCGGAGTTGTCAATTTATGGCTCATTTTCGAATTAAGTGAAAATAAATGCAACATGAAATTTGCCAAAGCGGCGGGTTGCCTGGTTTTGGTTTATGTGGTATATATTGTCGCCGCCGGAATTCAGATTACAGTTATCGACCACAGGTGGGAAGCGACGGCAAACCGGCTGCTGGCGCAGGGTATCCCGGTTGACCGGCTTTCGCATAAAGAGATGTTTGAAAATGAGCCAGTGAATGACCATGGTTTGGCGAAATGCCTTAAGCAGTTGCGGGATGCTGAAATGGATATCCGATGGGAAAACATCACGGATTGGGAGAAAGAGAAAAAGCGCAGTGAACTAGCCGTATCTCCTGTCATGCTTGCGATTGATAAGATTCTGGACGATGATTTCGGAAAGATCATTTTTGAGAAAAACACTGGACCTCTTATGGAAAGGGGGTTTTCCGGGGTTATACATTTTCGCGAGGCAATGCGTTATTATTCTTTGAGGATCAAACTGGCGGCGGATTCCCGCGATTTGCAGTCCGTAATGACGGATTTCCGGCGAACGCACCGGATTATCCGGATTTTCGCAGACAACGCGGATTTGTTGATTCCGAATCTTACGGCTTCCGCCTGTGTTGCCATTCAACTGGAAGCCCTGGGGGAGGTTTTAGCCTATGGCATACTTGACGAGGCTGCACGGGTGGAGATTTCCGGCATTCTGCAGGATGAAGCAAACTTATTATATAAGAGTTTTGCTGTTGGAATAAAGTGCGAGGCTGCCGTGAATATGGATATGGCGGATGTATTGTTGGAGGGGGCTGGCGAGGTAGTCGATGTAGCATGGAAGCGTTTTGCCGTGAGAATGCCTTTTTATGGTATTCTCATCGATGATAAAATCATGATGGCGGAATTCTGGAGCAAATTTTACAAGGAGTGTATTGAATCGGGATTGGAACCATATCAAATCCCGGCGGAGCGGACGTATTTTCCCGACCGGCGGAATAATTATCCTCCGAACAGTCTGGCGTATGACCTGATGACCGGGACTACCTATAATTTGCATCATACCATGTACAAGTGCGAGGCCCGATTGAGGGCCGCCCAAATTGCGTTGTTCCCGGAAAAAATCAACACGCTGACGGACCCTTTTTCCGGGGAGCCGTTTCGTAAAATCGATGGCGAATTTACGATCGTAGTCGATAAAAAAGATCAAACCGTAAATGGTATACGCATATACAGCATCGGGCCGGATCGAAAAGACGAACGAGGGATCGAAGATTCTTACACGCGCCGTGACGACATATCGTTTGATGTGATCAGTTTGTAGATGAAGATATTTTGAGTGTCAAGCTTGCAGTAGTTTATTGCGCATGAGGATGGCGGCGCCGCGGGCGGTGGCTTGCGGGTCTAGGATCGAGAATTCGATCTGCAGTTTTTCCACCGAGCCGCCAAAACAGCTGGAGTTCAGGATGCGCCGGATGTCGTTGCGCAGCAATTCGCCGAGGGCGGCGGTTTCGCCGCTCAGGACGATCATTGAGGGGTTCAGCAGCGTGACCACGGTGGCGAGCGCGGTGCCGATGCTGGTGCAGATTTCGCCGGCGATGATCCGGGCGGCTTTGTCGCGGCGCGAGCACTCCACGAAGCGCTGCAGCGTGAAGTCGTTGAGCGAGAGTTCGGTGTCGACGCCGCTGTTGATGACTTCCTTGACTTTGCGTTTGATGCCGTTGAAACCGGCCAGGGCCTCGAGGCAGCCGCGGTTGCCGCACTGGCACAGCGGGCCCTCCGGCGCCACGATCACGTGGCCGATTTCCATGGCGCGGTTGTTGGCCCCGATGAAACATTCGCCGTATTTGATGAAGCCGCCGCCGATTCCTTCGCCGAGGCTGATGTGGAACAGGCTTTCCGGCGGCGCGGCGGTGTAGCGGGTCAGGTATTCCATATAGGTTTTCACCATGCATTCCGGCCAGATGACGGCGCTGCAGCGGAATTCGGTGCTCAGCCATTTGCCGGTTTTGACGTTTTCCCAGCCGGGGATATTGACCGCGCGCAGCGAAATGCCGTTTTCGCTGTCCACCAGTCCGGGGTCGGCGAACCCGATTCCCTTGACTTTGTCCCAGTCGCCGGCGTTCTGCTGTTTCAGCTGGTTGACGACTTCGCGGATTTCCTCGCAGCAGGTGGCGGGGGTGCCGCGCTGCCGGGCGGGTTTCTCCACGGAATCGATGATTTCGCCTTTCAGGTTGACGAGGGCCCCGATGATCCGGTCGGTCTGAAAATCGATTCCGAGCGTCCAGAGGTGATCGCTGTTCAGTTGGAGCAAGGGGGCGCGGCGGCCGGTTTTCAGGCCGGTGCGGTCGGGTTCGGTGATGATGCCCTCCGCCTTCAATTCGTCGATGACTTTTAATACGGTGGCGGCGCGGGCCCCGGTCCGCTGGATCAAATCCGGGCGGCCGATCGAGCCGCTCATCAGGAATATGTTGATGATTTCAGAACGCAAATGTTCTTTTCTGCTCATTTTTGATGTCCTTGAATGCTATTTATAATTCGCTATCGTATCATAATTATAATATAAATGCATGAAAAATCAACATTTATAAGTAAAAAAGTCTTGATTTTTTCAAAAAAAACAATATAATCATGGCAGATGCTAAAAAATGCAAGGAGTTTATCCATATGAAAAGCCATGAAATGCGGCACCTGACCGTGAAAGACGTTCAGGAATATCTGAAAACGAAACAGACCGTGATCATACCCTACGCTTTGTGCGAACAGCACGGTTATCACCTGCCGCTGGACGTGGATATCCGCAACGCGGAGTACTCCTCGCTGGCTTTGGCGAAGCGCCTGGACTGTCTGATCGCACCGGTGCTCAACTACACGTTTTCCGGCGGGATGCTGCCGGGGACGATCAACGTGAAGCCGAACACGTTTTCGAATCTGGTTGGCGAGATCATCGAATCACTGAGCCTGCAGGGGTTTCGTAATTTCATCATCATACCGGGTCACGGCGGCAGCGAAAGCATGTTTCACCTGAAAGAATCGCTGCGGATCTTGAAATGGCTGAACCCGGCACTGCACGACGATTTGATCCTGATGCTGCCGATCTGGGATTTCTCGCCCACGTGGACGGAGCTTTTCCGGCAGCAGGATTATCACGCGGCGCAGGTGGAAACGTCGCTGCTGCTGCACTGGTGCCCGGAAGTGGTGCGCGAGGAAATCGTGCTGGATGAGCCCGAAGTGGCCGAGCGCCTGCGTTCCAACCCGGACAGCTACCAGCATCTGGAATCCTTCACGGATTTGAAGCAGGAAATCGTCAACACCTCGCAGCGCGTGGATGTGAAAATCGGCGTGATGGGCCATCCGCAGAAAGCTTCCGCCGAGCTCGGCGCGAAGATCGAAGGCGAGTTTGTGGAGAACGCCGCCGCCGCGATCGGCGACGCCATTTGCAAGGCCGATGAGGCGCGGAAGAGCGGCAAGCGCATTGTGCATAACGGTGTGACCGAACTTAAAATATTGTCACTGTAAGGAATTCAGGGATATGAAGAAATTCAGGTTTGGAGTGGTCGGGCTGGGGCACCGCGGACGGGCGATGTTCCGGGGCGCTGCGGGTGCTTTCAATGAACTGGAGCCGGTGGCGGCGTGTGATATCAATCCGGCGCTGTGGCTGGAGGAGCACAAAGAGCGCGGCGAAGAAGCCATGGTCAAGACCATGCCCGATGTGAAGTTTTATGAAGACTATGACCGGATGTTGGAAGAGGCCAAGCTCGATATCGTGATGGTGGAAACGCCTGCCGATTGTCATGCCGAGTTCTGCGCCAAGGCGCTGCGGCGGGGAATCCATGTTTATTCGGACATTCCCACGGTCAGCAGTGTTGAGGAAGCGCAGATGCTCTGGGAGCTTCACCTCGAGTCAAAGGGGCTGTTGATGACCGGGGCCACCACGCTGGGGTGGGGCTTTGTCCAGGCGATGCAGGATTTTCACCGGCAGGGCGCACTCGGCAAACCCTTTTATCTGGAAGCCGAATATATCCACGACATCCGGAGTTTGTGGGCGGAAACCCCGTGGCGCAAGGCTTACCAGCCGATCCGCTACTGCACGCATTCGCTCGGCCCGCTGCTGAGCATTTTGAGTGAAGACCTGCGCGAGGTGTCTTGTTTGAACACCGGCAGCCACGTCACGGATTTCGAGGGGGCAAACGACCTGATGACGGCGCATTTTCGGACAGAGTCCGATGTGGTGACGCGCCTGACGATTTCATTCGTCAACAACGCCGGCTGCGGAAATCATTCGTACCGGGTATTCGGCACCGAGGGATATTTCGAGCATCTGTCGGCGCGCGGCGGCCAAAGTGCGAAAACATTTGTCAATTCCAACAAGATTTACGGCATGAAAACGCTGACGGAGCTGCCGATCGGGTTCATGCCGCACGGGATCGGCTTAAGTTTCGGCCACGGCGGAGCGGACAATTATCTGTGGGGCATCTTCCTCAAGGCGCTTCACTCAGGTGCGAAGGCCGCGCCGGTTCCCCTGAAGGAAAGTTTGCGCATGACGCTGCCCGGCATCTACGCGGCGGAGTCCGCCATGGACGGCGGCAA